>CAZSSP010000031.1:0-6933 GCA_964609695.1 uncultured Bacteriovoracaceae bacterium
CTGAACTCGAGCAATCTAGAAGCGGAATTAGTCTTTCTGCTGACGAATCTAAAAACTTTGAAAGACAAAGAAAAAGCTTGGTCGACACTTTGGCTAAAAATCAGGCATTGTTAATAGAACTTAATAAAAATGAAACAGATATATTAAGCAGAGGTCCCTTGGCTCGTTACAAGCTTCACCAAGAAGATGAGCGCAGTTTGAAGCGCGAAGAAATGGCTCGTAATTTAGCTCAGGATAAGTTGGCGATCTTCGAAAAACATAATCCTACAACTAAAAGTTTAGAAGCTCAGCTGCGCGAAAAAGAAATTGAAAGACGCAAGGCGGAAGTCGTTTTGAATAAACATCAGTCACAATTAGATAAAGATGTAGATGCCTATGAGCGTGCTCATGATGCACTTGCGGATCTTTCACCTGAAAAAGTGGCCAATTCAACAGCCGTGAGCTCGGCAAGCCGAAGTCCTGCATCGGGATCGGGTGGAAATTCAGAAGTTTCGCGTAGCCCTAGCTGCCAAGAGTTGATGAGGAATTTTTTAAAGTCCACTTTAAGATTGTCTACTAGAACAGCTATTTATTAAAAGTAATAGCTTCGAGTATTTTTTATCTTGAACGTTTGATTGCCTTTTTGATGGGGGAATTATGTTTAAGGTGTTTCAGTTTTCATTTTTTATAATGACTATTTCAAATTTTTCTAGCCACTTGCACGCCGATGAGCATCCTCGGAGTATTGTTGCTCCTACGATAATTGGTGCTCAAATGTTTGATCCCAACGAAATGAATGAGGGAGTTGAGCTTTTCAAACTTCGTAAGCTCTACTCAGAAAAATCTCATTACGCTTATTGTGGTGATGAGCCCCTCAGCGCTCGAGATCTATTCTTGATATCCGTTAAGCAAGATGAAAAAGGCCCCAAGGGCGAAGATATCTACCTTCCTCAGCTCAATGTTGTGGAGCCTGGAAAATCTATGAGTATTTATAAAAATTTTCCCGAAGGCTTTGATGTGAGTGAAGCGGGCCAAGCTCCTCTTAATATTGTTCATTTGAAAGATGAAGAGGGTAAAATTCTTTGTAGTTTTAGTATTTATAAAAATGGTGAAAAAGATTTTCAGTTAAAAGTTGCCGATCCGGCCATACCCTACGCCTATCTTGCTGAGGTGAATTTAACCCCGAAGTCAGCTTCGAGCATTCTGGCTAATACCCTACACAGAAAAGCTCATTTAAAAATAATGTCCAATATCGTTCAGGCCGAGCCTAAAAAGAATCCATAAAGGAGCCTTATAAGCCCTTAGGAGCCTTTTAGAGCCCCCCAAAGCCCATCTAGGGGCGTTAAAGGGCTTGGCTTGAGACCTCAGTCTTATGCTAATTCGTAGCTAGCTCTTCAAAGGGCTTGACCTGGGGTAAAAAACGCGTGTAAAAGAGCCGGGTTATGTCGATAAAGGCGCTAAATTGTCAAAAACTTCGTAGTGATCTTCCAAGCTTCAATCCTGGTGATGAAGTTGTTGTTCGTTCTAAAATTAAAGAGGGCGACAAAGAACGTATCCAGGCTTTTGAAGGAATCGTGATTGCTCGTCGCGGAAGTGGCATGAGCGCTGTCTTCACCGTAAGAAAAAATTCATTTGGTGTTGGCGTTGAAAGAACTTTCACTCTTCAGTCTCCTACTCTTGTAGGGATTGATCGTAAAAAAGAAGGCTTTGTTCGCCGTTCTAAGCTTTATTACTTGAGAGGTCTTGAAGGTAAGTCTGCTCGTATTCAAGATAAAAATCTTAAGTTGATGCAAGCTCAAGGTGTTGAAGCTTCTCACGTTAAAAAGTAAAAATTCTTGCATTCTCTCAATCCTAGAGATTCTTTAATCAAAAGATTTCCCGCGTGTCGTTGGGCCGTTGGCGTTGACGAGGTTGGGGCAGGTTGTTTGGCTGGCCCTTTGGTGGCGGCAGCAGCTCTCTACGATTTGTCTTCGGATTGGGTAGTCTCCGGGGAAGCGCCTCCTTGTAGAATTACAGATTCAAAAAAACTCAGTGATAAGCAAAAGTTGCAGGCTTCGGAATGGCTCTTTTCAAAAAGCTCATTTAGGCATGTGATTAAAGAAATCTCTCCAGAGAGAATTGATGAAATAAATATTTATTGGGCGCGAATGGAGGCCTTGGGATTGGCGGCGCTTGAATTAATTGCCAATATTCCCCAAGACGAGTCCATTTTAATCTACATAGATGGTCCCGTGCTTCCTCCGCTTTTGAAAAACTTAAGTCCTAACATTCAAACGCATGCTGAATCTAAGGGTGATTTAAAGTATTTCCCAGTGGCGGCCGCATCGATTTTAGCTAAAAATTTTCGAGATAACCTTATGGGTGACTTAGCTAAAGAATTTCCTGTCTATGGTTGGGAATCGAACGTGGGTTATCCTAGTCCTTCGCATAAAAAGGCACTTAGAGAACACGGAATGACTCCTTGGCATCGAAAAAGTTTTTCATGTTTATAAATTTCAAACTCTCTTAGGATTTTTATTGGCCCTTGTTGTGAAGAGTTTTTATTTCATCCACTATTGGAAGATTATTACAAAAAGTTTTTCCTGCATTTTTAAAGCTTTTGCTTCTGCAATATTCGGCAATTCCTTTGCAGCTCGCTATTCCTAGTTTTATGAGCATACCTCGAGGGTCTATGCAGTATCCAACAAGACTGGCTCCCGCAATGGCCATGTTGGTCCTGGGCCCAATTTGTTCTTGGGTGCATGCTTGAGCTTCTGCGTTGGGCACTATATTGAGAAATTTTTCGAAGCTGTTGTATTGAGCTTGAGAGTCTTTTTTCAATATGGGCAAAAGCTTATTTTCGTAATTCCATTTTAAACCTTTGGAAAAATCGATATCGTAGATTTGTCCGTCGACGATTAAAATAGAATCCATGATCTGAGAAAAATCGATTTTGTTTGAAGATTTTAATTTTTTTCTTTCATCATCAAAAAGTATGACTTCGTTAGCTTGAAGTTCAAATTTTGAAAGACCATAAATATTGATTTTATTGGCGTAAAATTTAATGTCTTCAATGGAGTAAAATGGGAATTCTTGAGCGATGAGCTTTTCTAGAGATTCCAATTTATTGCTTTCACTTTTAGCTCTGGCTACATTTTGGGTGAATTCTGTGAGCTTTTCTAATCTTTGATGGATGGAGTCTTGAAGAGTGGGTGTGGCTAAATTTGTTTTTGAGATTATGAAGATTAGAATTCCAAAAATATAAAAGCGATTCATCTAACTTTAGTTTGAAGCCTAATTTAGAGAACGTCAATTTGGCTTGATATGGTATGAGAATTGCTGGGGTCAAGTTTATGAAAACACCGAATTTCAAAGTTGAGCGTGGTGATTGGGGGATGAATGTGGCTGAAAGGGCGTTGGTTAGGAGGGGTTTTCAAATTCTTCGGCGACAATGGCGTTATCAAAAATTGGCTGAAATAGATTTTCTAGTCTTTCGCTCTGACACTTCGCGTTTTTATATTGTAGAAGTCAAAACTCACGCTCGTGCCTTGGGGGATCATCATTCAATTGTTTCAGAGGAGCAGCTTAAGAGACTTAGACTGGCCTCTTTTGCCTTTAAGAGACTTTGGCATTGTGGCGATATCGCTATAATTCTTCTTTGGGTTAATCCTTTAAATGCTAATGTCGAATTTTTTGAAAATCCCTGTTAACGTAATAATTGTTATGCTCAAGAAGAGTCTTTTTACTTTGTTTTTACTGTTATCAATGGCAGTGCCTCGATCGTCTTGGGCCTTAAGTAAAAATTTTCGGCTTTATATTATGACATCTGCTTATGGCACTATGGCCGGAGCCATTACCGGAATTGGTTCCTTGGCTTTTTATGAGAGTCCTAGCAAACACATGAATAATGTAGCGATGGGGGCCAGTCTTGGACTTTATGTGGGAATTTTAATGGGCACTTATATGATTTATTTAGCTCCTGATGAAAAGGCTAAGGCCAATGCTACTCCCGCTGTTCCAAACGATAATCCTCTCAATGTGCCTGAGGAAAAAAGTTCTGGTGATGAGAGTGACAGTGGAGATGCTGAGCAAAAATCTAAAATGGAAATTAATAAAGTTATTTATGCTATGAGTCCGATAGTATCTTATGATTACAAAGCTAAGCGCGGAATTCTTGGGTTGAATCTAAGTTTTTAGTCGCGAATAACGACTTTATAGCCAAGAGAATGATTTATTTTTTTAGCTAATTTTTCAGCAGTGCAACCTTTAGCAATATTGCAGTCGAATTGAGCTTCTTTGTTTTCAAGCGCTACGATAACTTTGCTAACCCCTTTTTCATTTTCTAAAACGTTTGTGACTCGTTTTACACATCCAGAACAAAACATTTGAGGGATACTAAAAACGATGTGCTGAGTTCCGGCTAGACCTGTATTGAGGACAGTGGTGGTCATGGTCATTAAAGCAAGGAGTTTTCCCATAGGTGTTTTCTTAGCAAAACATCCCACTTTTTGTAAACTAAAAGCTGAAATCGCGATTATTGAATATTTTTAAACGTTAAAGTCATCGAAAATAGCTCGAGGTTCAATAGCTGTTTTTCGTATCCTTAAGAAAGGTATGCGAGCCGTGATTAAACCGAAGACAATGGCGGTGGCAGTTAATAAAGTTTGAAATACAAGGGATCCCCTTTGGCTGGGGTCGGGGCTCAATACGGATTCAAATGTTGAAAAGGCTAACATGCCTGGCACTAAGATCAGGATGCTGGGTGTAGAGAATATTTGACTTGGAATTTTATAAAAATGGCCAAAGCTTAAGCTCAGCAATCCCATACCAAAGGCGCTTAAGAATGCGGGTAAAATTATGACATTATGTTGTAAAAAAATGTGAAAAATTAAACTTCCTAAAAAACCTGTGAGCAAAGTGTGAGGTAAGAATTTTCGAGGGACTTGGAAATAAATTGTAAAACCTAAAAGCGTGGCTAGATGACATGTCTCTTGTAGAAAAAAATGAAAGGGTGAGTTCATTTGTTGAAGAGCGGGGACAGCTTCGCTCCAGTTCAGTAGATGAGCAATGTCGAAACTCATGACGTAGGCCAAACCCATGGCCACTAAAGTGAGAAGTGCTTTGAACAATCGGAGTATTCCAGAAATAATACTTTCACTGACAATTTCGCTAATGGAAGTTGTAATTTTTAATCCGGGGACTAAATAAATAAAGGATCCAAAGGCCATTCCAATTGAGGCTTCGCCAACCAGCGGAGAGATGAGTGCAGAGCTTAATATCACTCCAAGCGAAGCTAGAAATTCAAAGTAAAAACCTTTAATTCCAAAACGCTCTCGAAGTTTTTGAGCCATGCTATGAGTGGCAAAGCAAAGAAGTCCGCTGATTAAAGCGCTGACAATTCTACCGGAATAGGCAAAAGAAGCGAAAAACCCGATAGAAAACGAAGCAAAATATTGAAGTGCAATAGGATAGGAATTTCTAGCGTAGTAGTTTTTATCTAGAAGTAATTGAGCCCTTTCGAGATTGGCTTTTCCTTTAGAAAAACGTCTTAGCATTTTGTCTAAACGCTTGAGTTCTGCAAAATTTAATTTTTGCTCTTCAACTCGAGTGATGAAAGTGCTTGGAGATAAAGGATTGTGTTCGGCGCAACTCATGAGGAGAACGGTTGGGGTGGCGTAGACTTGGGTAGAGTAACCGTATTTTTGAGCTCCTCGCTCCATGAAGCGTTCGAGTCGAGGAATGGGGCCTCCACAAGCTAAATATTTTGTTCCATAAGAAATTAAAAAACGAACGACGAGATCGTAAGACACGGGAGTGTTGGCTTTGTCTGAGGCTGGAGGGGTGGACATCACTTAATAGCTAAACATGAGCGGCTTGGGCCTTCAAGTGAGATTCATGTTTGCGAAGATATTTCAGTCCTCTTGTAATGGCTTCAGCAGCTTGAGCATCCTCACGGGATATTTTTTCGAGTTGCGATAAAAGTTTTTGTCGCCAAGAGCAAGCCAATTTAAAGTTTTGGTCCATTTCGAGAAGTTCCCATCGGAGGAGCCATTCCTTAGGGTATTTTTCATCAAGAAGTTTTACGATTTTGTCGAGACTTGCAGGGTTGGCGCGGCCTTGGCTTCTAAATTCTCTGAGTTGTGTATAGGCTTCGCAGAGGTCGGCAATGGCTGACTTGTCATAGTTGGCGATGTGAGAATTGCTTTGATAATGTTTTTCGCCGGAAGCTTTAAGGTATTTTGCTCTATCCGCAGCCCCGCCAAAAACAGATTTTACTTTTTTTGCTAAAATAAGAAATTGCTTTTCAAATTTTTGAGATTTTGAAGTGAAGGGATTAAATATTTCTGCGTTTTGAAATTCAATAAAGAGTGTTTTTCCTTTGTGTGCAAAAGAATTTCCAATTTTAGCTTGTAGCTTAAAACCGTTTTTATATCTGAGATCGATGGATTGTCCTTTGAGAGTACTCCATTTTAATTTATCCCAATTTTTTCCGCTTTTACCGTTGATTGTAAAAGCTGAAGGAGTTCCCATGGGACTTAGTATTTCATTGGGGAGTTTAGTCGTTTCCCAATCTTTGATTTCGTTGTCGTTTAACGAAAACTGAAGTGGACCGCTCCAGTTTAAGAATATAAGTTGTTCTTTGGCGTCGGCAGAAAAGTTTTTAAGAATTCCTGTAACTTGTAATCCATTTTCAAATACGGTAGTCGTTACGCTTTGAGCATGTTTGGCTTTGCCTAGGGCGTATGTGCCTCCTTTTTTAAAGGCCATGTTTTTTGAGAAATCAGACAAAACTTTTTTCATGCTGGCAATGTTGGGAGAGACGAAAAGTTGAGGTTGTGGTTTGGTGATATCGTAGGATTGAAATACACAATCATCACTCAGTGGGACTTTTTTAACATTGTCATCAAAGCAATGGTAAGATTCTCCCATAGAAGAAAGCAATCCAGCTCCGTAAATCAGAGGTTTGTTTAAATC
>CAZSSP010000031.1:7033-10132 GCA_964609695.1 uncultured Bacteriovoracaceae bacterium
TTTCGCATTTCACAGGCAATGGGAAGAATTCCCAAAGCTAAAAATTCAAGAAATGCGGCGGGAGGTATAAAGCCTGAAACATTGACTGCGCGCCAACCAAATTTTCGAAGGGCTTTGTCCATCTCTTCGACTAGGGGAATTCTTTCAACAGATATTCCAGTGGCTTTAAGACCATCTAGATAAATGGGGTGAGCGTGATTCGAAAAAAAGTCTGCGGAGAGCTTCATGATGAAGCGCCAGCTGGAGTGATCGATGGGAGTGTAGAGGTCAGGATTTTGACGTGTTGTAAATTGAACGAGGTGTTCGGGGATTTTATCAATAGCTTTAAGAACTTGGCGCGAGGCTTTCATTTTTACCCCCTCCTAGTTTGGGATTTAATCAAAAAATGAGACTATGGTAAACTTAAAAAGATGATTCAATGCAGGAATTTCAAATATTTAGCAAATTCTTCAAAATATTTGATTCTGCGATTAACCTTTTTCAGCTTTAAACTTGTCTATAGCCCAGAGAGAGTTCTTGGCCGAGGTCAGTATTGTGGATGAACAAAACCTCGTCCTAAGAGCTAAGGAAGGTGATTCGGGCGCTTTTGAGCTGCTAGTGCGGCTTCATTACCAAGGCGTTTACCAAATCGCTTTCCGCTTCATGAAGGATCATGCAGGAGCCGACGACGTGGTTCAGGATACCTTTGTGAAGGCTCATAAATACCTGGGGAACTTCCGGGGTGATTCGAGCTTTAAGAGCTGGTTACTTCGAATTGCCATTAACACGGCAAAGAATGCCCTAAGGTCTGGTGAGCGTCATCGGGGCTCTGAGTTGGATGAAGTGACTCTACCTGATGTGAATCGTGGATATCAGCGTCTGGAGAAAGAAGAGACGTTGATGGTTTTGAGGGTGGCGATTGATAAGCTTCCCCCAAGACAAAAGCTCGCAATAGAGCTGAGGATCTTTGAAGATATGGGTTTTCAGGAAGTGGCCGACGCTATGGAGTGTCCCTTTGATACAGCGAAAGCAAACTTCCGACACGCCTTAATGAATCTCAAGAAAATTCTTGAGAAGGCAGAGGGTGGAAAAAGTTTAGAAGAAATGCGATTGGCCTTAGAGGCTATGAATGAGGATGAGAGATTATGAGCGAGTTGGCAAATAAAATATTAGATGAGGCGGATTGGTCGGGAGACCAAGCGGCTTATGCAGAATTGTTAGACCTTATTGTAGAAAATCCAAAGCAAGTAGGGCGCGCTTATCCCCCTTTGGGATATGAAGAAGTTTTATTAAAAAAAATAAGACGTAAAACTCAGCCTCGATTTACTATCAATCATCTTAAAATTTGGTCGGTCTTTAGTGGGACAAAATTAGGTTGGGCGTTGTCTGTGCTTTTGTTGGGCTCGACTATTGTGAGCACCTGGAGACTTTTCACTGTCAATTCGAATCAAAATGGTTTTGCTCATAATGCTATACAAGGAATTATTCATAATAGTGAGAGAGGTGAAGTGAAGCGATGGTTGGCTTCTTTGGGCGCAGCCACTCCTATGGATAATATGGAAGTTAAAAGTCTTGATTTACTGGCGAGCGACCCTTTTGTGGTGGCTTTTGAGCTCAGCAACAAGCAATTAGAGCATGTTGTTGAAAAATTTTCACAGGATGTGAGGAAGTCTCATAACGACTAAGGTATAAATATAATGATGTTGCGACTTCTTCAGGGATTACTTCTTTGTGTGCCCTTTCTTTTTAATGCTTGTCAGAAAAATACAAATCAGGATTCTTTAAAGAGTCCCTCTTTGGAAACTCAAGATCCCAAAAAATTACGAGAACGTCTCAATAAGCTTTTGTATTGGCAAATTGCTGATGAATTAAAACTTTCTGCACAAGAAGAAAAATCATTGATTAAAATTCTAGACGACTATCAACACGCAAAAGAAGAGCTTTTAAAGAAGAGTGATGAAATAATGGCAAAGGTTGAAGCTTTACCATTAGGATCCACTGAAGACGCGCAAAGTAAAATAACCAGCGAAGATTTTGAAAACACACAAAAACGTTTAGCGGAGTTAGATGTGAAGCAAACTTCAGATTTAAGGTCTCTTCTTGGAAATCAACGCTTTCTTAGTTTTCTTAAAATTCGTAAAGATCTCAATGCAAAACTTCTCAAGGCCATTCAAGACGAACGAAAGTAGTTTTTTTAGGGGTGGGAGTGTTTTTTAATAATAAGAGATTCTCTTCATATGAATTTTTGTCAGTAGTAGTTATAGTTGCCTTAGGGATACCTAATCTAAACGCTCATACAATTTGTACGTTAGGCTTAACGGATATTGCTTTAAAACTTCAATACGCTGAAAAACTTAAAAACATTCATTCATCGATTTTAGATCCGGAGGTGGCTCAATTTGCAACTGAACTTAGGAAGGCCTGGATTCGGACTTTATTAGATTCCGAACATACCCCTTACTACCAGGATGTGGTTTTAACGGAGTCATTAAAAAGGAATACCATTGAGGCACTCAATCGAGGAATAGCTTATTATTCAGACTTAATAGATGATTTGAGGGCAGAAGTGAAGCCTTCGGGGAGGCTATCTTTTACACAATCGGAGCGGGATATGTTAGCAAAGAATCAAGAGCGTCTGGCCGCTCTTGCGACTTCTAATTTAGAAACGCTTAAGGCAATAAAATTAAATCTAAAGACTTCCGACAAGGTTACTTATTTAGATTTTCAAAATGTTTTGCGACTTATTTTACAACCTTATGCTGGTGCTGATGAATTGATTCGTGTAAGAGGCGAAAAGAATGAAAAAGTTCGACAAAATTTTTTTAGGGTGAACACACCTCTAATTACAGAAGATCTTGGACATTTGGGATTTAGAAAGCTCAACGATTGGAGCGCGGTTGCTGTAACTCCAATTGAATTTCCAAAAGTTGAAGCTGTATTGAAGGTGGATGGCAATTCTTACGATTTTAAAACTTTTATTGGCCATGACGATGGCCATGGAAATGAGCTTTATGGACAGATGTATCTCGATGCACTTCTTTCTTCGAAATTATTGACGAGTACAAAAAATTTTGTAAATGCTCATTACATAAATTCAATAAGTGATTCTGAATTTGTGTC
>CAZSSP010000031.1:10232-21603 GCA_964609695.1 uncultured Bacteriovoracaceae bacterium
AAAATTTTGTAAATGCTCATTACATAAATTCAATAAGTGATTCTGAATTTGTGTCCTTGTTTATGAAGCATCTTGAGGAACGCGTAGAACGTTATACAAAAATTAGAAAATATATAGATTCAATTCAAGATCGCAAAAAGAGAATTTTGGCTGAAGGTTATTGGTTTTATTTCACCCATGAACTTAATATAGGCTATTCAGAGCAGACTGTGATTGATGATACTCTTAGAAATTACCGCAATTTTGGAAGCACTCGCTTTGATAGTTTCGATGACTTTGCATTATCTCGTTTTCGCTCACGGGGGGATTTGGGTCAAGCTTTTAAAGATCCTTCCTGGATCACTACAAAAGATCTCAAGGAAATTCGTAAGGGATTCGAATATGTTATAGGACTTAGGTTTAATATTTGAGTCTTAATAAGTTTATCGCACTCAGTGTTGATGAGTACGCCGCTGAGTTTATATCTCTATTTTTTGCGAAATTTTAAACAAAGCCAGTGGCTATGAGTTGGCTGTCATTTTCGGCGACCTTAATTTTACGTAAAATTTCTCTGGCTGAGAATCTTTTTAAATCAAAATTCACTTCAATTTTATTAAGTCGGAGATAGTCGACGGCATTTTTAAAGTGCTGTCCCCAATTAATAAGCCTACTCCAGGGCCGCGCGTCCCAGAATCTTTGTTTTGAATTTTTTAAAATAGCTAAATTTCTTTTTGCACCAAGGACTATACGAGCAATGAGCGATGCAATTATTTGCATAAACTTTCTATATTCTAGGTGTTTATATGCTCTTAAAACTATGTGGATGTGATTGCCGGCATTAGCTATCTGGTAAATCCTCACGCAAAATCGAGTAATGAAGCGCTCTTTAAAAGAATAACTTTTAACTAAGTTAAATTTGGAGCTTTGCTAGGGTTAGTATGGTTTAGATATAAGCTATTCATAAGTTATTCATAAGCCAGTTATAAGTTAACTAAGAAATTTTAAGGTCTTTTAATTAAGTCACTTTAAGTTAATGCAAGAAAATCGATTGCGTTCTTAATTCAACTTAAAGAACGCTTTAAATTTTGTGGAGTTTTTAGAAACTTGTTAATTAATATTTTCATGACAAAATCCACCTACCAAAATTTATTTATAATACTTATATTATCTCTCGTAGCTTGCGAGCCAGCCAAAAAAATTGGAGTCAGTTCTCGCGGTGTGGAAATAGTAGAATCTGTAGCGCTTCCCAAAAGCTTCAGTCTTAGCATTGAAGAAAAAGTTTTAGCATGGGGCACCGATTTTAATATTGTTGAAGGTGAAAATGTTTTGGGAAAGATTGATGAGAAAATTCTCTCATGGGGTGCCACGTTTAATTTCTCAGACAATCAAGCAAGACCTTATGGATCAACAAAAAGTGAAGTTTTTTCATGGGGATCAAAGGCCCATGTTTATGATGCTAAGGGAAATGAAATAGGTCTCATCGAAGAAGAAATTTTAAAATCATTATTTAAGGTCGCTACCGAATACACGATTAGATCTGCTTCGGGTAAAGTTTTATCTGTTTCAAAGAAAATGGAACTTTTAAGCACCGAAGTTCTTTTATACGATTCTTCCGAAACTCAGGTGATTGCAAAATTGTATAGACCGGCCTTTAATTTGGTGGGCGATAAATGGCAATTAGAGGTCTACGATTCGTCTAAAATTGATTTAAGATTTCTGCTGGCTATATGTGCACATAAAACTTATGTCGATAATGCTAGAAGCTCTTCGAATTAAAATTTTGTAAATGGGTTTCCGTCTAAATTAATAAAATCTCCTGTTAGGGCCCCTTGAGTAAGATCAAAAATACTCGAGTTTGAGGAGCTCGAATGAGACTCTAATTCTTGGGTGACACTATCACTGAGAGACCCTTCATCTATTCGATCTTTTGCGTAAGCCTTAGAGGCCAGTGCAGCGGCTTCGATTTCACTAAGATCGGTATTGTCTCTTAGGTGTTCAGTCCATTCCACAAGCGTTTTTTTAGCTTTGCTATCAAAATCGAGGAACATCAAAGTTCTAACAATTAATAAGCTTGTGCTAGGTTCCAAAGAATCAAAAATGCTTTCAAAAATTCCCAAAACTTTTTTGACGTTTATTGAGTTTGGATTATTTGAGGCCAAAGCAGAAATCATTAAGTTAGCAATTTCATCCTCATCTAAATACGATTGAAACTCTTCATAAAACTCATTGTAAATTTTTCCATGAATTTCTTTTTTGAAGTTAATATTTTGAGTTTTGAGCCATAAAGCCAGAGGATAAATAGATTCCCAATCATACTCCATCTCATCGGCGATTTTTTGAGTCGATTCTACAAAATCTTGCATGTCAGATTCGTTTAAGAGCTTCATTTTCCAAAAGCTAAGAGAGATTCTTACAATTTCATGAGATTCAAGATTGAATTCAGATAAAATTTCATAACTTTGATTTACAAAATCTATAATCTTTTGAAAGGTTTCATCAGAAGAGTTTTCAGCGTTCATACTTTCAAGAGCAATAAGGATAGAGCTATTGAGGTCCCATTCATTAATTCGTTCATCTTCGGAACGTGTAATGACAGACTCTCTAAAAGTCCTTACGGAGATTTCAGTTTTTCCCATCAAACTTAGTGTCAATTTAAGTGCCGTTTGCGAGTCAGTATCATCAACGTATAGACTTTCGATTAGTTTTAATCCCTCGGCTAAAGCCGGTGACATTTTTGTAATGTCTAAGTTTTGTTGATTTGAATTTATAAGATCTTGGGTTTTTGAAAGATCCTGTTGAGTTTCACTGAGCAGCTTGAGGATGGGTTTAAGCTGACTTTGGTAAAATGTTCTGGCTTGTCTATTGAGAAAGCCGCCGAAAATTCTATCAGTAAAGCTAAAGTTTCTTTCATACTCTGCATCTTTTATTCTTTTACTTTGTTCGATGTTTTCGATTTCAGATTTAAGACGAGATTCTAATCGTTTAAGTTGTTCTTGTAGCTTTGAATATATTTCAGGATGATTTCTATCTGATGAAAGACCAATATTGTTGAGAGTGTCTTCGATTTGGCTCAATTGATGGCGACTGATCTCGTTTTGTTCAAGCCATAGGGCTCTTTCGCAAGAGGCTGGCAGTTCTTCGGAGCTATTTTCGGCATGGAGATCGAAAATGCTTAATGAGAAAGCTAAAGTAATAACTGAGAGATAACTTATTTTAAGACCTCGCAATGCCGACATGAGAGCCTCTAAATACTGCATTGCGTTATATGGGTCAAGCTTTATTAGTTAGTCTTAGGGTTACAGCTAAATTAGGTTTACTCGTAGATCGCACTCACCTAATTCGAAATTATGGGAGATATCATTCAAGACATCAAAGACTTAAAAGCAAAACTTGGCACTGAAGTGCTCATTTTAGCGCACCATTATCAGCGGCTAGGAATTGTTGATGTGGCCGATCACATTGGTGATTCTTTTGGATTGGCAAAAATTGCCTCTGAAAATACCCAAGCCAAAAAAATAGTTTTTTGTGGCGTTCGTTTTATGGCCGAATCAGCGGCAATTCTTTGTAGAGACGATCAACAAGTTTATCACCCAGAACCCGAAGCTGGTTGCCCGATGGCGGATATGGCACCCATGGAATCGGTCGAAGAGGCTTGGAAAATCTTACACACACGAAGTGATTTAGGATTTAGAAAAATTATACCAGTGACTTATATGAATTCTCATGCGCCCTTGAAGGCTTTTACAGGATTGCATGGCGGAGCCGTTTGCACTTCAAGTAATGCTCGTAAAGTTATGGAATGGGCATGGGAGCGTGGAGAAATTCTTCTGTTCTTTCCTGATCAACATTTGGGTCGCAATACGGCAAAAACAATGGGACTCAAAGAAGATGAAATGAAAATTTGGTATCCCTCTAAATCTGATGGAGGAGTGGATACTTTGGAAGGTGTTAAACTTCTTTTGTGGAATGGACATTGCCCAGTTCATATGAAGTTCACGGCTAGAGATGTGCGCTTTGTGCGTAAGAATTTTCCTTTAGCAAAAGTTCTTGTGCATCCTGAATGTGAAAAAGAAGTTGTTGATTTGGCGGATGCTAGTGGAAGCACGGAATTTATTTCTAACTATGTGAGAGCTCTGGCTCCTAAAACACAAGTTTTTATTGCCACTGAACAACATTTGATAGAACGTTTAAAAAAAGAACTGCCTCATCTGAGAATAGAATTTCTCACTCGTTCTCTTTGTCCTACGATGTATATGGTGGATCTTGAAAAGTTGCATAGAACTTTAGCTCAAATCGAAAGTGAGCCCATTGTTCCGATGCCGGAAGATATTAAATATCCAGCTCGCCTAGCGTTAGAGCGCATGCTGGCTTTGGCTTAAGGTGTTTTATGGATAAGAAACAACTTTCTGAAGTTGCAAAAAGACTTTTCAAAGAAGATGAAATTGAAAACGATGTGACTTCGAAAATATTGTTTCGTGATTCACGTATAAATAAAAATGAATGGATTCGTTTTGATTTGTTAGCCAAAGAAGAGGGTGTATTTGCCGGGCGCGATTGGGTAGAAGCTGTAGCCGAAGAAGTTCCTTTTAAAGAAAATTCTCTACATGATTCTCCTGTAGAATTTTATCAAGATGGCCAAGTTTTTAAATCAGGTACAATTTTATTGTCTGCCTTGGCACCTCATGGAGATTTGCTCAGCATTGAAAGAAGTTTTCTTAATATGCTTCAACATCTTTGTGGGGTGGCCACCCAAACTAGAAAATTTGTAGATTTAATTGATTTGACTTCAAAAAAGAAAAACTTAAAAACTACCCCCAAGCTTCTTCATACAAGAAAAACTTTGCCCTTAATTCGCGATCTTCAAATTGAAGCTGTTTTGGCTGGTGGTGCGCTTTTACATAGGCGAGATTTGAGTTCTCGAATAATGCTCAAGGACAACCATCAGCAAATTTTAAAAAAGCACAATTTAAGAATTGATCAGTGGATTAAGGAGACTTGGTCTATTGAGGAGCGATTATCTGCAATTGTTGAAGTGGATACGGCGGCTGAGGCCATAGCTGTAGCTTCAACTGGAGTGGGACAGTTGCTTTTGGATAATTTTAAAGCCCGACAAATTGAAGAGTTGTTGCCCATGCTACCCGAGGGAATAAAGATTGAAGTTTCAGGAGGAATTAATTTATTGAATCTTCCTGATTATGTTATTGAGGGTGTGGATTTTATAAGCGTAGGAGCACTCACTCATTCTGTTAAGGGTGTTGATTTGTCTTTGGAGTTTCGCCAATGAGTCCAACTCATGTTGAAAGTGATGTGCTCATCATAGGACGAGGTTTAGCGGGATCCATCGCGGCCTTGATTTGTGAAGAAGCCGGACTTTCAGTGGTACTGATTCACGAAAAAGAAGCTGCCACTTCTTGGGCCCAAGGGGGTATCGTCTATAAGGCTCCTGATGATCCGACTGAACTTATTCAGGATGTTCTAAAAGCGGGTTGTTATATTAATCATCGTCCCACTGTTGAAAAAGTTGTTCGTGAGGGGCCGGCTTTGGTGGAGTCCTGGTTGCTTGAAAAATTAAAAGTGCCCTTTAATCGTGATGCCAATGAATATTCTTTAACTCGAGAGGCGGCACATAGTGAGCGACGTATTCTTCACGTTAATGATGAAACGGGTTTTAATATATTATCGCTTCTCGAAAAGCAGTTGAGTTCCAGACCTAATATTATTCAATATGAGTCTACACTGATTGATTTAATTTTGAGCAATAGACACGCAGAGGATGATCAGGCCGTCTATTCCTCGTCTAGGGTTTGCGGAGCTTATGCTTGGACTCCCAATATTGGAGTTAGAACTTTTAAAGCAAGAGCTACAATATTGGCAAGCGGTGGATTTGCGTCGTTGTTTCAGTATGCTACGGGCCCGAGTGGAAGCATTGGAGCCGGTATTGCGGCTGCCCATCGGGCTGGAGCGCGAAGTCTCCATATGGAATATGTTCAATTTCACCCAACGGCCCTATATGCCCAGGGAGCTCCTCGATGCTTGGTGACAGAAGCTCTAAGAGGTGAGGGTGCAGTCATAAGAAACCATAAAGGTGAAACTTTTGTGGACTCATTGGCTCCAAGAGATGTGGTGTCTCGCGCTATGCATGCGGAGATGATTCGTACGTCTCAAAGTCATCTTTTTTTAGATGTTTCAAAAGTGTCCAACCTCGATGTTAAGTTTCCTGGATTTATAAAAGCTCTAAAGAAATTTCAATTAGATCCTGTTAATCCTCTGGTTCCAGTTCTCCCTGCCACTCATTACACATTGGGCGGAATTTGGACGGACCTCAACGCCAAAACCAATCTTTCAGGTTTGTGGGCTTGTGGTGAAGTGGCTTGTTCGGGTTTGCATGGAGCCAATCGTCTGGCTTCGATGTCTTTGCTGGAGGCATTAGTTTTTGGAGATCAATCAGGAAGAAGTGTTGTAGATTTTTTGAAAAATGACAAAGAAGAGATTCCAAAAATTCGAGATTGGCAAGAATCAAATGAGAGCGTAGATCTCACCTTAGTTCAACAAGATTGGTCGATGCTTCGTAAGACTCTTTGGAATTACGTTGGGCTGATTCGTTCCGAAAAACATTTAAAACGTGCCGAAAGATTGCTGGTTGATTTAAGAAATGAAGTCGAAAGTTTTTACAAAAATGCAAAGCTTTCTAAAGAACTTATCGATTTAAGGCAGGGGGTTTTGGTGGCGACACTTTGCCTTTATGCAGCTATTCGGAATCGAAAATCCCTTGGAACTCATTATCTTCAAGAAGAGTTTTAATCGTTAATATTACGTTAAGATTTCAACTTAAATTTCAAAGTTTTTGTCCGATAAGACTCTAGAGGTCATGAGTGACTATTTATAAACGCGTACGAATATTTTCTGTGCTATCCGTAGTCCTATTTTGTGCGCTTATTTTTTTTACAGGACAGAGACAAGGTTGGTTCGCCTCTAAAAGTCATTATCAATTGGTGTTTGATAATGCGGATGGAATCTTTCCGGGTGCAGCCGTCACTCTTATGGGTCTAAAGGTGGGCTCTGTTGAAAAAGTGGATATTGATGAAGAAAAGAAAGTTATTGTCAGTATTAAATTACAAACTCAATACGCAAAACATTTTCGACGCGATTCTCGTGTGATGGCGGCTAGGCCCTTTGTTTTAGCAGAAAAAGAAATTGTTATTTATCCTGGAACTGAAACTTATCCTCAGTGGGAAGAAAAAGATAAAATTCATGCCGAAGAATCCCTAGAGCTTACGGATTTTTTAACGGGCAATCGTTTAATGCCCTATTTAACAACTTTGAATAAATTGTTTGAGCAAATTCAAACCTTAATTGAGGGTAAGGGTGCTAATACTCCTAATATTGTTAAAATGTATAGTCAGATAAGCCGATCGCTATCGGCCATAGAAGAACTTCAAAAAGATATGCATATTATGCGAACTGAAGTTTTAGCGTCTGAGGATACCAAAAAAGTTCTACGTGAATTAGCGCAGACTCTTCCAACATTAAAAAAACTAAGTGATCAAGCTACAGGTGTTATGCCCGAATTGAGTCAAACATTGAAAACAAGTGTCATCACCTTAGAAGCCATGCAAAGAAGCTTTTTTTTGAGGAGCGGTGTTGAGAGTTATAAAAAGGAAAATCAACAACGCGAGCCTGCTTCCAAATAAAGAATCAAGCTAACTTTAAGGAATTCAAGTGAACTGCTATATTTTAAAGCATGCTTTCCGCGCGTCTTTTAAAAACCTTTTTAAAGAAAGATTTGCTCTCTCGTCGTTCGCGGGCTGCGTTAAAGTGGATGAATATTTTTGCTTTTGTTGCGGTCGCTTTAGCTGTTTTTTCTTGGGCGACTGTGATGAGTATCATGGGTGGACTGCAGAAAGATATTTTAGATAAGAACTTAAGAGCCAAACCTCATTTGCTTTGGGAGGACGTTCCAAGAGTTTTAAATTTGAGTGAGCTCCCCACGGATATTTCTTCTCAGATAATTTCTGTTAAAAAGACTTTGCAGAGTGAAGCTCTTATGGAGGTTCCACGAAACGAAACTGATGATAATTCTTTGCGATCGGGTGTTATCATTCAAGGCGATGACAGTATTCCTGAAGGAGCCGTTGATTTAGCCTCAGATTTGGCGTCTCAAGTGTCGATTTTAAATTTTGATCAAGTGATTTTTAGAAGTGCGTGGAAATTGGAAGTGCCTCCTTTAAAGTTAAGAGTGCGAAAAATTTTTACAACGGGTGTCTATGAACTTGATAGGGCTTTGGTTCGTGTTTCACCCAAAGATCTCGAACAATGGCTAGGGCTTGTGGGTTTTTCGTCTCGTTTAGAAATTAAATTAAAAGATCCATTTAATTCCATAAAACTCAGAAAATCATTAGAGGAAAAATATGGCTTAACTCTAAAGGTGTGGCAGGAACTCGATAGTGCTTTGTGGTATTCGCTGAGACTGGAAAAGTTTGCCATGGGTTTTGCTTTATTTTGTATGGTGCTCTTAGCTTCTTTAGCCGTTAACATGGCATTGTCTGTTCGGGTCTCAGAAAAGGTTCGTGAAATTTCACTCCTAAGATCTATGGGCTTAACTAGAAAAGATATTTTTCGACTATATCTTTTAGAAGGTTTTTTTATAGGAACATTGTCATCGGTTTTAGGTGCTATTGGGGCTTATTATTTTTCCAATGTTCTGAGTCAGTATCTGAGTTTTCCAGATATTTACTATTCCACCGCTATACCAGTGTCTTGGAGTCATCTGCAGGTGGCCTTTTTGGTCTTTATGAGTATTCTTTTGTGTCTTTGGGCTTCGTGGAACCCCGCTCGACGTGCCATGAGTGTGGATATAGCTCAGGGACTCAGGTTTTGAGTCATTTTTTTGGAGTCGCTTCAAAATTTCTTAGCTCCAAGTTAGAATAACTTTGTGAAACGATTTCTACTTTCGTCACTTTTAGTTTTTTACTTTGCAACATTAAATGCTGTCGAAGAAACAACTCAAAAGCTGATCGATTCCGCTGAGTTTTTTCTTCTGATGGTTAAACAAGAAAATCAATTATCGCTGAGGTCTTATGCTGAGCCTCAAAAAATTGTTTTAGAGTGGAAGGCCATTACGGGAGCTGTTCCTGGAGATAAAGAAGTCGAAGGTGATAAAAAAACTCCTGAAGGAATCTACTTTGTTACTGGAAGAATTCCGCAATCGCAGCTTTTGAAACTTCACGGTGCTTTGGCATTTTCATTGGGTTATCCCAACGACTTTGATAAATTTAAAAAGAAAACCGGATCGGGTATTTGGATTCATGGTGTGGATAATGAAAGTCGCATGGAGAAACGCTTTGATACTCGCGGCTGTATTGCTTTATCAAATAAAGACGTGACTGAATTGGGGTCTTATCTTCATTACGGAACGCCTGTGATTATTATCAATACTAAAGAAGAATTAACTCAATGGAATTTGGAAAAGGGATTGAGTGGTCCTATCGGACAAAGATTACAAAACTGGGCCGACGCCTGGGCCTCTAAGGATATTGAAAAATATATTAGTTTTTATAATGAGGATTTTAAGTCTAGAGGAATGGGCCGAGACGCTTGGAAAACTTATAAAAATAGTCTCAATAAAGCTTATTCAAATATTCAAGTTCAATTGGCCAACGCTTTAACGATTGAACATCCTAAGTATCGAATCAGTCTTTTTAATCAAAAATATGAATCAAATCGCTATCGTGCGGAAGGTTTAAAAGAGATTGTTTGGGTTAAGGGTAGCACTGGTGAATGGCAAATTTTGCTTGAAGAAGGCTACCAACAGAAGACCGGCTATATTCGTTGAGCTAAAGGCGCTTTTCAGCTATATCCATGGGCAGCGTGGGCCGGAATATGGCTCATAGAAACTTAGTTTCTGTGGGAGGAAAGTCCGGGCTTCATAGAGCACCGTAGCAGCTGTAGTGGCTGCCCAGGGATCTCCCTTTGGGGAGCGTACTTGAGGAATAGTGCAACAGAGAGAATGTCCAGGGCATTGAGCTCTAAGTCGGGAGAAGGAGACTTAGAAGGAGCCGCTGGAGTGAAAACAGGCAAACTCTACGGGAAGCAAGATCAAATAGGAGAGATTGGGCGGCTCGCTCATAGGTCTCTCGGGTAGATCGCTTAGAGAAATCATATTCTCCAGCGCATAAGGCACCTTCGGTTTCCAAGGCGTTGAAGACAGAACCCGGCTTACAGGCCCACGCAACCGTTCTTTTAAATCTTTTTGATGCGTCTTAAGGGAAAAATCCGCGAGTATTCATTGCAAACGCTAATCGCTCAATTCCAGCGATCAAGGCTGCTGTTCGCATTGAAACTTTTTTATCTTGGCTGATTTGTTGAACGCGAGCAAAAGCTCCGCTCATGATGTCCCAAAGTTTGTTGTTAACTTCTTTTTCAGTCCAGAATAAATGTTGCAATCCTTGCACCCATTCAAAATAAGACACGACCACTCCACCTGCATTAGCAAGAATGTCTGGAATTACAAAAATTCCGCGTTCGTATAAAATTTCGTCGCCGCCAATAGTGGTAGGTCCATTGGCACCTTCAGCCACGATTTTAGCTTTAATTTTGTGAGCGTTTTGCTCATTGATTTGGCCTTCGAGTGCTGCAGGAATTAAAATATCGCAAGGAAGTTCTAGCAAATCAGAATTGCTAACCATTTCAGCCTCAGGATATCCTTTAAGGACTTTGTTAGTTTCTAAATATTTATTGATATCGTTAAGGTTGAGACCGTCTTTATTATAAATTCCGCAAGAGACATCGGATATACCAACAACTTTACATCCAATTTTTGTAATTTTTCGAGCAGCGGCAGCACCTACGTTGCCATAACCTTGAATAACAACACGAATATTTTCGTCGAGATTGAGATTAAGAATTTTTGCCGCTTCTATAATGGTGTAAACAACGCCGCGGCCCGTAGCTTCTACTCGACCGAGTGATCCACCAATTTCAATGGGCTTACCCGTTACAACACCTGGAACGGCGTGGCCCACTTCTTGGGAATAAGTATCGAGCAGCCAAGACATAACCTGAGCATTGGTTCCAACGTCTGGAGCGGGAATATCTTTTTCAGGACCAATGAAAGGCAAAATTTCACTGGTGTAACGTCGAGTGAGTCTTTGAAGTTCGCCAGGAGATAAGCGAGAAGGATTAACGCAAATACCACCTTTGGCACCACCGAGTGGAAGAGCCATGAGTGAGCATTTAAAGGTCATGAGCATTGCTAAGCCAGCCACTTCGGAGAGATTCACGTCTTCGTGATATCGAATACCGCCTTTGGCTGGTCCAAGAGTCATATTGTGATGAACACGATAGCCTTCGAAAACTTTTATTTTTCCATCGTCCATCATTACGGGTACACTAA
>CAZSSP010000032.1:0-6824 GCA_964609695.1 uncultured Bacteriovoracaceae bacterium
CTGTTAAGCCAGTCTTATATCGGCAACTTAGCCCTTAACATAAGTCGAAGTTTTATACAGAGTGAAAAAACTTTAAGCAAAGCCCCTTAAATCTAATCTCGACTCACAAAAAGCCTTACCCTTGCAAATAACTTTTAAGATTCATTTTTATTGAATAAAAGACAATAAATCGCTAAATGAAATCACTCCTTTACTAATTCTTTGAGGCTGATGATATGTTATTGAAAGGCAAAATTCAGAAAGCTTTTTGCATTCTAAGTTTGTTATTTTTCTGCACTCCTTATAAAGTTTATACGCAAGACCTTGAAGACGTTGACGTTTTACTTATCGGCACCGGCATCATGAGCGCTACGTTAGGAACTCTACTAGAACAATTAGATCCAAACTTGAAAATTGTAGCTTTAGAAAAACTAGATCAAATTTCAGCCGAGAGCTCTCATGCTCCCAACAATGCCGGTACCGGTCACTCTGCACTTTGCGAACTTAACTACACACCACTAGATGAAAATGGAAATATAGATGTTTCAAAAGCTTTAAAAGTCATGGAGAAATTTGAAGTCTCAAAGCAGTTTTGGGCTTATTTAGTAACACAAGGAATCCTCAAAAACCCAAAAGATTTCATACACTCGGTTCCCCATTTAAGTTGGGTTCATGGTGAAGAAGATATTGATTTTCTTAAAAAGCGATTCGAAGCTCTCCATAAAATTCCTCTTTTTGCTGGAATGGAATATAGCGAAGATACTCAAACTCTTGCAGAGTGGATGCCGCTCATGATGAAAGGTCGCGCTGCTTCTGACAAAGTTGCAGCTACCCGAAGTGAACTTGGAACTGATGTTGATTTTGGAAAGCTCGCTAGACTTTTATTCGATTACTTAACTAATGAAGGCGGGCTGAACTTATTGCTTTCTCACGAAGTGAAATCCTTAAAACAAAACGATAAAGGACTATGGGAAATAAAAGTTAAAGATTTAAAAGCAAAGACTCTTAAAAGATATCGATCAAAATTTGTATTTATTGGCGCTGGCGGGGGTGCTCTGCCTCTACTTCAAAAAGCAGGGATAAAAGAAGCTTTGGGTTACGGAGGCTTTCCAATAGCAGGACAATTTCTAGTCTCAAAGAATCACGAATTAGCCAATCAACATTTTGCGAAAGTTTATGGCAAAGCTGCAGCTGGAGCTCCTCCTATGTCCGTCCCTCACCTTGATACAAGAATTATTGATGGAAAAAGGGAATTACTATTTGGTCCCTTTGCTGGATTTACCACTAAATTCTTAAAAAAAGGTTCTCATTGGGATTTATTTAGATCCATACAAATTGACAACATGCCAGCCATGCTTAAAGCCGCCATTCAAAATATTCCACTTATGAAATATTTATTTCAACAAGTAACGTTAACACACGAAGACCGCATGGAAGCTCTACGTGAATTTATGCCCGACGCCAAAAGCGAAGATTGGGAACTGCTTGACGCAGGTCAACGTGTTCAAATCATAAAAGAAGATCCTGGTGAAGAAGGTGTTTTGCGCTTTGGAACTGAGGTTATTGAAAGTTCTGACGGCACTCTCTCGGCACTGCTTGGGGCCTCGCCTGGCGCTTCAGTTTCTGTTTCAGTAATGTTAGAAGTCATTCAACGAAGCTTTAAAGACAAATTTAATTCAGAAAGTTGGCAAAAAAGAATCAAAGTAATCATACCTTCATTTGGAGAAAAACTTGCAAGTAATAATGATTTAGCTAATAAGCTACGAATTCAATCAAATAAAAGTTTATCTCTAAATTTGATAGCTCATTCTGAGGGTGACTGTGAAAAGTCATTATATGGTAAATAAACAGTAAAAGTTGCCCCCTTACCCAAGCCCTCACTTTCAGCCTTTACAGACCCATGGTGAAGCCCCACTAAATAGCGAACTATTTCTAAACCCAAACCCAAACCACCATGCATACGAGTAGAACTATTATCTATTTGATAATATCGCTTAAAAAGCTTCGGCAAATATTCAGACTCGATTCCCTCTCCATAATCTTTTACTTTTATTGAAAGCATTTTATTTGATTCATGAATCAATTCTTCAACTATAACTTCAACATGGCTATTGTTAGGCGAAAACTTTATCGCATTAGATAATAAATTCATTAAGACCTGTTGAAGTCGTTCTGAATCAGCCCAAATTTGATCATTTGAGTTTTTAAAATTTGTTTGAATTTTTATTGATTTCTCTTGAGCCAAAAACTGAAGAGCTTTTATGGCACCTTCAATAGGAATTCTAATATTAATATTCTTAAAACTTGTTGAAAGCTTTCCAGACTGAATTCTAGCAACATCTAGCAAGTCGTCTATTAATTGCCCAAGTAATTTTGATGAATCCCCAATTGTTTTGAGGGCCTCATTGATATTTTTAGATTGAAAAGTTTCTCTTTGAATTAATTGTAATGACAATAAAATTGAGAACAAGGGAGTACGAAGCTCATGAGAAAGGGTAGCCAAAAATGCATCTTTTGTAGCGTTGGCTAATTCCGCTTCAACCTTTGCTAATTCCGCAGTTTTGCGAGCGTCTTTTTCTTTTTGAAATAGATTTTTAAGTTCAGTATAATCTTTTGTAATAATAGCAAAACCAATAAGCTCGCCTGAATTTTCTCGCATAGCCGTTATATTTATATGAGCCCAAAATTGAGACCCATCTTTACGAAGCCTAAAAGCCTCTTCTTCAAATCGACCGATTTCACTAGCTATTTTTAAAGCTTCTTCAGGCTTTTTATTAACAACATCTTCTTGCGTAAAAAAGATTCTAAAATGAGTTCCCAAAACTTCTTCAGCACTATAACCTTTTATAAGTCGTGCCCCTTCATTCCAACTTGTGATATTTCCCTGAAGGTCCAGCATAAAGATTGCATAGTCCCTTACACCATCAATTAAAACTCTAGAACGCTCTTGATAAAGTTGCACCGATCGCTCGAGCCTTTTTCTTTCAGTAACATCTTCAAGCGACAACAACAAAGCTACAGGATTTGATAACTCCCAATTGATTTTACTGGCATTAAGAAGAAGTCTTTTTTCAGTTCCATTAAGCTTTGCTTCTATTTGAAAATCATTTAAATCTTCATTTTTCTCGAGGACCGCTGTGAGCAATTCTCGAAGTTTTGGAATTTTATATCCAGAATTTTCTAAGACATCATAAATATTAAATTCTTTTTCCTTAAAGGTTTTATAATCAAATAGTTTACTAAAACTTAAATTAGACGACATCATCTTAAATCGTTCATCAAGAACTACCAAAGGAAGTCGCAATGAGTTTGACACTGAACTGGCATACTTAAGTGATAACTGAGCATCACTAAGGTGTTTTTTAAGCTGAGTGATATCAATCAACGAAATAACTGCGCCATCGATTCTATTGTCGATTGTTCTATAGGGGC
Organism: uncultured Bacteriovoracaceae bacterium; assembly: GCA_964609695.1. Taxonomy (GTDB): domain Bacteria; phylum Bdellovibrionota; class UBA2428; order UBA2428; family UBA2428; genus JAGNHS01. The sequence goes on from CAZSSP010000032.1 coordinate 3,412, forward strand.
GCACTTGAACGCGGACCCAACTCCCATCATTCATTATAATTTCTGATTCTTGTTGCCCCAAGGATTTCATGGCCTTATTCGACAAATCAATAAGATCACAATTAAAATTAGGATTAATATCCGTTAACGGCCGACCCACATCAGATGTTATTAAATTAAATGCTTTCTCGGCGTTGGGTGTAAATCTTCTAATTCTAAAATCACTCGAAATAATAACTACAGGAATTTCGACATTATTTAAAAAATTATTCAAATCACTACTAAGAATAATTAGATCATTATTGCGGCTCTGCAACTCATCATTAACGGTTGTGAGCTCTTCATTGGTCGACTGCAATTCTTCTTTTGAAGTCTCCAACTCTTCATTGGCACTCTGAAGTTCTTCATTAGTGCTTTGCAGTTCTTCATTAGCTGAAGTCAACTCTTCTTGAGCCAATTCAAACTCTTCAGTTAAAGAGACTTGTGACTGTCTACAAATTAATAATTCTTCTTCGAGTTCTTTAAGTTTCAAATGGCTCCTAGGACTCACTCCCTTTTTTAAATCTTTTAATTTAGCTGTAGTTAAATTATTTGATTTGAGACTTTCATTTTGAGTCTTTTCAATAAAATAAACCATGTATGAGCGTTGATCAGACTTTAAAGATGGATTTAATGGAGTGATTTCAATGTTAAAAGTTCTCACATTTCCATCAACTAAAAGGGATTGATTATTTAGATATTGTGAGGTGTTAGACTTAACAACATTTTTTAAAGCAACCCTAAAATTATGGACGAGTTCAGGTTTGAGCATTTTTAACAAATGATGAGTAGCTTTGCCTGTGTTAATTTCTAAGCAAGGAGTCGAGCGACCTAAAAAATGCATTATTTCGAAATCTGAGTTGATAATAACAGAAGGAGGAGAAAACTTTTCAAGAGCTATTTTATCTATGAATTTTTGATAATCAGTTCCTATTGGTGTTTTATTTTTTAAAAGCACATTTTTAGAAATTTCAGGTGTGTACAAGATAGGTGTCTGCAACATTAAAGGAGTTGTTATATTAACTTTTTTAAAAACTCGATTCGCTTTGTCTATCAAAGAAAATAACTTCGTATGAGTTCCTAAACTTTCTGATTTTCCCAACATTAAAAAGGCACTGGGATTAAGGGCGTAATGAAAAATTGGAATCACTCTTTTCTGAAGAACACTTGAAAAGTAAATCAAAACATTACGACAAGAAATGATATCAATTTTTGAAAATGGAGGATCCGTTGTAATGTCGTGTCTTGAAAAAAGACAAAGATCACGAAGGGCTTTTGAAACCTTGTACGAGCCTTCCATTTTCTCAAAAAAACTATTTAAACGCCCCCTGCTGACCCTAGTTTCAATACTTGAAGGATAAAGACCAGCTCTAGCTCTTTTAATCGATTCTTCACTTATGTCGGTTGCAAAAATTTGAACAGGGAAAGAAAGCTTTCTTGCATTTAAAAACTCCAGGAGTACTATGGCCAAAGAGTAAGCCTCTTCACCCGTAGAGCATCCTGGCACCCAAATACGAATGGGTCTATCTGGGTCCCTATTTTTTACAATTTGAGGTAAAACCTCATCGCTAATAATTTTAAACGAATTAGGCTCTCGAAAAAACTCAGTCACATTTATAAGAACATCAGAGTAAAGAGCTTGAATTTCGTTAGTATGTTCTTGCAGATACTTTAAATATACTTTTAAAGTATCGCATTTTCTGACCATCATCCTCCGATGAATGCGTCTCAAAATTGTAGATTGCTTATAATGAGTAAAATCAACTTTTTTGTTGTTTCTTAATATAACAAATATTTTCTTAACCGCCTCAGCGTCTTCATTCGATAACCTTTTCTCATCAAGAATTTTATCCGATTTAAAATCTAAATCTTCAATTCCTTTATCTTCCTGACAAATGGCAGAAACATAAGGGTGCTCTGACATTCTAGCCAATTCCTGAGAAATACCTTTCGGTGATAGTATAAAATCAGCAAGACCTGCACGAATGGCGCTGTCGGGCATACCAGGATATTTTGCAGTTGAAGGGTCTTGAACAAGAGTCACTCCACCTTCAGTCTTTACGGCTTTTAACCCCTCAGTTCCATCCGAAGCCGTACCAGACAATATAATACCGATGGCCTTGGATTTTTGATCTCTGGCTAAAGACTGAAAAAACACATCAATGACCAATTGCTGGCCTCGATCTCCTGAATGATGAGCAGACAGCTCCAAAGTGCCATTCACAATTGCCATTTCAGAATTAGGTGGAATTAGATAAATGTGATTGGGCTCAACTTTAATTCGATTTAAAGCCTCTCTAACAGCCATTTTAGTTGAACGCGATAAAATTTCAGGAGCAAGACTCTCATGAGTGGGATCAAGATGTTGAATAACCACAAAGGCCATTCCAGTATCCATGGGTAACTCTTGAAAAAGTTCTTTTAAGGCTTCTAGCCCTCCCGCCGAAGCCCCTATTCCCACAACAGGAAAAAATTGATGATGTTTTCTTTCTTGAATCGATTTTTTATTGAGTTTTACACGTTTTTTTTGAGACTTATTAATTTTAGTTTTAGAAAGATTTTTACTTTTAAGTTTAATTTTTAACGAACGCCGCTTCTTCATCTAATCCCCAAAATATTTTTAAACTACCCATAAATCACAGACCAAGGCTCGACCCCATTATAGGAGTTATTCATGAGTCTGCCACAACTAAAACACTAAATATTTAATGGGGTCTTTAAGGTATTATGGTTTTTTTAGGTATAGATGTTATTTCACAGGTACCATTATTGGAATTAAAGGTGGCTACAGCTGTATATTTCGTAAAAAGATTTGTTTTTAAATAAGCTGTCACCTTCTTAGAAGTGGGCGTAATTTGAAAATTAACATGCTCAGCGTCTATAGAAGGTCTTAATGGAAAAGGAATGTTAGTAAAATCTGGTTGCGTGAATTGAGTACAACGTCGCACACTCTCAGATTGATCAATTTCATTATCCTTCCAAACAAGCATTTTTGAAACAAAGGCACAATTACAAAACTCATTTGCGATTAACTGTATTGGAATATTTCTATTGATGAGGTCAATTTTAGAACTTCTATTCTGAGCGCCAGTGGAAATTTTTGGTGGCTCCGAAGCTCTAATCATACCTTCTTGAGTTCCTCGTGATCTAGGAGTGAGATCAAAATGATTCCCTAGGCAATCATACATTTTTTTAGAATAGGGTTCCCAATAATAAGAATGATTATTTTCTGTTCCAATTCGGGCCACTATAAACCCATCATCTCCCCGCTCTGGAAATATCATGAGCCTGCGACCCTGATAACCCGAAGAATAAAACATATTATTGGGGACGTCAGGCATGAAAGAGGGAATAGTGGGATCGCTGTCGGTATTTAGCCAAAGACCCATTCCAGT
>CAZSSP010000032.1:6924-8419 GCA_964609695.1 uncultured Bacteriovoracaceae bacterium
ATTTTTTCACTCCAAGAGGATTTAAAATAAAATCAAAAGGATAATTTTCATAACGTTCTTTTAGAATTTCCTTTAATACAGCTTGAATCACAATGGCCCCACCCAAACTGTAAGTGTAGCGCTCTCCAGGAGCCACTAAGGGTTGAATTTCAGAGGCGGCCCGAGTGCTGTTAGCAAAGAAATAACTTAAGGAATCATGGCGATGCGGATAAAAGCTCATGGCGACCGCATCACGAGCAGCACAATTGAAATACTCGCACCATGGAATTCCTGAGGACATAGTCAGAAGATGCTTTATTTTTAATTGATTCCAATAAGGATATTCTATGCCAGCTCTTTCAATATGATTTTTAAGATAAGGAGCCAGTAAAGTTTCTCGACTGAGTAATCCCCTCTGCTCGGCCGCACCATAACTCAAAACACTCAACATTTTAGAAACACTAAACATTTTAAACAATGTGCTGGGATTGGCCCTTTGAAAATAGCGTTCAAAAAGAACAGTTCCATCTTTTTTAGCTATGATGATTCCATAGGAATTAAATCCCGACATATCGACTTTGCTACCTGGAGAAACTGGCCCATGAATTTTAGCTTCCACAAAATCTATGAATTCTTTACACTCTTGGGGGCGGCGTCTTATTTTGTCTTCAAACTCTGTGGAAGTGTAACCAATAACTTCACTTGAAATTCTTTTTAATCGAGGTCGCTCTAATTCAGCCGCAGAAAGCTTAGTTTGAGTAAAAACAAATAAAAATCCGAAGATCGCAAAAACTGTTTTAATAAATTTAGACATGAAAGATCCCTCTCATGGGCTTCTATCTTTAGTTTTTTTCTAAGCAAACTAAATTAAAACAAGCTTCAACAATTGACCATCTGCGTTGCGGGTTTTAATCTTAAGATTGCTTTCATGACAATTCAGTTCGCAAAAGTTTAAAATATGAATATCGATGAAGCACTACGAAGTAAAATCCCTTTACGATGAAATTACAGCTACTGTTACTTATATTGTCTTCGATACTCAAACTCTTGATGCTGTAGTGATAGATCCAGTTCTCGACTACGAAGCCGCTTCATCAAAAATTTCTACTGAATCTTTAGATCAATTAGAGTCTCTTATAAAAGTATCCAAACTCAATCTCCTTTATTGCTTTGAAACTCATGCTCATGCCGACCACCTCTCCGGAGCTCAGGAGCTAAAAAAGCGCTTTCCGCAAATTAAACTCGCTATTGGTGAGCACATCACACTTGTTCAAGGTGTGTTTAAGAAAATCTATAATCTACCTGAAAAATTTGTTCCCAATGGAAATCAATTCGATCGACTTCTCAAAGATGGTGAAACACTCAATGTGGGAAGTCTAGAGATCAAAGTGCTTTCAACTCCTGGCCACACCCCAGCCTGTGTTTCATATTTAATAGGCGATGCTGTATTTACAGGAGACGCCCTCTTTATGCCCGACTCTGGCACCGGACGCTGTGATTTCCCTATGGGAAGCTC
>CAZSSP010000032.1:8519-21507 GCA_964609695.1 uncultured Bacteriovoracaceae bacterium
AGTATCCAAGTGAATATCGACGGAGGAAGGCTACCAGAACCGGAATCCAACGGAACAAGTTATTTAAAAATTCCGATTAATAAAAAGTAAATTTGGAGCGTCTGGGTCTTAACATGTAATTTCAACACGTTAACTCCCACTGGGCACCAAAGTAGGAAAAAAATACAATAGCGGTCGAGGCCATCACATACGTTAAATTACTGAGACTAATCGATGCAGCATTTGGATTTTAATCATTGGTTATATGAACGCAAAATTTTTTACGAGTATCCGTGCAGAGATATCGAACGCTGCCAAAGTACCATGCACATTGATGCTTTATCCGAATCTATAATTTATAATAAGCAATAATAGCTTATGAGAATCCATGCTCTGCTTCTAATGATATCTATAATCGGATTTTCAAGGCATAGTGTCAGCCAGTCCACTTGCATTGAGATGCTCAGGAGACTAACTGTAAGTGGTTGCAAAATAGATTACTGTTACACAAATGCCATTCTGTTGCTTCAACGCCTGAAAGATTTACCTGATTTCGATCCAGCTCAAGCAAACGTTCTCTATATAACTAATAAACGTGGCTATAAAGTGCATGTCGTTGTGGAATATAAAGGTATAATTTTAGACTTTTTGCACATTCCGGCAGGTTGGAAATATGGAGGCAAACATTACATAGAGGATACCAGTCAGGTTGTACCGCTTGCCGCTCAGAAATACTTTGATTCGCCAGACATGGATCGAAGCAAAGTCTTAATTGTGCCGGGGCTTCAATATCAAGCCGAGTTTCCCTCTCTTAGGCATACTCACTATCTTAAGCAATTAGATGACGGCAACGGCCTGAGTATAACCGATTATCTGAAAGCTATTAATGAAAAAAGCAACACTCCCTAAGGTAAGAGCATTCAGTAGCTAGTTGAATAAATCTCGCAGAGAATCCCTAACTTTTGAGGCGCTGTGTGTTTGCTATTGTTGACTAATAGTGAACAGTGCTTTGGGCTTAAGTAAATCTTAAGCCGCTAAATCAAACTCAATTTTCTGATACTCAACAATGGGTTGTTTCACTGAGCGCCCATTAACTTTGGAAGTCTTGATCTTAAGGGCTCCTACTTCCTCAAAAAATAGGATAACTTTATTGAGATTAGAAACATCCGTCCCTCTTATTTTCGCCAACTCATAAACTGACTTAGGTTTAAGCGCGATGATGGTGGATAGGATCGAAATATTCTTAAGAAACTTTTCAAAGTCTTTACGGTTATCAAAAGAAATCTCAAAGTGATCCTTCTTTAGTTTTCCTAATCGAGCTTTTTTAAGAGCTTTTTCGAAATCTTTTAATACCTCACCTGAATGCTTTATTGAAACCACGAGTGTTTTCATAATTTTACCTCCAAATGCTCCCAAAAAGATTTTTTTGAAATCTTTCATAAGCTTTTTTACGTCAACGAAATCGTAATTCATTTCACGATTATCCAAATGAAGGTGGTGGCCCTTAGGATGGTGGTTGTCAATCAACACCTTTTTACCTGTTTGCAAATCTATGCACTTTATACCAGCGGGATACCTTACGGGATCGCCCACTTCATCAATTGAAAGCTCAACCACATATCTGTTTTGGATCTTAGACTTTTGCCAAAACAATCGGCGCGCCTTCATATTGGTATAATTGTACCAATATTGAGCATAACTCGCAATTTTTAAATTTCGCTAAGGAAAGTAGTTCAAGAAATAAGAGCTTATAAAACGGGATTTATTAAATAGTTCAATGGAGATGCTTTGTAAGCCGATTGTACTTTCACGTAAAATGGAGCGGCAAACCAGGTTCGAACTGGCGACCTTCACGTTGGCAACGTGACGCTCTACCAACTGAGCTACTGCCGCTTAAGGTTTTACTTGTATACTTATAAGATAGAATTTAGGCAAGTTACGCAAATACTTTTATGCTTTTAGTCATCAATTTTTATCAAAATATTAGGGGTTTATACAACTCTTAATTATTTATCCACATTTATTGGGCCGGTGCTTGACCAATTTGATAGGGGCTCTTAGAAATTTAGCTAAGCAATGACTGCGGTTTTTCCCCAAAAACCGTTGGTTTGAAACCCCGGTGTAGAATTCCCTGCCCTCCCCTCTACACTGGGGTTTTATTTTTCTAAGAACCCCAAATACTTTTAAACAGGGTCTAACGTTTAAGCCTATAATTTCTATCTAATAGATGGCAATAAGAGTGAAATCTTAAAGCATTAACAAAAGCTATAACAGAGCGGATTTTAGGGCTTCGTCGATCGTGGGAGAATTAGGCAGAGTCGCCTCAGATTTCACATAGATAAAAAAAGATGACTGAATCAAGCTTTCCAAAAAGCCTAGACGAAGACCCAATCGACACAAAAGCCAAAAGGGAGGAATTAATAAGTATCCAAGCCAAGATGGAAGCACCCTTAATTTTTGCGCCTTAGGGCCGCGAGCAAAATTCACATATCTCTGAAAATAATCTCCATAACGTAGATTTTCACCCACCAACAATTGAACAAAGGGCGACTGACCTTGATCACTTAAAGCCGCATTCACTACCCCCTGGCTCACTCTTTCTAAGGCCACAACATTATTTCCACCGCCAGGAGCTAAATTGAGGGATCCTTCGCGCATTTTGAGCAAATGGCGACGCGAAGACTTTTCGCTCTCTAAACTTCCATGCACAATACTGGGGCAAAGAAGTGAGATTCTTAAACGATCCGCCATTTTCAATAGAGCCACATGAGCTTCCCGCTTTGTCGCAAAATAAGGAAAATCATTATTGAGGAATAACCATTGGTTGAAGTCTTTTTCGCTACGAATTTTTTGATTAAAAGTTAAGCCCCAAGACACAGCCGAACTTAAAAAAATAAAATGATCGAGCTTGCCCACACCCCACTCCGCCAAAGCGAGAGTGACATCCACATTGAGGGTTCTTTGAACTTCAGCTTCGGCCGCAGTGGCATGAATAACGGCTGCCATATGGATGAAAACTTTAGGTATTTCTTGAAGGCTGTCTAAGGAGCTTTTTAATTTTTCAAGATTTTCAAAATCACAAATATGAAACTTTAAATGATCAAAAAAATTTTCTAAGCCATACTGCTTGAGACGGCGCCAAAGCAAACTACTTTGTGCCTTAGGTTTTTTTCTTCCCAACAATAGAATTTGTTCAGGAGCCACACCTTCCTTAAGAAGGCGAGCCACGACATCGCTTCCGATAAAGCCAGTGCTTCCAGTAACCGCAATCATAACTAATTAGTTGTCTGTGAAAAAGCCCAAAGCGTCAAGACAAGCGCGTCCGGATAAAAAAAATTGACCTCCGCAGGCTATTTTGCCGTAGCTACGGCCAATTTTTTTTATCCGCCGCGCCGCCCTTAGGCTTTTTGACAGACAACGACCTTAAAGTGAAAATTTGCAAGCTTTCAGTAAAAGCTTAGAAACAGCTTGCAAATTTTCGTCTCCTGTCAAAAACAAAAAGTTCTAGGCGGAAGCAAAAAATTCTTTGAGCACGGCCAAAAGAGGCCGCGGAAAAGAATTTTTTACTTCCAACAACGAAATTTGAAGTTTTTCACAGGAGACTAATTAGCGACTTCGCCAAGCGAGGCTTAGCAGCCAATTATCTCGCCACATGAGTCGAGTTTGAATTATTTTTTCGCCTTCCGGAGTGGGTACATTGTATCCACTGGCCCCACTCTTTCTAAATTGAGAAAGAACTAAATTTTTATTGAGATTAACAAGCGATTTAAAAGCAGACTCTCGACATGACCATTCTTCAAGCACTTGTTTAGAAGTTGAAGCTCTCCCCATATTCAAACGCTGCGCCAACCATTCAGGGCTTTTCAAAATAGGTCTTTCGCTCAAATACTCTAAATCGATCCCAATAAAAGTATCTTCATAGGCTTCTACCGAAACGCCCCACCATTTTCCGTCAGGAGCACGCTTATGAGTTTTAGAAAAAGTTTCACCAGAATATTTTGAAAATTTTTCTCGAATAGATTTGAACGAATCCGTAGTTTGCCAATCATAGGAAACAATCCAAGACTCATCTTGAGCTCTTTCCAAAAAATTTCTAAAAGCTAATCGTAAATCAGTCATCGGCTTTCTCTATGGCCAGGCCTCGAACTTTAACGGTGCGCTCCTGGATCACTTTTCCTAATTTTTTAAGTCCATGTGATCTTAAACGACTTTCAGAATCTTTCGCAAACTTTTTATCAAAGACTATGCAAAATCCGTATCCCATATTGAAAGTTTTAAAAAACTCTTCAGGGCGCGACTCGGGGTTTCGACGAATAAGCTCTTTGACCCATAGAGGATCCTCAGAAGGCCATTGATCTAAATCAAAACCCAAATTCCAAGACTCAGGCTGTTTACGAAGTAAATTGAGCACACCCGTGCCTGTCATATGATAAGCCGTACGCAATGTTGATGCTGCTCCCATCGAATTAAGCTCCGCTCTTAATTTTTGAAAAGGACGTATGTAAAGCTCTGTAGGCTTCATAAGATGCTCTCGAATAAATTCGGCATCCTTTTTGATATCAAACGACTTTCTAATCCAACTAAAACCATTGGCATGAGGTCCCGATGAAGGCCAACCCCAAATCTCGTCACCAATTTCAACTTTTTCAATATCAAAATATTCTGAGGCTTTTGAAAAACCCACACTAAATCCAGCTAAGTCAAAATGAGATCCCTCGTAGAGATCGGGCATTTGGGCCGTTTCACCGCCAGCAAGAATTTGATCATTATCACTACAAACTTTGCTCAGGGCTGCAATAAATTTTGAAAGCAACTGCCCTTCATCAAGAAGCTTGGGATTTCCCAAAGCTAAATAATCTAAAAATAAAACTGGATGAGCTCCCACACAAAGCACGTCATTGGCATTCATAGCCAGGAGATCTTGAGCCAATTGCTCAGCCGAACCCAACCCCTCAAGAGTCCAAAGTAGTTTTGTGCCCACTCCATCACAGGCTGTGGCCACCCAGTGATCAGGGCTTAATTCATAAACTGCTGCGTAATCACCAATTCGTGAACGCATTTGCTTAGGAGATGAAGCTTTAGTGAGACCCGCAATTTTATCAACCCAGGAAGCCGCTCGTCCTTCATCAACACCAGCCTTTTTATAAGACATTTGCGTATCTCCTTTTCACAGCACTTTTTGGAACTAATGCCAAAAATGTCTTTCTCGAGTCATAATCATATCTATACCCAACTCAGTGGCGATGCCCCGAAGTTCATCATCTTTCTTAGAACCACCCGGCTGAAACAATCGCTTTAAACCTTCGGCCGACAAAATATCTAAAGTGTCGCGAAACGGTATGAAAGCTTCACTGAAGCAGCTGAGTTTAGAAAATTCCACTTCACGTCGTTTACAAAAATCTCTAGCCCTAGGTATGGCTAATAATTTCAGCGAATCAATTCGATTGGGTTGGCCTTGGCCAGCACCAGCCAAATACGCAATTGACTTATTTTCTTTAAGTCCCACAAGAGTGATGGCGTTAGACTTTGAGCAAGCTGCTGTCCACTGACCGAAATTTTTCAACAAAGCTCCAAGAGAGGGAGCTTCATCCCAATTCACTAAATGATCGGCATCCTGATGCAATTCCCCTAAGGCTCCTACAAAAACTTCTTCATGACCTAAGTTTCTTGTAAACAAAGAAGGTGAAACTAAAAGAATACGCAGCTTATCTTTTGCTGAATGTAACTTTTGAGCATAATCTTCTGTTTCAGAATTTTTAGGAAGTATCAGAACTTCCAAAAATTTAGTTTTTAAAATTTCATCGATGGCCGGAGTGGGTACAAAATTCATGGCAATAATTCCGCCATAACGAGAAACGGGATCGCCTTCCCAAGCTTCAAAAAAGACTTCTTCAGCATGTTCCTTATCAAAAGAGGAAGCCGCACCACAAAGTGTTTGGTGTTTTACGACTGCAACCGTTGGGCCATCAAATGGCACCACAAATCTAAAAGCCGCTTCTGCATCTCGTAAATTATTAAAACTCATTTCTCCATAAGTAGAAAGTTGAGCTCGAGGATGCGAGAGAAACCAAGCCTTTTGATGAGGATTTTCGCCATAACGTAAAGCTTTTTCATCGGCTTCGACGGCCACTCTTTGATAAAGTTTGGAAACAATCAACTGATCCAATTTAGCCACTTCATCAAAAGCCTCTAAAGCCAAACGTCTTCTTAAGCGCTCTTCTTCTTTGAGGGCTTGTCCCATAATAAATCTGGAATACTGAGACACTCGAGTCATCACCCAAACGTGTTTGTGATTTTTTGCAGCCGCACGAACCATTGTCGGTCCGCCGATATCAACCCATTCCATAAGTTCATCAAGATTTTTACAGGCATCCGCCTTTTCAGCGAAAGGATAGAAATTACAAATCACAGCTCCGATTCTAAAATCATAGGGCCATTCGCTTTCATCTTGACCCGGTCGCATTAAGATTGAACCTAAAATTTTATGATGAAGTGTTTTGACACGACCCCCGAAGCGTTCAGGCTCACCCGTGAGCTCAGACACTTCCGTCACATTAAAGCCTTCATCTTTTAATAATTTATAAGTGCCGCCGGTTGCCAGTAAGCTCATTCCCATTTGCTCTACAACTCGTGCAATTGAACTTAAGCCTTCCTTTTCGTAAACCGACAAAAGCGCATATACTTTCATTAACTACTCCTTAAAAGATTAACTCTCTAAATATTTAAATATTGCAGTCATAAGCTTCACACCATCACCGGTGTTTTCTCGAAGGGCCGATCTAAATTTTGGAAAATACTCTGCGCCCACAATATCTGGATCCATCAAAGGATATAAGGCCACCTCTGGATGAGGCATCAGCCCCCAATAAGTAGAATCTTTGCGTTTGGCCATGAGACCAGCGATTTTTTCTCGACTCCCATTTTCGAAATTAGGATCGGCATATTTAATAAAGGGCTGAACATTCGAAGGCAGCTTTTCAAACACCAATCGTCCCTCTCCATGACGAACTGGCAATCGAAATGTGGATTCTGGCAAAGGTCCCTCTGTAGTTAGTGTGACCCATCGATCTACAAACCCAATGCGTTTTCCATCTCGCATATTTGGTTCCAAACTCACTCCATCTCCAAAAACACCCGAACAACAAAGCATTTGAAAGCCATTACACGCGCCAAAAACATGAAGACCTTTTTCTTCAACTTGCTCAAAGACTTTGGCTTTCTTCAACCAATAAGCCAAAAGTTTCCCAGCTCCAAAATGGTCAGCAAAGGCAAATCCTCCAGGAAGAAAAACGCCATCACCCTTTTGATAACTTTCAAAAGTGAATTTCTGATCGAGCAAATCTTTCACCGGAACGTATTCTATATTTTCAACAAAGTTTATAGCTTTAAAAAAACGAAAGGTTTCTTTTTCACACTCAATGGCTTCACCGACCAAAATAGCTAAACGTTTCATCCCCAGAAACCCTCTTGAGAAGCTTTTAAATAAATATCTTTAAGTTTCAGCACGTCAAAGCTCTCATCTCCTGGACGCCAAACTAATTCAGGAATTTTGTGAACCACCCCAACTCTTTGAGCTTCAGGGAAAAGTTTTTCAACTTCTGTTTTCACATGGGGATCAATTGCAAAAACAAATCCACCCAAGCCTTCTGATAAAAGTTGATATGGATCAGGTTGAGGATTTTCAAAGAGCACGCCCAATTCACGACCTAAGGACATCTCAAAAATGGCATGAAGTAGACCGCCCTCCGAAATATCTTTAGCAGAACGCCAAAGTCCCTCAGAAACTGCCTTTTGAACTTTCAAATAACGTTCCTTGAGTAATCCCGAATAATTCTCTGTTTCACGAGCGATTTCTTGAGCACTCAATCCTTTAAACAAATTATCGCGACGACTCGAAGCACGCTGATCGGTGATTCGCTCCCAAGCCGAATCGAGCATGGATGCCCCAATCATAGGCAATGAATAAACCAAATCATTGGCTCTCAAGAAAAATCCCGCAGGAATATTTTCAGGAGCACAGGCCGAGGACACCATTGAAATCACCAAAGTGGGAGGAATATCAAAATCCTTACTGTTATTTTTCATGGAATCTTTGCCGCTGATAAAAGCCATTTCCCAATCACGACAAAGTGTAGAAAGCATTTCACAAGAACGAACCAAACGCCATAAATGTCGAGGATGTTTTAAAGGATCGGGCCAACAAAAATTATCCAATAAAGCCGCACTCGACAATCGACCCCCCGCTAACAATGTAGAACGAAGAGCTTCATCGAATGAATACAAAACATTTTCATGAATATCTTTGCGCCAAGGCGCCAATCCGTGAGACAGCGTGATAAAAGCTTCGGCTTCATAAATTTCGAGCAAGGACCCATCTTGCGGAGAGTGTTGAGTTCTACCCGCAAAAGGTTGTCGAAGTGTTCGCCCTTGAACTTCATGATCAAACCTACGAACCACCCCTTCTCGGCTGCATAAATGCGGAGACGCCAACATTTTAGGATAAGATTTCCAAATCTCTACAGATGCATTTTGATCGGGCCATTCTACATCCCAATGATTTCTTTCTTCTTCTAAAGTCCACTCAGTTTCTAATTGAAGCTGAGGACAGGCCTCATGAAGAAAATCTAATTCAATGTCTACAATTTTCTTTTCCTCAAAAATCACTTCAAGTCGCCCGCTGTCATTGAGCTCACCAAAGACATCAAATGGAATACCCCATCGCGCAGCCAGTGCTTCGAATTGATCGGGATCATGCGTGGCCACTGTCATACGTTCTTGGCTTTCTGAAAGTAAACGTTCCCACCCGTGCAAGCCCTGATACTTCAATCGCAAATGAGTCAAATCGATAAGAGCGCCATTAGTGGAACGAGCCATTTCGCCCACACTCGAAGCCAAACCACCCGCGCCATTATCAGTCACACAAGAAATAAGATTTTTATCTCGAGCCTCAAGCAAAAAATCGGTCATTCTTCTTTGCACAAAAGCATTGGCCACTTGAACCATGGAGCCAATAAAATCTTCCTTACGAATATCTCGAGAACTCATGACAGCGCCGCGAAGTCCATCTAGGCCGACCGCACCGCCCATACAATACAATCTATCGCCAGCGGCAGGATCCTTTTGGACAAATTTCTTTGGAAGTATTCCCAAACAACCTGCGTAGACTAAAGGTTTCACCGCATAATTGGGATGAAACACAACGGAACCTTGAACTGTAGGTATTCCGCTCTGATTTCCACCATCCTCAATACCCTTCACAACACCCAAGCGAAGCACTTCAGGATCGAGCGCACCCTTTGGACGTAATTTTCGATGACCTGGCTCTTCGAAACAAAGCACATCCCAATTGGCTACGGGCATGGCACCTAATCCTGTTCCTAATATATCGCGATGAACTCCAACCACACCTGTAGAGGATCCACCATAAGGTGAAATTGCTGAAGGCGAGTTATGAGTTTCCATCTTCATAGCCACGCCCCACTCCGTCGACTGACCATCAGGTTTTTCAATCGAAATAACGCCTGCATTGTCATCGAAGAGAGATAAAAATCTTTGAGAATCTTTTTTAGCCAATTCCATAGCTGGTGCGCGTAAATGAGTTTTAAAAAGACTATTGGTTAATGGATTAAGTGTGTCGCGAGCGGCAATTTTTGCAGCAAATAATTTATGTTTACAATGCTCCGACCAAGTTTGAGCAATGAGTTCGAGTTCCGAACGAGTCCAAGGCCTTCCCATCGATTTGGCTTTATCAAGAAGCACAGTTTCCTCATCTGAAGTCCATTCTAAATCGCCATCTCCAGGCAACATGGGTTCCAAAGAGGGGTCTTTTCGTAATTGAAGACGAGGTTTTTGACTTCGCTCATTTCTCCATTGAGAAACGGGTTTAATTTTTAAAGTTTCGATGGCGGGTTCACGCCACAATCTTTGCATGCGCTCATAAACCGCATCATCCATTTTATTATTTTCAAGTAATAGGATTTGATCAACGGCAATATCTTCTTCGGGAATATCAAAGAGCATCGATAAACTTTGCCCCAAAGGATTTGCCACGCCATTATTGAAACTACGAACAAAGTAATGGGTGTATTTAGAATCAGTTTCTAATTTTAATTGATTGGGAAATAATAATTCTAATTCTTTTTCGATGGCTTTTTCAGTCCAAAAAATGAGCGCTTGAACTGCTGGAGTTTTGGCATCCGGCCAAAAGGAAGGGGCCAAAGTTGGAAGAAAAAATATTTTTGCACTCATGGCAATATGTCCCTTCGCCAATCAAGACTATCTTTCCAAGGAGATTCAACCAAGGCTTGAAAGAGATGGTCGCCCGCCTCAATACGGCTTTTAGCTTTGGCCACTAAATAAGCCACTCTTCCTCCCTGAGATTCAGAACGAAAAAGATTTACGTTTTCAGTAGATTTAAAATCCCATGGAGCTAATTGAAAGTCTCTTGGCGCAGGAGAAGGATATTCAGGTCGAACTAAAGCCAAGCAAACAATGCTTTCATCTTGATCTGAAGAAAATTCAGAATCATCAATACTTAATCCCAATAAAGTTCTTAAAATTTGTTTTTCACGAGGCCACATCATCACCAAGGCTTGAGTCTCAGGATCACCAAAGCGAGCATTATATTCCAACAGCACCCAACCCTTTTCAGGATCTTTCATGAGACCGAGATAAACGATGCCGTGATAAGAAATTCCTCTTTGCGCGAGCACATGCGCCGTTGCTGTGGCCCAAATTCTCATTTGCTCCACATCGTCCGGAGTAAAAATTTCATGGGGCGCGTAAGCTCCCATACCACCAGTGTTCGGGCCTTCATCACCTGCAAAGCGTCTTTTAAAATCTTGAGCTGTTCCAAGAAAACGCACTTTAAGTCCATAATATCCACTTGAAACAGAAAAGAAGGCCGAAGCCTCTGGTCCCGAACATCGTTCTTCAAATAAAATTTTCGAAGACTCTTCTTTCCATTGTTCATACACATCGAGAAGCTCATCACGATTTTGTGGAACTAAAACACCTTTACCAGCGGCCAAACCGTCTTTTTTAAGTACGGGTAAAGCTTCAGGAGGAAAAGCCTCGAGATCTTCACTCACAAAGGGAATCTTCAGACCAGCTTTACGTGCAATTTCTCGACCAAAAAGTTTAGACCATTCAATTTGCGAGGCCTCTCGTGTTGGCCCAAAAGTCCACACGCGATCACGACTTAATTCATTCACTTTGGCATTGGCCAAATCAGAATCCATGCTAACCAACACAGCATCCGCTTCTTTAGAATCTTGAACGAACTCACAACCCTCAAGAGAAAGTCTCCATCGAAGCGCAGCTTCTCGCCCACCACCACCCAGGACCATCACTTTGGGTTTTATATTTTCATTTCTTAACCAATTCCAAATTGGCTCAGACTTACGAGCTTCTAAACTTTGAGCAAAAGCTTGATAAAGTCCCGCAAAACGATCGACTCGCCATTCCCCTAATCGAGGTGGAAGAGCTAAGTTTTTTTTCCAATCGCCTTCCGAAGACTCTTTGGCTTTTTTTATGGCAAAAGACCATGAGGTTTCCGACAACCATCGCCGAAGGAGTTCTTTAGAAAGTGGAACTCTATCCAAACCCGGAAGAGTCACTCGCAACTCATCTGGCCCCAACGAATCTACTAATACAATTTCTTCAGTATCTTCGTTCCAAGCACATTCAATCTTGCCATCCCACAAATGCAATCCCATTTGCTTTAAAGCATCGCGTATGACGATGGCCACTTGAGTGGCATATTGTTGAAGAGCAAAAAATCGCTGATCACCACCCGCTAAAAACTGTGCTTCATCGGCTTCTAGCAATCGATCGCTACTTTCAAGTTTAGTCGTAAACTCAATGAGAGGTGTTTCAAATTGTTCGCCCCGAGTGTAACCTCTTCGAATTAAACTAGAGCCATCAGGAACACCCCAACGGAAAATAACTTCAAGAGGAATAAATTGCAGAGGTGATTTCTGATCTTTTAAAAATTTTCCACCCTGAGCGGCTCGTAAGTAGAGACCCTTATTTTCTTTTTGTGTAGCTTCTCGAGCATAGGCTGTTGCCAAACCCTTCTCTTCGAGAATATCAAAAAAAGCAATGGCCGATCGTTCGAGGGCTTTTCCCTTTTCAGGAATTGATTCTGGCAAAGCACCATAATCAAAAACAGAAACACGATCGCTGAAGCTTAGGCGAATCAAATCAGGATACTTTGGATCCCAATATAAAGTCTTTACTGAACCTTCGCCGAGGAGCTCCATTTATCGACTCTTTCCCTTCTTCTTTTTGATAAGAAATCTTCAAAACTAGGATTATAAGTTGGATATTTTCCATCCAGACATGCCATGCAAAGCTCTTCTGTTCCCAGAGCTCGCTTCAAACCAGCGCTGTCTAAGTAAAATAAATTTTTAACACCAATGGCTTGAGCAATGTCGGGAATTTCACGATGATGAGCCACAAGCTCCTCAGGGTCAGGAAAATCAATTCCATAAAAGCAACCAAATCGAATGGGCGGACAAGTGGAAGCCAATGAGACTTCTTTGGCTCCGGCCTCTCTCAATCGCTCACACATAAGACGAGAAGTGTTTCCTCGAACTACGGAATCATCGACTAAAAGAATTTTTCGATCTTTAATTTCTGGACCTATCAAATTTAATTTTGTTGAAAGAGCTTTGAGTCGATCGCCCTGACTGGCCAAAATAAATGTTCGTGGCACGTAAGGATTTTTCACCAAAAACTCTCGATAAGGCACTCCTAAAACCTCAGCCACAGCAATGGCCGCTGTACGTGATGTCTCTGGCACAGGAACAACATAATCAAAAGATTCAGTAACAGTGCGCGAAGGAGCAATCTCAGTTTGAATCTGACGAGCCAATTCCACACCCAACTGAAAACGTTGACGATAAACGCTGTGTTGATTGACTTCAGATTGAGGCGAAGAAAAATAAACCACCTCAAACATACAGAAGCGCTTTTTATCGTCGGGATTGGATTGATTTTTTATCTG
>CAZSSP010000033.1:0-1645 GCA_964609695.1 uncultured Bacteriovoracaceae bacterium
CCTCAAGATTTAATATTAGTTTTTAAAAGTATTATGACCCTCGAAGGAATCGGTCGTAGTTTGGATCCTAATTTTGACTTGTTAAGTTCAGCGAATAGTTTTTCGAAAACTTTTTTGAAAGATTTATTCTCAATAGAAAAACTGGGCAAAGAAACCCTTGGAATTCTGCGCGACGTAGGACGCTTTTCAAAATGGGCGCCTCGCCAATTTTCAGAAGTGCTCCGCCAAATTGAGGACGGACAACTTCAAATAAACGTAGAGATGCGTTCAATGGATCGCATTCTAAAAGTACAAAGGCAATCCTCTACAAAAATTGCTCTCAGTATTTTCACTTCAATGGCACTACTCTGCGCCACTGCAGCTCACATCTCAGGCGCTTTCACACTCTGGATGGAACTCACCCTTTGGGGCGTGTCTGCTGTTCTCGGACTCATTCTCTTGAGGTTTCTGCTATTTCCTGCGCAATCGCGTTCAAAATAGCGGGCCAGCTCCCCTTTTAAAAAGAGCCAGCCCTACCTCCCAGGAAGAGAGTTCACGTGAAGCCTTTAAACTTCAGTTACTCTCTAGGTTGTAGCCGAAAACTCCTCTTATTGGTTGATCAGCTTGAGAGCCAAACCTGTGGTTTGGTTCGCTTGCTGCAACACTGCTGTACCAGCGTTCAACATAATATTGTTACGCGCTAATTCAGCGGACTCAACAGCCACATCGGCATCACGGACGCGCGAATTAGCTGCGGAGAGGTTTTCAACAGACACACCTAGGTTATTAATGGTGGACTGTAGACGGTTTTGCAAAGCTCCAAAATCTGCTCTTGTAGACGCTACTCTATTAATAGCTTCGTCTACATGGGCAAGAGATTGTTGAGCCATAACTTTTTGCTTAAGACTTTTTCCAGACAATCCCAAAGCTTGAACTGTTGAATCGGCTTTTGTACCGTCAAATACGATACGGTCGATTCCATCCATATTTCTGATACCCACTTGGATATCATAAACTTTTCCAGAACCGTTAAGCAGTTTAGTTTGGTTAAATTCAGTGGCATTGGCGATTCGGTCTATTTCTTGAAGCAACTGTTGGTATTCAGCATCCAAGAATCCTCGCTCACGATCACCAATTGTATCTGATGCTGCTTGGATTCCTAGTTCGCGCATACGAGCTAAGATTGAAGATGTTTCGTTCAAGCCGCCTTCAGCAACTTGCACGAGAGACACTCCGTCTTCACTGTTTCGCTGATTCATGCGAAATCCACGGATCTGCGCTTTTAAGTTTTCACTTATTGCGAGTCCCGCTGCATCGTCTCCTGCGTTATTGATTCGGTAACCAGAACTTAAACGTTGCATTGCTTTCTGCATGTCTAGGTTGGTTCCGCGCAGGTTACGTTGGCCGTTGATGGCCGGTACGTTTGTATTAATACGTAAACCCATTTATCGTCCTCCTGACGTTGTACAAGTTGAGAGACGGGTAAGAATCTCAGATCTTGCACCGGAGCTTCCTGCTCCTTTGGTTATTCTTTACCGTTTGGAGATAATGCCTCTTGCATCCTGCAAAAGTACTCAAACTCCAAAGATACCCAATAAATCCTTCGTCAGGGTCTTCACAAAACTTTAACCGCAATTTAACAATATTTAACAATTCGTATTAATTT
>CAZSSP010000033.1:1745-16272 GCA_964609695.1 uncultured Bacteriovoracaceae bacterium
AAAAAGTTTTTAATTCATTAAATGTATAGCGACAGGAAAATTCATTTTAAGATTATTCCAAGTTTAAAAGAAAAGGCCCCTAATTTACTTTTAGTTATGGGTTACAGCGGATCCTTAGAAGCTTGGCCAAAAGTTTTTTTAAATGAAGTGTCTAAAAACTATCAAATAATAATCTTAGACAATCTAGGAACTGGCTTATCTCCTAAACCTAAAGAAAAGGAAAGCTATCAAATATCAGAATTAGCCAAAGATTTAGACTCCGTTATTCAATCTTCTGAAATAAAAAAATTTCATCTCTTAGGCTACAGTCTTGGGGGATGCATCGCACTTGAATACGCTTTAAACTCAAAATCCAATAATATCGAATCACTCACCCTCCTCTCCACAACAGCAGGAGGAAAGGCCTACACTTCACCCGGAGAAAATATTTTAAATAAACTAGAAAATCCTACCGGAAAAGATTTATTAGAATTATCTAGGTCCATCTGGGAGCTATGTCTTAGCGAGTCTCATTTGGAAAAACATATTGAAGTCCTAAAATCCTCAATAGTTTATGAAAAGGATAAGCTCACACCGCGCTTTGCTTTGAGAAATCAACTCTGGGCTTATAAAAACTTTAATCGAAGTGAAGATATGAGTTTTAATTTTCCAGTAAAAGTTATTACGGGAGATAAAGACCCGCTCACTCATGCCGAAAACTCCATTCGGCTTTCAAAATTAATAAAAAATTCGCAATTAATTATATTAAAAGATTGTGAGCACATGCCCCACATTGAATGTCCTGAACTTTTAATTGAGTCTTTGATGAAATAAAGGCGGGAGCGCCTGGCAACCTGATTTTGCAGGCGCTCCCTGGGTTAAGAAACTACCGTGTACAACAGTAAAGTTGAACTCGGTCTACACGGAGATTTAAACGGCTAGGATTTCTGCAGCTAATGAGAAGATCTTTGCCTCGATTTGTTTTTTCAGTTGAGCAGCTTAATCCGCGATCAGCATAGACTCTTGAATCTTGAATAAAGACTCTTCCGGATTCAGTATTATTGGAACAGCCTTTTACTGCACGTCGGCCAGAAAAAGCTGGGACAGTGAAACCACCATCTTGCGTATACCACTTGCATGATTCCACACGCCCGTGATCGCCACGACCATGATCCCAATCGCCATCTCTATCATGATCATCACGGCCGTGATCCCAATCTCCATCGTGCCCGTGATCATCTCGCCCATGATCACCACAAGCTCGATATAAAACTGAATTTTGAATATTAAACACGGCTCGAGAGCTGAGATAATTTACTTGATTAACCATGTCGTAATAAGGCAAACGACGAGATCTCATAATATTGAGAGCAAAATCGACATCATGATGGGCCTGATCAAGAGCACTATCTGACTCATAACGAGCCACAATAAAACTAGCTTGCAACAAATTACGATCAGCACTCATCACATCATTAAAACGAAGATTATTTTGAGCCATACCAATAAACGAGATGGCCCTATCTAACTCTTGTTTAAGTTCTGATGACGGTTCATGGGCACTCAGCTGAATAAACGAAAGGCTACACGCCAAGGCACCTATGGATAAAAGATTTTTCATAAAACTCATTTTTTTAACTCCTCCTAAGCACATAACAAAAAGCTACCCGAGCCAGATGACTCCTAAAATAAAACTCTCTATTGTGTGTTATTGCCTAATTACTTTGGACGACCGCCACCATCACCACCCAGCTTTGGATGACCACCATCACCACCAGCGCCGAGAGTATTGTTATGGCATTTCTTGAAGTTCCCCGAAGCATTTGAATCAAAGCCCCCTACTAAAAGCACAACGACCGCAATTACAGCCAAAGACTTTTTGATCCACTTTGAAGCTAATTTGATTTTATTAATTCTCATATCGTCCCCAATCCCCGCTAACGTCCAACAGGTCTCACAATAGTCATGCGCCAAAATTCCGACAATAGCATAAATCAATAGTAAATTGATTTAATCAATATTATAAAGAGCTAATGGCCCCAAAAAATCAAAATAAACTATTTAGCCATGTTTTAGCCGAGCTGAGATCGGCCCTACAAAATGAAAAAATCACCCAAAAGGATATCGGAAATGCACTCCACCTCAAACAATCTGCAGTGAGCACTCTGCTTGCAGGTAAGAGCATACTCAATCTTCAACAATTTTTAATTTTATGTGAGCTATTGGGAATCGATCCCAGCACCATTTTGCAAAGGGCTTCGCGCCGAGGGCAACAAGAGGTCCCAATGAGTGTCGAAATTCAAAGAGTGCTCTATCAGAGCGAAAACCACATCCTTCTTTATGCGGCTGCCAGCAGAGAGATTCATCCAAAAGATATAGTCATTGAAAATCTGAGCCCTGAGCGAATTGATCAAATGCTGAGCGACTTGGTTAATGTGGGTTTGCTCAAAAAAAAGGGAAATCGCTATATTCAAAAAGATCCTCACATTGTCTATCGAGCGCCGAGCCGCTTAGCCAACAGCAAGCTCCATCAAGATATTGTTTGTCGTTCTTGGAGAATCTTCGATCGAAAGCTCGACGATCGTGAATATCTCAAAGACAAATTTAACTATTACCTTGTGGACCGCTTTACGGCCTCTCAAATTAACGAAATTCACAACACGTTATGGAAAGTCTTTGAGAAAATTGCCAGCATTCAGGAAACTAATCTCCTAGCCAATTATAACCACAAAGAAGCCATGCCCCTCTGGAACATTCACATGATGCTTATGCAGCCTATAGCTCCGCTAGAATTTTGACATTAGCTTCTTTAATTTTACCCGCATAAAATAAATGAAGGTGAATATACATAATCTTTTAGGATCACCACAGTTTTCGGAAAAACTTAAAACTTTGGTATCTAAACATTTTACCGCAGGACACAAATGCTCTCGAAGCGTTGAAGTCCAAGATGAATTTCCTATTCTACTCTCACCTGACAATGCTCACAGAAACTTTTTTCTAGAAGAGAATGGAGAGATAATCGCAACGGCCTCATGGGCACCTTTTGAATTTCAATATAACAATTCGGCTATCACATGCGCTGGAATTGGGCTCATAGTCACCGCTCCAGATCACAGAAGAAAAGGTCTTGCCTCTAAACTCATTGAATACTGTGAAAACGATGCCCGACAAAAGGCTTGCTCCGTTGCCGTTCTATGGAGCTCACTTCATGAGTTTTACATGCGTCGTGGTTACATGGTCGCAGGCAGCGAATTACAATGGAAAGTTCCCAAATCAAAATTGCTATTGATCAATATGCAGCAAAGAGTTCAAGCTCTTAAAAATTATTCTGATATCCATGAAGTTTACAAAAACGCGGGCATAGGTCCCAAGCGAAATGAAATCCGATATCAAAAATTCATGAGTCTTCCCGACACTTTTGCTTTTAAAACAGATCGAAGTTATGTGTTTATGGGCAAGGCGCGCGATCTTCACGATGTGATCCACGAAATTAATGGACTCAGTCATGAGACACCTGCACTTTTAAAATCATGCGCAGAAAAATGTGAAGGCCAAGACATTTTCATTCAACTTCCAAGCCAATCTCCCTTCGCCCCAAGCATCACGCAAATTGCAGGCACACCAAATAGAGGAGCTTTTGCTCTTTTTAAATTGCTAAATGGTCCCTCCTTCGTAGAAAAACTTGTAAGGGCATCACAAATTCCGAGCGACGTTGAATTCTTAATCACTCCTAAAAATCTCAGCATAAAACACAAATCACAGAATTTATTTGAAACTGAAGACTTCGGACACTTTATGCAACTTTTTATGGGCCCTATCGATGTCGATGACTTTGAAGACATCCCGAAGTCCTTAAAAGAAACTCTGCGTAAAATTAAAGTGCCTCCCCTCTACTTTTGGGGTTTTGACAGCGTTTAAGTTAAGTCTAAATTCACTTTTCTAGTCTCAAAACTTGATGATTTGAAATAATTTTGTTTTAAGAAGCGCTAGGAATGAACATCATCAAAGATATGCTTCCAGCCGAAAAATTAGGGTTTGGGCGCTACTTTTGTCCTAAGATGCTTGTTTCTGAATATAAAAACTCTCAATGGAGCGAGCTTCAGCTTAGAAATTCTGAAAATTTAAGCCTCGATCCCGCCGCAAAATCTCTTCACTATGCTCAAGAGATATTTGAAGGACTCAAAGCCTACAAACAAAAAAACGGAAGCTTTGTTTTATTTCGCCCCGAAGCCAATGTTTCAAGAATGTCTTTCTCAGCTGAAATCATGGCCATGCCTCCTTTTCCTGAAGATATTTTCAATGAAGGACTTATCCGCTTAGTAAAAGAATCTTTAGCTTTTGTTCCTGAAGCTCCTGGCTCACTTTATTTACGCCCCACAATGATTTCAACAACACCTCATTTAGGTGTTGCTCCCGGTAATGATTATTTATTCTATGTTTTGGCTGGTCCAGTCGGCGGATATTTTGAAGGCTCTAACTCATTAGAAATTTCAAAAATTTCAGTTCAAGCCACCAACAAATACGTCAGAGCCGTTCGCGGGGGTATCGGAGCTGCAAAAACAGGCGGAAACTATGCAGCTAGCCTGCGTGCCATTAAAGAAGCCAAAGCCGTTGGCTATACAAACGTTTTATTTCTTGATGCCATCAATAGAAGAAATCTTGAAGAACTAGGTGGAATGAATATTTTCGCTGTTTTCAATGGCGAACTTCACACACCAAAACTCGCCGACACCATTCTTGCCGGCGTCACTCGGGATAGTATTTTAAAATTAGCCAAAACTTTAGGAATTAAAACAATTGAGCGAGATATCACCATCGACGAAGTCATTGAAGGCTCTAAAAACGGAAAAACTCAGGAAGTTTTTGCTTGTGGAACCGCTGCCGTCATAGCCTCTGTCACAGAAATCGGCTGGCAAAATGAAAAATTTCCAATCTCAGACAAACAAGTTGGTCCCGTTACACAAAAACTCTACGATGAACTCGTAGGAATTCAATACGGTCTTAAAAGCTCACCCTTTAATGACTGGATTCGAAAAATTTAAAATTCGAGTCCAATAGTCTGCCAAATCAACATGAGCATTAATTCTCTTGAGCAAATTATAAATTCCCCCCAATTTTCTATGGAGGAATATTAATTGATGAGGAGGCGCTGAATAACGTATCTCCTTAATCATTCTTAAGACAGATTCCCTAACTTGATTTGAATAATTGAGATCACTAAAAACGAAAGGCTGCTCGCCCCTAAAAGGAAACAATGAAACTTTTAACATTTCAATGAATAATTTTTTACATTCATCGGACTCTCTCTCATCTAAAAGTTTCATACGCACTATAGCGTGATTTAGAATATCTTCATCACTGCCAAGATCTAGGACCACTAAAAGTTTTTGATAATCTGCTATGAATTCTCTACTGTAGTCGCGTGTGGCTCCTAAATCTAAGACGACCAACTGCTGAGTCTCTGGCTTGAATAAAAAATTAGCAAAATTTGGATCTGTTTGAACTAAACCAAATTCAAAAAATTCTTTAACATAAAGGTCCAAGAAACATTTTCCATAAAAATCTCGCTCATCCTGCCCAGGATTTCGAGCCAACCACTCGTCAAGCTTTAACCCACTGTGCTCATCCATCATTAATACTTTAGTACTTGAAAATTCTTTAAAGGGCTTGGGAACTATAAAACGGGAATCATCCTTAAAGTTATAAGCATACTTTTCCAAACAAAGTGATTCTCTTTCATAATCGCTTTCCCATTTCAAGACTCGAGCAATCTCATCAAAAAACAAATCTGAGGAAAGTTGTTTTTGAGTTAACCAACCCGCAGCCGTCACAATCTTTTTAAGTAAAGCCATGTCACTATCAATGGCCTCACGAATTCCTTTATATTGAATTTTTAGTACGACTTTCTCCCCTTTATAAATGGCTCTATGAACTTGCCCCATACTAGCGGCAGCCAAAGGGCTTTCTTCTATTTTATTTATTTGAGTCAATTTTTCAGCTCCCAACTCTTCTCTCAAAATTTTAATAATCTCAACAAACGGTATTGGTGGGGCTTTATCTTGAAGCTGGCTTAATATTTTTAAAACTTCTGGGGCTAAATAATCTTGGGCTTCGATAGATAACATTTGCCCAAACTTCATCGCCGCACCTTTGAGTTGAGATAGATGCTTATAAAGTGATTGAGCTTGCTCTATTCTAGTTTGCACTTGTTGAAGCTTTGAGTCTCGACTGGAAACAGAAGAGGCCAAACGAGAACTTAACTCCTTCTTACCCAAACTTATGGCCAAAGATAAAAGTTCTGAACCTCTACCCAGCCTGGTTTTTTTTGGAAGCTTTAAGTTGTCGTCCATATAAGTAGTTTAGCTTTTATTGAACTATTTTTCCAGCCCATAATTTCAGAGCAATACTCAGGATTTACTCTTCATTAAAATGAGCTAAAGACATAATCCCCGGACCCGAGAGAATGAGGGCCTCTAAAATAACTTCAGCCGATTCACACATCTCTCTTAGGGCTTTAGCCCTTTCAGGAGAAACCAAATTATTAAATTGCGGTTTTTGGCACCTAGATTCAAGCAAACGACTAGCACTCGAAATATCCGCCAGCATCTGACGCTCGCGAGAGCGCAAAACATTCTCTACAGTCTCTTGAAGATTAGTTACAGATTTATACAAAGTCGTTCCATGTTTAACTATTCCCGCTGCGGAAATAACGTTATATTTTAACAATTCGTTAATCGACAAACTCAGTAAGGCTTTGGACACACCTAATCGACCCTTTAATTGAGCTGAAGACAAAGGCTCAGGCGAAAGATATATGTGGGCCCAAACCATTCCATCAATTTTGCTAAAACCCCAATAGCGCATGAAGTCCCCAATGCGCTCTACGACTTCCTGAAGTTCGGGCAATTTAAGAGGTAGCTGCGAAGACTTTTTCTTGGCCACATGGCTAGCTTAGTGTCTTAAGGCCCATATAATCAAGCTTAACGTCATTTAATTGATTTATTAATTTTTTATAAAGTAGTTCAATAAACATTGAACTACTTTATAGGACGTGTATAATAAGATCCATGAGCCCAAATCCCACAAAAAGAGTCCTCATTACAGGAGCCACTGGTTTAATCGGTAAAAAACTTTCCCTACGCCTCTTCCAACTTGGTTATGAAATCCACGCCCTGACTCGAGATATTGAAAAAGCTAGAGGCTCCTGTTTCTTCCCTATAAAATATTTTGAATGGCATCCCGAAAGAGAGCCGGCCCCAGCCAAAGCCTTTGAAAATGTTGACACAGTAATTCATTTAGCCGGTGAAAGCGTAGCTTCATCACGATGGACTTCCGAACGAAAAAAGAAAATCTTAAAATCAAGAGTTATTGGCACCCGTAATCTCGTTAGTACTCTTACAAAATTAAGCAGCAAGCCCAAAGTCTTAATCTCCTCTTCTGCTATTGGTATCTACGGCAATCGCGGGGTTGAGAGTCTCAATGAAGAATCAGAACTTGGAACTGGGTTTTTAGCTGATGTTTGTAAAAAATGGGAAGAAGAAGCTCTTAAGGCGGAGTCTTCCCATATTAGAACTGTAATTCTAAGAACAGGAATCGTTCTTGATCCAGATGGCGGCGCCCTCGCACAAATGCTTCCCATTTTTAGATTAGGATTAGGGGGCCCCATATCCGACGGACAATCGTGGATGAGCTGGATTCATATAGACGACCTCGTAGAAATGATTGTTTTTTCAGCCACCAACCCAAACATTAAAGGTCCCATCAATGGAGTTTCACCCGAAGCTTGCACCAACAAAGAATTCACAAAAGCTCTTTCAAAATCGCTTGGCATGCCCGCATTTTTTCCAGTGCCTTCAATGATGCTGAAAATTGTTTTCGGTGAAATGTCTGATATTTTATTAGCCAGCCAAAAACTTACACCCAATGTCGCCCTAAAAAATTCATTTAAGTTTGAATATAAAAACATTCAAAGCGCCTTAGATTCTTTGATAAACACCGCAGGAAAAGGAAGCCACAGACTAAAACAAGCCTCCTGGATTCCTAAAGACAAAAATACTGTTTTTAACTTTTTTGCAGAAGCCGAAAATCTTGAAAGCATCACTCCACCCTGGCTCAACTTTAAAATCACCCATAAATCTGAACCTCAAATTAAATCGGGGCTCTTACTCGATTATCAACTTAAAATTAGAAAAATCCCGCTAAGATGGCGAACTCTCATCGAAGACTGGCAACCCTCAGAACACTTTGTCGACAAACAAATAAAGGGACCCTACTCTCTCTGGGTTCACCGTCATACTTTCACAGATGTTCGTGGAGGTACCTTGGTTGAAGACACCGTTGATTATAAATTACCTTTCGGGCCCCTGGGACAATTGGCTCATAGTCTATTTGTAAAATCAGATCTTAGTAAGATTTTTAATTATCGAGCACGAGTTATATTAGAAAAATTTAAATAATTGTCCGCCAAATAGTCCCGCTTAAAAACCCCAGGACATTCCAGCCGAAAAATAAAAACCTTCGTTTCTTGTTAGTAAGGATAGTTTTTTGAATTTATTATTATGTAGATTGAGTACATTTATAGCTGAATAAGCGAGTTTAGAATTTATTTTTAATCCATGCCCTAACTGAATCTTAGTCACTAAAGCAAACAATAAGCGCTCGGATTCGACATAGAGATCCTCACCATTAAGTGCCTTCCGATTTGTTAAAAGGTAATCCTTCGTCAAGTATGAAACGGAGAAGCCCCATTCATCAGAATTCTCAGTCACCCACAATATTTGCGATTCTGGAAATCGAAGTTGTAAAGTCCAATCGCCAGGGCCCCCTTCATACTCAAAGCCAACACCAGGTATTGCAAATTTTCTCGAAGATCGATCGGGGACAACTAAAACAATCGAATATCTCCACTTTTGATTATCAGGCAAATGCCTCGAATAACTTAAAAAGCCCGAAGGAAAAATTGTATTTGAGTGAAAATTAGGAGAATTGCCCTCAGATCGGGAAGAAAGCATAATTCCACCAACGACCCTTGAAGTAGCATCAAGCGGTTTTATAAAAACCGAATTATAAATATATTCAGAAACTGCCGTTGTATAATCGTTTGAATAAACATTCACATTAGATTGATGTCGAGCCACACTATTAAGCCAACGAATGTCCCCTAAAAAAACAGGAGGTCCACCCGCGCCAAGATCAAAATAAATATTATTCCTTGAATCACTAGCTCCGAGGTTTACAAATACACTATCCCTTGCAGCAAAAGCACAAAAAGTTGGACCCAAGACAAAAAGCAAAATTATAAATCTAAAAGCTAATATCATTATTTTAAATCGCTTAAAATTTGATCGGCTATCCAAGGATTTGCAAAATTTGCAGTGCCGATTTGAACTGTCGTAGCTCCGGCACTCAAATACTCTCTAACATCATGAGCGGTCTGTATTCCACCAATTCCAGAAATCGGAATCTTAACTTTTGAAGCCACCTGATCGATAAGCCTCAATGACAAAGGTTTCAGAGCTGGCCCAGAAATTCCACCATAACGACGCCCCAAGGACCATTTATTTTTTTCAGGTTCGAACTGGGCACCGAGCAAAGTGTTAGAGATTGAAAGAGCTGAAGCTCCAGATTCTAGGCAAACTTTTGCGAATTCAACTGGAGCAGAAGTCATAGGCGACATTTTAACCATAAGAGGAAATGGTCCAGAGATTTTTTTTAGTCTTTGAAGCAAAGCTTCCATAACCTTAAAGTCGTTGGCGAATTCACTTCCACCTTTATCCACATTTGGACAAGAAACATTGAGCTCAAAACCAGCTAAAAATTTATCTTCGGGCTTTATATGAGCCACAATTTCACTCACGACTTTTTCAAAACTTTCAATTTTATCGGCAAATACATTCACCCAAACAGCAACGGAGTGCTTTCTATATTCTGTTAAATAATTTTTAATAAAATAATTTACTCCTGGATTTTGCAGTCCAATAGCATTGAGTAAAAGTGATGAAGAATTCACCTCTGAAATTCTAGGATGTGGGGCCCCGTTCATACCCTCGGGACTCACCCCCTTGGTCACTATTGATGATAAGGCTTTTGGAAAAAAGGCCCCTTGCCAGGCTTCAATTCCCCAACCAAAAGTTCCCGAAGCAGCCCATAAAGGTGAGGCATATTGACGGCCTAAAAATTCACACTTCATTTAAGAGCTCCACTACGAAACGAAAAGTGATTCACAATATTTTTATACTCAAACCAAGGGCCCTCAAGACAACAGCGCTTCATTCCCGAATCACAATGCACGCTACACGAAAAACACAATCCAATTCCGCAAGCCATTTTTTCTTCAAGGCCTAATAATATTCTGACCTTCTTTGATGTCCAAGTTTTTTGAATCTCTAAGGACACGGCCTCGAGCATGGGCGTCGGCCCACATACTACAACAGTTTCAAAAGACGATTGAGAAAGCTCAGCCAATGATTGAGTCACTCGACCCTGAGCCCATTTAATTTTTTTTGAAATTTTTGGTCGCGATTTTTCTTCAAGCAAAAGTTTATCAATAGGTATGTTCTTATCCCAATCCAATAAACTTCTTTCTCCATGAATCCAAAAATCTTTAGTATTTTTATTCCCTTTTAATAAAGTTTTTCGAAATTGATAAAGAGAAAGTATCGAAGCCGCTCCAACTCCACCCGAAATGAATAGAATGGGACTTTTAGATTTCAAAACACCGCTTTCAATGGGCGCCCCCAAAGGAAGTGTCACCGAAACTTTCATTCCTCTAAAGGCCAAGTTTGCTAATTCACAAGTAGCCCCACCCAACTGTCGAATCCAAACTTCAAGTACAGATGCTTTGCCCTGACGCTTCCAATCCACAATGGCAAAGGGTCTTCCAATGATATGAGTACCCCATCGCAACATAACAAATTGTCCGGGCACCCATTGACTATATTCAGGAAGTTTAATTTTGAGTCTGTAGTCTCGAAGGCTCGTTTTTTGAGCAGGCCCTATAAGCTGGCCTTCCATAAGAGAAAAATTTTTAGCTTTTAAAGACATTTTTTCATAACCCAAGCCGACGAACGGCCTTGATTGTAATAACCCTTTCGCAACTGTAACTTAATAAATCCGAACTTTTGATAGAGTTCAATCGCAGGAATATTTTCTTCATTAACCTCTAAGCATATTTCGTTTATTTCGGGACACTCCGCACCAAGCTTTTCCTCTAAAAGCCTTAATGCTTTTGCTCCCCAACCTAAGCGCTTTTCTTTAACGGCAAAATTCATTATCCAAGCTTCGTTTAAAATTGTTCTAAACAAAATAAAGGCAGCAATCTTTTCTTGATTATATAAAATGAGCTTTTTACTATTTTCAGCTTCAAGTTCCGACTGAAAGGCTGCGAGCGTCCAATGAGCAAAAGGGTTTTGAAATTGATCTATTTCGTAGAGCTTCCTAGAAAGTAACTCAATTTCATTTAACATGAGTGATGATCAGCTTCCCGGACTTTTCATGTAAACCACTTTATGGCGACTTCGAAGCTGCTTTAACCATCTCTCAAGATCTTCTTGGCTAGCCAAAACCTTTTCAAGCATCACATTAGCTGAAAGCCTTTCACGCAAATCACTTTCTGTAAGCTCATAACTATCAATGAATTTTTGGTAACGATCGACACCCATGACTTTTTTAAAATCAGCAACTTTATTATCAATTTCAACTTTTGAAACTTTATAGAGACTTAAAACACGATTTTCTTCCTCTACCATAGATCTAATGACTAATTTTTGAAGCAATCGATCTCTCTCTTCGGAGTTCATTCCAGTTCCTTGTTCGGGATTATAATATTTTGCTCCAGCTAAAATAGCCTCGATCACAAGACCCCTCTCCGTAATGGCTTTGCCAGCAACACTGACTAAAACTGAATTTTTTATTTTTGAAGCTTGAGACAGACTAGCCAAAACGAAGAATGAAAAAACCAAAAGACGCTTAATCATAATCAAATTATAGCGCCTCTAGCTAAAGCCAACCACTCTTTAAGACCTTCTTGAGAATGTGCACTGATCCACAGAGGTTGATAGGCACATGATTCAATAAAATGACGCCAAACCTTTTCGCGAGCAGCCCGTTCCTTTTTTCCAACCTTATCGGATTTAGTAAAAACCAAGGCAAAGGCCTCACCTTCTAACCAATTTAAAAATGAAATTTCTTCATCTTTAGGATCTCGTAAAGGATCCACTAATAGCACCCACATTCGAGGCAACTCATTATTGGGGCGCAAAGACTCCAACAAAGACACCCAACGTTCCTTATCTTGATTGGGACGCTCGGCATATCCCCAACCTGGGGTGTCTACGATATCTAAGTGCCTATTTTTTCCTGCCTCAATCGTAACGCAAATCAAGCCTATCGTAAGACCCGCTCTTGAACCCTTTCGAAAATGGGATTGCGGATGTGTCAATAAATTGAGCAAAGTACTTTTACCAACATTACTTCGACCCACTACAATCATTCGTGGATTTACGGGTTCAGGAACATGCTCAAGATTCCACGCCGTCCAAGCCACCTTTGACTTACCAATTCCCATAGGCCCCCATTAAGACAGACTTTGTTTTCGCCGAAAAGAAGAAAATGAAGGTTAGGGCTCTGTTTTTAGTTATTTTGACACTGAATGGAGCTCATTGTGAAAATTTTACGAGTTTGGCGAATTCATCGAATTGGGAAAATTATTTGAGATGTCTTTCATTCTTTCAAAAATATAGTCCAAGCAGTTATTACCCCCCTGAATTGATTCGATTTGATCGACTGCCCTTCAATGAGCTCGCACAACAAGTAGAAAAATTTTCAAAATCTTGGTTATCAACAATAAAATCTAGAAAAGCTTCAAAAGATATTCATTATCAAAAACTCAATGTATCGAAAGAAGCCAATTGGGAACTCTATCTTCTTTTAAAAAACAATGCTGATAGAGCATCCATGTATGGGAGTCGCAGAGATCTATTAGATAAATTTCCTAAAGAGGCTCGCTCAGCCATGACCCCTCTTGATGATTCCTTCAAGCTCAACACCTTCAGTAAAGAGCTCT
This sequence comes from uncultured Bacteriovoracaceae bacterium, assembly GCA_964609695.1. Classification (GTDB taxonomy): domain Bacteria; phylum Bdellovibrionota; class UBA2428; order UBA2428; family UBA2428; genus JAGNHS01. The sequence goes on from CAZSSP010000033.1 coordinate 14,791, forward strand.
CTAAAACTCTAGAGAAAGGAGGCATTAGTAGTTGGAATGCTTTTAGCTTTGACCCGCAAGAAAAAAGTCTGCAATTAGAAATTGCTCCAAACTTGTCTCAAGCTCGCATTAGCTACCCAATTGCTAGCATCACGCTCAAGGATAAATCTAACGTCTCCAATACTTTCAAAGTCCGAACCCCCGCTTCGCAAATGAGCGGAATTCCTGACTTAAGAGTCGACCCTACTTACCTTCAAGGAAATTTCTTTAACTCCAAAAGCAATGACTACACTCCTTTTGGAAAATTTATAAATTCGAATGATACTTTTATCGACGAAAAGGGACAGTCACATTTTAGCGGTGATGGACACAATCACAAGCATTAGAAAATTTCGCGGAAACGTTTAGACAAAACCTCTTTCAAAAGGGCCAAAAGAGATTCAGCCTTTTCAGGTGAATCGATCATACCAAGATCATAACCGTGGGCCACACCCTCTTCACGAGGATTCAAATCTGTCAGGGCTTCAAATTCGGCCCGAGTCATGACATGATCCCTAAGCCAAGCACCAAAATATTCATGAAAAGTTTCATAGGAAGCTGGAAACGAAAAATGAATCTTTTGAAGTTCAGAATGCTCCAAACGATACCAAAGTGTGAATTCGAAACTATGTTGAGCGGCCTTTTCTTGAATGAGAAGTTCTTTTCCCTTCGTCGCTCGCTCTCTTTCAATTCTCTTTCTTTCTTTATCGGCCAACCTTTCAGCGTCCGTCATTTTGCTTTTAGCACTCAATTCGGCAGCTCTGATTTTTACGAGCTCGTTGTCTTGCACCCATTTTATAAATTCTTCCATAGCCGGCAATCGAGCCACCATAACATCCGAGGTGTCTCCAGGATCTTTAAAGCTTAAACCACGGGCACGCGCCTCTGCAGCCCTATTAAAAAATTCTTGAATTGGAATTTCCTTGGCTCCCAAACGCTTCGTAGTTTCCGAAACAAATTGGGTGTCCATCCACGAAAATCCACGTTGCCTTAAATAAGCAGCCATAGTTGCAAATGCGACCAATCCGGCACCGCTCTCTTTATAGAACATACTCTCCCCGCTAAAAATTCCATTAGCAAAAACTCCGTAAGTTCCACCTACCAACTCTCCTCGAAGATTACGAACTTCCACACTATGAGCAGCACCCATTTCATGGAGTCGAGTGTATTCTCGCACCACTCTTTGATTGATCCAGGCTCCAGGACGCTCTTGATTCATGCAGCCTAGAACCACATCTCTAAAAGCCGTGTCGAAAGTGATTTCGTAGTTCCCCCTTCGGAGCAATTCTCTTAAAGTGGTGGGTAAATGCATTTCGTTGAGGTCTACAATGCCTCTACTAGGAGTCGAAAACCAAACATGTTTGCCTGTTCCAGTTTCAAAATAAGGAAAAATTCCCTTCGGATATGAAAACAAAAGGTTCTCGGCGGTCAATTCAACCTTTAGAGTGACCATTCCAGGGACAA
>CAZSSP010000033.1:16372-19030 GCA_964609695.1 uncultured Bacteriovoracaceae bacterium
TAATTTTTAAGACTTTCAAAAAAATGAGTGAGACTCCGAAGTAATGAACCAAATTCGTCTTTCCGCCCCTTAGATTCCTCAACAATTTTCTTCCAAACAGGTCCAGTTTCAACTTTTAACAAACCTTGTCCCTCACGTTTTGACACTTGCTCTGTGGCTAAATCTAGCTCACGAGCTAAGCCCGTTAGAGGTCTTAAAAGTTTGGTAGTGGCGTAATAACTGAGGACTATAAGAATTAAAAATGAAACCAAGGCAAAAATCAAGATTTTATTGTATCCCACCTTAATTCTATGAGTATAGGAATCTAAGACTATTCCAATTTGAATAATGAGATCGTCAGCCTGAAGCTGCAAAACTCGAACATCGTGATTATCACTTTTAATGGTACTCCAGCCTCTTTGTGGCAAAAAAGGCACCAACATATGACGAGCTATTTCATTCTGATAAAGCAACTCTCCATCTCGCGCAAAAATATTAATACTATGATAGAAAGCGTCGCTTTTAAGAGCCGAATTTAAAAGTTCATCGGCAGAGTCCAATTCATCAATAAATCTGATTGAAAAACCCGAAGCAATTAATGTGCTCGCAATTTTTTCTATGTTTTGGTCAACCAGCCAAGTTCGCTCTCTCTCGTATAAAAAATACTGAAGAGCTCCTACTATGAGCACGGCAAGAGTTAATATTCCTAAAATAAAAAGGACAAATTTACTCTTCAATCCAATATCCCAATTGTCTTTTACTTTGAATAACAGCTAACGATCCGGCCTCTTCGAGTTTACGTCTTAAATTTTTAATAGTCACTTCAACCACATTAGTTTCAGCAAGATGGTCCATATCCCAAACACGATCCAATAGTTGAAACCTATTAAAAATTCTTCCAGGACTCTCCAATAACAAGCTTAAAATTTGAAATTCCTTCTTCGTCAGATCAATTTTCTTAGAATTGACAGTGGTCTGCTGCCTTTTGAGATCCAAATGAAGATTCGACAAAATATAAAGATCACGAGATTCTTCAGAAGGGACGTTTCTTCTCAATAAAAGTCGCATTCGCGCGCTCAATTCCTCGAGCGAAAAAGGTTTAGCCAAATAATCATCGGCTCCCATGTCGAGAACGCGAGCTTTTTCAGAAGCCTGGTCTATGGCAGAGAGAACTAAAATTTTAATTTGTGGAAAGGTTTTTTTAATTTGAGAGATGCGACTGGCACCATCTTGATTTCCCAACATTCGATCCAAAATAACAAGTCGAGGAGCTTCTTGATTTCGCTGCAAACAAAAAGTATCAAGCTCTTCCAAATTACGACATAAATTAACCTGATAATTTTCAGCTTTTAATGCTTGCTCTAAAAATTGAGAGACGCGTTTGTCGTCTTCGACCACGAGTATTTGCATATCTAATAATTATGGATAGACCGGGTTGAGTGGCCCAGTCTATCCATTTGGGGAGGAGGGTTAAAACACATTGTTGAATTTATACTTAACCGTTAGTAGCGCGTTTTTCTTTAATGCATTTACTGAGCTCCTTTCCCTTAAGGTCGGGATTTTGCTTTTGGCACTCTTCCTTAAGATGCTTAAATGAAGCCGTTTTTTTAAGAGTCTTAGGCGCGTTGGCATTGCTGTTGGCTGCGAAAATTAGGGGCAATGCAAAGAGGGCCACTGTTGCTGCTAATGTTTTGGTTGTTTTCATAATATTGATCTCCTTTTGTGTTCTGTTGAACATGAGACCAATTTAGCCCCCCACCATGAATGCTTAATGAATTGAAAATAAATGTTTTTTTAGGATAGCAACGCCATGCGTTGCGGGTATGGGACTGTGCAAGATTGTCTGAAGCCCTCACAAGTATAAGCTGACCCAACTAAAGAGATGATGCTGAATCTAAAAAGACTCGCCTATCCTCTTCTCCTCTCCGGGACCCTTTTATTAGGCTCCTGCGGACGGGCCCCGATTCATAAGGCCAACACATACCCTGTTTATTCATCTTCTGAACTCAGAATAGATCAAGCCCAAATTTCGACCCTTAAAAACGACTTTAAAAATCTCCAATCTGACTTCAAAGACAGATATCAAAAAAAACTTATAATTCCGCAAAAACTTCTAGAAGAACTCAACCTTAAAGCACAAAGCTATGAGTCTTTCTTAGGTCACTTTCTTCAAAAATACCAAGGGCTCTACAAATTAGACGACCCCAAATCCGAACAGCTTTATCAACTCGAAAACGAGTCCATGCTGAAAGAAGATCTCATCGAAAGCCAAAAACAATTCTCTTGGAACTCTACTTTTCTCAATGATTCTTCATTCAGAAAGTCACATGGATACACTATCACTGAAGATCTTTACTTCTTAAGCGACTACGCCTTTATGAGTCGCGAGAAAATCAAAGAAAGTCTTAAAAAAGAAAAAGCTAATAAACTTCTATCAAAATTCAAAACGCTGAATCCAAACACCAATCCCAATCGAAACTTTTCTAACTTAATATTTGGTGAAAATCGAAAAATAGAAGACCTCACTTTTAAACTTTCGAGCCTTTTAAACGAAGACACTTTAAACTTATCTATTACAGCTCTTATTGATTCTGAAACTGAGGCGCGAGAACAAAGACTGCGCTTATTAAATCTTAATCAAGAATTAGAAAATCGAATTCGCACTGAAGTTCCCGCACT
>CAZSSP010000033.1:19130-21048 GCA_964609695.1 uncultured Bacteriovoracaceae bacterium
AAATTTGGCAATGGGCTACTATGAGCCACTAAATCAATTCCTAAATAGCTCTTCGCTAAATACGCCACAAAGAAAAGTGCAATTAAAGACGACAACACTACAAAACTAAAAAACGAAGCGTAAACAATGGCGCTCAAAAATCGAGACTGTTTACGTCGCTCAGGATCGTCAGGGTTTTCTTGTCCCTTTTTTCCGCGTATATCTTTACCTGCCAAAAACACAAAATAGCATCGACCCACTACGGGAAGCCACAAGGTCCACCGAGCATCAAGTTGTTTTCGAGAAGCATGAGCCATATCCTTACATTTCACGTTGAAGAATCAAAATAAGCAAGCTTCAGATTTAAAGAAATAACAATTAATTCTATATAGAACTAGGCAAAACCGTTAATGAAGACCTAAAATTTAATTATGAAAAAATCTCAAATGGCACTTTATTACGTGACCTGTCCGAGCTCAAAAGTTGCAGAGTTTTTAGCAAAGGAAAGCCTCAAAAAAAAACTATCAGCCTGTGCCAATATTATTCCAAATATGAAATCCTTTTATCTTTGGAAAGGAAATATTGAGTCATCAAAAGAGTGTATTCTCATTTTAAAAAGTAGAAAAACTTTGGCCAAAAAACTTGAAAAATTTATTCTCAGCAAACATCCCTACGAGTGTGTTTGTATTTTAAAAATAAACGTCTCTAAAAGCCATATCGCTTATGAAAAATGGCTTTTAGAGAATTTATAATTTTAGATCGAGAGTTACCGGACAGTGATCCGAACCTAACACGTTTTCTTGAATATCAGCACCCGCTATGAGCGATCGATCCTTTTCAATGAGACAATTATAATCGATTCTCCATCCAATATTTCGCTCCCGCGCACGCGTGCGAGCACTCCACCAACTGTAGCGTTGGCTTTTAGGATGAAGATAACGAAAACTATCCACCCAGCCTGATTTTAAAAAACTATCCATCCATGTGCGCTCTTGAGGAAGAAATCCTGCCGACTCATGATTGTCATCGGGTCGAGCCAAATCAATTTCTTCATGCGCAATGTTGTAGTCTCCCGAAAGCACGAGTGGTCGCTTATAGTCTTCTCTCAATTGATTGACCCATTTATGAAGTCTCTTACAGTAATCAATCTTGTAATCAATTCTACGGCCCTTATCCTGAGAATTTGGAAAATAAGAGGACACTAAAATAAGTGGTTTTGTAACAACTGCTATTGTGCGACCTTCAACATCAAAAATAGAATGATCCATTCCGTAGAAAGTTTTCTCAATAGGCAACTTAGTCAAAATACCCACTCCGCTGTAACCTTTTTTACTAGTTGCAGCAAACCAGGAGGAATTAAAAGCTGTTGCGTTTAAAACTTCTTGAGGAATTTGCTCTTTGTCTGCTCGAACTTCTTGTAGAGCGACAAAATCAAAAGATTCTTTATTAAACCAATCTAAAAAGCCATTTTTAAAACAAGCTCGAATTCCGTTAACATTCCATGAAGCAAGTCGAATCATGGAAGAGAGACTAGACTAACGCAATGCATTTTTAAAGTCCTAGCGACAAATAACCGAAAGAAGTCTTAAGCTAGGAGCATCATGAAACATCTTCAGTTTAAGCGGATCTCTTTTATTTTTTTCCTAATTCTTTCTATTCCTTCTTTTGCTCAATTTCCCTTTGGATTTGAAACTCAAAAAAAAGGATTAACCTGCGAACGAATTCCATTAGTCATGCAATTCATGTTGGCCAAACATGTGATGATTAAAAAATTGGATTCAACACTCAAAGAACGTACCATCGAGGAATATATCAAAGGTGTTGATCCCTCTAAAACTCTTTTGCTCACTAAAGATGTTTCAGAAATCAAAAATTTGTTAAGTAAATTTTTTGATGATCTTAAAAAAAGAGATTGTGGAGCTTTAAAAAAGATTCAAGA
>CAZSSP010000034.1:0-8552 GCA_964609695.1 uncultured Bacteriovoracaceae bacterium
CATAACAAAAATGAAATTTTTCACTATCAAATCTAAAATTTTCAACTACTTCCCAAGCCCGTTTCCTCGCGCACAATTAAAATTTAAGGCGCTTGTATATAAAATAAGGGAGGTTAGAGATGATTTTGGTGATTATAAGCCAGTAGCCAGGAGTATAAACAACGGGTTTCTTGTTTTTCAAATTCGCATCTATTGATTGAGCAATATAGGCAGGCGATACAAATAAAAAATTTTTCTTTAACTTTTCGGTCATGGGCGTATCTGTATAACCCGGTTTTATAAGACTCACATAAATCCCAGGATTATCCCTACGACATTTCAAACTTAAGCCTTCTACGAGAACATTCAATCCAGCTTTTCCACTGGAATAAACCATGCTTCGAATTTTTCCACGGTCTCCTGCCACTGATGAGATCACTTGCAAATGACCACGACCCATTTCCTTAAAATGTTTAATAGCTTTCAAAATCCAAAAAACATGAGAGGTGAAATTCACTTCTATTAATTCCATAAAAGTTTTGAAGTCTTCTTGAGCCCTATTCTCTCCTTTTAAGAGTCCATGAGCTGTTAAAATCACATCAAAAGGACCCTGCTTAAGAATTTCATTCCATAAAACTTCAGCAGAATTGATATCTGTTAAGTCTGCAGCGAAATAGCTCAGATTATGAGGACTCTTCAATTGAGCCACATTCGATTCTAATTTTTTAAGATCTCGCGCAACGAGTAGCAAATCACCCTTTAACGCCCATATCTTTGCACACTCAAAAGCCATGGCTGAATTGGCGCCTAAAATAAGAAATTTCAATTTTGTACCCTTTTGTTAGAGTAATGAATAAATATTCCCAATATCGAAAAAAAAGAAATCCAAGAAAAATTCCTCAAAAATCTCCAGATTAAAGAATTAAATTCAACAAAAGTTCCATCAGAATCATAAGTCACTTTTAAAAATTTTTTTTCATTTTCTGTCCATAATTTATCTACCAACAAATGATCAAGAAAACTTAATTTTGCATCTCTAAGATTCTGATATGAACTTATTTCAAGTTTCGGATAATTGTTTGAATTTTTTAAAAGCACCGTAGACCACGCAAAAAAAGCCCAGCATAGAGGAAGCGTAATTAACGCCACCCTCCAAGATCTAAGGATTTTAGGAATTTTTTGACTCCAATTTTTTTCACTCAAAACAATTAATAATAAAAATAAAAAATATCCCATCTGCATCCATCGATAGGGATATTTTTCAGCACTCACTATAGTCGCCGATAACTTTGCCGGGAGTATTTTTAAAATTAAAGACCAAGAATCATAAAAAGAAATTATAGAAAAAAAGCCAGCACTCACCAAAAGACTTTTTTCCAATCGACCTTTCATGGGCCGAAGCCAAAACAACACTAATAATAATGGACCCCAATATATTCCACCGTCCCAAGCCGCCACATTATCGGCGATGGCTTGAGTAAATTGTTTCCCTGTCTCACCCCAGGGCCATGGCGGCAGCAATGCATAATGTAAAAACTTACGAATGGAATAACCCGTTAGAAGTTCTTGTTGAAATCCTGAAAAAGCCACAAAAGAAGGTGCGAGTCGACCCACGGAAACAATCACGGCTAACAAGATAGCTCCAATTCCTTTTATGAAGGCTTTAATGTCTTTTGCATAAAATGAATAAATCAAAGACCAAAAAGATATTAATGCTGAAAACAAAACGAAGGGATGCATCCCTCCTACCAACAAGCATAAAGATAAAATTAGCGCTAAACCCAAAAGATCTAAAAGCATTTCACCTCTAATTAAAAAGTAAAAGACTCCAGGAATTAAATAGAGACAAATCCAAGGGGAATAACCTACAGCTAAATGTTGAATCATCATGGGCGACATAAAAATTCCCGCCTCGAACAACAAAGACTGCTCTCTATTAAAATTCAGTAATTTTGACAAAGATAGAAATGCCCAAAAACCTAAAAGAATAAAAATTAATGCATGCAAATGTTGAAATCGTATAGGATCTAAAAAATACAAAGTAAAACTTAATGGAGAAAAAAGCATAGTCTCAGGAATGGCCCAAAAAATATGTGTTGCTTTAAAAACGGGATAATGACTCAAGTGATTGGGGATATTCCAAAGAATAGCGGGTAAGGAATTTTCTCGTAACAGACCCTCTTTAATGACTGTATTAAAATAAATTTCCTTATCCCAATCCAAAATTCCATAACGACCACTGATGAAGGCAAAAATAAAAACAGAAAAACAAATTGAGAAATAAGGATGCTTCTTAAAAAAGCTAAGCTTGAGATCCATTATGAGCCTTCTCATTTTTCAAAGTTTTTTGTCTTTGAAAAAAATCAGAAGTGAATCTTAACTTCAAAACCCCCACCAAGGCTTCTTTCACTATTGAGCCACTCATCTTCGATTGGCCCACTCGTCTTTCTTGAAATATAATAGGAATCTCTTTGAGTTTTAGGCCCGACCCAGTACAGCGGTATTTAAGTTCGATTTGAAAGGCGTATCCTTTAGATTGAATAGATGACAAATCCAAGGTCATTAAGGTGCTTTTTTTCCAAGCATTAAAACCACCCGTCCAATCCTTAATGCCAAAATTTAACAATAAACCGGCATATAAAGAGCCCATACGAGACAATAACAATCGACTGCGACTCCAATTAGAAACGCCCCCGCCCGCCACATAACGAGAGCCACATACGGCATCATATTTTCCAGTATGAATTTCTTTAAAAAATTCTTTCAAATGCATTGGCTGATGAGAAAAATCTGCATCCATCTCAAAAATCCATTCATAAGAATTTTCCAAACCCCACTTAAATCCAGCAAGGTAAGCAGCCGCTAATCCTTCTTTTTGTTGACGATGAAGCACGTGAATTCGAGGATTCGTCTTAGCCATTTCATCAGCCAAGGCCCCTGTTCCATCAGGACTATTGTCGTCGATAAAAAGAATGTGACACTCTAAAGGTACGTTTTCAAAAATAGCTTGCGCGAGAGGAGCAATGTTATCCCTCTCATTATAAGTTGGAACGCAAATCAGCGACTGCACAACAGCTAAACAACCTTAGAGAAGTTGCGCCAAGGGCGTATATTTTAAATTTAAATCTTTAGCCACTTGTTCATACACGCAATGACCATCCCAACAATTCACGCCCAATGCGAGGGCTTTGTTTTGTCGGATAGCCTCAACGGGCCCCTTAGCCAATTGTAGAGCGTATGTGATGGTATGATTTGTTAGCGCCAATGTTGAGGTTCTCGCCACAGCACCTGGCATATTAGTTACGCAGTAATGAATCACTCCTTCATCAAGGTATACGGGTTCTTGGTGCGAGGTAGGTTTAGATGTTTCTGAACACCCACCTTGGTCAATAGCCACATCAACAAGAACAGAACCTGGATTCATTTTCTTTATCATGGCTCGAGTCACTAATTTACGAGCTTTAGCACCTGGAATCAGTACGCAACCAATGACGAGGTCCGAACGAGTCACGCATTCTTCAATATTAATGTCGTTACTCATCAAAGCAGTCACTCTCGAACCAAAAATATCATCAAGATACTCAAGTCTCTTTTGATTTCTTTCAATGATGTTAACTCGAGCACCAAGTCCTACAGCGATTTTTGCAGCATTAATTCCAGCCACACCACCACCGATAATTGAGACCGTTCCTCGAGCTACACCCGGAACCCCTCCCAAAAGAACACCGCGACCACCGTGAGTTTTTTCAAGATAGTGGGCGCCAATCTGAGGAGCCATACGTCCTGCAATTTCAGACATAGGTTTTAGCAAAGGAAGAGATCCATCTTCCAATTGAATAGTTTCATAAGCAACGGCTCGAACTTTAGCTTTAATAAGTTCATCTGTAAGACGAGGCTCGTTAGCCAAATGCAAATAAGTATAAAGATTGAGTCCCGCTCTAAAATAAGCAAACTCTTGCGGAAGAGGTTCCTTAACTTTAATGACGAGCTCGGCGCCCCAGGCTTCCGCTGCGCTCGATACTATTTTTGCCCCGCAAGCTTTGTAATCTTCGTCGCGAATACCCGAACCAACGCCAGCCTGAGCTTCAACTAGAACCTCGTGCCCAGCGTCAACTAAGGCCTTGACGCCAGCGGGAACCGCGGCGACTCTATTTTCAAGATTTTTAATTTCTTTTGGAATACCAACTCTCATGGATTTAGGAGATTAGCACGAGATGGAAGTTTCGGACAACGTAGTAAAAAATGATTCGCCGCACACCCCCGCAGTGACGGTTGATGCCATTATCGATATGGGCGCCGGGATGATTGTCTTGCTCGAACGCAAGAATGATCCCCAAGGTTGGGCGTTACCCGGAGGCTTTGTTGAAGTCGGAGAAACCCTCGAACAGGCCTTACTTCGAGAAGTAAAAGAAGAAACCGGACTAGAGGTCGAAATTGTAAGGCAATTTCACTCTTACTCAGATCCCAATAGAGACCCCAGGGGACACACAGTTTCTATAGTTTTTATAGTTAGGGCTTATGGAAAACCCCATGAATCCAGCCCCGAGGCTCGAAAAATTGAACTCTTTCATCAAATGAATTTGCCTGAAAACATATGTTTTGATCACCGCGACATTTTGATGGATTACTTTTACAATCGATTCTAGAGGCCTATGACAGACTCACTTCCAAGAGTTCTTATTGTCGACGATGAAGCCGACAATTTGAGCGCCCTCAAAAGGCTCCTGCGAAAAGATTTTGAAGTTTTCACCTCTGAAAACGGCCCGAACGCTTTGAAAATTCTTGAAGAAGAAGCCCTGCCCATGGACGTTATAATTTCAGATCAAAGAATGCCTGGCATGACAGGCTCAGAATTTTTTGAACGAGTTCAAAAATTAGATCTCAGCGCCACTCGAATTCTCATTTCTGGATTTTCCGACTTAGAGGCCGTTATCGATGCTGTTAACCGCGGACACATTTGGCAGTATATTGCCAAGCCCTGGGAACCCGAAGAACTCAAAAAAACACTTCGCTATGCTGCCGAAAGAACTTTCCTTAAACGCAGAGTCGAAGAATCGCGTATTCAACTCACTCGAGCCGCCACCGAACTCAGGGCCAAAGACTGGGCTCGCGAAAGACTACTACTCATTCTTCTTCACGAGTTCCGAAATATGCCACAGATCGTAGATAGCGTTATTCAACTGAACTCTGAAGTTGAAGCCACAGAGACTCGCGCCTCTTTTCTGCAACAACTTCAAAAACGCTTTACGCATTTGAGCCAAGACATTGAATCCTTAATGAAGGAAGAAAAAGAAGTGAGCATGAAAGCTAAAGAAAAGCTTTCAATAAAAAAATTAGCCGAGGAACTTTCTGCTCATTTTCAGCTTAAACTTGAGGCCGACCCCAGCCAGGAGCTCTTCCCCTATTTGGCCAGCGAAGAAATTATTCGTCCAGCCATGAGCCATCTCATAGAAGTCCTCATTCAAAATTCACAAACTATAAAACCTGAAATTATTTTAGAAAGTCCTCTCTCAAAAAATGGAGGATTTTTTCTAACTCTACGACTTCAAGGACAGGGCCAAAAACCTTTACCAACTGGCCTACAAAAAGAAAAACTTGAAGCCCAAACGGCTTGGACCGCACTTCTTGAGCCTTTTGTAGGACATCAAAACTGGGAACATCACCAAGGTGGCCTGAGAGTGGACACCGCTCGTATCATCCGTCAATTAGCCGCCCAAGGGATTCGAGCCGACTTCGATTTTAGTAGCCCCGAGCATTCAGTTAATCTAATCCTACATTTTGAATGAAAAGTTTTAAAATCGAGGCTCGAGCTTGCGATAAAGTTCGAAATTACTTTCCCTGGGTCTATGCCAACGAAATTCAAGGATCACTCAAAAATTTAGAAGTGGGGGAACTTGTCACCCTTGTAGATCACAAATCACAATTTCTTGCCTACGCCTATGGCAACCCCCACTCTCTCATTTGTATGAGAATTCTAAGTGGCATTGAAAATGAAATCATTGACGACTCATTCATTCTAAAAAAACTTATAACAGCCTCTCAATGGCGAAAAAAAATGGGCCTCAACAAAAAATCTCACCGACTTTGTTTTGGTGAAGTCGATGGACTTCCTGGTTTAATTGTAGATCTTTATCTTTTAGAAAATCAAAAATGGGATCTCGTGTTTCAAATCGGAACACAGGGAATGGAAAAACTTCTATCCACACCCACTAAAACATTTCAAGAATTAGCGACTGCACTTAAGATTGATTTAAACTCAGTCATCGAACGAAAAGATTCTCGAGGAAGAAAATTAGAGAACCTTGAAATCAACGAAGAAGCTTTGATTCATTTTGGAAATAAAAATGAAGTCAGTTCTGGTGTTTTACTAAGAAGCTCAAATAGAGCCTTAAATTGTTCGCGGGAATTAGGGCAAAAAACTGGGCTTTTTCTCGACCAACAAGACAATTTGATAAGATTCAAAGAGATTTTAAAAAGCTACTCCCAAACTGAAAATTTAAAAATGCTCGACCTTTTTTGCTATGTGGGTCAATGGACCCAAGCGGCTCAGGATATTTTAACTCATGAAAGTGTAGAATTTCATTTAAGCGATTCTTCAAAAGAAGCCTTGAAGCTTGCTCAAGGCAATGCCTGTTTATCTAAGAAAACTTTCATCCATCAAAAAGATTTGCTCAAAGACATAGGCGATTTTCCTCCCAACGAATTTGACATAATTATCTGCGATCCTCCGGCACTGATTCAAAGCAAAAAAGATATCAACGCAGGAAAAAGAGCTTATTTAAAACTCAACACGGCTTCCATCAAAGCTCTTAAAACTGGAGGCTTACTCGTATCTTGTTCTTGTTCTCAACATTTGAGTGAAGATGATCTTTTAGAAATATTAACGGAAGCTGCTCGAAAAACTTCTCGAAATCTAAGGATTATTAGTCCGGGACAACAGAGCCAAGACCATCCCCGACTCATTCACTTTCCACAAAGCTATTATTTGAAAGCCTTTTTTGTCGAAGTCATTTAAGAATGTATACGCATTAAAACTTTATAACTTCTCAAAATTAAAGAATAATTATCTAAATGCCGAAGAAATTCAGTGAGGCTTTCTAAGTTTATATTTCTGATTTTATTGATGGGGGGATTCATTAATACAGCCTTTGCTATCTTCGGATCTAAAACAACTGGAACAACAGTCCAAAGTTACAATGATAAACCAATTTTAAGACCTCAGGACGGCGATTATTCTTTAATAGGTCATCCTAAAAAAAAAATGGTACCTTACGATCGTCAAGAGGCGGAATTTTCGAAATTCATTCAAGAAAATGCTGCAAATTTAATTGAACGAGATGAAAAAAGTCTTTGCCAAAGCTCCAATCAAGACTTCTTATTTTTATTTAGAAGTGCTGATAATTTTATGAGAGCTGCTGTGCCAAACTTCAAGGGCCCTTTAGGTACGGGAGTTTGTTGGTGGTTAACAGATTTTCAATTTAATTTTTTGTTTTTAACGTACTCCAATCCTAAAGTTCCAAAAGCAAATTTTGAACAAAAGAAAAAAATTGTTGATCAGATTATCAATGGCACAAAAATTTCTGAACTCAGTGGCTACAAGTCACTTATGGATTTTATGCAAGATCAAGAAGTTCAAAATATCATTAAATCTAAAATTTCAGATAAATATTTAATAGATTCCTTCTTAAAATTACGATGGGCAAAACAAAAATCTTTTGAAAAATCTAACAATATGGCTCTAGAATTTGAAAAAATCCAAAGATTCTTAAAAACAAATAAACTTCCCGCACCTTTGTATATTGATTTGAAAGGTTTAGCTTCTCACTCGCTTATTGCTCTCAAAACATCAGAAATGCATTTTAAATCTGATCAGACGGACTTCATGATTAATGTATTAGACTCCAACCCAGTTCCGGCACTTTTAAGTTATCGAGCTTCTTCTCAAAAATTCTTAGCCAACATGAGCTGGCTTACCAACAAAATAAAATTAGACAAAAACGGAATCCCTGAAATGACTATTGAAGAACCCAAAGTCTACCTGGATCGAATTGAACGTTATAAATCAATAAAGGAACTTCTTGATCAATTTTGTCGTAGAAAAGGATATTCTTCTGGGGCTCGACTTCAAGCTCCAACAACATTTTTTCAAAAATAGTGTGATTTTTTAATCATATCTATATCCTGATCCGAAAAGAAAATTTTATAGACCTCCTTTCTGGCACTCTTCTTGCTTGGACCAATCCATGGCATTGGCTCCCGCATTTATTCTTAAAGGAACTCTATTTTTATCAGCTTCCCATCCTGCATTTTTTTCAAAAACTTCGAACACTTTATGGTTTTCCAAATCCGAGATTGTAAAAGCCCATGAAAACACAAACGGTATGCTCATTGAAGCCCAACAAAAAGGATATGCTTATGCTCATGGCTTAAATCAAGACTCATTGAATCCCTTAAAAATTATAGTTGTTTCGGACAAAAACTGGGAAGCACTTCAAAAATGCCCTCAAGCTCCTATAAACTGGAATGAATCCATTGGAATTGTAGAAAACACAAATACACTCAGTGAGATAAAA
>CAZSSP010000034.1:8652-19350 GCA_964609695.1 uncultured Bacteriovoracaceae bacterium
CTTCCCATCACCAGCACATCGGCTTATCAAAGCAAAACTGAATGGAAATCTTATGGATTAGAACTTCAACTTGAAGCTGCTCCCGACATTAACGTAGGTGCTCAAGAAATCAGCATTTCATTTTCATTAAATGTGTCAGAACCCGATATGGCCACGGCTCTCAATGGAATTCCAGGACTCACAAGTAAAAAACTTCAAAGTCGCTTTGATCTTCGAAATGATGAAACCACATTGCTCAGTACCCTCCTACAAAAAAGAGAATCAAAAAATCGTAGTGGTCTTGCCTTTCTGACCCAAATCCCAATTCTCAGCTATTTATTTTCAAATGAAAATCGACAAGCTCAACAAAGCGAACTGTGGATTGCCATTAAGAGTTCGTGGGAAGAAGGAAAAATGAAAAATCCAGATTCTGTAAAAGTGAATTATGACTTTTGAAAAAATCATAGAGGACTTTCAAGTTGAAGATATCATTCTTTGTCCAGAGGGCATTCTCTATTTTAAAGAAAAACATTGGCATGGTCCAGAGCCATCAAATTTAACCAATGACAAAGCCCAACTTTGGGAGCTAGCCAGAAAAATAGCAGAGAGTGCATCCCTCAGTCTTGGATTGACTCAACCTAGCGTCGATGCCCTTCTATCTTTAAGTCGTCAGCAAAATTTCCGTGCCCATGTCGTTATTCCTCCCATGGTGCTTTCGGGTCCTACGATCACTCTCAGAAGATTACCTGTCTCTCAAAGGTTTCCTTTGTCTAATTTTAGCGACAATTCAACAATCATTAAAACTTTAGAAGAATCCCTCAAAAATTCTGAAAGCTTTCTTATTGCTGGAGCTACTGGTAGCGGGAAAACAACATTAGTGAATTCATTAATTGAAAACCTTCCAATAAATTCACGAATCATCATTCTCGAAGACAGTCCTGAAATTCCTATTCCAAATTCACTTTCAAGCAAATTATTAGCCAGAAACAATCGTTTTGGATTTCGCCAGGGAGCCAGTTGGAATCTAAGCGATCTTGTATTTGAAAGCCTAAGAATGCGCCCTGAGAGACTCATTCTTGGGGAATGCCGTGGCCCCGAAGCCTTAGCCCTAGCCCACGCTCTTCAAACAGGTCACAAAGGACTCATAACCACCATTCACGCCGGAAACAAAGACGAAGCCCAAAATCGCTTTATTGAATTAGCCTCACAGCAGAGTGAATTTTCATTCGATCAACTTTCTCAATGTTGGGACAACATCATTGTCATAGAAAATCATAAGCAAGGTTCAAGAAAAATTAAAGAATACTGGAAGCGAAGCCAGGGGATGCTTCTTTAATGTCGAATCTACAATTACAAATTTTTGAAGAATTACTGATAAAAGTCTACAGCGGCGAAACCCTTATCCAAGCCCTTGAGGGAATCCCAAAAATCAAAGCCTCTCCTTTTGAAACTCACCGATGGTTAAAAATAAAAAATGACATCATTGAAGGAAGAGTTTCTTGTTTAGCTGCACTTGAAAGCTATATTGAAAATTTAAGAAGAGATTATCATTTAAAAACTCTATGGGGGCGAAAAAGCCAAGGCCCTTATTTGCAAAGTCTTGGTGTTTTCATTAGCGGCATTATTTTCTTTATTTCGAGTTTTTTTATTTTCCCCAAGGAATTAAGCCCCACTCCCATAAGCATCAGCCTTTACTTAGCACTCAGCACAGCGGGAGGATTTTGGATGAAAGCATTAATCAACAAATGGCATACCTTAAAAAATGAGGGTGAATGGTTAATTGTCCTTCAAGAAATTAAACAAGGCTTATTGAGTGGATACACACTTCAAACATTAATTAGAAATATCAATCTCAAAACCTCTATCGATGCTATGACCAAAAAAAAGTATCCCATCATTAGAGAGCAATGGAAAACAATTTCTAGATTAGATGAAGAAGGCAAATCGCTCAGTGCCTTTCTAAAGGCTTCAATAGATCAATACCAACGCTACTTTGAAAATAAAATCGAAGAAGAAGCCGAAAAACTTAATTTTAAGCTCTTAGTTCCTATACTTTTTTGCCAAGTTCCAGCTCAAATGATTTTAATACTCGGTCCCCTGGTGAGCATGCTTAAAGATTTATAATTGCACTGGATTGAGTTCAAGAATGGCCGACACATCCCCAGACATAAACTTTAAAACGGCTTGAGTATTTTTTAAATAAAATGTTCTAGACTTTGAAGAGGCCTGTCCTCTCTCCTTAAAACCCATTAACGAAAGTTCATTGGCCCAACGTTGGTAAATGTATTTTTCATTTCCCCAAATTTGAATTTTAACCAACTCTCTGCGACCTTCACGAATTTGCTCAAAGACATCTACTTTTATTTTATTTCCCCATTTCTCCACTTCACAATGAAAAAATGTTCCCGATGCATTTTGATTAGTTTTATTAAGCACACAATCAATTCCGGGATTTAAGCTACTCAAAGGCTTTCTCCATCGAATTTGCTTTAAACTCGCTCCATCATTTTCATTCAAAAAAAACTTCAAAATCCCTTGATCCTTTAAATTGGCCGATCCCACTCGACTTAGATCAATCGGTGCGTTTTTATTTTCACCGCTCTCTTCCTTTGAAGAAGATATTTTTATTTGTCTATTGGCCATACAAGAAGACAAAATTAAGACCATCAAAAGACGTCCCATAAATTTCCAATTATCTTTCAAAACCTACCCCCGATTCCAAAAGTTTGGCCAACAACTAAGGCTGTTCTAAGAATTAATCTCACGTGATAAGAAAAATAGAAATTTTCGTTCACGCAAAAGCCTGCGCCTGCACCAAGTGATAGTGCAAAAACAAAACTGTCATCTATAGCGCTCGAAGCTTTAAGCTGAGCTTCTGATGCAATTGAAGTATATTGATTAAAGTATAAAAGTGGTCCGCCACTCACAATGGCAAAGAATCTGCCCAAAGAAGCCGAAGGCATGTAACGCAATTCAAGAGGAAGAACATGAGTGGTTCTCTTGATCTCCACACCTGTTGTTGTTTGATAAGTGTTGGCATGAAAATTATAAGTGATTCCTAGCTCTAAACGATCGCGAATCTTATCGCCTGCACCGTGCGGCCAGAGATTGAAGGCACCCATAGCACCTCCACCCAGTCCAATGTTCTTAGTTAAAAAGGCCCCTTGAACCTCAAATGCCACTCGAGGAGAAACTCCGACATTATCGTAGTCCTCAAATCGGATCATTTCCTCAGGGACCCATCCTTCTTCGCCCGTTAACTGAATTCGAATATTAAACCATTTGCCTTCTACTGTTCTTTTTATGATTTGAAGTTCGTCGCCTTTTTCAATTCTACCAAACCTCTCCGCGTCCTCAGAAGGAGACTCATAAAGTTCACCTTCCATTCGAGAATAAGCCACGCTTTCCTGAAAAAAAGTTGTTTCAATCTTTCGCTTTTTCTTTTGCTCTCCAGAGAAATCCTCATCGTTTTCAGCTTTAGGAGTGAAAGGAGCTGCGTATGCGGGCCTTATGTAATTACGTTTGACCCAACCTTTTTTATTTCCATTAACAATAAATACCCATTGCTGATCGAGACTCTTTTTATAAGCCTTATATAAGGAGTCCTTACGAACCGAACCCAAAGTTGAAGAACGAGCTGAAGGTTTCTCGTAAAGATTAGTGCTATCCACGATATAGACTTCAAGAGCAGCTTTTAATGAAGGAGACAGCATTAGCGCCAAAAGAAAAAACATTTTCTGGAGTGAAGTAAAAATAGATTTATCTGGAACAAAGCTTCTTTGTGGCAAACGCAATCTTCGGCCTTCCATTTTACGTCCCTCATTCTCATTCATCCGAAGTAGTGGGTGTTGCAATAATTCGGGTGCATTTTGATAAAGTTCATCGGTGAGTCGCTTCACTTGCCTATGAAATTCCTTAGGCGTAGGACCATGATGCCTATGTGGAGCTGGAAAACGCCGCAAATCACCCCGAAATTCTGGGTGAATATGATAAAGTTCGTGAACTATAGTTTCTGCTCTCTGACGTGTTGAATGCCTAAAAAATTTAGGAACGACAAAACTCATTAGATAAAGGGCTCCTGGACAGTGTTTTTCAATATCGGGACTTTCATAGTGATAGGCCCCCAAAAAACCCCTAAAAGTCGTTTTTCTCTTTTCTCCACCACCGACATATCGCAACGGAACCACATAGGCCCAAAGACCATGGCGCCCAGAAGTTCGGGAGGGACTTACGGATATGGCAATTTTATTGGGATCAAAATGTCGAAAAGAAGGCACGGCTTCACAAACAAGATGGATAAGAATTCGAAATTGCTTATTCAGCTCCCCCATTAACCTGTCCTTAACCTCTGAAAAACGCTCAAGATTTATCTCAAATTTAACACAATTCGCCCTCAATTTATGAGATATTAGCAATGTTAACGCTGTGCGTTTTAGAAAGAGGTAAAAGACCATGAATCTAGCCAAAATGCTTAGCATGGAATCAGAAGGCGTCCCTATTGCCTCCGCCAATGTGCTCATAATAGATGATGAGCCCCTCATGAGAGCCCTAATTGGCCGCTACGTTGAGGGAATATCAAAGAAAAACAATTTAAATACAATAGCTTGCGCAGCCCTTGAAAGCGGCTGGGACTTGCTCGAAGCCCAGCTCGACCACGTTCAAGTGGCCATTGTCGACATTCTGCTACCCAAAATCACAGGTGTAGACCTAATCAAAAACCTAAGACGTCGATTTCCCCGAATGGGAATCATACCAATTACAGGAATGGCGACCGACCCCATGAAAAGGCAATTAGGGGAATATTTGCCTCCAGGGACTGCCATACTTGAAAAACCCCTGCGCTCTGACGAATTTGAAGCTGCTTTTAAAGAATCTCTAGCCTTCCACGCTAGAGAAATGGCCAACAATCATGGCCCTACAGAAATTGGCTTTAGTGCGGAAGATCCCTCTTGGACTGCCGTCGAAGCCAAACCCGGACAAGAAGTCGTTCACGTGAAAAAACGATTTCGCCGCAAAGGAGACGGCGATTAACCATAAAAGGAGTATCAAAAGGAGGAGTTCATGATAAACGTTTGCGAACGCTGGCACGAATACCTTTTCAGTCATTGGGCGGCCCCCCCTTAACTGGGCTCAATAACCCATAATTTCATAAAAACTAATTTCAAAGTCCCTCTCCTGGCCAGTGCCTCGGAGAGGGACTTTTTTATTTGCTAATTTAGACTTTGACTCTTTGAGTAATTTCCCATAGTTTTACCCAGCCCTCAAGCAATCAAAACAAGGAGGTCTTGTTGCTTTAATGCCATCCCACAAAAACGATAATTCTACCCCATACGATTCTGGTTCCAATTACACCGAAGACGGTCTTACCTTTGCTCAAATGTTTGAGCAGAGCCTTCAACAAAACACAGTCAATGAAGGCCAAGTAGTTACAGGAAAGGTTGTCTCCATTGGAGCTGAAACAGTCTTAATCGATGTCGGCTACAAATGTGAAGGCGAAGTTCCGATTGGCGAATTCAAAGATCATCAAGGAAATGTCACTGCACAAGTGGGTGATGAATTGCCAGTCTTGATTGAAAGTTTTGAATCTGAAAAAGGCACTCTACGCCTTTCTAAATTAAAAGCTGAAATGAGTTTAGCTTGGGAAGAAATTGCTCAAGCTTGTGAACGCGGCGATGTTCTCGAAGGAACAGTTGTTGAAGTTGTTCGCGGTGGTCTCACTGTGGATATCGGTGTGCGAGCATTTTTACCCGCTAGCCAAATCGACACTCGCCCTATCAAAAACCTCGACCAATTCTTAGGTCAAAATTTAAAATTCAAAGTTGTTAAGTTTAATAAAAAACGTGGCAACATTGTTCTCTCTCGTAAATCCGTTATGGAAGAAGAGCGCGAGCAATTGAAGAGTTCCACTCTTAAACAAATCAAAGTTGGAGCTATCGTTCGCGGTCTTGTTAAAAACATCACCGATTACGGTGCTTTTGTTGATTTGGGCGGTATTGACGGACTCCTTCACATCACTGACGCCAGCTGGGGCCGTGTGAAAAATCTTGCTGATCTTCTTAAGATCGGACAAGAAATCAACGTTCGTGTTCTAAAATACGATCAAGAAAAAGAACGTGTCTCTTTAGGTTTAAAACAAACTCAACCTGATCCATGGCAAGACATGGAAACTCGATACATTGTTGGTCAAAGAATTAAAGGCCGCGTAGTCAGCATCACTGATTACGGTGCTTTTGTTGAAATTGAACCCGGTATCGAAGGTTTGATTCACGTTTCTGAAATGAGCTGGTCTCAAAAAGTTAAAGATCCACGAAAACTTTTAAACCCAGATCAAGATGTTGAAAGCGTTATTTTGGATATTGATCCAGAAGGACGTCGACTCAGCTTAGGTCTCAAACAAATCACTCCAAATCCTTGGGACACTCTTGAATACAAATATCCAACAGCTTCTAGAATCAAAGGTAAGATTAAAAACGTTACTGATTTTGGAATTTTCGTTGAAATTGAAGAAGGCATTGATGGCCTTGTTCACATTTCCGATTTGAGCTGGGATGAAAAAGTTTCAAATCCTAACGAACTCTACAAAAAGGGTGATGAAGTTGAAGCTGTTGTTCAACATATCGACAAAGATAATGAGCGCATCTCATTGAGCATCAAGCTTTTGAGCGGCGATCCATGGGCTGACTATATTCACGAGCACCGATCAGGAACTCAAGTTGAAGGTGTTGTCACCAAACTTGCCAACTTCGGTGTGTTTGTAGAACTCGCTAAGGGAATTGAAGGAATGATTCACATTTCTGAACTTTCCGACGAAAGAGTTCTTCACCCAGACACCGTGACTAAAGTGGGCGAGAGAATCAAGTGTGAGATCATAGCGATTGATCCTAAGGAAAGAAAAATTTCCTTGTCTGTCAAAGCTATGAAACGCCGTGAGGAAAAAGAAGCTATGGAAAGCTATAGCTCTTCAGCCGCACCGCGCTCATCGATTGCAGATACTCTTGATCCTGAAGTTGCCGCACGCCTCGGATTGATTAAGAATAAAACTCCTGGCGAAGCCTAAGATTCGTATCTAGCTATACGTTGAAGAGACGCTTCTGCCTTTAGGAGGTTTCTTCAACTGTGGCTAAACGAACGGTCAACACTGCTTTTTGGATTATAATTGGTTTAGTGTCTTGTGCTGCTGTGCTTGGATTATCCAGCTATCTCGCAGCTCGTAGACTACTATCTCCTTCATATTCTCCAAAAATTTTCTCTAGTTCAGGCGCCGAATTGGCTGTGCTCAATATCGAAGGGGTCATCTTCGACCCCAAGGAAGTTTTTGAATCTCTAGATGCCATTGAAGAAGATTCTGCAATAAAAGCTCTCATTGTAAGAATCAATTCACCAGGCGGTGCCGTGGCTCCTACTCAAGAAATCTATAAAAGATTAATCGATCTCAGAGAAAAAATTCCAGTCATTTGCTCTTTAGGAGATATCGCCGCTAGCGGGGGCTACTATATTGCTAGTGCATGCCAAACTGTTTTCACAAATGCCGGAACTCTCACAGGGTCCATTGGCGTGATTATGCAATTTATGAATCTGGGTGACCTTTATCATTGGGCCAAAATGAAACCTCTCACTATAAAAGCTGGTAAATTTAAGGACGTGGGCTCGCCTTTTAGAGAGATGACCCCTGATGAAAAAGATTTCTTACAAAGGCTCATCGATAAAATTCATCTACAATTCAAAGGCGACATTGCCAAAGGTCGTAAAATTCCCAAAGAATCTATCGAAAATTATACCGATGGAAGAATTTTCTCTGGTGAAGAAGCCATTCAATATGGTTTTGCAGACAAAATCGGTGGCCGCCAAGACGCCATAAAACACGCCATTGAAGTGGCTCATCTAAAAGCAAAACCTGAAATTATTGAGTATCCCGAAATAAAATCTAAATTTTCCTCAATATTTGAATCACGCTTTCAAAACGTCTTTGATAAAATTCCCGTTCTCAAACATTTAAGCAAAGACTCACCCCTAAAAGCCGGCGTTCCTTATTTCCTACCTTCTTATATGTTGGAACAAATACAATGAGTCAGCGCATAGACCGACTTTGGGCGCCTTGGAGACTGGCCTACATTGAAAAAAGCCACAAAGGAAAACGCACTTCGAAAGCCGCTTGTCCCTTCTGTATAGCTGCCAAAGAAAAAGCTTCAGAAAAAACATTGGTTTTATATAAAGGAAAAAATTATTTTATAGTTCTCAATAAATTTCCGTATAACCCCTACCACCTTATGGTCATTCCCAATGTGCACGAAGGCGATCTCACAAAACTTGCCCCCCAAACTTGGCTCGACATTAATAAAGCGGCTCAAATTTCACTGAAAATTTTAAAAAAGACTCTAAAACCTCATGGCTTTAATTTAGGAATGAATTTAGGAAGTGCCGCAGGAGCAGGCATAGCCCCCCATCTTCATTTGCATATTTTGCCACGTTGGTCAGGAGATACGAATTTCATGCCGTTAATTGCTGAAACAAAAGCCCTCCCCGTTCATAATGCGACAGTTTATCGTCGTCTCAAGGAAGAATTTAAGCACTTTGACTCCATGTTATAGTTGCCGTCTCGCGCTTCGGTTTGTACAATAGGAGTCAATGAGAGCTTTAAAAATCGGTATTTGGGCCATACTAACCTTAGCGATAATTTCTGTGGCTGTTGTTTTTTCTCAACAAAACAGTGATCCCATGACGATTTCCTTTTTCAATTACACAAGTGATGTTCAAGCAAAATGGAAAGTGCTACTGATTGCAGCCATTGTCGGCGCTCTTATTACGACCGTTTTCTTTATACTTGAACTTGTAGTTCTTGAAGCTCGAAACATTCGCCTCACTCGAAACAACCGTAAACTTATGAGAGCACTTGAAAAAACACAGAAAAAAGATTCGAGTGATACGAGCTCTTCTTCTGAACCCTCACTTCGCAGCCCAATAACTGACCTTGCAGATGATGAAGAAGACGTTTAAACAAGCTTACGAGTGTCCGAATTAAAAAGCTCCTTTTCCTTTACACAATCTTTAGATGAAGCTTTGCCACTCATGCCCCGGCATCGAGAGCGCAACAAGCGAAATCGAAGCTTAACTTTAGATGATCTTATCGATGAACAAAGACTTCACAACAGAATGCATGGCTCATCGTTAGACTTACTTTTAATGAGCTATCGTTACCAGGAAGCCTTTAATCGAGAACAAAAACTATTTTTGAAAAGAAGCCTCAAACCCTCTAAAGCCCTAGATCTTTGGCAACTTATTTTTACTGCTTTAATTACGAGAGATCATAGTTCTGAATCTGCAACCATTTATCAAAGTTTAGAATATGCAAAAAAACAATTCGGCGTTTATATGGTGGGAGCTCTAAGGTCGTTCTGCCAAAGAATGATTGAGAAAAAACAAAATCTTCGAGAATCCATCGCCAAGAACCCCGAAGTTTTACTTCCCGAGACACTTATAAAAAGATGGTCCCAACACCCTTTTATGAATTTAAGTGATATCGCCAAGCCGCTCTCGCAAAGACCTGAGAGTGGCATTTCTGCTTTTGACGAAACTCTAAAATGGGAAAAGCACACTATAAGCGATTTTAAAAATCAAAAGCTCCAAGCCCTCAACGAAGGTTCATGGTTATATTTAGAATATCTTTTCAACGAACTTCAAAGCCTATCTAAAACTAAAAACATTCTAAAACTCTTAGACACCTGCGCAGCTCCTGGCGGCAAACTCATCGGACTTCTCCAATGGGCCAGAAAAAACAAAATTGAAATTAAAGCTTTTGCTACTGAAGCAAAATTTAAAAGGATGGAACGTCTTAACGAAAATTTGAAGACGTGGAATCTCAACGCCACCACCTATCTTCATGCTTGGGGTGAGGGAGCTAAATTGCCCTGGACTCAAGAATCCTGGGACATTCTTTTAATTGACTTACCTTGCTCTGGCTCAGGAACCCTCTCACAAAGGCCCGATCTCTTAGAAAAAGATTGGAGCGCCTTATTACCTGAAATAAACTCTTTACAAGAAAAAATTCTCACTGAAATCATGAGCTTTTCTTTTGAACACGCTTTTATTAGCGTCTGCTCAATAGATCCTGAAGAAGTTGACTTCATCAGTCGTTTATTAAAAGCAACGCCAATTTTTTATTCTTCAAAGACTCATGGAGCCGCAATGGAGCATATCGTTGCATGGAAAATCTCGAAAAATCCGTTATCATAAAAACATGAGCTCCGAATCACTTGATGAACTTAAGGAAAAATTAAGTCGCCTTGAAGCTAAGCTTAAACAAATTCTCGATCATCATAAAAGAGATCTCAAGCTTGCCCAAAAACTCCAGGGATATTTATTACCCAGCAGAAGTCCCGGAGTTGCGGGAATAAGTTCCTTTGCGCGTCACATACCCGGCTCTGAAACCAGTCATGACACTTTTGATATAATTATTTCAAAAGATCAAAAAGAACTTTATTTAGTCGCGGCTTGGACACCTCAATACGGATTAAGCTCTGCCCTTTTACAAACACTTTTTCATTTACAAAGTCTTGCTCTTTTACAAGCACGCACAGACATCTCACTCAATGATCTCTACTCCGACATACAAAAATCATTTGCTGAATTCGACCCTACCGCTCACTTTCGACTAAGCTTGGTCAAATTAGATATCCATACCTTAAAAATGGAAATACTCTTACACAATGCTCCGCCCTTACT
>CAZSSP010000035.1:0-19307 GCA_964609695.1 uncultured Bacteriovoracaceae bacterium
ATAGCCAGTTCCAAGGCAGCGAACAAGTTGCCGGAATGATGGATGAAAGGATTATAACAATGAGCACAAAGAAAAACATCCAAAAAACCCCCTTTGCCCTTCTAGGCAAAAAAGTCGGCATGACCCAAATTTTCAAAGAGTCTGGAGAAGTTGTTCCAGTCACTGTAGTTGAAGTGGGCCCATGTGTTGTTACTCAAAAGAAAACAACAGAAAAAGATGGTTACAACGCCATCCAAATCGCTTTTGACGACAAAAAGAAGCAAAGAATTTTAAAACCTGAAGCCGGTCACTTTGCCGCTTCAAAAACTCCTGTAAAAAGATTTGTTAAAGAAGTTCGAATGGACGACAAAAACATTTCTCTTTATGAAGTCGGACAAATTTTAACAGCTGACCTTCTCAAAGAAGGCGATATTGTTGACGTTGCTGGAACCTCTATCGGTAAGGGCTTCCAAGGGGTTATGAAAAGACACCACTTTTCAGGATTCCCAATGACTCACGGTACTCACGAATTCCGCCGTCACGGTGGTTCTATCGGTTGCCGTACTGAACCCGGTAAAGTTTTCAAAAACAAGCGCATGTCAGGCCAAATGGGTAACGAACATGTAACTGTTCAAAACCTTAAAGTGGCTGCCGTTGAAGCCGACAAAAACTACGTCTTAATCAAAGGCGCAGTTCCTGGACACAAAAACGGATACGTTTATATCCGTGCTAGTGTGAAAAAAGGCTTTGCTCCTAGACAATTCAGCAAATCAGACGCTCCTGCGACTGAAGAAGCTCCTGCTACTTAATATCTATATCAAACGAGTGAGAAGTTTCGATTTTAAATCGAGACTTCTCACAATAAAGTCACTTTAAATGACCACTCAAATTGAAATTCTATTTGAAGATGATTTCCTTTTAGTGGCCAACAAACCCGTCGACCTTCCCGTTCACGTCACCGTCGATCCCCACCGCCCCCATCTCCAAGGTCTTCTTGAAAATCAAGCTCAGCAAAAACTCGTGCTTTTTCATCGACTCGATGTCGACACCACTGGAGTTATCATTCTTGGCAAAGATCCCAAAATCAACGGCCCAATGACGGCCCTTTTCCACGACCGAAAAATTGAAAAAACTTATTGGGCTCTCGTCGAGGGTGCCTGGAATCCTAAAGACACAAAAACAGAATCTTTTATAAAAAAAGTCTCTGGAGGGAAATGGATTAGCGCTCCCAAGGGAGCCAAAAATGAACACGCTTTAACTTATTTCAAACTTTTAGAAAAACGCTCCCAACACTCATGGATAGAAGCCAAACCCCACACCGGCAGAACTCATCAAATTAGACTTCACTGTAGAGATTTAAGACATCCTATTATCGGCGATCGCCTCTACGGGAAAGCTCATCCCCGGGGAGTTCCCATCGCTCTCCACGCCCACAAAATACATTTTAAACACCCCATCACCCATAAAGAACTTATAATTGAAGCTCCCAAACCTCCTCATTGGAGTTTCCTGGAAACAACTACTTCATAATAAACTTGCCTAAGAATGATTATCGATATTTATAGATTGTTATGGAAAGCAATTCTTCTTTAAAGACATTTCTTAAAGAACATTTTTATCATTACAACAGTGGCGCCCTAGTTAGAGCTGCTGAAGATTATGTTCGCCATATTGATCGCGGCGGGAAAATGATGGTCACCCTCGCTGGAGCCATGAGTTCGGCTCGTTTAGGAAAAATTCTTGCTCCCATGATACGCGCCGGAAAAGTTCACGCTATTTCCACAACCGGTGCCAATCTAGAAGAAGACGTTTATAGACTCATTGCCTTCAAACACTATGCGCACATTCCGCATTATAGAATGTCTGCGAAAGATGAAGAAAAACTTTTAGATCAATCCTTCAATCGAGTGACCGACTTAGCGATTCCTGAGCACGAAGCCATGCGCGTTCTCGAAGAACGTCTCCATGGAGTTTGGAAAGCCGCAGAAGCAGAACAAGCCAAAGTGGCTCACAATGCCCCAATTTCTGAAAAACTCACTAAGGGTCGTTATTTTCCCCATGAATATCTCTATAAAATTCTGCAACAAAAAGATTTACCCATCGATGGTCATCGTGAAGAATCTTGGGTCTTAGCCTGTATGGAAAAAAATATTCCCATTTTCACTCCTGGCTGGGAAGATTCCACGAGCGGTAATATGTTTATTGCGGCCATTCGAAAAGGTGTCATCCAAAATCCTCTGACTGTTCGCGATGGTAAAGAAGCCTTTAATTCTCTCGCGGATTGGTACATTGAAGAATCCGCAAAATCTCCTATTGGTTTTTTCCAAGTGGGCGGTGGCATTGCAGGCGATTATCCAATCTGCGTTGTTCCAATGCTAAGGCAAGATATGGAAATAGAAGTTCCACTTTGGTCGTACTTTGCGCAAATTAGAGACTCTCACGAATCTTACGGCGGTTACTCAGGGGCTTACCCCACTGAAAAAATCACCTGGGGCAAACTAGACGCTTCTTCAGCGATGCACGACATCGTTTCAGACGCCACTATTTGTGCGCCACTCGTATTCGCCTACGTTATGGGATACTAGCGATTGGCCTAGCTCTTGCTAGGTCTATTTCGTGTGGAAGCTTTATTACACTCAAATAGTTTCATCCCTTCATGACTCATTTAATGAACGCTTTTTCTTATTAGTAGCTTGGGGAGATTACGGAGCCTTTGCGCATCATTGGAAAGAAAGCTTTAGTGAATTGGGCATTCTTCATTTACTCGTTCTGTCGGGCTCTCAAATGACTTTATTAGTTCATTCTCAAACTAAACTCTTTTTATTCATAACTCGTAATCAATTATTAAAGAATTTCAGAGTATTTCTGCCAATTTTTCTACTTTTTAGCTCATTTTATTATTTAAGAATCAATGAATACTCGCCGCCACTATTACGAGCTTTTATTTTTTTTTGGATTTCATCCATTCTTAGCGTTATGGGAAAACCATACTTAGCCGCACCCTTAAGCTTCATAATTCATATTATTGTGGCTACTGCACAAATAAAATCACTCTCATTTTGCTTATCTTGGGCGTCTTTTCTCTTTTTATTAATCCTTCAAAAAATCGAAATTCCTCAATGGTTAAGGATAGTTTATTTGAGTCTTCTGTCGCAGATTGTCGTTATATTTCTAACTCATCAATCCGAACTAGGATTCAATGCCATTATACGATTATTAATCGCCAATATCGTTTTTGCTTATATTTTTGAAAGCTATTTATCTTTTATATTAGCAATTCTTTTATCAAGCTCTTCAATAATGGCCATTATTCCAAACTTCTTATCAGACAGTCTTTTGGCACTTTTAAAAAGTTTTTTCCCATTTTTGGGACGGGGTTTAATGATTTTGATACATCTTGCTAGGAACACATTGCTTTGGGTATAATAGCTAAATGAGCTTTCAAGAAAAGGTGGTGGAAATCCTCCAAGAACGGTCTTTTGAAATTCATGACGGTGCTTCTAAGATGAACGTCATTGAAGCTTCCGATTTTGAACAAATCGCATTGGATCTTGTCGAACTTCTCAACGTTGAATACGGCGTTGATCCCGAAGAACTCGAAAATAAAGTCAGTAAAGGCGCCTGAGTTTTTAAACTCAAGCGCCTTTTTATAATTCAGCTAGAGCAAACTTAGTGGGATTATCCCAAAAGTTTAAGGGCCATACCCTTCACTTGATTGGCTTGCGCTAGAACAGAAATACCAGATTGTAACATGATATTTGTTCGAGCAAATTCAGCTGTCTCAGTCGCTATGTCTGCATCTTTTATGCGGCTCTTAGCGGCAGTGAAGTTCTCTGTAGCAACGTCTGTGCTAGCTACAGTTGTTGTCAATCGGTTCTGAAGGGCACCAAGTTTAGCTCGGTTACCATTAAGAACTTTAACTGACTCATCAATTACATCTAAGCTCATTTGTGCGTTTTCTTTTTCAGCCACACCAACGCTACTTAAACCTAATTTGCCTAAAGTTACATTTGTATCAGCTGGATTATAAGAAATTCTGTCTAAACTTGGCTCATTATGAATACCAATTTGGAAATCCATATTCTCGCCAGTTCCATTCAACAAAAAGCGTCCGTTGAATTCAGTGCCCTTTGCCAAACGATCGATTTCATTTTTGAGTTGTTGAATTTCATTATCAAGATATTTTCGCTCAGTATTTCCGATAGTATCAGAAGCCGACTGAACTGAAAGTTCACGCATACGACTCAACATGCTGCTCACTTCATTCATGCCGCCTTCAGCAACTTGAATTAAAGAGATAGCATCTTGAGCGTTTCGACCAGCTTGTTGGAAGCTGCGAATGTGACCATTCAAGGTGTCGCTGATAGCTAAGCCTGCAGCGTCGTCAGCCGAACGATTGATGCGAGAGCCGGAAGACATTTTCTCCGCAGCCTTCTCCATCGACATTCGAGAACCACTCAGATTGCGCTGAGCGTTTACCGACATGATGTTGGTGTTAATACGAATACCCATAAAAAAGCCTCCTTTGCTTTTTCTGGATCTTCCGTGACCTATCCCAAGCGACCTTGCTCAAGACACAAGCTTCCGTGCTTACAAATTTAAAACATTTATAATTTCTGGAAATGAGTGACAGTGCGAAGAATGAGAGATTTTACAATCCAAACAGCATCCAAGTGCTCTCATCCGTGACGGGCTTTCGAAGAGATATCCTATCTCGCCTATCAAATCCTGATATAAAGCCCTTCGGCAAAGCTTCAAAAATCTTTAATCGGAAATTAAGACAACTTCGAGCGCATTGCGTTATGCCTCTAGAATCCAAACACTTAAGGACTGTGAATAAATATAGAACTTTTGACTTTGGAGCGATCAAGCAAGCCGCGCGGAGGGCCGTGAGAGAGTGAAAAATCTAAAAATGGGTATTTAGTCGCAGTCGGTCAGAGCGTAAGCTAGTGGCATGTTCATTGTAAGAGAAGTTCAAAAAGGAGATTTGGAAGAAATCTACGAATTATCAAAAACAGCAAATTTTCTAAACCTTCCTGAAAATCGTAAAGAACTCAGCGAAAAGATTAGACGCTCGCTAAAAAGTTTTCGCTCCAACGTAAAAAATCCTTCGGCCAATGAATATCTATTTGTCCTTGAAGATTTAGAAGCCGATAAAATCGTTGGCACTTGCCAAATATTAGGTCAGCACGGAACACCCGACGAACCCCACATTTATTTTTCGGTCATAAATAAGAAAAAGCGTTCAAGAACTACTCACAAGAGTTTTGTTCATCAAGTATTACGACTGGGTTTTGATTATGATGGTCCGACAGAAATTGGTGGCTTAGTGCTTCTCAATAAATACCGAGGTCACGAAGAAAAACTAGGTCGCTTTCTAAGTTTTACTCGTTTTGTATATATGTCCGCGAGACGCCCCTACTTTTGCGACGATGTTCTTAGTGAAATGCTTCCTCCTTTCACCAAAGACGGTTCTTCTGACATTTGGGAAGAAGTGGGTAAAAAATTTACTGGCATGCGCTACCAAGAAGCCGATCGCCTCTCTCGAAAGAACAAAGAATTCATCACTTCTTTATTTCCAGAAGGTGACATCTACACTTGTATGCTTTCAGAAGAGGCCCAGCAGGCCATAGGCCAAGTGGGTCCCGACACTCTTCCCGTAAAAAGAATGCTTGAAAAAATTGGTTTTAAATATAGCCATATGATTGATCCTTTCGATGGAGGCCCTCATTATTGGGCGAAAACTTCATCTATTGTGCCCGTAAAAAACACGATTCGAGTGCGCCTTGCGCGCGGAAAAAGTAAACGCGCCTTAAGAGAGTCTTTTGGTATTTTAATGGCTTTTGATAAATCTAGCCCGAGAGCCATTCAAACAACGATCCAATTTAAAAACAAACACGACATTGTACTCGACGAGAATCAAATAAAACTTCTCAATATAAACCCTAAGAGCGAACTCTACTTTTTGGAGAACCCCATATGATTACTTTGAATCAAATTTTAAAAGACCCTCTCAAATTCCGAGGCTCCTTTGTGAATGGGCAATGGTCTCGATCCCATGTTACTGGTGAATGGAAAGTTAAATCTCCAGCTAATCACGACTGGGTATTACCAGAATTATCTTACGACAATGATGAAGTTGAAAAAGCCGTTGATGCCGCTAAAAATGCCTGGCCACTTTGGCGCTCGTTATCGATGGATGAACGTTTAAATTATTTAAAAAATTTTGCAGCCGAACTAGACAAAAGAAAAGACACCTTAGGACGCATCATCGCCATTGAAACCGGTAAACCTTTTGATGAGGCTCTTGCCGAAGCAGGACTACTTTCAGCTAAAATCAATGTCACCATTCAATACGGACTAGAATTAGTAAAATCCCAAGTCATCGAAGTGGACGCTAAAACTCGCGGAGAAATTCACTTCAAAGCAAAAGGAATTCTACTCATCATTGGCCCCTTTAATTTTCCAGTTCATTTAAGCCATGGCCACATTGCTCCAGCTTTGCTCATGGGTAACGTGTGCATACTTAAACCCTCTGAGAAAACACCCTACAGCGCACAAGTTTACATGGAAGCTGCCGAAGCTGCAGGAATTCCTAAAGGTGTCTTGCAATTGATCCATGGCCCCGGCGACATGGCCACTCGACTCGTCCGACACACCGAAATTAATGGCGTTATAGCCACATGCAGTTATGAAGTGGGTGCAAAAATTCAGAAGACTCTTGCAGAAAGTCCTGAAAAAATTGTAGCCCTTGAAATGGGTGGGAAAAATGCTGCCCTTATTTGGGAGAATTCCAATATTGATGAATTGTCCGACGCCTTAATTCGTTCATGTTTTTTAACCACCGGTCAACGATGTACAGCTCTATCCAGAGTTTATGTTCAGCAAGGAATCCTTGGAGATTTAGTTCAATCTTTTCATCAAAAAGCCAAAGAACTTGTGGTCTCTCATCCCTTTGCAGAAAACCCCAAACCCTTTATGGGCCCTCTCATTAGTGAACAAGCTTTAGAAAAATACTTGCGCTACAGCGGTATCGCCGCCTCGGAAGGGGCCGAGTCCGTCATGCGCCCCAAAACCCTTCAAGGCACCACTCGACTTGGCGAACAGCTTCCTATTGGAAATTATGTTTCTCCATCGATTCAAATTGTTAAAGAATTTAATCCAAAATCTAATTATCAAAATCATGAGATTTTTGGACCCGACGTTTTTTTCTGCCCTATCAATTCCCTTGAAGAAGGTGTTAGAGCCGTAAACTCTTCCTATTATGGATTAGTGGCTTCGGTCTTTTGTCCTAAAGAAAAATTTTCCGATATAGCAGAACAACTTGAAGTGGGACTTGTTTATCACAATCGTCCCACCGTGGGTGCCAGTGCAAGATTGCCCTTTGGCGGCTGGAAGCGCTCTGGGAATCACAGACCTGCTGGGCTTTTTGCCATTTATGCATGCACTCAAGCCCAAGCTCGCGTCTGCTAAATATAAATGGAAATTCCCAAACGTTTATCGCCAAGCTTTTGTGAACCTTCTGCTATACGGTTGCCTTCGAAGTTGGCAGGACTTTTCAAATAATCTTGAAAATCTTGCCAGTGCATAGTGCCTGTAAATAAATCAATTCTAGAGCCCGAAATAGCAGAACCCACATCATTCACGATCCAATATCCATCATGAACGATATTGGTTCCAGGAACCAGCATCCCTTTAGTAGCAGGAATAAACACCTTATCACCGTTATTCACTCCATAATGATTTTTATCGATAGCAATCGATCTAAATGGAATTAGAGGATTATCATTATCTCCTAATCCAAAACGAGATTCGGTCACTTTATATCTTTTACCTGACTCATCAGCCACATTGATGGTTCTCCCATCTGATAGAATTCCAGTGCCTTGCATTTTAACTTCATCGTAAAAGGACTGAGATACTTTTACACAACCTTCCCCAGAAACATTTAAGCATCTAATTTTTTTTCCAACATATCGAGTATCAGACTCACTAGGCACAAAGTAAATGGTCGTTTTGGCAGTTCGCTTTCGATCTAAGTCTGTATGAGGTATTGATGGAAAAATTGAAGGTAAAAAACTTTTTTTAGGAGCTTTAGTGGAATTGAAGCTCAACTCCATTTCTCTTTCAGGTTGAATGGCTTGAACACCCTTCGGAGACGAAGCGTGAGCGCGTTCAATTTGATTTCTTCGATACACCAACGGCATATTTTTCGACCCAAATGGGCCATAAGAAACAGAAGTTAAACTATCACATGAAGCTAAAACAATGAGGAGTAAAAAACTCGCATATTGTTTCATTGAAAGTCCCCCTACCCTACGAGCTTAACAGAATTTTAACAAAAGCATCGTGAAGATTTGGTTAAGATTGTGTTAAGAAAAATTTCTATCAATTCTCAATACTTCTTTATTAGTGAAAATCATTTAGAATATAGAAATGATTCGAATTCAGCTCTGGATCTTTTTAACCATAATTCTTTCAGCTTCCCTTAGAGCCCAAGAAAACACTAGCAGCCAAGATTCACTGAATTTACTCAATAGTTTTCTAGAAAAATATCCGAGCTTTTCAATGAAGGGAAGTATAAGCACATTTCGCCCTGTTCCTGAAGCTGGAAAGGGAGAACTCATCGTCGACAGTCTCAATCAATCCTTCTGCTTTCATTATCAATCCAATAAAAAGAGTTTCGATTCTTTAATTATTAAAAACGAGCTTATAGAGCGAGAGCGAAATCCAAAAACTGGAAAATTAATTTCTGAGAGCAAATCCAAAAAACTCTCACAACGACTTGTCTTTCAGGCTTTGCTTTCTCTAAAAAAAATGCCTAAAGAATTGTTGGAAATCACATTTCAACCCAAATTAATCTTTAAAAACAAACTCAATTACCTCACCTTAACACCCAAGATGCCTTTAAATGATTTGAATGAGATCACCCTTGCCTTCACCCCCGACCCCAAGCCCAACACTTTGAGCATAAAAGACAATGAAGGTCAGGACAGTTTTTGGAAAATAGATAGCTTTAAAAAAATGAGCGCAGACGAGATTACAAAAGACAAATGCTGGAAACCTTAACGCTTACTTTGGTAATTTATAAATAAATTCCTTATTGGCATAATTTCTTAGCACAATTTTTTCTTTGTCTTGGCTCTTAATATACTGAGGAACTAATGGAATTTTTCCACCGCCTCCAGGAGCATCAATCACATAATGTGGCACGGCCATACCTGATGTGTGCCCTCTTAGTTTTTCAATAATATTTAAACCCACTTCAATAGGAGTTCTAAAATGACTGATTCCTTGAGACATATCACACTGAAATAAATAATACGGACGAACTCGCATCATGAGGAGCATGTGATTAGTCCTTTTTACAACCTCAGGATCGTCGTTAATTCCTTTCATCAAAACCATTTGATTGTTTATTGGACAACCCGCTTCGGCAATTTTCAAACAAGCATAAAATGCTTCTGAAGTGCACTCATTGTAGTGATTAAAATGAGTGTGCACATAGAGGGGCCCGTGTTTTTTTAAAATAGATACAAAATCATCTGTAATTCGATGAGGCAACGTCACCAAATTTCGCGTACCCAATCTAAAAATTTCAACGTGAGGAATTTTACGAAGAGAGCCCATTATATAATCGAGTCTCTCGTCAGAGTTAGACAAAGGATCGCCACCAGAAATGACGACATCGCGTACGCTTGGAGTTTTACGAATATACTCTAAACCATCTTCTAATTGTTTTTTTTGGGCTGCAGAACCAGGATCAGAAACTTTTCGTTTTCGTGTGCAATGCCTACAATAAACCGGACAGTGGTGAGTGGTATAAAAAAGAACTCTGTCTGGATAGCGATGAGTGATTCCCGGTACGGGCATATCTCGCTCTTCAGCTAAAGGATCTTCCATTTCTTCTGGAAGTATATTGAGTTCCCCCATTTTAGGAACGCTCTGTAAACGGATGGGACAATTAGGATTATCAGGCTGCATCATGGCCGCATAATAGGGCGTGATGGCCATATTAAACATTTCTGAAGATTTTTCAAAAGCTTGAACTTCGTCGGGAGTGACATCGATAACTTCACGAAGCTTGTCCATAGTTCGAACACGATTTTGCTGCTGCCAAATCCAACTATTCCATAATTCATCAGGCACATCAGCCCAAGCCCGGCCCTTGCCTCCGGTTTTGAATTGATTACGACCAACATTATACGTTTTATCGGGTTGAAAGCTGCTTTCGCTACTCATAGATTTATAACTTACACTAAGTCTATAGAGCGATCTAGACCCGCCCGATAGCCTTAAATTACTTTAGACACCCTTGTCTCGGCCCCAAAAAATGAGTTAAGTTTCTGATCCAAGCGAATGGCTAATTCAAAAATACGACCTAGTTTTTGGGAACATCATCACTGCGTACCTCTTTCTTGTGATTTAGCACCCAGCTCTATTTTTGAACGCAACCGTGATTATGTTTGCTTTGACTTAGAAACCAAAGACCTGGCTCCTCCCGGAAACGATATTGAAGCCCTCAAACGACTAGGTGCAAGCGTACTTTGCGCCTACGATTCTAGAGAAGGTAAAATTCTTACTTATTTTGAAAATCAACTAGAAGATTTTATAAAACTTCTCCCTAAGAGACTTATCGTTGGCTACAACATTCGACGTTTCGATTTACCAGTATTAGCGGGCTACGGACTTAAGCTTGAAGGCCTCGATGTCTTTGACCTCATGGATGAGGTTGAGAGAGGTCTAGGTAGAAGATTTATTAAATTAGAATATGTAGCCCAAGGGACTCTTGGACAAGGTAAAAGCGGCGAGGGTATTCAAGCAGTAGAGTGGTACAAAGCTGGCCGTTTTAAAGAACTTGCTGAATATTGCGAGCGCGATGTTGATGTCACTCACCAAGTTTTTAGACATGGTTTGGACAAAGGTTTCTTGAGTGTTAAATTTCCCGAAAAAGATCCGCAAAGCTTTCGAGTTGAGTGGACTTAAAAAAATCCACTCAACTCTACTTTAATTTATTGAGCTATTTTACGCTTCACTCCAGGAGCTAAAGTTCTACCGCTATTATTGGTAGTGCTATTGGATGTACCGCTCGAAGTTGAAGTTCTCGTTTGATTATCGGTTTCCCTATAATCACTTCCAGAGGCCCGACCACTTCCATCATTACGAGAGTCATTAGCCCAGTCATTAGCAGCGGTGTTACTATTTCCACCGTTGTTATTATTGTTTCCATTGCCATTGTTATTATTATTGTTGTTACCGTTGTTGTTATTGTTATTGTTGTTATTCCCGTTGTTATTATTGTTATTGTTTCCATTGCCGTTGTTATTATTATTACTGCAATCTTCACAATCCCAATCATCACCACCCTTTGGAGGTTTGCGAGGTTTTCTAGGCTTCTTAGGTGGATCCTTAATATCTTTCTTTTTATTCTTAACGAGTAAATAAATTCCCAATCCAATGACGCCCGCAAGTAGGAGCCATAACCAAACATTGCTCTTGCTAGCTGCCTTAACTTTATTCTTACATTGCTCAGCTAAATTGATATTAGCTGCGTAAAGATCTCCAAATTTTTTGGACATCTTGCGACCTTCATCACCACCGCGATTAGCCAAATCTTCATTATAGATGGCCATCTTTTCATGATATTGCTCAGGAGGCTCATAGCCGCCATCACCCTTGTTAATATAAAAATCGCGACCTTCACGATAAACTTTTCGGCAAAGTTCCAAACGATCATATTGGCGACCAAAAGCGGGAACGCTCGGCTCTGGTCTTTGGCTCAAATAATCTGCAAGATTGGCGTTACCACCCTTATAAGAAGTCACAGCTCCCTTAGTAGCGTAATCAACGCACATATCATAATGCTCATCAGAATTTTTACCCATTCCAGAAACTTGATCGATGTAATCGAAATAAGTTTTTCTTTCGGCGGGTGTAACGAAAGCATTATTTTGATCCTGAACAGGCTGAACTTCATTGAGAAGTTTGAGACGCCCTTCTAATTCATTAAGA
Source organism: uncultured Bacteriovoracaceae bacterium (assembly GCA_964609695.1). Lineage (GTDB taxonomy): Bacteria > Bdellovibrionota > UBA2428 > UBA2428 > UBA2428 > JAGNHS01. The sequence goes on from CAZSSP010000035.1 coordinate 11,992, forward strand.
TATTTTTGAGTGTCCTTTTGCGCTTTACCAAAAGAATTTTCCATAGCCTTTTGCGCTTTAGCAGGATCTTCGTGTCCTTGTTTATCTTTCGTTCTTGCTAATTCAGATGCAAAAATGTGGTGAATATTTCCGCGAATATAATAATCATAAGAAAGACGATAACATTGGTGAATCATGTTTCTAAAAGAATCATCTTTAAGTTGGCGCCAACTCTGATCATCGCAGAATTGCTGCTCAGTTCGAGAATATAAATTACGACAATCTTCAAAAGTCACAGGAATGTGTCTAACAACATCTTCTCTGGGCCGATTTTCAATTTGGTGTCTCAAAGAACCACCCTTATCAGATCCAGGCTTAGAATCTGGAGGTGTTTGAGGAAGTTGCGATCTTAAGCTTCCACCCTTTTGACTAGAGCCCTTGTCTACTTGAGGAGCTGGAGCAGAATCGGGAGCAGGAGCACCTTTTATTTGACCCTTTAAACTTCCACCCTTTTCAGATGTCTTGGGAGCCTCTTCACCTACATCAGCCCAAGCGGCTTTCATAAGCTGGCCTGGCATAACATTGGAGAAAAATATACCCAGCGATAAAATGCTCGCTATAAATCGATTAAACGATTTCATGAAAAACTCCCCCTACATCTATTCTGGATACCTTTACAGCATTGCGATACACCACAAACCCTTATTTTCGCTGATTTTTTGGAGAAAAACTGTCAAAAGTACGTCAAAGCTGGCAAAAACTTTGCCAGCTTTGACGTACTTTTATTTTAGAATTTTGCTGATTTTACTTACAAGTAGCCACACAACACTGTTGATATATGTCGCTAAACTCACCAAGAGCCGGACACTGAGCGCTAGCGTCTTGGTCGCTTTTAATTGTTGTACATGAGCTCAATGGAACTCCATCAATTCGTTTTACTGTGTAAGTACAGGATGAGCTTGCAGAACCCCTAGCCACATCACCCGAAGCCAACGAAGTATTGATATCAGGTGTGCCGTTATTATTGTTATTGACCACATCGCTATCCACATCTCGTCCACTTGAAGTAGAGCCAGCAGCTGTATCGTTGTTATTGTTGACACTACTATTTGTATTAGCGTTACTATTTACAGCTGAATCAGCTTCACTATCGTTATCATTGTCAACGCCTTCACTTTGCGAGCCTAAAGCTTCGTCAGGACCAGAAGTGTCTGCACCAGTCACTTGAGTTGTAACATCTTCAGGATCTTCGCTTTGAGCCGCAGCATCGTCTTCGATTGTAGTGTCAACATAAGGTTGGTCTACAAAGAAGTCGACGTTGTTATTATTGTTGTTGTTAGTATTCTCGTTAGTGTTGTTGGTGTTCTCGTTATTATTGTTGTCATCGCCATCATCGCCACCATCATCACCACCAGAATCTGAACCTGAATCATCCTCATTATTATTGTTGTTGTTATCGTCGTCGTTCATGAGCCATGCAGCGAGTCCGCCAAGTGCTGCGCCACCCAGCAACCATGGAAGCATATCACTTAAGCCTGAACCTTTTTTAGCATTGGCTTGTTCAGCTGCTTGTTTGGCATTATTGGAAGCTTGACTTGCCATATTTGAAGCTTCAGTAGTGCAATAGTCATACTTCTCGCCGGAAAGTTGATCGTATTTCGACTTGTTAGCCTTAGTGTCAGACTGTTGTGCTGTGTTAGTTGAATTAGAAGTCACACATTGGTTTACTGCCTCATGTAAACTTCGAATATCATCAGCGCATTTTTTATAAATATTAGCCGCAGCAGAACCGCCTCCAGCCATACCAGTCATAGAACCAGTTTCTCCAACCACATTGCTTTTACCGTCAGTAGCCTGTGAAGCGGCACCACCTACACTTGGACTAGCCGCACTTGTTGCATCTTTTTGGGCTTTGTCAGCTATAGATTGAACTGCTTTAATTCCATTAGCATAACAGGGTGGAGATATAGATGCGCTAGAACTACTTGCAGCCTCTGCCATAGGCAGCTGACCCACCATCATTCCTGCAATAAGCAATGTTGCAATAAAAGTCTTCATCACAAGTACTATTGTCGACGTCTTAATGGGCTTTGTGCATGAAACTATCAATAAATTACGATCAAGATTGAGTTAATTTTGTAGCTCCCTTAAGACTTTGATTTTTCAGACGATAGTGTCTTAACTATGAACAAAATAAATGCTTACCAAGCCCTCATATTCATCTTAACAATTCAATTTTTTGCTTTTCAGGCCAAATCTGCAGATTTGGCACTCGCTGGAGATTCTACAGTAGCCACCTACTCTGCTAACAAAGGAAAACAAGGATGGGGTAAAAATCTTCCTTTATATACGAAAAATTTGAACACCAAAAACTATGCAGTAGGCGGTCGCACTACTAAAACTTTTCGTGAAGAAGGATACTGGAAAAAAATTCTCAACGACAAACCCACTTTTGTTTTTATTCAATTCGCTCATAATGATTCTAGTTCCGACCCCAAGAAACATGTCTCTATTAGTTCCTACAAAAGTTATTTAGAAAAATACGCCACGGAAGCCCGAGGAAAAAACATAAAACCCTATTTTGTTTCTCCCCCGCATCGCTGCCGTTTCAGTGGATCAAAAGTGACTCAAGAATTGAAGCCCTATGTAGATGCCATGAAAGAAACAGCATCAAAAATGAACGTCCCATTATTAGACCTCTACACTCAAACTGAAGCTTACCTAAACACACAGGGTAAAAACATTTGCAAAAGTCTATTTGACGACGAAACACACACTAACAACGAAGGCTCTAAAAAATGGGCTTCCTTTGTGGCTGCTGAAGCCAAGAAAATCAGCGAACTTATAGGTTTTTTTAAATAATTCTTATAAGTTTAAATTTCGTCAATTTTTTGCCGATAAGACTCTGTGGAACGTTTTTGGAAAAAGCATAAGGAAAGACTCTATCTAAGTCTTGAGATTATTCTCATGCTTAGCGTTTTTCTATCGCCCTTCGTTTTCGGGCCTCAATTTCGATTTAAAAGTAAATTTTTTAGCAACACTCTTTTTAGAGTCGAGTTTTTAGTCGGGGCTTCGAAAGAAGCAGAACGACACATTGCCAGCAGCACCCTCGAAGCTCCCAAACCCACAGACCTCAACACTCAAGAAAATCTCAAATGGGATATCGAAGATCGGCAAATTCGCTTTGAATTTCAAAACGAAGCTTGGTCACTCATTGAAATAGAAAAGAAAAACTTCGAAAACGAGTGGGAAACTGTACAAATAATGCACGATAAAGCGTCTGCTAAAACTTATTCAATCTTTGTTGAATTAGATGACGGTGATAATAGCTTTCAATTAAAGTACCGTGCTAAAAACGGCCACACCCTAATTTATCCCTTAAAAATTTCTCGAACTAAAAAGCATAAGACATAGACACTCGAGTCACAGTTTGAACCATGACTTGATCGGCTTTTAATGGAAATGTAATTCCTAAAGATCCATTTAAATTTCGAGTGAATGAATAACTGTAAAAAGGAGTCAGGTCTCTTGAATCTAAATTATAGCGGCTTCCAAAAGAACGCTTTCGCAAACTTCTTAAAACAAGAAACTCCACTTGATGCATATGTCGCATGTTTTGCTTTCCTTCAAAGGACCAAACTTGATTGGTCACTCGCGCATATCCTTCCATTCTAAAAGGATCCACACCCGTTTTTAAAACCCACGGTGGTGCCGCATCTTTTTCTTTTGAAGGTTTCGATAAATTAAAACTTAAATGAGTCGAATTAACGGCTTTCTCATATTTCTCACCCATTCCCTTGGTTTGTTCGCGGCTCGAAAGAAATTTTGGAATACCCCGTGAGAACATATAGTTTCGCACTGATACGGCCATCTCTCGACGAACTTTTAATTCTTCTTCGGGTTTGATGTTAAACATCACTCTAGATCTCACATCGAGTGAGGTGCTCGAATATCCATGAAAATACATGTAACTTCTCAAGCTACTCATATACTCATCATCAATCTTTCTTTTAAGTTCTTCGTTCATAACCGAAGTGCTGAGTTCACTAGCAAAGGTCGGCACGGCGGGGCCGCCAGAGGGCACCTTAGAGAGCTCCACTTCGTGGCGCTTTCGACTGTCGCGAGATACTCCCTTAGTGGGACGATCATAATTATATTCAAGAATAACGGTATCTTCATCGCCGCTATTGGAGAGCTGTCTAAAAAGCTTTCCTGAGCCTTCTTCAGTAGGATTTTGAGAAAATGACAAAAATGGGAATAGCAAAGCCAAGATTGCACCTAGAAACGCAAAATTTAAGCTTCTGTTCATCTTAGACATATGGGTGCAAGTCCTAGGCCATGTCTGAGGTCCAGATTGATACATGCCTTTCTTCATTATTTCAGTAACTTAAGTTTTCTTCCCTGCCAGATCTATGACGTGCCGATCAAAACTTAAACAGGCAAAATAAATAGCCTTTTGCTTTTGACACGTTGCGGTAATTTTATTATGAGCTTAGCTGTGAGTTCACCGTTCAAAAAAACGCTGATTCTAAAAATAGGATTTCTTCTGTGCACCTTGAAAGCCCCTCTTTGGGCCAACGAAATCTCATACCCTGAAGCTCCCAAACAAATTCTAAGAAGCACTCCCCACACTCGCCCCGAAGCTCGTTTTATCACTTTAAGAATCCCAGCACCTCGCGGGCAAATCACCGATCGAGATGGCCAGCCTCTTGCGCAAAATCGAGTGGCTTACATACTCTCACTTCGTCTTCCTCAAATAAAAAGTAAAATCGAAAACGAAAAAAAACAAATTTTAAAAACATTTATCGATGAAAAAATCACTCTTGCAGAAAAAGTATTACAAAAAAAAGTAACTATTAATTTTGATAGAATTTGGGAACATTGGTCCAATCGTCGATGGCTCCCCTACCAAACAGATCTCATTCTCGAAGAAAATGAAAAACAAAAACTTGAAAACGAACTCAATCCCACTCCACTCTCACCAGGCTGGTATTTAACGGCATTTTATTTAAGACATTATCCACAAGGAGAAAGTTCTGCGCATATCATTGGAACACTTGGCAAAGTAGCCCCACTCTCGAGAGGACCACTTGTGGGTTCCTATAAAAACAAAGAAGCCATGCTCGATCCACTTTGGGAAGACACCACGGGGCGCAATGGTCTTGAGAAAGCTTACGACCAACAACTCAAAGGCAAAGACGGTCTACTCGAGTTGATGATCGATGAAGACGGCAGCGAAATGCAGCGAAGTATTGTGAGAAAACCTATCCCTGGCCATAACGTTGTCAGCACCATCGATCTTAAATGGCAAAAATTTGCTGAATCTTTACTCAAGAAAAAAAATCATCGTTCAGCTTTTGTTATGCTCGACATCGAAAAAGGTGAAATCCCCGTTCTCGCCTCTTATCCATTATACAATCCGGCACTTTTTGCACCTGCCATTGACCAAGCCACATACGATAAACTCAGCAAAGCCAAAGATGACCCTCTAGTCGCGCGAGCTTGGCAGGGTTCTTATCCTCCAGGTTCTGTTTTCAAAATTCCAGTTGCCCTTGCCGCACTCGAGAAAAATATTTTTAACATTCCCTGGAACGACAACTCCTATAATATCAACGATGAAATTATTCGAAATACAACTATAGATTGTGGAACTGAATATCAAATCGGCAATAAAGTATTTCATAACTGGTCAGATGAGGCTGAAGGTCCTCTTAGTATTTACGAGGCCCTCATGAGATCCTGCAACACGTGGTTTTACCCTGTAGGACAATCTACTGGTGCTCCCGATATTCTGTCTATGGCGCAAAGATTGGGACTCGGACAAAATACAGGCCTCGAAAAACTTGATGAAAACGCTCCCAAGCTTCCTCTCGATAAAAAATATTTTCCAGGAGATGTCGCCAACCTTTCTATCGGGCAAGGCGATGTTTTAGTTTCTCCCATTCAAATAGCGAGAATGACATCGGCCATGATTTTGAGAGGCCGCCCGCGAAGCTTTAATATTTTAAAACAAATTCAAACTCAAAACGCTGAAGTCATCGAAGCTGCTCCGCCCTTTAATTGGACTGGATTAAAAACAATTAATTCTAAACTTCTCAACATTGTCGCCGAAGGTCTTTATCTCGTCGTCAATGGCGATCGCGGAACAGCAACGGCTGCACAACATCCAGCCATGGAAGTCGCAGGAAAAACTGGAACTGCACAATGGGGTCCTCTCAACAATCGAGCTTACGTAGCCTGGTTTACTGGCTTCTTCCCCTTCAACAAACCTCGCTACGCCTTTGCAGTAATGATTGAAGGCGACCCCCATCAAAATCAAAGTGGTGGAGGAGCCGCAGCTCCAATTGCAGGCGAATTCTTAAGAAAAATCTTTCCCGAAGGTGTGAGTGCTCCCGCCATAAAACAACCCGAAGCCGCTCCTCTAGCTCAAACTCCTGCTAACGCCATTCCAAGTGCTCCAGAAGCTCCGAAGGGTCTCATGGAAAGTTCATTTCTCTCAGACCAAGATGCGAATCCGAACGCTTCTCTCCAAACTAATCCAGGATTCGAAGCTTACACCCCACCCACAAATCCGAGCTTCGCCGACAATTATCCCAACAATTCCCCACCAAATCCAACGGCTCCCTCTGCTAATCCCGAAGCCGATGCTCCTCGATCTAGAAATCAAAATGCAAAAGAAGCACCTAAGGGATTCTTAAGAAGATTTTGGGATGGAATAACTCGCTAATGATCCACATTCGAGATTTTTCCTATTCGGAAATTCCTACACCTCCACAAAAACTTCCTTGGGATTCTTGGCCACAAACTCCACTCGTCGTCGACATTGGATGTGGCGTGGGCGAAAGCACAATATCATTGGCACGAGAGCATCCTAATTGGACAGTATTAGGTATCGAAAGAACAGAAATTCGATTTGAAAAATTAAAAAAACAACAAGCAAAAACTCAACTAAAGAATCTCTATTCCATTCGTGCCGATGCAATTGCTTGGATTTCCCACTTTCTGCCCCCAAAATCCGTGGACCATTTTTATTTTTATTATCCCAATCCCTACCCCAAGGCCGAACAAGCCAATCTTCGCTGGCATCGTAGTTCTTTTATGCATAAAATTTTAGACACACTTAAAGAAGATGGTCTCATCACAATATGCACTAATATTGAAAGCTATTTTAAAGAGGCCAAAGAATACATGATGAGCTATTGGGGACTTGATCTTTACCGAGTTAAAGTCAAAATCGGAGATGCAGAAAAAGCTCGCACAGCCTTTGAACGAAAATACCTTGAGCGAGGTGAAACTTGCTGGGAAATTTGCTGTCGCAAACCTGTTTCCGCAGAAAA
>CAZSSP010000036.1:0-1441 GCA_964609695.1 uncultured Bacteriovoracaceae bacterium
TCAAACATAACGCTCTGAGACTTTTTTAGATATTTTCAATTTGATTTGATGTGTCGCGGACTATCAGATTGACAATCGACACCCCCACTCAGTAACCCAAGACACTAATTATAAATGGCTGTGAGGGCCAACAGGGGTTATGAAGGCAACGAAGTTTTTAAAGGGGAATAAGAAATTCTTTTTTGCAACACTTAGTCTTTTGCTTTTCAGTGTTGTCTTTAATTATCGCTACCGAATACTTTCACAGTTTCAAGCTCCACCACAAAGAGCATTTTATTTCTGGAAAACCCAATGGGTATCCAATCGAGTTATTGAAGAACAAATACAAAAATCTCAAGCTACAAAAATTTATATGAGGTTTTTTGATGTCGAATGGGATTCCTTTAAAAATCAAAGTCGCCCCGTGTCTCCCATTGAATTTCTCTCTGCCCCACCCCAAAACGTTGAAATTGTCCCCGTTGTTTATATCACCAACGCTGTATTCATCAGAAGTGAATATAAAGACGTTGAACTTTTATCTGAAAGAGTTTGGAACAAAGTTAAAGCTATTGCTGATTCTCAAAAGATCAACTTTAAACAAATTCAGTTAGACTGTGATTGGTCAGGCCGATCTCGAAAAAATTACTTTCATTTTCTGGATTTAATTAAAAGAAAAAGAGGCCCTGAAGGATATGTAGTTTCATCTACAATACGACTCCATCAAATTAAATATGCTGAACGCACAGGCGTTCCTCCAGTGAATCGAGGAATGCTCATGTTCTATAATTTTGGAAGAATTCAAGCCGACAGTCCTCGAAGCTCAATATTTAACGTTAACGATGCCAGTCTCTACACTTCACATATTTCAGACTATAAGCTTCCTCTTGATTTAGTTTTACCAATTTTTTCATGGGTGATTCACTCTAGAGATTCCAAAGTCCTTGAACTTCTCGACATTTCAAATTTCAATGAATTACTGAATGTAGGATTCGAACAAACTGCACCTTTAAGATTCGTGGCTCGTAAATCTTTTTTCTATCATGGCAAATATTTTGCCGAAGGCGATCTACTCTCTGTTGAAGAAAGCACTCCTCAAAACACAGAAGACGCCGCCAAATTAGCCTTAAAAGGCTCAGCTTGGAAAAAATCTTTCCACACTGTAGCTTTTTTTGACCTCGATGAAAGGAATTTAAATCGTTATGGAAATAGTGAAATCGAAAAAATCTTTGAGCAATTTTAAGCTTGCACAACTTGCTGCAGCTTTAATTTTCATAAGCTCAGCACAAATCAAGGCTTCAGGCTTTGATGAAGTTTGCTTTGATATGGAATGTAATTCATTTTTTGCTCCAGAAATTATTGAACGTTCCAGTGAATTTCCTTTTTTCCGCTCCTACCATACCTTTTACGGGCACGCTCCCGACAGTGAAAAAGATCGATTTGAAGAAATCAACAGCATCAATAC
>CAZSSP010000036.1:1541-17974 GCA_964609695.1 uncultured Bacteriovoracaceae bacterium
CAATATTCAAAAGCTCAAAGTTATTACAAACAAAACCTAAGCACTATAAAAGTAGGTTCTAGCGTTAAATATCGTTTCATGGATATGGCTGCAGGTTCTCTATATAAAGATAAAAAATACGGTCCTGCCAATTATATTTATTCTTTGATCTACGACCAATTTGCCCCCATGAAACGCACTTCATATTTTTCTTTTCACCCTATGGAAGAAAGCGACTGGCAAGAAACTCTCGCCATGGCTAAAACTAAAAGAGAAAAAGAAATCTTATGGCAACTTCTTGGTGTTTATGCCGACGGCCTTTCCGCCATCAAACATATTTACGCCATCAACCCCACTTCAAATCTTTTACCTTTACTCTTAGTTCGTGAAGTCAATAAAGCTGAAGAAGAATGGACCACCAACCAAGAACGAATCAAAAATCCAAAGGATTTTCCCGACGGTGTTAAGACGGATCTTGAAACTGTAGGACTTCAACGGCTTGAAACTATCAAAGCCCTCACAGATGCAGGAAAAGTCTACAAGCCCTATCTCTGGCAAATTTCCTTAGCACACCTCTATACTTTGACTGGAAATTTAAAAGAGACCTCTAAGTATATTTCCTTAGCTAAAGCTAACGCTCCAGCAACACCGATTGTTCAGGCTCAAATTCGCATGAGTAGTTTTTTCTCTAAAATGAGATCGATGAATGCTGTAGACAAAAGCTTAGAAGACCATCTCGCCGATGAACTCAGCTGGTTAGCTTCTTATAAGAGCGATGAGAATTTCCGTGCTGACACTCTCTACACTTGGACTAAAAATCGCCTCAGTGACTTCTACGAAAGTGCAGGAGATCATATTCGATCTCTTATGTTAGTGGATCGCACAGACGACACACTTTACAGAAACAATAGTAAAATTGATGAACTCATCACTTTTGTAAACAACTCGGCCAATTCAAAGTTTGATAGTTTCTTGTCTAAAGTTGCCTATGTATACACACTTGAAGACCTCACCGAACTTAAAGCTCTCAATTTAATGTATGCAGGTAAGGCCCAAGAATCCGCTGATTTGCTCAAACAATCAGGCGTTGAAATTGCAAATCAAGAACTTAATGCCGACCCCTTCATGATCCACATTTGGGATTGTCACGATTGCGATTTCGATGCTCCTCACGATAAATACACCAAGCTCAGCTTTGTAAATCGCATGGCTGAACTACAAAAGAAAGCCGAAGCTTTAAGCGGGCAAGAAGCTGCCGAAGTGAACTTTCAATTGGCCAATGGTTTTTACAACATGTCTTGGTACGGAAACTCTCGAGTTTTCTACGACACCAAGTATGGAAACTTAAGAAAAGGTTATGATGATAATGACCCCAAAGCTGACCAAATCATGAACATGACTATGGCTCAAAAATATTATCAAAGAGCCTTGGATCTTTCACAAGACCGAGAATTCAAAACGAAGATGGTTTACATGCTAGCAAAAACAGAAAGAAATGATTTCTATACAGGAAATCCTGTAGACTGGGAAAATCCTCCTAAGTCCGATATTCCTGTTGGAAAATACTTCAAAGTTCTTAAAGATAACTACTCTGATACAGAATACTTTAAAGAGATTTTAAATGAGTGTGGTTACTTTAAGACATATATGGAAAAAAAGTAAAAAAGACCATTTAAAGTCACAAACCCCAAAGGACATAAATTTGGCTTTTGGGGTTTAAAAAAAACCATTTCATTTTCTATAGCGAGCTCATAATTTATTTGCGAATCTTTTATTATTAATCAATCATTGGGCTTTAAAAAATCGGTCATGTCTTGGAGATCTTGAGGGTTTATTTGAAGATTTTCTTTAGCTTTTCCCTTAGGCATCAAAGATTCTTTAACAATATCACTCACGCTTAGTCCCTTGTATTTTGGTCTTTGAACTCGATATTGCGCTAAACTTTCATCCAGCGGCAATACACCTTCTTCACCAGGTCCATGACACTCCACACAGTATTTCCTCAATAGGGCGCGGCCCTTAAATTTTGTTTCCTCAGAATGATCACGAGTGGCAATCACTTGAGTCAAATCTCTTTCTTCCACCAAGTTGTCGCGAACTATATTGATGAGCTGCTCTATTCTAGGAAATTTTTTGCTTTCAAAAGAAACTTCTGAAATTTCGCTCAACCTAGGATCACTAGATACTTTTTTAAAATCAATTTTAGAACCCAAATTTATGAGTTCTTTAAACTCATTTTTGGAAACACCTAAGCATTTATCCATGTTATTGAGCAATATAAATAAACCTTCCTCTGAGCTAACTGAATTAATCTTTGGCCGAGGGGTGCTTGGATCAGCAAGTTTTTTTGCGAGCTCAGGATTCATTTCCATAACATCATAAATATCACGAACTGTAGCAAGCGAAAGAGATGGGCGATTAAATGTTATGTCCTTACCACTATCGGTTGCAAGACTTCTAAAAACAGACTCCCTGCCATTAACAATTCTACGATCTGCCAAAATATCCGAGGTATAAGCAAATTCATCCTTAGGCCAAATCTTTTGTAATTTTTCGTTGAGTTCCTCAAGTGAGGGGAGCTGAGTGGATAGTGCTTTTATCAAATTCTTCCTTCCTTTGCTCCCCGACCCAGTACTAGCTGACTGAATATTCAATGCAGTGCCAAAACCATTCACACTATCTGCAGAATCATTCGCCATAAAAAAAATCACCGCTTTAAGATATAAGTTCATAATCTCTGTACTTGATAAAAGAATAGAATCACAAATATTTCTCATTTGAATAAGTTGATTGGCCCTTCTGACGTCACCATCAATAGCATCGACACTCAGTGTTTTTTCAATGTCAGAATTGGAAACGGTTGCAGCACTCAATCCTGGAATTCTTTCTTCCTCACGTCCATTAGACGTAAAGGCAATAAATTCACGCCAAGGAGCGCCCGTTAAGTGAGGACCCCTGCTCTGATGGCAACTTATACATTTCTCGATATTAGGTTGAATGATTTTCCAAGGTTTAACATCACTTTTCATCTCCAAAAAGCGAGTCTCACCGCTAATACCATTAACTTCTATAATTTCGCTCGTTGATGAATTTTCAGCAATACCCATAAAAATGAGATTTGCCTCACGGAAAGCACTTCCTTCTGCATCTTTTTTTTGAATAACATATATATGCCTTCTGCCTTTTCCCTTTTGTAAGGAACGCGTATTATCAGTAGCCGCATGCCGTACATCATATTCATTTTGATTTATACTTTTAATAAATTCCCGTGCTGAGTTGGCATTTTGATACTTAGCTAGAAGAGATTCTACCGACTCCTCAGCATATACCGATGCTAATATATTTATAAAAAATATTAAACTCAGACGTTTCACATAACCGCCATATCATTCAAAGTATTTTATTCAGAAATTGTTGTAGCTTGAGCTCCCGTTAAAGAAAAACTCATTCCTGTTCCAAGAGTCGTAGAATAAATTCCTAAACTATTAAAATCTGAAGAATAACTATTGAAGTAGTAATAATCTATTATTTGGCGAATTCTTGCTTTAATTGTTGAACTCACAGTGGTGTCAGCCAATTTAGCGAAGAAACTTCTATGAAGCACAAAGCTTCGAGCACAAGTGGAAGCGCTAGTGGCTCCACTTAAACAATTAGCTTCTTCAAGATCTGAGGCCATATCCGCAGTGGTGCTGCTGGGCATATTTGTATAACGAACTTCTCCATTATAGATGTCGCCACCTGATGTTGTCGCGTTGGCTCTTACAAAAATAAAACCATCTTTGTTCATCCACATAAGTTTAAGTGAACCACCTGATAAACTTGGGTCGAGCAAATACTGACTCTTGGTTGTGTAACGAGTGATGAACATCGTATTAGGATACTGGCTATAATAGTGTTGATATTCTAAACGTAAAGTCGAAGTCACTGGGCTGATTGTAGGCAAAGATAAGCAAAATTTTAATGAACCAGAAGAAACCCCGGTGTAAGTGAGAAAGAAAAAATCTTGTAATTTTTGCGTAGTAAATCCAGAAAGAGATGAAGTGCAGGTTGGTGTGTAAATCTGATTATACTCAGGAGCCGGATAAGACACTACAGTGTCTACCGATTCCCAATCGGCATTGTTATTTGTATTGGTATTAGTATCATTGAAGCCATCAGTTCTAGGGGAGCTTGTGCTTGTATTGTTGTTGTTGACCGAAGCCGACTCAGTAGTCTTAGACTTTCGCCCGCAAGCTTGAGTTCCAAGTAGGCTGAGTAGAAGCAAATAAAATAGCCCCTTGAATGCAAATCCGTTTTTCATAAATTCCCCCTACACAGAGGGATGCAAGTGCTGTGCCGCCCAATATTAAGATTGGCGACTCAAATTCAATAACTTAGATTTTTTATGTGTATAAAATATAGCCGTATGATTAGTCTCCAACTAACACAAATACTTCATGAAAAGCATAGGCTTATGTCGAAGTGCCTAGGAAGTGTACAAAAGAAACGCGTTTTTAACTCAAAGTTAACCGAATCTTAACCAACACTGCCTTCGAGTTTTATAGCTAAAAGTCGATTGGCCTCAATCGCGAATTCCATTGGTAATTGCTTAAAAACCTCTTCACAATAACCGTTAATAATCAGCTTCACGGCTTCTTCTTGATCAATTCCTCGACTTTGCAAATAAAACAATTGCTCAGCAGAAACCTTAGTAGCAGTGGCTTCATGCTCTACGACAGATGTTTTATTTTTTACTTGTATAAGGGGATAAGTGTTGGCCTCACAATCACCACCAATCAACAAAGAATCACATTGAGTGTGATTTCGAGAAAATTCAGCTTTGGGCATAACTTGCACGGCCCCTCTATAAGAATTTTTACTTTTTCCAGTAGAGATTCCTTTTGAAACTATTCGCGATCGAGTGTTCTTTCCTAAATGAATCATCTTTGTGCCTGTATCGGCTTGCATCATATCGTTGGTGATTGCGACGGAATAAAACTCACCCACAGAGTGATCGCCCTCTAAAATGCAGCTCGGATATTTCCATGTAACAGCAGAACCTGTTTCAACTTGAGTCCAAGAAATTTTAGAATTTTTACCGCGACATGCACCACGTTTAGTTACAAAATTATAAATACCACCTTTGCCTTCAGCATCACCAGAATACCAATTTTGAACAGTGGTGTATTTAATCGTTGCTCCTTCAAGGGCAATCAATTCAACAACGGCGGCATGGAGTTGATTTTCATCACGCATGGGAGCGGTGCAACCTTCCATGTAACTCACCTCAGAGCCTTCATCAGCAATAATGAGCGTGCGTTCAAATTGGCCTGTGCCCCCAGCATTGATTCGAAAGTAAGTCGAAAGATCGAGCGGGCACTTCACACCTTTAGGGATGTAGACAAAGGATCCATCACTAAAAACTGCACTATTGAGAGTGGCGTAATAATTGTCTGTATAAGGCACTACAGAACTCATATATTTTTTTACAAGTTCAGGATGCTCACGCATGGCTTCTGAAATTGAACAGAAGATAACTCCAACTTTTGCCAAAGTTTCTTTATGAGTGGTGATAATGGAAACGCTATCAAACACAGCATCAACGGCAACACCGGCCAGACGTTTTTGTTCTGCAAGAGGAATTCCAAGCTTTTCATAAGTCTCAAGAAGAGTGGGATCAACTTCATCCAACGACTTTGGACCCTCTTTTTTCTTAGGTGCCGAAAAATAAGAGAGAGCTTGAAAATCAATTTCTGGATAGCTCACATGAGCCCACTTAGGTTCTTTCATAGTGATCCATTTTCGATAGGCTTTAAGACGATACTCTGTCATCCATTCGGGTTCTTGCTTTTTAGCAGATATGGCGCGAACAATATCCTCGTTTAAACCCGCAGGAAGTCGGTCTTGGTCAATATCGGTAACAAAACCGTATTTTGAATAATCGCCTTTATATTCGTTAGATGCTTTTACCATATGCCCAACTGCTCCTTGGCTTCTTCACTAGCCATAGTCTTAGGATCCCATTTTGGATCCCAAACCAACGTTACATCCACTTCACTCACACCAGGAAAAGCGAGAATTTTGTTTTTGACATCAGCCACTATCTGCCCCGCCACTGGACACATTGGACTCGTTAAAGTCATTTCCACTTTTACAATTTTTGAATCTACAATCTTCATTTCATAAATGAGACCTAAATCCACCAAGCCCATTTTTAACTCAGGATCTTGAATGTCTTTAATCCAATCCATCAAATTAGCTTCGTTGATATCTTGTTTTTGTATTTGTTTTTGTGTTTCAGGACTTTTTGCTGGTTGATGCTTTTTGAAAAATACTAGAGCCTCTTCAAGGGCATCAAAGAACTTTTCGATTTCTTGGGGGCTATTATAAAAAGCAAAACTCACTCGAGCTGTGCCTTGAATACCAAGTTTTTCATGAAGAGGCTGAGTGCAATGATGACCCACTCGAACACAAAATCCTTGAGGATCTAAATATGTGACTAAATCGTTAGGATGCACAGGAGTGACAAAGCTAAAAACTGCCGCACGCTTGTTGGATTCGGCTGGCCCTAAAACTTTAAGATCTTGAATTTGTGAAAATCTTGCCAAAGCATATTTAGTTAATTCACGTTCATAGGTTTCAATATTTTTCAGGCCGACTCTATCCACGTAATCAAGCGCAGCTCCGAGACCCAAAACATCGGCCACGTTGGGAGTGCCTGCTTCAAACTTCCAAGGCAACTCATTCCAATCGCTCAACATATCTTTCACACTTGAAATCATGTCGCCGCCAAACTGATAGGGTTTCATTTTCTTTAAAATCTCTTCACGAGCCCAAAGAACACCCGCTCCCATAGGTCCAAAAACTTTATGAGATGAAAAAGCTAGGAAATCGATAGGTCCAAGATCTGAAATTTTAACAGGCATATGCGACATCGCCTGGGCCGCATCCACAAAAACGCTAGCACCAGCCGCCTTAGCTAAAAGCGCCAAATCTTTAATCGGGTTAATGGTGCCTAGAACATTACTCACTAAAGGAAGAGCCAGTATTTTTACTTTTTCTTCTTTTAGAATTCTATGAAAACTCTGAAAATCTAATTCATAGTTTTCTGTGAGCTCAATGATTTTAAATTTGGCCCCTCGTTCTCGAGCTAAATACTGCCAAGGTACAAAATTCGAATGATGATCCATTCGAGTGACTAAAATTGTTTGACCAGGCGACAATTGATCGCGCCCAAAAGATTGAGCCACTAAATTAACAGCTTCAGTTGTACCCTTTGTAAAAATAATTTCTTTAGAATTAGTTGTGCCTAAAAATTTTGTAACTTTGATTCGAACATCTTCATAAGCAGTCGTGGCTTCTTGAGCCAATCTATAAACACCACGATGAACATTGGCATTTTGCGTTTCGTAATAACGAGTTAAAGTTTCAATAACTTGTTTTGGTTTTTGAGTGGTCGCAGCATTGTCTAAATAATAAAAAGGAGTTTTTCCACCGTAGGCTTGAGTCAGAATAGGAAAATCTTTTCTAAAATTTGAAAAAGGGAATAGAGGCAAGGTGGGTTTGGGGCTCATACTAAGTCCTCTTCAGAAACTATGTATTTTTTTCGCAATTCTTCATCGGGAATTTTTGAAATCACAGGATAAGTGTAGGCCTCAATGAGCATCTTCTCTGCTTGATCTTGGCGAATTCCACGGCTCTCAAGATAAAACAATTGAGCTGGATCCAAACTAGCCACCGAAGCTCCATGCGAACACTTCACATCATCAGTGCTGATTTCTAATTTAGGAAGCGTGTGCACTTGAGCCGTTGGACTCAAAAGTAGGTTTTTATTTGATTGAAACGCTTGAGTTCGAAAACCCTCATGAGAAATTTTTATATTGCCGTTGAATACAGCCACAGACTCATCTTCAAGCACGTTCCATACCGTTGTTTGACTTGTAGAATCGGAATCTAAATGTTGAGTGTTAATCCACAAATCCATTTGCTGTTTATGACGTAGACGCTGAGCCGCCTGAATATCGACATGAGAGCCTTTTGAGGACACTTTAACATCAACTCGATGCTGACTGCGATCGCCACCTGCTTGATAAATATTAAAATGAAAATTTGCGTTTTTTTCGACGTTAATGAAATGACGAATCGCTATAGCTGAGTTTTCGCTCAAATCTTGGAGGAAAAAATAATTTAATTTAGCATTCTCTTCCAAATAAATTTGAATGCAATGAATTTGGTGATTTGAGTTTTTAATATCTGAACTCAAATTATAAAGAAGATCTAATTCAGAATTTTTTTCAACATGAATCTGAACATTCTCTACCTGTAAGGCGCCATCCTTTAAAATATCTGGACTCAATTTATACTTTTGCTGACCTTTGAACTTGAGAACTAAACGTTTTGCTGAAGTATTTTTTGCCAAATGAGTAAAGAAATCATTTTCAAAGACCTCTGGCCATTTCCACTGCGTCACTTGAGAGTCTGAGTCATCACCCAAGCTCGACTTGGCCTCGAAGTCTTTCCATTTATAATCTCTGAGCGAAATATAACGATAGTTCTCACTTTCTTTCGCTGTGGGAATTTCTGGAATTGAAGCGTGGATTAACGTCGACACAAAGTTGACTCCTCGGCTGTACTAATCCACTCATAACCCTTTTCTTCCAAAGTAAGAGCCAGATCCGCTCCACCACTTTTTACAATTTTACCATCAATGAATACATGGACAAAATCTGGGCGAATATAATTGAGCAATCTTTGATAATGAGTAATGAGAAGTATGGACCTCTCTGCATTTCGCATAGAATTTATAGTTTCAGCCACTAATTTGAGAGCATCAATATCCAATCCAGAATCGGTTTCATCCATAATGGCCATCTTGGGTTGGAGTAGTTTTAGCTGCAAAGTTTCCAAACGTTTTTTTTCACCGCCGCTAAAACCTTCATTAAGTGAACGAGACAAAAATGAATCTGGAACGTTTAGAGTTGCCGCTTCAGCTTTAATCGTTTTTCTCAACTCTTTTGCAGGAATTTCATGACCTCTAACAGCCAAAAGACTTGCTCTCAAAAAATGTCCGGCGGCCACACCCGGAATAGCCACTGGATACTGGAATCCTAAAAAAAGCCTTTTTTTAGCGCGCTCCTCGGGAGCCAAATCTGTAATATCTTCTCCATCTAAAAGAATTTTTCCCTTTTCGATTTTATATAAAGGGTGTCCCATGAGCGCACATGATAATGTTGTTTTTCCGGATCCGTTCTTCCCCATAATGGCATGAACTTCCCCTGGAAAAATTTTTAAATTTAAATCTCGTATAATTGTTTTTCCATCGACGCTCACGTCGAGATCAATAATTTCAAATAGGGGCTTACGTTCAGACATGACTCACAACTCCTTTGACTTCAGTCTTGGCATTAAAAACATGATCTATAGTTTGGTTCGCCACCTCACGAACTTTTTTATGAAGATCTTGTCGAGGCTCTAAAAGATCGGCCAAACTTAAGGTTGAAAACATTTGTTCAAAACTATCCAAGAGAATTAACCACACCGGCTGCAATGAACAGGCTCCCAGATGAACACAGGAATTTTGCTGTCCACCATGAGACTCGCAAAAGCTCTCTAGATTTTGGAGCTTTTTTTCCTGCACACTTTCAAGAACTCTGGAAAGTGAAATGTCTCTGGGAGCTTCACTTAAAATAAATCCGCCCTGAGCCCCTCGAACAGACAAAACCAGTCCCGATTTCTTAAAGAGCTGCATGATCTTGCTCACATATTCAACGCTGAGGCCTTCAATTTCAGCGAGCTCAGAAGCGGAAAGCAAAGTACCTCCGCTGAAGGCGCGGGCCATCTGCAATGCACATCGAAGACCATACTCCTCTATTGAGCTAATTCTCATGAGCTTCCAGTATTTACACGATTTAATGACCCATACAATACAAAATTGTATTATTTAACTTTTGCCCGCATTCCAGCCATTTCATTTTTATTGTGCGCTAAGAAACGGGCCTGGAAATCTATTCATTTCTTTAAATTCAATAACAAGAGCGGCTTGGGCGACCCCTGTGGCTTGGGGCCTTGCCCCGTCGCCCACCCCAAGATGCTCTCGTTATTGAATTTAAAGGAACTAATAAATTTTAGCTTTAATTTCCCAGGCCCGTTTCTTAGCGCACAATAAAAATCCACAATAAGATGCTGTTAAATAAATACTTAGATTTATATAGACTTAGACTTAACCAATACGAAGTAAAAACGAGCACTGAAGATTCACTTCTCTCAGTAAGACCTGACATGGCATTAGATAAGGTTCAATAAATTAGCAAAATCGGGTCCAAGACCCTGAATAACTGAATTTGTGTGATTTAATCGAAGTCATTTTTCTGACGAAACTAGGCTCATATTAAAATTGAATTAAGCCGAAGCAATCTTCATGAGAAAGTTCTTCTTTGCCTTTAGCTTCGCATTAGCAGGATTATACATTGTCTCGTATTTTTTCTTTCCAATCTTTTTATGGACTCTCATCTTAAGCGTTCCGGTCATAGGTCTTGGCATTAAAGACATTCTCCAAACACGACATGCACTCCGAAGAAACTTTCCCGTCATTGGACACTTTCGATACTTACTTGAATCTATCCGACCTGAAATCAATCAATATTTTATTGAATCCAATAAAGATGGGCGCCCTTTCTCGAGAGAGCAGCGTTCATTAGTCTATCAAAGAGCTAAAAAGGAACTCGACTCCCTACCCTTCGGAACTCAAGAAGACGTTTACCAAGTGGGATACGAATGGCTGGCTCACTCCATGGCTCCAGTCCATGTAGATACAGATTCACTCAAAGTTTGGGTTGGTGGAAAGCATTGCAAACAACCCTACAACGCCAGCGTGCTTAATATTTCGGCCATGAGCTTTGGATCGCTCAGCCCTAATGCCATCATGGCACTCAATGGTGGAGCTAAGGATGGTTCCTTTGCACACAATACTGGTGAAGGTGGACTGAGCCCTTATCATTTAAAAAACGGCGGCGACATTATTTGGCAAATTGGTACTGGATACTTTGGAGCTCGCGATGAAAAAGGAAAATTTTCACCCACTCGATTTCAAGCCAACGCTCTTAGACCCGAAGTTAAAATGATTGAACTCAAACTTTCTCAAGGAGCCAAACCAGGCCACGGAGGAATACTTCCAAAAGAAAAACTCACTCGAGAAATTGCTGAAATTCGCGGAGTCCCTATGGGAGAAGACGTTTTGTCTCCTCCGGGCCACACCGCTTTTTCAAATCCAATTGAGTTAGTTCATTTCATTCAAAAATTGCGAGACCTTTCAGAAGGAAAACCTATTGGAATAAAACTTTGCTTAGGAAAAAGATGGGAGTTTATCGCTCTTTGTAAAGCCATGGTAGAAACTGGCATCACTCCTGACTACATCGCTGTAGATGGTGGAGAAGGCGGCACTGGAGCGGCTCCATTAGAATTTTCTAATCGTGTGGGATTTCCCGCTATCGAAGGACAAATCTTTGTTCACAATGCACTCGTGGGTTTTGATTTGAGAAGTGATATAAAAATTATTGCCATTGGAAAAGTCACAAGCGCTTTTGACATGATCAAAAAATTTGCACTGGGTGCCGACCTCACCTACGCCGCTCGATCCTTCATGTTGGCCCTAGGTTGCATTCAAGCATTACGCTGCAATTCAAACACCTGTCCCACTGGAGTCGCCACTCAAGATTCTTCACTCATGAAAGGACTTGTCGTAGGCGATAAAAGAACCAGAATTCATAATTTTCATTCAGAAACCTTAAAATCATTAGCTCACCTCATGGGCGCTCTAGGCCTTCATAACTTAAGTGAAGTTCGACCCCACTTAGTTTTACGTCGTGGAAGTGCCGAAAGAGTCTTGTCGTATGCGGATCTTTTTGAATTTATTCCGCGAGGATCTTTGCTTTCACAAAACATTCCTGAGAGTTTCAAAGAATTTATGAATCAAGCTAGCTCTAAAAGTTTTAGAAAAGCAGCCTAATTTAATCTCTCTTTTTTTCTAGAGACTTTGAAATCCAACCACCACCGACGCACATATCGCCCGAATAAAAAACACACGCTTGTCCAGGAGTTACAGATTGCTGTGGACTTGAAAAATGAATTTCAACATTATTATCGCCTAACTGACGAACAGTAGAACTCACCAATTCGGCTCGTGAACGAATTTTAACTTCAAAACTTTGATCTTTTGTTAATCCAGGAGCCACAATCCAATTCACCTGCGCCGCCAATAAGCCCACTCGATCTAACTGAGAAGGAGGACCCATATAGACTCGACGTTTCTCAGCATCGATACGAGTCACATAAAAATCGCGAGCGCCAGGCAGACCCATACCTTGAGCCAAATCAATCGCAAAGCCCAAGCCCTTACGTTGACCGATTGTGTATTGATAAACACCATCATGGTTTCCTAAAACGATTCCCTCATCGGTCACAATCAAACCTTCATGCCGCTGTTGAGGTGGAGTTCTTTGAACAATAAATTTTTTATAATTATCTGAGGGAACAAAACATATTTCCTGACTATCAGGCTTTTCAGCAATGGGGAGTCTAAATCGGGCCGCAATTTCTCGCACTTTTGATTTCTGTAGAGAGCCGATTGGAAACAATGTTCTCTCTAACTGACTTTGAGTTAAAGAAAATAAAAAATAACTTTGATCTTTAGCGGGATCGTTTCCTTTAAGTAAACAATATCCTAACTTGGGATCGTGCACGATTCGAGCATAGTGACCGGTGGCCACATAATCGGCCCCCATCTCCATAGCTTTACGATAAAGATGATGAAACTTTACTCGAGAGTTGCACATGACACAGGGATTAGGAGTGCGGCCTTGGACATATTCATTTACAAAATAATCCACCACATTTCTTTCGAATGTTTTTTCTGTATCAATCACATAAAAAGGAATATTTATGGCTTCCGCCACGCGACGAGCGTCTTCAATATCTTTAATAGAACAACAAGTACCGCTCTCTTCTTCTGAACGATATTTAGAATAATCAGTCACCTGAAGCGCTAAGCCAGACACCTCGTAACCTTGTTCTTTCAAAAGAACTGCAGCCACACTGGAATCTACGCCACCCGACATAGCCACTACAACTTTTTTTCCTGCACCCGGGAGCTCCCGTGAACTTATTTTAGTACCGTATTCTTTTGTTCCCACAATATTATGTTACCTAGCTTCGTTTACGATCTCAATTCGAGGCAGGATGCGATGTGCAAGCTCCTTGGCCTTACGAACTTGATCGATTTTTTCTATAATTTTCCTAGACACCACTTCAATGTCTTTATCACTTAACAAATGATGAAGACTAATTCTCAAAGACGAACGTGCAATATCTTCAGAATACCCCATTGCCAGCAATACAGGCGAAGCTTTTAAAGATCCAGAATGACAAGCCGAACCACTGGAACTTCTCACACCGCCCAAATCTAAAGCAATCACCAAGCTGTCTTCTTCACAATCATCCACATGAAAATTGATTGTATTGGGTAAAGCAGGCAATTGATCTCCCAACAGCGCGTGCAAATGAAGATTTGGAATAGATTTAATTTCTAAAAGTAATTTTTCACGAAGTGCTTTAAGTCTCTTTCGATACTCATCTCCATGAGCGCGCCAATCCTGAACCGCAGCTAAAAATCCATGAATACCCAAAATATTATGAGTGCCAGCCCTTCGTTTTTTTTCTTGAGAACCACCCGTTAAAGAAGCCGCAAAGGGACTCTTTCCGCGCAACCAAAGCGCTCCAATTCCTGTAGGTCCACCAATTTTATGGGAACTCAAAACACAATAATCCGCATAATGAAGGGCTCTACGAATAAAGTCTTCAGGCATTTTTCCAAGCGCCTGAACGGCATCAAGAAAAAGCCAAACTCGTTGAGGGGTTTTCGGATAAGTACCCCCTTTTAATTTAGGAAGATCTAAACGTGATTTTGGGCCAAAACGTTTCCAATATTCTGGTAAAAATGAAAAATCATAAGTGCTGCCACATTCATTGTTAGCCAACTGCAAACACAGCAAAAGTGCTGCATTGGGATCAGCCAGTAAATCATCAATTTTATTTAGAAGTTCTTCAATAGAAAATTGCCCAGAGGAATCGACCTCTAGCAAATGAATTTCTGCTTGATCCTTTAAATCTGCCAAGGTGTCGAGCACGGCTGCATGCTCAATTCGAGTGGCTAAAAGCACTGGCTTTAAAGAGCGACCTCTTATGTCTCTGACAAAACCCCGAATGGCTAAATTTATAGCCTCAGTGGCTCCTGAACATAATATAAATTCTTCAGCCTCTTTGGCTCCAAGCCACTCAGCCAACGCATTCTTTAATTCAAAGACAGTTTTTTTTGCACGTTGCCCGGTGATGTGAACACTTGAAGGATTACCAAGCGATTCGGATTCATTGTTTAATACTTGAGTGAGACGTGTGCGCACTGAAGGCAAAAGCGGATGCGTAGCATTGGCATCACAATAAATTTCGTCTCCATGCGTCATTCGGCGCATTCTAAGTATTTGTTATTGTCTGTCAATTAAAAAGGCCGAGGGACTTCTTTTTACAAGGTAAAACCTTTAAACCATCGCGAAAAAGGACTTCCATTTTGTTATCTCTAAGCTTTTCAACCACACCCTTAGAAAAACTGGGATGCTCTATAATCTCATTAATTTCATAAGACTCCGTTGGTTGATACTTTCGAATGGGTTTTTCTCCCCAAGCCTTCACTTTTGAAAACCAATGATCGCCCAAAACAGATGTCTTGTTTGAGGACGCTGGAAGAGTTCCTGATGGGGTTTTTCTTATGACTCTGGCGCCCGATGATAATACGGCTTTCGCCTTTTCAGGCATTTTAAACTTATGTTCGGAGGAACATGACTTACAAATGACCCTGTCTACAATGCCTTGAGCATTATGATTTCGAACCACATGCCAGGTCTCAATTTTTTCACGAGTGCAGTAAGTAAAAACATCTCCAGCTACTGGGGTCCGTTCAGGTGCGCTTGCCATTTTAAAAGACTAACTCAGGTGAAAACTTCAATCCATATGAAGATTTAAATATCCATTATTTTAAAAAGTGAAATTCCATGAACTATAAACTTTATATAAATTTACTTAGAATTGAATTCTGGGTAATTCACAAATTCTTTGATGAGAATAACGCCATTTCCAGGACCCACAGTTGTAATGTTGAGTCCATTAGGGCTCTTGTTTTGCATGGTCTCTAAAACCCACTCTTCGTATTCTTCTATGTAGGTTTTACCGATAGGTTTAACTTCAAAGAAGGAACCCTGAGGCACTGTTACATTGCTGGCCAAAAGATCGAATAAACTACTACCAGCTGGGCGAGCTAAAACGCGGTAAGGCACTTGGCCTGGGTTAAAATCGAGTTTTAAAACATCAATGACGGCTTTGTTATCAGTGATGTGAGGCTCAATAGAAATACATCTCAAAGGTTGCTGAGCATTATCGTATGAACAAATTTGCTGAGCTCCCCAAACTTCTTTATCTGCCGCTTGAACATTGCCTCGGCGAGATTGGGCGCAAAAGCTTAAACTGAGCAGTAAAAAGCATGAAATATTTACTGATCTCAACAAGCCCATGTCATCCCCTCACTCAAGTATCTTGCGAGACTCATGCCACAATTCCAGCATGCAAATACAGGGGTTTAAGAGCTATTCTTAAGAAAAGATTAAGGAGCTTTTAAACAGGTGTCTAAATTTTAGACGCTCTTGGCCTTTTTCGTAAGTTTTTCAAAAAAGGCTTCCAATGCCGTTGATATTAGTGAAGTTTCTTTCTTTAATGGGGCCCATGGATAAGGGAAAGAGCGGATGGGGCGGTAAAAGAGATGGGGCCGGGAGGCCAAAAAGTTCTCCCATGGTATCCCACCTCAAACGTCCAAGAGTCGGAAAAAATAGGCCCATCCATATCACCCTTAAAATTCGAAAAGACGCCCCAGACTTAAGAGATCCTCAAATTTTGGATGTTTTTGAAAAGGCCACCTTACGTGCCCGTCGTTTCGGACTGCGAATTATTCATTTTGCCTTTATGCCCCACTCTATTGAACTAGTTTGTGAATTCAAAAAACAAGAAGAACTCGAAAAAAGTTTTAAAAGTTTAAACACCTCTCTCGCCATTGCACTTAAGAAGTTTTTTGAACTTAAAACAGGCAAAAAACACAATGGACCCATCTTTCTTGGGCGCTTTCACATGAATGTTTTAAGCACACCAGATGAAGTCCGCTTAGCCACGCGTGATCTTTATTTAAAGTCTGCTTTCTTGGCCAAAAATGATGCCGCTCCAGACCACTTTTCATCAGCCGCTATTTTTAATTCATGGAAAGAACTTCTCAGAGAAGAGTGGACAGAGGCTTTTGAAAATCCACAATTTGAAAATGGGCATGTTGAAAAGCTTAAACACATCACGGCCATTCCTCAATTTTGGCTCACTCAGACCGGCTGGCG
>CAZSSP010000037.1:0-17044 GCA_964609695.1 uncultured Bacteriovoracaceae bacterium
AACTCACTGGCCCGCTGAAGATTGCTGCCCATATACTGAAAATTAACTTTTTTTAAAGATTTAAATTTTTTGAAAAGTTCTAAATTTAAACGAGTCCCCTTAAGTGGCTTTTGGCAAATTACAACATAAGAAGCTTCAATCGCATGATGTTCTGCGACGGGTTGCTTTTCATGATCTCTATGTGCGCCCTCAGACTCTTCGTGATCTTCTGATTCCCAGGTCACTTCTTTTGGAGTTAAAACGCATTTTAGACTTGCATCTAAAACAAATAATTCTTGGGCTTTGTTTTTAAATTCCGACAAAACTTGATTGAGCTTTTCTTTTTCCTTGGGTGTTTTAGCATCGTATTCAAATCCAACGACATCCATGCCAGGAGCCTCAAATTCAAGCTCACCTTTTTTATCATCTTCGAGTATCAAATTGAGATTAGCTTCCCCGTGAATATGCTTTGCTAAGGACTCATGGTGATGATGCTTTTCTTCGGCCTTTAAAGTTATTGAGAGACACAAACTTAATATTTGAACTTTTAGAAAATGCTTTTTCATAATGTCGTACCCTTTAAGTATAATTCTTAAACTTTTTCTATTTCTTTTTCTTAGTTTTACTCTCACCACCAAAAGGATTTTCTTCTAAAGGAGCCATATCAATCTGATCTCCCATAAATAAACCCACTTTGTTAAAGTCTTTTGAATCCACTGGGGCTGATGACTCGCCCTCAATACTATAGACAGCATCACCAAAAGTGTACTTGTCTTGTTTGACTAATTTTAAAATTCCAGTCACCCATATCGGATCCATACTCAAAGACACTGTTTTTTTATCCTTCATCTTCACCATAATAGTTTGATTGGGAGAAGGGGGTGGCACGTGAATACACGAAGGGAGTGACTGCACTAACAAAAACTCAGTCACTTTTTGAGATTTATATTCAAGAGGAACCATAAATCCAGGAATACGAATTTTTTTTCCGACTAATGCGTCTACTTCAGCATTGGATTTCTTTTTTTCTACATCAAAACCCTTGAGAGCTTTAAAATATATTGTACTCGCAGAATCTTGACTCGTGGCGGCATTGCTAAGAAATGTCGCCCATAAAAAAGAAAAAACAAAAACGGCACGCATTCCGTAAATATAGTCGGCATCAATGAGACTTTGAATTTTTTGTTTTCCACGCTGACAATTTGCGTCAAATCTTAATTCGCCTTACATCCTGTCTTTATGCAATATGCCTTTGACACATTTGTTCACAAAACACTAATGCTGCGTCATGAGAAAAAGCCTACCTACAATTCTAAAAATTACACACGTCGTTATTTTTTTAATGAGCTTAGAAAATTTTTCATTTGCGGCAGAAGGCAAAAAAGCAGCTGCAAGCAAAGCAAAAACTAGCACTCCTAAAAGTTT
The DNA here is from genome assembly GCA_964609695.1 of uncultured Bacteriovoracaceae bacterium. Classification (GTDB taxonomy): domain Bacteria; phylum Bdellovibrionota; class UBA2428; order UBA2428; family UBA2428; genus JAGNHS01. The sequence continues at coordinate 1,405 of CAZSSP010000037.1, forward strand.
TCATGTTGATCCAAAATTGTGCTCAACTCTTTTAGTTCCAGAGACCGTGGCTCAACAAGCCATTGCTGGCACTGAGGAATACGCCGTAGAGTATCCTTTTTCAAAATTACCCGACCTCATAAAAGAGCATCCATTACTTTTAATGAATGCCGATCAAAAACAATTAGCGGTCTTGAATAATTTTGGTTATCGCCGCGTTTTAGATCCCGTCTACAAGCACCAATATTATAATGTTCCCAAAGTCTACCACGATGCCCTGCCAGCCACCGATGGACTTTTTCTCGTAGGCCAATACGAAGCTAGCTCGAGCTTGGCCAAAATCATTTCCGAAGCAGCGCAAGGTATGCGCGGAAGTAAAGGACCTCTTTTAAAGGGACCTCCAGGAACTGGAAAAACAGTTCTTGAATACGTTATACGACACGCCCTAGCCCACCTCTCGGTTCAAGATCCTCTATTCAAAGAATACACCTATTTTTGGAAAAATTTGGACATGATAAAACAAGCCGATCCTTCATTAGGCCAAAGACTCGATCAATTCTTAGTCAAAGATAGCGATCGTCTTAACGTTACAAGCCTCCAAAGAAGTCCCTTCAGCCTACTTCCCACCGAACTCAAAGTGGCTTACGCCAAAACTCTAGGAGCCAGTGCCTCTAAAATGTTGGGTTTCGACATTGGTGATTTTTACGAAAGAAATCCAGGCCAAGCCGTCGCCCGCGATTCTCACGCAGAAGATATTCTAAGAGAATTTCTCATTCCTTTTTACAAAAAACACATTTTGAAAGCCACTAAAGCAACGTCTCTCACCGTAGCTGATTATTTAGCCATCTTTGAAAATTTTGTAGGAATTGCAAGAAAAGATATTAGCATTGCATCCAATCGCGATCCCATTATTCGCCCCATGGAAGAAGCTCCCGACACCTCTTCTTTAATTGGAACTGCCAACGTTGCCGCAAGAATTAAAGGTGCCAATAACACACTCGGCTTTCATTTTAACGGACCACTCTCTCAAAACGATGGCTCCATGATTATTTGGGACGATGTCACTCGAAACGACCCTGTCGTTCTCCACTTCTTACTTTCTGTATTACAAGAAGGTATCGCCAAGGGATCAGACACTCCCGCATTAGCGATGGACACTTTTAATGTGTTTTCTGCAAACTATAGCTCTATTGCAGATTCAAAAAAACGAATGGACACCGACGCTCTTCTCTCTCGCTTGCAACATATTGCCATGAAAAACCTACTCCATCCAAGATGGAGAGAACTCGCACTTCTACTCACGCTTAAACCTAACAATTTTAGTGCACGAAAATTAGATTCTACAGAATACAAAAATCTCGCCACACTAGTCCAAAGCTCAAACTCACCCCTCATCAAGGAAATTTACGCAGAACCCGACAGCAATGGAAATCTTTCAGGCCCTGAAGGTCATTACGCTGTAAGAGTTAAAATTGATTCGCCAGCAGAAATCAGCACTAGCAAAAGTTCATTTGTCGATATTTCCCCTTATTCACTTTATTTCTTGGGATGCATTGCCGCAGGCTCTTCGCTCGAAACAAACATCGACAAACTCAAAGACGCCAACATACTCACTCGAATCACACGACCCGATTTAAGATGGTTCACCGACCCCATTGACCGTCTTCGAATTATCACTGGAGATGAGGTTGTTGAGAATCAAGAAGTTCTAGCAGCTTTAACAGAATTCTCAAAGGAGGCTCTTCTCAATGAAGGCGATAATGGAATCGGACAACGCGATATTGAAGTGGTCTTTAAAAAGGCCCTTGAACTTGCACAATCTCCCGGACATTCAAACACTTTAACTCCTGTAGAAATAAAAGACGCCTTTAGACTCACACTTCACGAAAACCAATTTCAAAAGGAACGACCTGAATACGCAAAGTGGCTTGAACTCGCAGAGAGAATTGCCGCAGAACTTATACTTCCAAAGCTCATGAACGACGTGAACTCGATTATTGCTAACGACACAAACAAAGTGCGTAGCATTTACGATGCTGTCACTTCAGAAATTTCACACTTAGCGCAAGACTCTAAAGCCACACACCACACTAAAGCCAAAGGAGACATTCCAACGGCCATCAATTTTGAAAGACTCGCTGAAATTAAAAAGGCCTTTAGGAAACGTTGGGGCGACGATCTCAATCCTCCAGACCTCCAAGCTTACGTTGCCAATTTAGCCCTTCAAAACTCGGACGGCTCTCCTTTACCCATGTGGATTAAACTTGAAAAAGCTATTTCTGATTGGTTGATGAGTCAGAACTTAAAAACTAACAGCTACCAAAGCCTCCTTGATTTCATGCAAGGAAGGTCTGTGGCCACTGAAACTCAAACGGCTGGACAAAAAATACTCAGCAATTTGGAAAGATTCGGATACAATGAGCGTTCTTTCGTGCAAGCACTTCGATTCTTAGTTGAGCACGTTAACAAGCACGACAAAAAGTAAACTGAGTAAACTTAGACAATGAGACACCCCCTCAAACATATTGCTCTTGCTGCCCTACTTATCGGACAAAGTGGGGCCTTGCGCGCGGCCGACGAGGGATCTTTCATTTTTCCGCATCCCCATAACGCAAGAGCCTTATACGAATTGGTCTTCAACGCTGAACTCAATGGCAAAAAAAAGGGAATTTATTTTTTTAATACTGGAGCCGAAAACTCTAGCCCATTGATTCAAAAAGAAGTGCTCGGAGTGAATAAGCGCTCTGCCGAAACTTTTGTACTCTTAGCTCCTGTGACTCAACAAGGAAATCAAGAAGCTTTAGTCATTCTTGATGGACAAATTTACATAGTTAACAAAAACACTTCAGAAAAAAAAGCAGCCAGTGCACTCATACTTGGTGCCAACGAATCACAAAAAATTTCCAACAAATTTGCCACTCCCGTTCCAATTATTGATCCTGTTACAAAACGTAAAATTTATCTTGAAAACATAAAAGATCCCAAAGACATCACGATTGTTCAATACCCAGTAGATCATTCGTGCATGTATATCATTTCAGTTAAACAAGGCATTCCTCAAATGGGATCAGACGGTATCACCTTTGCCTTTGTCAAAAACAGTGGCACCGAAATAGGTGAATTTAAATTATCCGAGCCCGTGCTCCTAGATTATCGATTTCATCCTACCGACCAAGGACTCCTAAGGCTTTATGTAGATTACTCACCCGATAAAGCTTACTCTCCCTATCTTCTAAAAACAGTTTATGAAAAATGGAAAAATGACAAAGAACATCCTCTCATAGATATTTGGTTAAAAAAAGTAAAACTACTTTTAGATTATCTCGATCCTAATTCCAAAATTGATAAAAAGACTTTTGGAAATCGATATCGAGATATCGACATGAATTCCGGAAAATCTCTTAAACTTGGAGTCAATACGAACCCTCCATTAGTGAATATCCTTGAAAAAAGACCCGAACCCCAAGTTTCTAACATGGCTATTTCGGGAGTAACCCAAGTCTTCGAACCCTTAGGAGATGGGCTCTCCTTTCAGTATGAAGGATCACCCCCACAAAAAGGACGCCTCAGCTGGGATCAAGAGAATAAAAAGTTTTTAACTCGATCTCTCTCAATCGATTCTTCCGTTGAAGTTTTATTCTCCTTGGATAAAAGCATTTTGTTGAGACTCAAATCTAGAAACCGGAGCATTCAGGTTGTAGAAGTTCAAGATCAATTTTCCAAACTTAAATTTGATCCATTCAACAACGACAACGTTATAATTCTAGAGTCTTTCGATCTTCCACAACCTAAAATTGAAAAACGAAAATCAGCACCCATTTTTGGTTTTTCAGATAGCATTCCTGATGACGATCTCATATCAGGTGCGGTTTACAAAAAACATTACCTAATTTTGTCTGGTAAAACTCAACATTATCCCGAGGGCGCTACCTTTGCTATAGAGCTCGAGGAATCCATGGGACATGTCAGTGTTAAAGACACTCAAATTCTCAGTAACAAATGTAACTTCAGCAAGGAAGAACTTGAGTTACGCATCAAAAATGTTGAAAATCTAGGTTTAGTTTTCGACAACAGCACTCCACGTGTGGGTCCAAAAACTTATAGAGGTGATTCTCAAAAAAATCCCGGTGGACTGAGAGTCACAGCTTATCTTAATGTTTCTGAAAGCGACCCTAAAAGGAAAACAGTTTTTCTTCAGGCTAAAAACGAATTTCCCGTAATCATGAGCCCACATGTTGTTTATCGAGAATTCAATAACGACAAACAATCACAACTCAACGAAAAAACGGGGGTTTATCTTGAGGATACACATTCCGCAGATCGACACGAAACTCCAGGTGATTCAACATCTCATTTAAACAAAGACGATTCTTCATTTATCCCTGGACAATTGATCTATTCCAATAGCTCCAAAACAAAGACCAAGAAAAACTCAAGAACACCCATCGCTAAAGATTCCATTCGCGCTGTTCTTTACACCACTGACATTCATCTTCCTCTGAGCGAATCATCAAAGCAATTGGAAGCCTTCAAAATTCATTTATTTGGAATGCTCCCCAGAAACTCTCAACAACCTAACCTAGAAGAAAAATTCAATCTTGTAACACTTTTTAACTACGAGGGACGAGTTGGTGAGAACATAAAAAATACTTTTTTTGCCAGTAAAGAACTACCATTTTCATTTTCACAAATTGAAGGTGTACGAGTCTTTAAGGGTCTAAGAAAGCACGCCAACAGTATATACGTTATGCTATTCCTAAAACGAACACGCCAAAACACTGGAGGCGTTTATCTTTTAGGATATGAGATAAATTCTCAACTTAAAGCTGGAAAAATTGAATTCACCGCTAATAACATTGCTGATTCCTCAGGCTGGCTTACTAAAAGTTATGTCACCGCCAATCGAATTAGTGATCGCGTTCTTCCCGATGGCAATGGCGCACTTTACTGGGTCGACACTCCCAATGAAGATTATTTTTCTCCAAAATATAAAATGAGATGTTTTAACTACGTCTCTAAACTTGTTATTCCTTCAAAAGAAAATATTAATATTCGCCTTAAAGAACGCATCGTTCAAGAAAACGAAAAAGAAGGTCGTTTATTCTGGATTGGGAGTCGATGGAGCATTTCATCCTCCACTGGACTACGCTCCATTAACTCGACACTCTCCAAAGCACTAGACGGAAATGAAGCTGAACAAGCTAAAACTTATAAAGATTTAAATTTCGGCCCCGGCGGCAAAGGTCCACTCTACCCTCTCTTAGACGAGTACCTAGATTCCTTAGTTGTAGATCCTTCTAAAAAAGGTAAAAAAACTTTTCTTGTAGTGTCTGACGAAGACTATGCCAACTTTTATAACCTCATGCTCCTTAAACTCGACAACAAAAAAACGGGCTGGTCTCTTAAATGGAAACCCGGCGGAAATGATTTTGAGCTCTACTTCTTTGACCATCAATCCGATGCTCGAGAAATGCGCAAAGAATTAAAACTAGCCTCTGAATCAACCACTCAAAACGTGCTCTTTGCAGGTTCCGACGAACTATTACAAACCTATATTTTGGAATCAGACGGTAAAAGCAACGATGATAGCGATAGTGCATCCTCATTTAGCATACTCGACTACGCCTCCAGCGACTCTGAAAGACAAATGGGAATTGAGACTTTTAGCGCTACTAACGATCCCGAGCCTAAGGCTTCAAACAAAAAGACTGAAGATAACGAAGAAGATGAAGAAGAAAACGATGGAAGAAATACAGGAGCTAAACACAACCCTGATGAAGATGAGCCAGAAGTTGTAGAAACAAGCCATGGAGGCGATGAGCTCGATGAAGAAAGCTTCTCCGAATCAGCACGTTCAACTTCATCGGATCATATTTACGATCCCTCTTCTCCCCACAAACTGTCTGGCCTTTTTCTCATAGCCACAGAAGGGAAAGGTCGCCATCTTAAAGATTTAAATTCTCCATCAGACTCTTACAAATCTGTAACAACTATTGTACTGACCACTCCTAAAAAACTTTTAAAACTTCAAGAAGCTCATCCCCATGAATTCAAAGCAGGTTTGGTAGACAAGGGCCTATTTGAAATCGATGCAAGATTTTTAACTTCACAATGGTACAACTGGCCACCCAACACTCCGAGATCCACTCCTGACATCAGAAGAATGTCGGTGAGTGCACTCACTTCAGACGATCTACAAGTATTCCCAAACTTAAGACCCATCTTGAGTGAACTCTCGAAGAAACCTGAAAAACCGAAGCATAGAATCATTGTTGTCCCTGAAAACATTAAAAAACTCATGCTTCGATTTTTAATGACTCATTGGTCGAGCCGCTACAACGTGGCCCTAGAACGAGATGCCAATGGAAATCCGAATTTAAACACTTCTTGGAATTTTAGAAATCCCCATCTATCAATTTTCAGATATCCGCAAGGTGGAAAAGTTAATCAAGAAGAAATCTTTGGCAATCTAGACGCCATGAGAAGACTCAGCCAGGAAAATAGTGTTGTTCTTTTAGCGGACGCAAGCGACCTTTTACGCAACGAACGACCACTCGTTGGAGAAAAAAGCGACATCAAACCCTTCAGAATAAGCGATCCCGCAGCCATGAAAAAAACAGAGCTTTTAGCGGAAACAGCTTCTGAAACTCAATCGAGCGCAAGCAACTCTGAAGAGGGTGATAAAGAAGGAAGTAGCGCGGCACGTAGTGATATAGACAAACCCAATACAATTTTCCCTCACATTATGTGGTGGTTGGCCTCTGAAGGCAGAAGAATACAACCCAAACTTAAAAAGCAATGGCGATTAAGAGACGAGGCCACTCCCAGTGTTTCAGAAATTATTGTGGCCACTCCAGAACAAATCGAAGATTTAGAAAAAGATTTAGGACTTGAGTCGCATTTTATGGATCTTCAAAAAGATTTTGAAATAGTTCGACTCGAATATCCAAGCGTAGAACACCGATCAAACATTTTAAGAAATTTATTCTATAGAGAAGATATTAGAACTCTCAATTACTCCTTCCGATACAATGGAAACGAATCTGGGGCCGAAAGAAACAGTGCTCCGTTTTTAAACATCACTAAATTTTTAGCCAACCGAATTGAAGCCGTGGCCAATTCACTCAATCAGGAGCCTATCGAGGCCTTTGTACGTTCCTATTCAATTTTTAGAAAATCATTAGTCGACGACCATAAACTCAGAAGAAGTCGTGTGATTGACGAAAACTACGTTGAAAGATTTTTAGCTAAAGTTTTCCCTATTCCTTTAAATTATAAATCCCTTGAGCCCGAAGACGTTCTTCACAAAATAAAAGACACTGCACGAGCTGCAGTGGATCTGACAAAACTTGGATATGCTGGCCAACTCGATCTCAAAGAAAGAATTTTCAGACTCATTCTATCGCAAACTCAAGGTTCAGATAGTTCTAAACAAATTCCTTCTTCAGCCGTATTTTTCGGTGAAACAAGTTTAGGTAAAACTTTTTTCTTTGAAAAGCTCATCCAATTACTCGACATAAAAGTTTACGACTTCAACAGACCTTTAGATGAAAACGCTCAAGCCTTTTTCTTAAAAGTAGAAGACTTGGTTGATAAAAAAGAAGAAGCCACTGGAAAAAGTTTATACGTTGAAGACGCACTAAAACATTTAGATAATTTCTTATCACTTCCACTCGGATACCGAGGATTCATACTCATCGACGACCTTCACAAAGCTAAGAACGCAAATGTTCTAAGCCGAGTGATGTCTTATATCCAAAACTTACTCAATAACAACTTGGTCAGAGTCTCTCGACTTGAAGATAAAATGACCATCGAAATTCCCGTCAGAAATATATCTTTATTTGTAACCATCAACCCCGCATCTAATCGCGAAATTAGAGATCAATACATAGACGATGCGAGCTCTATTGAATCACAAATCATTGCGGCACTTTCACAAGTTGAAGGAGCTCAATACGAGCCCTCTATATTAGCTCGTTTTTCGGATCTCATTAACTTTGGAGATTTTCCACGCGAGGCTAAAGCCTCTGGTTTGATTTCAAAGATAAGAGCTCGAAGTCTCCAAGAATTAACTCTTTCAAACAAACTGATTTTAGTAAATCCTCATATACTTTCTGAAATCGCGCAGATTTTCCCGAAAGCCCACGCGCGAAACTTTTTAATGCCTGTCACCAACTCTCTATTCACTGAAGCTAAAGATGACTCTCTAGCTCCCGCTCCGCTCTATTATGTGACTAGTTCTAAAAGCGATACCCATGACAGCAAGGACCTCAAAGACGATTGGAATGTAGATGAATGGTACAATGATGATCATGAAGTGGAAGAAGGTGGTTCCACTATAAATTCAACCACATTAAGAAACCAAATTAAGAAACATGTTGTTGTTAAACCAGTCACCTTTGACAATCTTCGTGGAAGACTCGATTTTGCAGAATTTAATTCTAACTCTTTTAGAATCAATTTTTATAATCATTTCATTAACTCAATCCAAAACCATAAGTTTTTTAGAGCGAGTCTTCAAAATGAAATGTACTACCTCAAACCCCTGATCACGGGAGTCTATCTCAACTTAAGAAATCGACCAGAATTAAGATTTTGGAATTTGGATCTTTCCCCTGTTCGATTAAAAATAGATCAGCACTCTGGATTTCTTTCTGAATTCCAAGAGCTCATGGATGCTCATCATAATTCAAAACCCGTTATTCCTTTCAAACTTCCAGCATCCAGCGTTCTTGAGAGAGATTCCCTAGATGACTTTTTAAAAATTAAAGGCTCTATTCAAGAACAAGAAGGACAACGTGAGTACATAAGCCGCTTAATCATCAACATTGAGTCGCTCATGAAAAATTTATTTTACAAATTTTATCAATCCAATGGATTCCAAGAAAGCAATTCTCAAGTTTGGCTGGACTCCATGAAAAACTCAAAAGAAGTTCGTGAAGAGTTCGCGAGCACTACAGACAAAATTCGAGACCTCTTTCAGATGTTTGTCTCTAATCAAGGTTTTTTAAATCCAAAGCTCAAAGAAGTACAAAAGGGACTCCACAGAAATTTAAGTTCAAGTGATTTAGCGATTATTTTTCTTTGGGCCATAGACCAAGCCATTGCCAATCTCCCCTGGGACAATGCCAACGTTTTCATGATGAAAATGCTCGAAGAAATCATAGACGAGCCTGCACTCAGCACTCGGTCTGAATTTGCTGAATTTGCTTTTAAGACTGAAGAATCTCCACTTTCACCTCTTACTGTTGAATACGTTACTCAACTTTTAGAAGGCAATGACCTCATTAGGGACAAGGTTCCGGAATTGGAAAGGAATCATGCAGGATTTGGTGAACGCTGCGAATATTTATTGATTCCTGAGGAGAAAAAATGAGCTTTATTAAATTAAATACTCTAAAGTTTCTCAGTCTCCTAAGTATTGTCTTTGCTCAATACTCTTTCAGTTGCCAAGAGCACTTAATTGCAGACTCTCACAACCAACCCGACGCAGCGGAATATCATAAACGTTTAGCTGAAGTTCATGACATCGCTGAGAAATTAGGACTTCTAAATGGAATTAAAAAACATATAGTAGAATTACTCAATCCTTCTTCAGTGGCTGGAATGGCAGCGGTGAATCGTTACCCTGTCGGCAGCTGGAGTGATGGGGCCGCAATCTTTAATCAAGCACGAAATCTTCAAGGCGTTTTAGAATTCGTTCTTTCAGGCCACAGCACTCAACACAGCTATTATTTGAGCAACTTAAGCCCCATATTATTCATGAATATATTGGCCCACGTCTATGGCCATAATTTCTTCCATGTGAATTCTTACTTCAAACACAAAACATCTCACGATCGCGTTGGTGTTTCTGTTGAACTCGATGAACTTATGACTGATATCGGAAAATTTGAAGATCCTCGAGAAGTCGAAGATTGGTTTTTCCATTTACTTTCGCTTGAAATGGCACAAGACGTTTGGAGCGGTGCCTATGTTGAACCCAAAGACTTAAAGGCCGACAAACCCATAGGATTCAATCAATGGCGTGATGGCCTTGTTCAGCCAAGTCAGAGCTCAGGAAAGCAAACAGTAAGCCTTCTTCAAGCCTTTGTCAGTGAACTTCCTAGCGATATCGCCCCCTGGAAATTAGAAATGGCGAAAAAATTTGAAAAAATGAATCGCTTTATACCTGGTGCCGTTAACACAAAATTACTCAACGAAGGTTTTGCTATGCTTGTTGAGGAAATTATATTCTCACATCACCCCGACTACGCACGAAGTTTTGGTGATGCCGCTGAAATTGGAATGCTCGCAGGAAGAGTGGCCCGCCCCTCACTCACAAACCCTTATTTTCTTGGACTCGAAATTTGGAGAGAAATTAGAGAAGAATTCAATAGGCGCCCAGAAAACATTAATTTGGAACGGATGGCGCGCGATCAAAAATTTATTAACTACGCGAGAGAAATTATAAACAATCCAAACCTCGGTAACAACGTCATGTTTATTTTCTCTAAACTGACCGATCCGTGGATCAAAAACAGGCACCTAGCCCTAGTCAAAAAATTCAGCAACGAGGAAAAATTTCAACTCGCTCAACAAGGAGCTCCTCTTCCTCAAAATTATATGGACGGCACCCTCTATCAGGTGATCACACACGATCCTGAACGTATTCGATATCGAGTACAACAAGACTGGAACCTTTCCTATGCCTATCCGCGTGTTGTCTGGAACAATTTGCACAATCAAACAGATGATGTCGCGAAATTATCTGTAAGCAATGAAATGGGTTACTTCACTCCTATTAATAGAAAATCTGTAGCCCCCACTCTACTCAGTTGGGCCAAAATACTTAGGAAAACAGTTGAGCTTGAAGCCACTCTAATTATTGATGTTATTAAAGAATCAAGCTGGGATTGGTTTAGTTTCAAACCCAAAACAAAAGTCATTGGGTATCGCTTGGCTAGAGCCAAAATTCGAGTCAATCCTGAAGGACAAATCCATGTTTCCACAATTAAAAAAATGGAAATCCTTGATAGCAATTCTTTTTGGGAAGAAGGAATCGAAATTCATCAAAAGCCTAATTTTAGAGAATGGACTCCCGAGGCTGCAGAAAAATCCGCTGTAGACAAAGAACTTTACGGACATCTATTTCAAAATTTAAGAGAATTTTTAATAGATTACCATATCGATCAAACTGAAGTACCCAAGGGAATTGTCAGCACTCTTAAAAACAATGATGGAACTGAAATCGACCCTCTAGGTAGCATTTATAAAAACATAAACGATGTTGTAGGCTCCATGGCCCTAAATGAAGTGCCTCACGGAATCCTCAAAGCACTCAATCGATATCACCAAAAAGTTGCAGAAAGATTTTTAGCGGCATTCTCTAAAGCGGCCAACAATGGTGGTCTCACCCGAACTGGCAGCGGCTATAGCCTCAAAGTACTCCCAAATGTCGGAGGAATTGTCTTCGATAGACGTGCGCAAAACGGAATAAAAAGACTACTCTCAAAAGTGGATGATTTAGACAACAATCCCTTTGTAACTGACGATGGACTTCTTTTGCAGCCCCAAGGTCTTAAGGACAAAGAATACTATGTTGAAAAATCCTCAAATCAACCTGGCGATGGAAATGATGGTGATGGCGAAGGCGACGGAGAACCCGACGAAGGTAGTGATGAGGATGCTGACACTGGCAAACCTGGAAATGGACAAGGTTGCGGCGGTGGAGATCCCTCTTATATTGAAATCCCATTAGAGCTTTATCAAAGCCTCATAAAAGATGAAGTTGAGTTACCCAACCTAAGACCACTCAAGGGACAAACCGAACAAATGCGTAAAATATTTGTTGGCTCTCAACCCTTAGACCGTAAACCCTATGTGGCCAAAAAAATTGTTCGAGATGCCATTAAACTAGGGCTTGGGGTGATTAACCTTCGCGAAGAGGAAGGCGAAGATATTTCTGATCTTGATCCCTTCGAAGTTGGCGTAGACTTTTTACAGAAGAAAAACATTCATTCTAAAAATCACAGGCAGCAACCTGACCCTGATATCTCAGCCCATGTCACTATTATCTCTGATCTCTCAGGAAGTATGATGGGATATGTAGAGAAAATGAAAGAAATCATTTTCAACATTCGATCACTACTGAAGCATAAATATAAAAACATTGTTTTTACATACGTGGCTTTTGATGGGGTTGCTTATGATTTTGACGAGGCCCATGAAAATGACTTCTACAAAGTTCAACTCGGTGGAGGAACGGACTACGGAGTGGGTGCGGCCAAAGCCTTAGAGGTCCAAGCCAAGTTTCCTGATTCTGAATACGATCGCTTCACATTCATGTTTGGCGACCTCATTGCAGATCTTAGCGAATCTGCTCAATCTAACATTGAAAAAGTTATGGGCAATTCTCGATTCTTTGGAACTATAAACTTTACAGCTTACAGCGAAGAAGATGCACTTGGACAATTTCTCATCGGGAAAGCCAAAATGGATAATTTTGTAGGTTATCAGTTGATTTCAGAGGAAGAAGAAAAAGTGAATGTTGTAAAACTTCTTCGAAAACTTTTCAAAACTGAAAAAAAGAAGAAAAATTAACTTATCATAGTTAATTGAGTTCAATTGTTAAGAAAATTGTAGATCTATTAGACAAAGTGTCGTCTTAATAAACATCATCTCCATTTAAGTTATCGATTTCTGAGAAAGATTTTCTTAACATTCAAATCGAGACCTCAGCGATATCGTTTAAAATACCAAGTAGGGGTGGGCATGAAAAAGATTCGATACTCTTTTGTTTTTTCAATTGTATGTTTGTTAAATCTTATATCAATCCCCAATGTTTTTGCTTCAACAAACAATTTTTTTAGTAAAATATTTCACAGAAAACCGGCAAATACAGACAAAAAGCCAACAACTAATGAAAGCCCATCTGAAGAACTTCAAAACACAAAAGCCTCTCAAAGTTCAAACAAAAACATTAAAACTGATTCTGATCCTATAGAATTTATTTTCAATAAAGGTGCTTGTCCTGATTCAAGTTTAGCCCAAGATCTTGATCAACTAGCCATTTACATCAACAGAGATCACCTCAATGAAAGAACCTCATTTATAGAAGAATTCAAGCTTAAACTCAGCGAAGGCTCCCAAAAGAGTCGAACAAAGTCTGCCAATAGTAGCTTAAACACAAGTCTTATAAATTATTTGAATGCCGTTCAAAAGCAAGAACATTTCTTTTTTAGCCATTCACAAAAAGGATTTTTTGTAAAAATGAAAACCTACGGAATGGATCAAGAAGCACTTCTTAAGCATGACTCCATAGAACAAGAAGTCACTCAAACTCAATGGGCCCTTATTAAAGCTTTAAAAAATTCCAATATTTCTAAAAAATTTAAATGTGTTGACGATAGTTTATGGCTTTCCCTATCTAGCAGTGATTACCGAAATCAACATTCAAAATTCCTGGCCTTAGTAGAAAACGATAAGAACGCTCTTAAAAATGCCAAAAGCAAAGTGAGTTCTCGAAGATTTAGCCCAAATTCAAAAGTCAATATTATATCTCGGGCACAATGGTGGTCTGAAGAAGCCCATGGACAAAAGTATCGCGCTCTTTCCTCTGTAAATGGAAAAAAAAGAAGATATAGCACTCAGACTGTCAGCTCTCAGGACCCAAAATGGTTCCTAGAAAGAAAACAAGAGCTCACTTACGATGAAATAGTTATTCACCACACCGATGGATCTCAGTCGCCCAATCTTGTCGACATGAGCCTATTTCACCGCTTTCAAAAACCATTTAAAGATTTAGGTTATCATTTTGTAATTAAGAAAGATGCTCGCGGAGAGTGGAAAATCTTTGAAGGAACTCCCTTGGGTTATCGAGGATGTCACGCATCTGATTGCAACACTCGATCTATAGGAGTTTCAATTGCAGGAGATTACGATAAAGATGCCGTGCCTGAAGAAGTTGTAAGCCTGCTCACAAAACTTCAAGATCAACTGGCTATGAAATATCCAATTGAACATGTCAGAACTCATCGAGATAAAGGACATTGCCTAACGGGAGTATGCCTCAACGTAAACGATGGTCATGATTGCCCTGGAAAGCACATGGTACCCTACGTATCGGCACTTTCTGCAAGGCTCGCTCAAACTAGGGGATACGCAATTTCACAAGCCACAATCGACTCGCTCCCTAAACTAGCAGGTACAAAATAAGAAATTAGAATTTTTAAACTAAATTTAAATTTTAATGTTCAAAACAGTTTATACTTTTGTAAAAGTTGGCGGGCCGTTGAGTAACGGTCTTCAGGACGAAAACTTAATTCTAGGGCTTTATCCCATATTTTAGGAAGTTCAGTTTGCTCTAAATCGCGAACCTTATCGCGACACTCTTCCCAAGTTTTCGTTTCTTTTATGGAAACTGATTTTTGAAAAACGATGGCTCCCCCATCTAGGGTTTCGTTGACCAAATGCAGAGTAAAACCACTAAAATGGGCTTGCTCAAATACAGCTTGATGAACCTTTTTATCTAAGCCCGGAAAAGCTGGTAGCAATGAAGGATGAGTGTTGAGTACCGCAAATGGACATTGATCTAAAAAAGTCTTAGTGAGAATCCCAAAAAACCCGCATAACAAAACAATAGCCTGAGAGTGACCCGAATTTTTTAGTAAACTTAAAACGGAGGCTTCAAATTCCTTTTTAGAAAAACTTTTAACTTTTTCGGAGCCTAAAATCTTTTGAGCTCGTTCAAAAGCGCCACAATCACGATCCACATAAAAAGCTTGAAGTGATTCTTTAGCCTCAGGACTTAAGGAATTATAAAGTTTCTCAAAAGTTTCCCCCGACGAAGAAGAAAACACAAACCAAGGCTGCTTCACTCCCATTCAATAGTTCCTGGGGGTTTGCTCGTGAGGTCGTAAACCACACGATTAATTCCACGCACTTCATTGATAATGATTGAAGCAATTCCCTTGAGTTCTTCCCATGGAAATTCTGTGGCCTCTGCGGTCATGGCTTCTCGTGAAGAAACTGCGCGTATGGCCAAGGTGGACTCATAAGTCCGCTCATCACCCATAACTCCAACGCTCGAAATGGGGAGCAACACAACAAAAGCCTGCCAAGTTTTTTTATAAAGATCGCGCTTATTTAATTCTCTATGAAATACGGTATCGGCCCGCCTCAGCAACTCAATACGCTCAGGCTCTAAAGGCCCCAAACATCGAATGGCAAGCCCTGGCCCTGGAAAAGGATGTCGATCTAAAAGTTCTGAACCAAGTCCTAATAGTTTTCCAATTTCTCGAACTTCATCTTTAAAGAATTTTCGAAGTGGCTCTAATAAATGAAATTTTAAATCTTTAGGCAATCCGCCCACATTATGATGGCTTTTTATTTTATGAGCAGGACCTAAATCATTAGAGGCACTTTCTATAACATCTGAATAAATAGTGCCTTGAGCTAAATGAATTTTACGATCGGATGGAATCTTTGAATAAAAAGCTTCTACAAAAAGTCGCCCAATGATTTTTCTTTTTGTTTCTGGATCAGAAGATCCTTTGAGTTCTTTCCAAAACATATCTCGTGCATCAATTTTTTGAAGTTCAACATTTTTAAAATTGGCGAAATAACCCTGTAAATCTGTCCAATCGTATTCACGTAGAAATCCATGATCCACAAAAAG
>CAZSSP010000038.1:0-16106 GCA_964609695.1 uncultured Bacteriovoracaceae bacterium
TGGGCATGAGTTGATGTTGCCAGCCTTGGTCAATTTTATTGGCAATGGCAAAATATGTGGGCAGATATTTTGTTTCGTAGAGCGATTTTTTTCGTTGAAGTTCGAGAACTTTAAAATACTGATCTGCGAATTCAGCAAATCCCTCAAGTTTAAAATTTTTCTTAGTGAAAAAGGCAGTGTCTTTTTTAGCTTTTGCGGCATCAATGCGCGCATCGATGGCACCTGCTTCGTAGAGAGCTTGTCTTGCTGTGAGGGCTCCACGAGTACGCGGAAAAGCATTGTTCACTTCGAGATCTATTTGAGGGTAGTAATAACTTCGCGCAGTGCCTAAGTCGCCATCGGCCTCTTTGATTTTTGACTCGAGTATTTGCGCTTGATATCCAGTGCTCTCATAAATTTCAGTGGCTTTAGGAAAAGAGAGTTTTTCTGTAGCAGCCAAGGCACTTTTTTGAGTTAATATGTGAATTGCAAAAGCAACGCTTAAATATTTTAGTAAAGTAGAGCTTAAGGCGAAGCCATTTCTTAGTTGCCAATTCACCTTATGATTTTAGCAAGGATTAATGGTTGGTAGGAGCGGCGACGGATTTTTGGCGGAAAGAGTGGTTTTGGTAATTCTAGACTAAATCTCTTTTCTTGTTTTGATTATTTTCGCAGGATTGCCTGCATAGATGGTCCATTTTTCCAAATTTTTAAATGTTACACTTTTAGCGCCTAGAATAGCTCCTTCTGCAACGTGAACTCCAGGACCAATAAAAGCACCTGTTGCTATCCAGCATCGTCTTTCAATACGAATTGCTTTAGATATTAGCGGCATTTCAGGGTCTTCATAATTGTGAGTGCCTGTGCAAATTTGTGCATATTGGCTGATTAAGGCCTCGGGGCCAATGTAAATTGGTGCTAAATTGTAGAGATAGGCATAAGGTCCAACCGTTGAAAACTCTCCAATCTCTAAGTTCCACGGCATTTCTATGTGGACACTTCTCCTAAGCCGGGCAGTGAGGGCAATTTTTGCGCCAAAAATTTTAAGTACGATATTTCTATAAAAGTACCAATTATGAAATGTGATCCTAAAAAGAGGTTTGCCAATTATAATCCAAAGAGTCCTTCTGAAGTTTGTTAAAAAATCAAATGGAGATTTTTGCATTGGAGTAAGAATTAGTTTCATAACTTAAGACAAGAATAATTGAGAAAGTTGGATATTAATATGTCAATGTATTGTCGAGGTATGAAAATATTAAAGACACATAATGCTAGATTAATTTTATAATTAATTTAGGAGTAACATTTTGTACGCTTCAGTTTGGATAATGACGATATCTGTTTTGTTGATTTGTTTATATTCAATTTTTTTTTCATTATATTACAAAACACTCTCTATGATCACTGGGTTGTCGCTGGGATGCTTGTATTTTTTTATTTTCCCAATATTTATTTTTCTAATTAGAGGTGATCTTTCAATAGTAGAAGGGTTGAAGCCGCAATATTCTCAATTGGTAATTGGTGATGAAAGTTTAGCGGTAGTATTTAGGATGACAAGTCTTATATTCATTTTTCAATTGTTAATCTTTGTTGTTCAGCAATTTTTTGCAAGGGTAATAGAGTTAAATAAATCCATAAGTCCACCGCAAGTTTCTTGGAAACGATTAAAAGTAGTTATTTTTATTTTAATACTCTTCTACTTGTTTTTTATTACCTTTGTTTTGAAGCAGGCGGACCATTGGTATGAGGCTCGAGCAGTTTTTTTAAATAAATTTGGTCAAATTGCTGTATTTTATATTTTTTGTTTGTTTTCACTAAAAATGATTTTACTTTCTGATTTGTTCAATGTGTTTGAGGCTCACTTTAAGAGCGGAAAAACTATTTTTTTTATTGCTACAGTTGCAATGTTGGCGGAGTTGGTAATAACAGGAAATAGAATATCATTGCTTTTATGTTTTGTTCTTTTCGGATGGGCTTGTTTGGTGCGAAAAAGTTTTGGTTTATTAATCTCATGGATTTTTTTAGGAGGATTCCTTGGTGTGTTACTTGCAGGTTATGGTATTTTTCGTTCGTTACAACATCGGTTGGGACTTGCGGCCGCTTGGAGCGCATTAATAAGTCAATTGACAGAAGTGGGTGATCTTTTTTATTTTTCGATTAGTGGAATTTTTGAAACTGTAAACATAAATGTGCTGTATTCAATTACACGCTTAGAGTCTATGTCTGAATTATCGCTTACAAAGCTGACGTTTATTAAACCGTTTCTTGCTCCAATTCCTAGAAGTATTATGCCGTATAAAATTGAAACAATAACAGAGCTTATCGGTCAGGTATACGCTTCAACTAAAGGAGTATCCCTAGTTACTTTAATTTATGGTGAAGGATATTACAATTTTGGGATCTTTTATCCGATATTTATATTACCCTTTGTTTTAATGTTAATATTTTTGCTAAGACTTGGGTCTAGGTATTCAGAGTATAGATATCTATCACTTTTAGTAGGATTCCTAATTGTAAGATTTCCCTTTTCTGATGTAGTTATACAAACATCAGTTGCTATATTTATTGGATTTTTGGTGAAAAGAATAAATTTGGCTATAACAAAGGTTTAATTTTGATATGCATTAAGGTTGTTTTTGTTTTGTAATAATTATCCCTCAATAAAAGTGTTGTTAACTTATTTTTCTAATTGAATTATCAAGGCGATTGGATTCAGGTTTAATTTTATCATCGTTATTAAGTGTGGAGAGTAGGGCGTGTCCTAAGCAAGCTATGGTAAATACTGTAAACGATAATAAAAGTACTAATGTATATTTTGGGGAAACATGTTTGTAAGATGTTGGCCTACTTAATATAATTTTCATTGACCGTATGTTTCCTGATTTTAATAAACCTGAAATTATAGATTTATCGGACTCAATTTTTAAAAGCGTATCTGCAAGCTGCGCCCTACGTTCAAGTAGAACAGGGCTGAATCCAATGTTTTCTTGAGTAGTGTTAATTTGATTTATTTGTTCGGTAATGCTCTCAGTGTATTCTTCTAACTTGGCAACTCTTTCATTGTTGAGTTTTATTAGCCCTGATACTTTTTCTTTAAATTTGTTATAGACTTCTTGAACTATGATTTGCGAAAAGCTTTTAGCACTCTCTAAACTTTCGGCTCTAACGATGATTTTTATTTGATCTGTATTTTCAATGTTTTCAATTGCAAAGAGTCGACGCTTTTCATCTTGATTTTCAATGTATTTTGGATTTTTCATAAATTGTAATTCCATGAATTCCATGGCCTCTGTTACCAGCGCTGAGGGGCCACCCTTTTTACCAAAACTTGTCCCACCTAATAAATCTGAGTTTGCAGAAATTTTATTTGAACCAATATCGAGTACAGTAAGATATTCATATTCTCTTTGGATGGTCATAAAAACGAGAATCAATATAAATAATGTTCCAAGTGAGCAAAATAGCAGATAATCTTTAATTCTAAATAATAAGATCTCTTTAAATTTTTCGAGATCAAATTGATAATTATCTTCCACAAATACAAATCGGCTATTTTGATGTAAATCTTAAGCTTAGCTTAAATAAGTAGTTTAAGGGATAAACAACACAGTGACTCACCGTGTTGTGGGTCCTTTTTTCTTTATCCACTTGTTAACTAATTTTTCATGAGTTTCTTGCGATTCTTTGGATGAGAAGCGCTTTGACATAATTTTTGCTGGTACTCCAGCTACAATTGAATATGGTTCGATATCTTTAACTACGAGTGCTCCAGCAGCGACAATAGCTCCACGTCCAATGGTTACACCGGATAATATTATTGCTCCAAATCCTATCCATACATCATCTCCAATAATGGTCTTCGAATGTTTACCTTTTCCTGAATAATCAGGGTCACCTATCCAAGAAGCGTATCGGATGGGTTTTCCAATTTCATCTATTCGATGATCATATCTTCCTACAATTCCGACTCTGTCTGCAATCAAGACGTAACTCCCAATGCTTCCGTCACATTTTATGGATGAATTGCTTCCAATATAAACATGATCACCTATTACTAATCCATTTGGGGAGTGTACCATCGAAGCATTTTGAACAAAAAAACAAGTTCCAAATTTGACATTTCCTTTTGTCCTAAAAAAAGCCATTATTCTATAGTAAAATCTTTTGAATAATATCACCAGTAACATGCACCCTCTACGTCTTTTGCTGTTTTAGGAATTTCACCTAGTGATGGGCGGACCCAGTATTCATTAAAAAATTTTGAGACTTCGTGTCGATTCCATCTATTTCCAATTATTCCAAAATAAAGTTGAGTAGCTCCTGCAGTAACAATAGCTGATTTATTTAATTTAGTTTTGATATATGCAGCTAATGGTAATCCAAAGGCCCCAGCTCCAACTAGTGCAATATCGAAATCTAAACATGATATTTCAACTTTCATATGATCAAGAGCCTCAAGCCAATTTTTGAAAGGCAGAGTAGTGGGGTCTAATGCTTGAACAGCTTTATAAGTTAACAGTTGGAAATCAGGTAAAATTTCATTTGTATGATTTCTGAACAAATTTTTTCTATGGGAGAATTGTTTTTTAATTGTATCTGCAAAAGGGTGTATGACTAGAACTTTCTTTTCACGGAGAAGTTCCGTCCATGGCTGTGTCCAATAATAGGACTCAAGGCTGCGGAGTTTTGTTAACTCCGTATTGTGACAATTTCTTTTTATTGTTTGAGATTCTCCGGGATTCCCCCATACACCTAAGAGCTCGCAAAAAGATAATGATTCCTCATAAATTTTAACAAATTTTACTAAGATATCATGCGAAGAGGGGAATACACCCGATTCTTTCTGAATTTTGGTGCAGGCATTTTTGCTAAAAGACTTTGATTTGTGCCATTCATTGATAACGATTTGTTCGGTTGCGCCAATTCTGCCAACTAAAAAGGGAGTGTTGTTGTTTAGTAGGTCTCTAATCCTATCGTTTCCAGCCTGACCGTTTAAAACAGTAATACCTTTCATTTTGTATTGAAAGAAAAATCGCAAGAAGCGTATTGTTCGTCCTGTAAAATTTCTTAATCTAGAATTATGTTCAAAAATTTTTATCACGCTATTTAAAATCGTATCATAAATGTTTAGCACTCCGTTGCATGTCAAATTATTGGAAAAATGAGAGAATTAAAAACTAAATTATATGAGCTTTTCAAGTGACAGGCGACAGCTTGCAATTTTTGTTTACAATCGTCCCGATAAAACAAAAGTTTTATTGGATAAAATCAAAGAATTTAAGATCAATCGGTTTAATGTGTTTTCGGATGGTCCTAAAGTTAATGAATCTGATGAGCCTGTTAAAGAGATACGCAAAATGATCAAAAAAATAGATTGGGCAGATGTGAGTGTTTTCGAACAATCTGTGAACTTAGGACTCGCAAATTCAGTGATTTCGGGTGTTGATAAAGTGTTTCGAAGCGGATTTGATGAAATTATTGTGCTCGAGGACGATTGTATTCCGCATTCCACTTTTTTTCCATTTATGGAACTCGCACTCGATAGATATAAAGAATCTTTAAATGTTATGCATCTTTCTGGGTTTGGTTTACCTTTAATTCAAAAAAATATTGATGACGGTTATTTTACTCCTTATCCTTGTTCGTGGGGCTGGGCTACATGGAAGAATCGGTGGGAAAATTGTAATTTTAATGATCTTTCAAATTATAAAAGAATTTTATCTGACCAGTATTTAAGAAAAGAATTCGATAGACCGGGCGCCGCATTCTCCGAATTTCTTGAAAAGCAACTAGGGGGTAAGATTGATTCGTGGCTAATTCGTTGGTACGTCCACATATTTTTAAAAAATGGTATCTGCTTATGGGCTAAAAATAGTCATCTTGTTAATAGGGGTTTTGACGGACAAGGGGTACATAAAGTTAAATTCGACAGATTTAATCAGAATTATAAATATAGATCGATCAAAATTTACTTTACTTTGCCTTCACCTAAAGAAGTTTCCCCTCAAGTTATGAATGAGTTTCGCCGATATTTTATGGGATCAAAGTTGTTGGAAAGACTAAAAACTCTAATTTATTTAGTAGTTAAAAAAGTGTATTTGTTTTTTAGTCGTTCTTAGATAAAATTTTTTATCGAATAAATATTGTGAAAAATTAAAATTTCTAAGCTGTCGAATCTTCGCTTATGTTTTATCATCAAACAATTGGATTAATAGTTTTCAATTTTATTTATATATCTTATGTTGTCTGAACCATATAAAAATTGGAATAATTTTGAGTGCTTTTAAATATCTTTTTCCATAAATGACGGGATTTGAAATACAGCGCATTAGCCATCCCAGACCTGTTCGATCGGCCCATTCTGGAATCTTCACTTGATCACCAGTTATAAATCCAATAGCAGCTCCGATACAATGAATTGTAAAACTAGCTCCAAATCTAGTCTTGATAAGATATCCGACCCGTTCTTGCGTTCCGCCACCCAGACCAATTACAATATGTGTTGGTTGATTTTTTTCGATTTGGGTAATGAGCTCATCATCCATGATTTCTCCTGAACGGTATTTAGGGGCAACGTAAATTTGATTTTCTTGTAAATTTAAAGATTGATGAGAAAAGTAACTAATTAATTTTTTGCTAGAATCTCTAGTGGGCATTATCCAAAAAGTTTTTTCAAGTTCCTTAGAAAGGTAATTTGAAATAAGAAGTTTTGTGTATTTTAGACCAGATACCTTTGGAGTGAGTTTGATCTTGTAAAGACTCCACATTATTGCAATTAGTGCTGAGTCAACTATCGCGTGATTTGCATTGATCATGCACATGTAAAAGTATTTGTTAGAAAATCCATCGACTAATGATGGTGCTGAGGGGGCAATGACAAGTCCTTTGTTGTGGCAGCAAAATTCTAGAACTTCATTAGCTGAACCTATGTGGAAATTAATTCCTAAAATTTTTTCTGTTCGCATTTGATTTATATATTTAATGGTATCAGATGTTTTGTTTATTTTCCCCCAAATGAGTATGTGAGTTACTTAATAACTATCGTTTGAAAATCTTGTATAAATATATCCTAAGAAGTTCCCCTCTTCCCTCTTATCCATTCCATGCGTTTGATGAGCTCTCTTTCAAAACCGAGCTCGCCGGGTTCATAAACGTTTCGTCCAACAAGTTTTTCAGGCATGCTTTCCATGGGGCCTATGTGGTGTGGGAAGTCGTGGTCATACTGATAGCCCTCGCCGTAACCTAAATCTTTCATGAGGCTCGATGGTGCATTTCGTAAGTGCATAGGAATGGGCTCGGAGAAATAATCTTTGGCTAATTTGTGAGCCTTTTTCGAGGCCATGTAAACAGAGTTGGATTTGGGGGCGAGCGCCAAATAAATGGCGGCTTGTGCGAGAATAATATTAGATTCTGGCATACCTACAAAATCAACAGCCTCTTTTGCGGCTAATGCTTGGGTGAGAGCCTGAGGGTCGGCCAAGCCCACATCTTCAGAAGCAGCGCGAACTAAGCGCCGGGCTATATAAAGAGGATCTGCGCCGCCCTCAATCATTCGCGCTAGGTAATAGAGCGAGGCGTGCGGGTTAGAATTGCGAATGGATTTATGAAGCGCGCTGATTAAATCAAAATGAAGTTCTCCGTTTTTGTCGTAGAGCGCGCCGTTGTGTTGGAGGGCGCGTTCGATGTCGGATTTTTCTAAAACTTTTTGTGAAGCCTCGCGGCTCTCTGCGGCCATTTCAAGTGCGCTTAGTGCTAAGCGCGCATCACCACCGGAGAGTGTGGCTAAATAATCGCGCGCCTCATTCGAAATTTCAATTTCTAAGTTACCCAAACCTGCATGGGAGTCTTTGATGGCGCGATCTATAAGATTTGCAATTTCATCTTTAGCCAGAGTTTGTAAAACCACAACACGCATACGTGAGAGTAGGGCGCGAGTGAGTTCAAAGCTCGGGTTTTCTGTCGTGGCTCCTATGAGAGTGATAATGCCTTCTTCGAGTGCGTGTAAAAAACTATCTTGTTGGCTTTTGGTGAATCGGTGAATTTCGTCGACAAACAAAACGGTGCGCTCTGGAAGTCTTGCTTTGGCATCATTAAACAATGCGCGAAGTTCTTTTACTCCGGTGTCGACCGCAGAAACGCTTTCAAAATGCGCAGCAATTTCTTGGCAGAGTATACGCGCCATAGTGGTTTTTCCGGTGCCCGGTGGGCCCCAGAAAACAAGTGAAGGAAAAGCTTTTCCGCTTTGATAATTTTTAAGCAAGCGCGTGAGCAATCCGTTGGATTCTGAAACAAGGTGTTCTTGTCCGAGCACGTCTTTGAGTCGCTTAGGGCGAAGACGTTCGGCGAGTGGTGTAGAAAATTGGCTCACTAGTATCGCTTAGCAGGGGTTGGGCCTAGAGTTCAAAGGAATTGGTCCAAGCCTTGTGTGGTGCTTCTTTTAAGAAAAATCCTGTAATTTCACCCGAACTACAAAAAACAATCGTGTAAATTTGACTTAAGGTGAAATTACAGGAATAATAAATATATGAAGCGTTATCTTGAGTCTCAGGTGCGGAGCGATTTGCAGGAGAAAATGGTATTTCTGGGGTGCGCGAGGCAGGCTGGTAAAACGACTTTGGCGCTCCAACTCTCGAAGACCTATGCTTATTTAAATTGGGACAATCTTGAGGACCGTGCTCGGATATTAAGCTATCAGCTTCCTAAAGAGAAGTTTCTTATTTTTGATGAAATCCATAAGTATCGTCTATGGAGGACTTATCTAAAGGGACTCTACGATAAAAACAAAAATACAAAACAATTTCTTATAACTGGAAGCGCGCGACTAGATTACTATCGATACGGCGGAGATTCCTTGCAAGGACGCTACAATTATCTACGGCTTTATCCCTTAAGCTATGCGGAGTTACGGGGTGGTAAAAATACAATTCGTGACCTTCTTAAACTGGGGCCCTTTCCTGAACCCTTTTTAGGTGGCTCTGAAGTTAAAGCAAGGCGTTGGTCGATTCAGTATCGCAGTAGAATTCTTCAAGAAGATATAGCTTCCGTTGAGAATATTTCTGATTTGAGCCGGATGGAGTTACTTAATGCGCGTTTACCGGATTTAGTAGGTTCTCCATTGTCTCTTAATTCCTTGCGTGAAGATTTAGAGGTGTCTCATAAAACAGTTTCAAGGTGGGTCGACATACTAGATAGGTGTTTTGCCTTGTTTCGTATCTCCCCTTTTGGATCGCCTTTAATTAAAGCGGTCAAAAAAGAACAAAAGCATTATCACTATGATTGGACTCAAATTCAAAAGCCAGGTCCAAGGTTTGAGAATCTTGTGGCTTTACATCTTTTGAAGTGGGTTCATTTTCAATACGACACAAAGGGAATTAACATGGAGCTTCTATATTTTCGCGATGAAGAATCCCGCGAAGTAGATTTTGTGGTAACGACGGATAAAATTCCTACTTTAATTGTAGAATGTAAATTAGGTGAATCGAATGTTTCGCCACATCTAATTTATTTTAAAAAGAAGTTTCCAGAATGCGAAGCTTGGCAGGTGCATCTTGGGCAAGATGATTTTGAAAACCAGTATGGCATTAGGCTGGCGCCTTGCGAACGTTTGCTTGAAAAACTGGTATAGCCGTTATCGAATTTGGACTGAATATTTAAGTTTCAATTTTTATCTAGTCGATCTTTAATGCTTTTAATCAACTAATATCATAAAAGGATCCCCGCCTTTGTTTTCCAAAAGCGGGGACCCAACGGCAAGGCAAAAACTATTTAGTTAGGGCAACGCTCTCAGAAGTAGATGGGCTATTGTTGGCGTGCTGCCAATTAGCATCAGGCTCTTGGCCGAGCTTAGCTATAAGAGCTGCAAGTGTAAGCATCCAAACGCCGACTCCCATCAAAATGACATATTTTGTGATAGGGGGTCTAGAAAATTTACGCTCCCGATTCCTTATAAGTAGTGAATTCATAGGAAATTCTCCTTTTGTGTCAAAGACACGCTAGGAGAACTTGCAAGGCTTGGGCCACTTTGTCTGTATAGTTTTTGGACAGAAGGTATTATCTGCGTCTTATTTCATCAGGGGTAATGGATAACCGTGAGTCTTCCAATAGGTCATGTAGCAATAACCTTGAAAATTTGAATAGCAGCCTCGCTTAGTTTTAAATTTTTCCCAATTCCAATTGCGAACTTTAATTCCAATTTTTTTTGATTCAACTTCATCGGGATAGCCCCCATCTCCGTTAATGCAAACATATTTTTCTAAACTTGTGTATATTTTCCAGCGCTGCCATATTCTACGACAAGTTTCGACAGGGTGGGCTCGTCGCCCTCCAAATTGATGGATTTGGTTTTTGTCTTTTATTTCAAAATAGTAATCACAAGCAACTCCTGGCCCAACGGGTTCATCTGTTGCAAACCAAGTGGTGTACTTAAATTTCACATATTTTTTATCAATACAAATCCACCTTGGATACCCCCATCGGCCACCTTCGCCGTCAGTTAGGCCCGGGTTGCCATACCAGCTATCAATAATCAGGTCGTTTTTATTGAGCACGCCATAAGATGAACTTAATGCGGCATAGGGAAATTCTTTTATCCATGTTTCTTCAGCAAGCGCTGTTGTTTGGAGGATGAAAAATACGAGTATAACTAAATAATTATTTTTCATTTTTTTAATTTTGAATAGTTTAATAAAATATTTTCTATTCCCTTTTTGTGTAGATACTGGCCAGTTTTGATTTCATTAAAAAACCCCTTGTAATTTGCAATGGCCTCAATCCAGGTAGCTTCGCGTTTAAGTTTTTTTGAAGCTAAATATTTTTTGTGAAACAGCCAGCGAATTCCTGCGCAAATACTCATGTTAGCGTTGTAGGCATCGTTAGTAGAAAACTCAATTAAGTGGTCTTTAAGTTCTCCGTTGGGGTCGTCTAAAACTTTAATGGCTTGCTCTGTTAATTGGATGAGCCCTTTCGCTTTTCCTGCTTTCTTGGCGATTTGATCTGGGGGATCGAGTCTGAATCCAGATTCAGAGGCAATAAGTGCTTTAACTAGGTTGGGATCTAAGGGTTCTTGGGGCTGAAATACCTCATTCCAGTATATGGTCCAGCCGCGAATAAGGGAGTCATATTTATCGGAGTCTTGGTGGGGGAGTGTTCCTGATGTTGGTGGTCCACTTAAAGTTAAAAAATGAGTTTCAGCAATTATTTCAATTTCTGCGTTACTTAAGTAATCTTTTATTCTGACATTGTTTTTGTTGGTGGGATTTTTTCGGCAATATTTATTCACATGGGTTGTCTGATCAGGGTGTGATTGAAGAGTTCGAAGATGATCGATAACTCTATGCTGTCCAATAGGGCATAATCTCCATGGATGAATTTTCTTACTATCGATAGGCATATCTTTGATGGGTGGCTTTGGCTTACTTGGACTTGCCCATTTTTTAAATAAATGAGTAAAAAGTTGGCGCGTTAGATTCCTAATCGACGAGGTGATGAGACTTTTGATCGGGTCAGACGGCATTACAGAGATAATAATTAGTATTTATGAAGCATTTCAAATATAAATTAATTAATTTGGATTTAGGGTAAATCTAAAGAGTGCTTAGAGTGTTTTTAAATGTTAAAAGGTGGGGGTCGAAGCGTAGAAGTCGCTAGACGCCTTATGACAAAAATTAAAGAGAGAGAAAAATTATTACTCGAAGAATTGAATGAATTCTCTGATTGGAAAGAGCGATATGGATTTATTATCGATATGGCTAATGATCTCGAAGTCATGCCCGAGGTTCTAAAAGTAGAAGCTAATAAAGTTAAAGGATGCGTGTCGCAACTTTGGCTTTATCCGCGTTTTGAAAATGGAAAACTTCATTTTTGGGCAGACAGTGATTCGATTTTTGTAAAAGGATTAGTGGCATTGATGCTCAAACTTTATGAAGATTTAAGCCCCGCAGAAATTTTAGAAAATCCCTCACAGTTTTTAATGGATTCCGGATTAGTGCAAAACCTATCTCCCAATAGAGCTAACGGAGTTGCCTCTATGCTTTTGAAAATTAACGAATACGCATCGCATTATTCAAAAGGCGTCTAGCGACTTTTTACCACCACCCCCCACCTTTTTTCAAAAGGCGTCTAGCGACTTCTACGCTTCGACCCCCACCTTTTAGCATTGATGGATGTTAAAAGGTGGGGGTCGAAGCGTAGAAGTCGCTAGACGCCTTTTAATTTGCTAGCAAATAGGGGCGATGGATGGAGTTAAGGTTCCAGCAAGAAAAGATGAGGTGTGGAATACTCCGCTTTATCACCAATACTGGGGACTCAAAGACCAAATCCCCGGCATTATCTTATTTTTTCAGTTGGGAGATTTTTTCGAACTCTTTGGCCAAGATGCTGTAGATGCGGCTCCTTTGCTAGAGGTGCAGCTCACTTCTCGAGATCGCAAATCCGAAACACCAGTTCCTATGGGTGGAATTCCTATTCATGACTGGACATCCTACGCAGAAAAACTCTTATCTCGGGGATATAAAATTGCATTAGGTGAACAGCTTACAGACCCTGCGCAAAGTAAAATTGTGGAGCGCGGACTGACTCGGATTTTAACTCCGGGCCTTCCGATTGACTTCAAACACTTACCCACAAAAAAACGTCATTACCTTTTGAGTTTAAGTGAAAATTCCCAAACTAATAAAGTTAATTTCTTGCTTCTTGATTTTTTAGAGCGCGATGTTTTTCGTGGATCACTTGAAAATCTCGAAGAGCTACAAAGCTTTTTACTGCGTTTTGAACCTGCAGAAATTCTTGTGTCTCAAAATTTAGATTTATCAACGGCCTATTGGGGCGCACTAGAAACAAGAAAAGATTTGACTCAATTTGGAATTGCAGATGCTGAAGCTAATTTAAAAGACTATTTAAAATTCACACAGCGCTGGAGTGATGAGCAATTAAAAAAATATTGGCCCGAAGAAGAATTATCAACTGCTCCAACATATTTACAGCTTTCTTCTAATGCCGAAGATTTTGCCTTTGTATCGCCTCAAGTTTTTGATCAGTGGAATATTTTCCCAGAACTTTTTGAATTGCTCGATCAATGTGGATCCTCGTTGGGTTCTCGTAGATTGCGAGAAATGCTTTTTTCTCCTTTAAAAAATTCTAAAAGAATTCAAATTCGTCAAAAACTTTTTGCTTCTCTCGAGCATTACGGCGAAATATTGAGTGTCAGTAAAAAAGTTCACGATATGGAACGCCTGTTGGGGCGTTTTAGGGTGGGCGTAGCACAACCCAAAGAGCTTTTGCGCTTTGTTCAGTCTATGCGACCCGTTCAGCAATTGTTAGAGTCTGAATCTCGAAGAGGAATTTGGCAAAACTTTTTTGAATCTGAATCCTTGCAATCTTTAAGTGATACAGCCGCCCATCTTGATGCCTTGGTACTTCGACTAGAGTCGGCTTTAAATGTGGATGTTGATACAGCTCGACTCGATGGTTTTAAGGATTTGATTCGTGAGTCTTATGATAAAGAGTTTGATCGCCTTAAAAATATTTTCGCCGATACTCAAAAATGGTTAGAGTCTTATGAAAACGAACTTAAAACTCAAACCTCAATTCCAAGTTTAAAAATTCGCTATAATCGAATATTTGGTTTTTATATCGAAGTCACAAAAACTCACTCGGCTAAAGTTCCTTCAACTTTTGAGCGCCGTCAAACTATGGTGAACGCTGAGCGTTTTACTACGAGCGTGTTGTTAGCTAAAGAACGAGACTTACTTGAGGCCGAATCCAACATAGAAGCCCGAGCCAAAAAAATATTAGATCAATTGATGGAATCTATTCGTGAGCAAGATAATTTTATAAAGCTCGCTCTAGTGGAATTCTCTTGGATTGATATGTGGGCTGGAGTTCGAAAATCCATAGAGGCTCTAGGGCGTTTTGGATCCTGGTGCGAGCCTAAAATCATAGACGGTCCGTCACAATTTGAAATAAAAGAAGGCCGCCATCCCTTAGTTGAAATTAGGCAATCTTCTTTTGTTTCGAATTCCTTGGGTCTCTCTGCTCAAGACAAAAGAATTATGCTTTTAACGGGGCCCAATATGGCCGGTAAATCTACTCTTATGCGCCAATCTGGAATTGCAATCTATATGGCTCAGTGTGGTTTTTGGGTGGCCGCAGAGTCTATGCAATGGACTCCCTTTGAAGGATTCTTTTCTCGAATGGGAGCCACCGATAGAATTTTGCAAGGTGAAAGCACTTTCATGGTTGAAATGAAAGAAATGTCTTCGATGTT
Organism: uncultured Bacteriovoracaceae bacterium; assembly: GCA_964609695.1. Taxonomy (GTDB): domain Bacteria; phylum Bdellovibrionota; class UBA2428; order UBA2428; family UBA2428; genus JAGNHS01. The sequence continues at coordinate 14,243 of CAZSSP010000038.1, forward strand.
GTCAAAAATGAACGATAAAAGTTTTTTACTAATTGATGAAATTGGTAGAGGCACATCGACTCAAGATGGATTATCGATTGCTCAAGCATTGCTTGAGTATTTGCACGAAAAAACTAAAGCCATTGGAATTTTTGCAACTCATTATCATGAGCTCTCAGAAGTGGCTTCTCAGCTAAATCAGTGTGCTAATGCAAGCATGAGCATTCGTGAGTGGGAAGGCGAATTGATTTTCTTAAGAACTCTTGAATGGAAAGCGGCTTCTTCGAGCTATGGAATTCATGTGGCGGAGATGGCCGGAATACCTTCGAGCATTGTGGAGCGTGCAAGAAATCTTTTGAAAAAAGGGGATTCTTCAAAGCAGGATTCTTTGAAAACTGAAAAAAGCTTTATTGAGACTCAGAAAGCGCCAGTTAAGGAAAAAAAACTTCAAAAAGACAAAAACTCACTCGAAAATTTACCCTTATTCAATGATTAGTGATGCTCTTCTTTGCCGTGTTCAGCACCGTGTTCGCCGCCAGTAGCCTCGCCCTCTGTAGATTTAGGGCGAAAGTTTTTTCTCTTACAAGCACCGCCTAATCGATTGAGGCGACCTTGAGCTTCTTCGTTGTCGGGGTCGTAATATAGAGAGAGACAAGTTGCGCTCACGGCATCGCCTCTGCGATCGAGAGCTTCGGAATTGCGCGCAATGCGATCTTCAATAGATGATTTTTGCCCTTCGCTAGCTTCAGGAATGCCTTTTTTGGCATTGCCCACATATAGTTTGCGAGCAGAAAGATAATAGCTTTGAGCTTTTTCAGGCTTGAGTTCACGAACCGCATAGTGATCGCCCAGTTCGATGAAGGGTCTCCAGTGGTCGGGGTTTTGGGCAGTGGCTTTTTCGAGCTCTTCGAGTGAAGCCTTGTAGTATTCTTCTCGTTTTTGAGCCTCGTTCGCTAAGCCAAGTTCCCAATACGAATAGCTGCTCAAAAAGAAGGCTTCCATTTCTTCGGGGTATTCCGTATAGATGCGTCTGAAAGTGTCTATGGCTGATAGGTGTTCTTTCTTTTTAAAGAAACAATTGGCTTTATTCCAAAGTTCGACCTTTTTTTCTTGCGGCAATTTGCTGCAGTCTTGGCTTGTGCTGCTTTTGGCTATAGTCCCAGCTTTTTCAGGTGGAGTTGCAGGCTTTGCAGTGGCGCTTTCCTTTTTGTGAGTTTCCTTTTTTTCAGCATTGGCGAAAGTTAATATTGAAGCGATTCCACATAGGAGAAATATTTTTTTGAACATCACAAAACTAGTATATAGGAAAATTCTTAGACTTAAGTTTTTAGCCCCTGAAATGACGCCGTATACCGTAGTCTGGCTAAAGTTCCGAATAGACTTGCCGCTTTAGGCAGAGTGACATTATTGTATAGATTGTAATGGAGCTTTGGAGTCAGGTTAAAAGTTATCTTAGCAACGATATCGCTATCGACCTCGGTACGGCGAATACGCTTGTTTACGTCAAAAATTTAGGAATCGTGGTGAATGAGCCTAGTGTTGTGGCGATTCATAAAGATTCGCGTGGCCAAAAAAAGGTTATTGAAGTCGGTGCTGCAGCTAAAGAAATGCTTGGAAAAACTCCTGGAAGCATTAAGGCTATACGTCCGTTGAAAGACGGCGTTATTGCCGACTTTGAAGTGACCCAAGCTATGATTCGTGAGCTCATTCATAAAGCTCAAAAAAAGAAAACACTTTTTAGACCCCGAATTATGATTTGTATTCCTTATGGAATTACCGAAGTAGAAAAGCGCGCTGTAAAAGAAGCCGCTCTATCGGCCTCAGCTCGTGAAGTTTATTTGATTGAAGAACCTATGGCTGCTGCTATTGGTGCGGGACTTCCTAT
>CAZSSP010000039.1:0-4732 GCA_964609695.1 uncultured Bacteriovoracaceae bacterium
ATGAAATCAAAACTCAACGTATGAAACTTTGTTTAAAAATACCCTTTCATAAAGTCTTTTACACAAAAATGACGGCCGATATTAAGTGAAACTTTTTATTCTTCTACCAGATCAAAATCAATACGTGTGTTGAGGATATCAACGTTCACTAATTTTACAGTAATTCGACTTCCTAGTTGCAGCGAACCTTTGGGGCCTCGATAACTGAGTGTGGCGGCATCGTAACGATATCGACCACGCTTATGTAAGAAATCTGCATTGAGCAAACCATCTACAAAATGATCTTGAATTTGGCAGAAAATTCCCTTTTCGATAACTCCGGATACGACCACTTGAAAATCTTGTCCTATGAAAGGTTCCATATAGCGACACTTTTTGAGGTCGATAACTTTCCATTCCATCGCCATGGCACTTCTCTCTTGTTGACTACAGTGCACGGTCATAGCTTCCAGCTCTCCAGGTGGAGGTGCTTCTTTTGAAAGCCCCAAGCGTTCTCGGATGAGTCTATGAACTAGTAAGTCAGGGTATCTTCGAATAGGGGAGGTGAAGTGAGTGTAATCTGGATTGGCTAATGCAAAGTGGCCTAGAGCTTGAGCGCTGTATCGAGCTTGTTGCATGGTTCGTAAGATCATAGTTTGTGCGGCTTGTGCGCGATGATCTCCGCCCAGAGCCAGTTTTTTAATTTTTTCTATATATTCAGAAAAATCTTGAGCAGTCTCTAAAGCCTTAGGAGCTTCGATTCCAGCGAGTGTGACAAACTTAATCAGATCGCGAACTCGGTTTTGGTCGGGTTTTTCGTGTATACGATAAACTCCACCGCGCTCAGGTTTTTCACTTAAGAATTTAGCAGCACATTCATTGGCGGCTAACATGAGGTCTTCAATAAGTTTGTGAGCGTCGAGACGTTGTCGAGTTTGAATGTCTTTTACGGTGCCGTCGGAATTTAGAAGAACTTTGGCTTCGGGCAAGTCTAAATCAAGAGCTCCTCTTCGGAATTTAGCTTTATTCAAACTTCTATAGCACTCAATGACCGCATCGAGAGCTTCTTTGAGGGGGGCACATTCTTCAACGGCAAAATCTTTCCCCTCTAAATAGGCTTGCATAAGTTCATAGGTCATTCGTTTATGACTTTTAATGAGAGCTTCGAAGAATTTATAATGGAGAATTCTTCCATCGCGATTAATTTCAAATTTGCAAACCAGTGCGGCTCGGGGAATGTTTGGGTTTAAAGAGCAGACATCGTTTGAAAGAATTTCTGGGAGCATTGGAACTACAAAGTCGGGGAAATAAACACTTGTAGAACGAGCGAATGCTTCTTTGTTGAGCTGGGTTCCGACTCTTACAAAGTGAGAAACATCAGCAATGGCAACCCATATTTTCCAGCCATTTTTAGAGGCTTCGGCATAGACAGCATCGTCAAAATCACGAGCGTCTAGTCCATCGATGGTGACGAATTTTAAATTCTGAATGTCGGCTTTGCTTTTGTCCCAAGATTTTAACCAATCATGAGCAGCGGCTTTGGCTTCATCGAGTGCTTTAGTGGAAAATGTTCGAGGCCAAGCCGATTCTACAAGCACTCTCATGGTGTCTTGGCTGGCGCTACTAATATTTTGAACTTCTTCTACAATCTTAACTTTACCAATACCTTTTGAGGGGTATTCCGTAATCTGAGCTAAAACTTGAGAAGAATTTTTTAAGTTGAGTCGCGTAATCTCCTCATTGTCGACTTTAAAAGTGTGGCGTTGATCGCGTGCATCCCAAGGAACGATGAGTGCTCCGCCTTTAAATAAGCGGAGTGTTCCAAAAAATTCCTTTTGTCTGCGTTCTACGATTCGTAGAATTTGACCGCGGACTTTATCGCCGCCTTCAAATTTAGAAGAAATCGTGATTTCAACGCGATCTCCTTGGAGTACGTCGCCGATTCCTTCTTGAGGGATATATACATTGGGTATCTCTTTATCATCGGCAATAACAAAGCCAAAGCCATTGGGGTGGACGTCTATTTTTCCAATGATCTTTTGCCCGATTTGCGATTTGAGATTTTCAGGCCGAGCAGGATAATTTTTAGAAGAGCCCTGTCTTTCTTCGTTTCGGCCTTTGTGGCGGGATTCATTTCGAGAATGAGGAGCTTCTTTAGATTTATGGTGAGGGTTGTTGGAATGTTGCGCTTGTCCGTTTTTCTTTTTCTTCTTGTTAGGTTTTTGACTTTCAGCGTGTCGCAAGTGTTGAGGCGTGCGTTTGCCTCGGCTTCCATTTTTATTTCGTCTTGGCATTTATATCCTTAATAATAATTTTATCGTAAGCGATTTTGAATTTTTTCAAAATCCTCTTTCGACAAGCGACACTCATTTTCATTCATAAATGAGAGTGGCTTGTTGGAAAGTTTATTTCTTTCCGTAAAAGGCCTATTCGCTTTTGGATTAGCATAGAGCAATCCAGTGAGAAGTATGCCTTTGGATTTAGCTTCTTCAATTAGTCGAAGTGCTTCAATAGCGTTTGTAGGGTCGTGGTCTGCATCGAGCTTTTTAAGAGTGATCACAGAACCGTCAGGAAGTTCCACTTCACGTTGTTCTCCTGGTTTTAGACTCACTTCAGGAGTTTCAAAGTAAGGGTGGAATCCAATTTCATGAAGAGCCACGTCGTTTTTCTTCACGGCGGTGAATGATTTTGTGGAACCGTCGTGATTGTTAAATGTTACACAAGGGCTAATGACGTCGAGCATAGCCGTGCCTTTGTGGGCAATGGCGCCTTTTATGAGTGGAACCATTTGTTTTGCATCACCAGAGAATGAACGCGCTACGTAACCCACGCCTAATTGAATAGCGAGAGCACAAAGGTCAATCTCGGGATATTCATTGACTTCACCCTTTTTAAGAACCGATCCAACGTCTGCAGTTGCAGAGAATTGGCCTTTTGTGAGTCCGTAAACACCGTTATCTTCTACGATATATACACACTCTACGTTTCTGCGGAGCATGTGAATATACTGTCCCATACCGATTGAAGCCGTATCACCATCTCCGGAGACACCGATGAGATGAAGGTTTTTATTGGCAAGTAAGGCACCCGTTGCGACAGATGGCATTCGTCCGTGAACAGCGTTAAAGCCGTGAGCTTTACTCAAGAAATAAGCTGGAGTTTTAGAAGAACAGCCAATCCCTGATAGCTTAGCTACGGTTTGCGGTTTAATTCCCATTTCATAGTAAGCATTGATGATGTGTCTAGTAATTGAATCGTGTCCGCAGCCACCGCATAGAGTGCTGGGGAGTCCGTTGTAATCTTCTTTTCCTAAACCGATTCTATTTTTAACTTCTTTTGCTTCGGGTGTTTGATTTTCTTCGCTCATTTTAAAATCCTCTTTCAATTAAAGATAGGCTTTTTCAAGTTGTAAAATTTGGTCAGATAAACTTCGGGCATCTACAGGAGTTCCATCGTAATGTCTTACAGAGATTAGTTTATCAGTGTATTGGCCATCTTTGAGGTGCCATTGTAAAAGACCGTGCATTTGAGAGTCACGATTTTGGTCGATGACATAAATGCGATCATGTTTTTTGACGAATTCTAAAACTTCATCAGTGAAAGGAACGGCACGTATTCTCATGTAGTCCGTTTTGACGCCTTTGGCGCTCAATTGATCGCGGCATTCTTGCATGCAAAGATTGGTGGTGCCGTAAGCAATAACGCCAACTTTGCTTCCTGGAGCGTCAACGATGGGCTTAGGTACAAATTTCTTGGCTGTATTCCATTTTCTTTCTAAGCGGTCGATATTGTTTTTCCAGTCCTCGGCTTTTTCAGAGTAAGTGGCGTACACAGTATGACCAGTTCCTCGTGTGAAATAAGCCGCTCTTTCATGGTCAGTGCCAGGAAGAGTTCGATAAGGTATGGCATCTCCATCGATATCTTTGTAACGTCCCCAGTCCTTCATTTTTTCTAATTTTTCTGCATCCAAGACTTTACCTCGTTTGTAAGGTTCAGTTGGATAAGGAAGGGTAGAGCAGTTCCAAATGTTCATACCAATGTCGAGATCCATAAGAACAAAAATCAAAGTTTGAATTTCTTCAGCGAGGTCAAAACTTATGCGAGTGAAATCGTAACACTCTTCTGGAGTGCCAGGTATAAGAGTGACGTGTTTAGTGTCGCCATGAGAGAGGGTCACACAGCTAATGAGATCGCCTTGATTGGTTCTTGTTGGAAGACCTGTAGAAGGGCCCATTCGTGCAACGTTTACAATGACTGCGGGAATTTCTGCAAAATAAGAAAGTCCGGCAAATTCACCCATTAAAGAAACCCCTGGACCAGAGGTTGCTGTCATGGCTCGTGCGCCAGCCCAACCTGCGCCAATGACCATACCTAATGAGGCAATTTCATCTTCAGCTTGCACGTGTGCAAAGCGAGCGGTGCCATCTTGATTGTGGCGATATTTTTCGAAATAAGAGATGAGACTTTCGCAAACAGACGATGAAGGCGTAATGGGGTACCAAGCGAGAACAGTACAGCCACCCATATAGGCGCCTAGAGCTGCAAGATTGTTTCCATCTGTTAAGAAAAGATCTTTGTTATCGTTCATTTTCTCAATAGAGTAGTTGTCTTTCTTTTGAAGATTATCTTTGGCATATTCATAACCAATTTTGAAAGCTTCTATGTTGCTGTCGATAGCTTTTGGTTTAGAAGCAAAAGTGCTTTTGATAACACTTTCTACAGTTTCTACATCGATATTGAGGAGTTGAGCTAG
>CAZSSP010000039.1:4832-11782 GCA_964609695.1 uncultured Bacteriovoracaceae bacterium
CGTGCGCGATAACCTTGTTTGCTAATTCTTATGGTGTACCAAGTGGGAAGTCCTTGGATGTTCGAGGGAAAGATATTCTTGGGACCGACGGGAACTCCCATTCTAAAAATGGCTTTAGTGATGATGTTGTTAGCGCTTTGGCTACCTGAACCATTCACAGTTGCAAATTGAATGGACATGTCGTTGATAATTTTACTCATGATTTAGCTACATCTCCTTCAGATCAGTTCACTTATTTTTAACACAAGTTCTCCCATGATTCTTTGCTGAAAGATTAAAATTTCAGCATTTTTTTACTTTCAACTCTGGAGCTATGCGCCTAAGATAAACTGATTATGACTCGACGAAGACCTGAAGTCCTTATCTCGAATGATGATGGTATCAAAAGTCCCGGAATACAATTGCTGGCGAAGGCTATCAGCCGATTCGCAAATGTCACAGTTGTGGCTCCTGAAAAAGAGCAATCCGCTATGGGACATGCACTCACATTGCATAAGCCTGTAAGGCTTTATCACTACGCAAAAAAGGGGATGGCGGATCAATGGGCTGTGAGCGGAACTCCTGCCGATTGTGTATTTATGGGCATCCGTCATTTGATGAAAAAAAAGCCTGATTTGATTGTCTCGGGAGTGAATCGAGGAGCCAATTTAGGAAATGATATTTTTTACTCAGGAACTGTAGCTGCGGCTCGTGAGGGGGCTTTGTTGGGAATTCCCGCCATGGCCACGTCATTGATGATTTCTCATGATCCCATGGAGGCTCATGGTAAAGTGTATTTCGAAGATGCGGCGCAATATATGGCTCATCTTGCCAAGCAGATTCTAAAAAATGGAATGCCCCCAGGTTGTATGTTTAACGTGAACTATCCCAATCTTCCAAAAAATAAAATCAAGGGTGCAAGAGCCTCTACACAGGGTTCTCGATATTATTCTAATAAAGCGGCTCGAAGATTGGATCCTAGAGGAAAAGCGTATTTTTGGTTGGGTGGTCAATACACTGGTTTCAAAGCCATTGAAGGTTCCGATTGTATGCTTATTGACCAAGGTTATATTTCAATTACACCATGTAGGTTAGATGTTACGCAGTACGAAAGTTTGGAAACACTTTCTCGCTGGAAGTTGCTTCCTTAGCGTTTTACTGAGTTGTACGACTTCTCGGTCGCGACATTCTGTTGAAAGTCCTTCTCCTCAGGAAGTTTTTCAAAACGATAAAATCGTTTTTCTTTGGCCTGTGAAGAATCCAAGAGTTCTTAATTTTTATGGTTGGCGCGGAAAAAGACGAATGCACGATGGCATTGATATTAAAGCGCAAACCGGAGATCCCATTTTGGCCTCTGAAACAGGTCGAGTTGTTCACGCCGATTGGATTCGGGGATATGGGCGTTGTGTAATTTTATCTCATGGAAATGCTTGGTATTCTTTATACGCGCATCTTTCCAAAATAAAAGTTAAGCAAGGATTTATAGTCCCGCAACAGGCCGTAGTTGGGCTTGCGGGTCGATCTGGAAATGCCTCTGGTACGCATTTGCATTTTGAGATCAGAAAAAACGCAGATCCCTTAGATCCTATGCTCTTTTTACCTAAGGAAATGCCCTGACACATCTAGTTGTTCTTCGGTACTTATAAGGCTTGCCAAACTCAAGAGGCAGGTTCATTATCTTCGCTCATGAGCTCTTTTGAACACGAAGATTTTACAGAAGCTAAAGAAAAAATACGCGAAATTCCGGATTTCCCGCGCCAAGGGATTCGATATAAAGATATCACCCCCGTGCTTCAAGATGGGCGCTTATTTGCTCGTATTGTAGAGCGAATGGTTAAGCAGTTTTACGACAAAAGAGTGGATTACGTTATTTCTCCTGAGTGTCGAGGATTTGTTTTGGGTTCGGCCGTCGCCATTCGTTTAGGTGCTGGTTTCATTCCAGCTCGTAAAAAAGGAAGACTTCCTTTTAAAACTATTAAGGTCACTTATAACTCCGATTATCCCGACGTGAGCAAAGAAGAAAACGTACTGTTTATTCACGAAGATGCTCTTCGTAAGGGCAATCGCATTTTGATTATCGACGACATGTTATCGTCAGGCGGAACTATTCGCGCTTGCAAAAACTTAGTTGAAACTCTCGGCGGTGAAGTTGTTGGCGCTGGCGTAATGGTCGATTTAGGCGATGCTCGCTCGAAAGATATTTTACAAGATTTAAGCGTTTACAGCTGCGTTCGCTTTTAATTTAAAGAACTTCAATTATTGTTGGGTCGTGGGGATTTTGTTTGATTTTATATTCCCCAATTTTTTCGCTTTTTAAAGTTTTAGAAATTGTAGGGTCAATTTGACGTTGTTCTTGAGTTCTTTTCCATGCAATCAATAAACTGCGAGCACTCATTAAAATTAAAAAGGTAGCAATGATGATTGGAAAGCTCAAAAAAAGCCCAATCAACAAAATAAACATAAAAATTGCCCCAATGGGGCCAACTCTAAAAACTCTAATCACGGGGGCTAAGATAGCAGATTTGCGTGAATTTTTCATGAGATTATGAAGTTCTTACGGCTTTCAGCATTGATGACCTAAGTCTCCAATTATCTTGTCTTTTAAGTTGCTCCTAGGTTAGAAGGGGCCTCCTCAATGAAGACTTTAAAAATCCTATTATTCTTTTCTTCAATTTCTATTTGTGTTGCTGAAGTTGTCGATCCTTCAAAGCCATTAAGATTATTACCCTTGGGGCAGCCCGAATGCTTAAATGTTTATAATGATGAGCTTAAGGCTAGTGGAGATTCTATAAGCGATAATCCACAAATTGATGAAAATTTACCAACGCTTTTAGGCCGATTAAAAAAAATATTAAATAAGGGACGTCAACTCAAACTTCATCGTTCTTCTATTGATTATTCCAAGTTAATATATGATTTGCCCGATTTAGAGACGGCAACTTCGCCAGAAGATTTTATTCAGCAATTTGATAATTTTTATTCTCAAACTCCAGCGGGTTATAGAATTTATTTTGTTTCTTCTGATCCAAGATATGGATTGAAATATGTAGTGTGGTCGCCTTTGCAAGAAGGCCCTGATAGTCCTTGGTTGTTGTCCATTGCGGGCACTCAAACATTGAAAGATTGGGTGGCGGATACCGATTTAGGTCGAAAGCAACTCGATAGACTGTCTCAACTTTTTAGTCGTTGTTTGTTTAGAAATGTAGATAACCAATTTATTTTCGATCGAAAATTGCTCATTACGGGCCACAGTCTCGGCGGAGGCTTGGCTCAAGCTTTGGGTTATGAAATTCAAAGACGACTTTTAATTCAATTGCCAGAGGGGACTCCCAGTCCCATTGAAGTTGTTACTTGGAATGCCTTTGGAGCGCAGAATCTTGTAGAAAGAGTTCAAAAATATCAGCCAGAAATAATTGAGGGTGTGAGATTCTCAAATTACTTCGTTGAGGGAGATTTTGTTTCAAAAATCGGTTTGCATATAGGAAAAACTTTTAAGATCCAAGCAGTGCCTAGCTTTACAAAGGAAAAACTAGGTTTTGTAAAAGCCCATAAAATGCTTACGATACTTGATATGGTGGGCAATGATCCTTATCAATTAGAACAAGCTCAAGAGCTTCAACCCCCATTTTTTAGCAAAATTACCTATCTTTCAAAAATAGGTTTTCTTTTTACAGGATTGCCTGCGGCCACTTATTCCATCAAAAGACATGATATCACTGATATGATTGTGGGCTCAGCGGAAATGGCATCCAAACGTAAATTTACAGAAAATTCATCACGATTACTCATGAGTTATATAAAGCAACTTTCAATTTCGCATCGTGATTTTTTTATGCGTGATGGTCATAAACTATTTGCTGATAATTTAATGACTCGAATATCAAGAGCTGAAAAAAGCTTTTATAAGCAGTAAAAAAAATAACTAATATTTTAGTGTTTTAGGGCTGTCCATTTCCAATGAATAGAAATAGGGTTTTCATTGAGTCGTATATATGGGAATTGAAAAAAAATCTGCTTTGAGTGGATTCGCTATCTTTTTGAGTAGAATACTGGGCCTTCTTAGAGAACAGGCTTTTGCTTCATTGTTTGGTGCGGGTTATTTTAGCGACGCCTTTTTAGTGGCTTTTAGAATTCCAAATTTATTTAGAGATCTTTTTGCCGAAGGAGCCTTAAGTTCTTCTTTTGTATCGGTTCTATCAAAAGAAGATTCCTTAAAAAAACAAAAGGATTTATCGAATGATTTATTTCTTGCACTATTTTGGATTTTAATTCTTGTTATTGCTGTCATGTTTTTTATGGCGCCAGACTTTGTTAATCTTTTAGCTTCAAATTTTAAAAATCAAATTGGAAAATTTGAAATCACGCTTCATCTAACTTACTGGCTTTTGCCAACACTTTTATTTTCTTCTTTAGCTGCATTTTCTATGGGAATTTTGAACACTCAAGCTTCATTTTTTATTCCATCATTAAGCCCAGCTTTTTTTAATATTGGAAGTGTTTTATTGGGAGCTTCATCGGCGTTTTATTTCTTAAATAAAGGAGACGCACGACTTGCCATAGTTTTTTTTGCTATAGGTTCATTGCTGGGCTCTTTTCTACAGTGGGCTATTCAGTGGCCCAGTCTTATTAAAAAGGGTTTTTCTCCTCTGAGCTCTATAAAAAATCTTTTGAAGTATGATCAAGTTTTGAAATCTTTTAAAAACCCTAAGATTTATAAAATTTTTATTCTTATATTACCGGCTGTGCTTAGTGTGGCTTTCGTTCAAATAAGTATTTTTATTAACACTAGTTTTGCGAGTGGCCTTGAAGAAGGTTCGGTGAGTTGGCTCAACTACGCATACAGAATTCTTCATTTCCCCATGGGCTTGTTTGGTGTGGCTATTTCTATAGCAAGTTTGCCTGGGCTTTCAAAATTAAGTTTTGATCCCAAAGCCTTTCGGGAAAGCTTAGCCACTTCATTAAGAATGAGTTTGATACTCGCTTGGGGTTCTGCCCTGGGATTGATTTTTTTTGGAAGAGTGATTGTTGCTCTTATATTTCAGCATGGAAGTTTTGATCAAATAGACACTTTTGAAACGAGCCAAGCCTTGGCGGCCTATGGTGTGGGATTAATTGCTTTTAACTTAAATAAAGTTTTATTGAGTGCCTATTATGCTTTGGAAAGTGTGTTGATTCCATCTGTGGCCGCAGTTTTTTCGTTATTAGTAAATTTCTATTTGGCTAAAGTCCTTTCGGAATTATTGGGACACTCTGGATTGGCTTTGTGCGTATCTATAGCGGGAATTTCTAAACTTTTATTTATGTTATTTTTTTTATGGAAAAAGTCCTTCTTAAAAATAAATTATAAGATCATAGGATTGTTTCTTGTTCTTATTATGGCTTCATTTCCTATGTTAATTTTTCATTTTATGGGATTTGAGGATTGGCTTTTCGAAATTTTAAGAACTCAGGGAAAAGGCTATTTTATTCCTATGGTATTAATGTTCTTGGGATTCTTGGGAATTTCTTATTTATTTATTATTTCTGTATTCACTTCTGAAGGGCGAATTCTGCTCAAGAAAATTTTAACTTTTAAGAAAAATGTTTGAGGACCACGAAATGGGAAAAGCTACAAATTTAATTTGGTTTAGACAAGATTTAAGAGTCCAAGATAATCCTGCTTTAAATCATGCATTAGAAGACGGAGCCCCTCTCGTAGCTATTTATTTGCATAATAAAAACGACAATACTCAATGGGCTCTGGGGGAAGCCTCAAAGGTTTTTTTGAATGAGGCGCTTCAGTCACTTGAAAGCTCTTTATCTAATTTGGGTATTAAACTTCAATTTATTGAGAGCCAAAATTTTTTAAAATCAATTCAATCTTTAACTCGAGAATTAAACATTACTAAAGTTTTTTGGAATCGCCTTTATGAACCCGGTTATGTTGAACGCGATAAGTTGATTAAGTCAAAATTAACTGAGGAAAGTGTAGAGGTCTATACTTTTAAAGGCGCTCTTTTGTGGGAACCCTGGGAGGTCTTGCAGGATTCAGGAAAACCTTATCAGGTGTATACTCCTTTTTATAAAAAGTGTTTGAAAGCCTCACATCCAATCTTGCCCCTGACTTCAAAAAAAACTGTTAAGGGATTAACTAGCGCTTTGGCTCAGAATTTAAAAAGTTTTGAATTAGTCTCTAAACTGAGTTGGGCAAAGACTTTAAAAAATCATTGGAAAGTATCTGAAAACGATGTCTTTAAAATGCTAAAAAATTTTATTGAGAAGAATATTTATGATTATGAGTCTCAAAGAAATAATCCCTCTATTCTTGGTACAAGTAAAATGTCGCCCTTTCTTCATTTCGGAGTTATAAGCCCAAGGCAGATTTGGCATGAACTTCAAAAGCTTAAAAATTCAAAGGGTCGAGAAACTTATGAAAAGGAAATTATTTGGCGAGAATTTGCGCATCATTTGATTTTTCATTTTCCTAAAACTACTGACAATCCTTTGCGTCCAGAATTTGAGAATTTTCCATGGGAAAAAAACAATAAAAACTTTAAACTGTGGACTCAAGGATTAACAGGTTTTCCAATTGTTGACGCCGGAATGCGTGAGCTTTGGGAAACGGGCTGGATGCACAATCGAGTGAGAATGATAGTGGCTTCATTTCTCATTAAGGATTTACGAATACATTGGTTAAAGGGGGCGAAATGGTTTTGGGACACTTTAGTGGATGCCGATTTGGCGAGTAACACTCTTGGTTGGCAGTGGAGTGCGGGTTGCGGGGCTGATGCGGCTCCGTTCTTTAGGATTTTTAATCCCACTACACAAAGTGAAAAATTTGATCCGGATGGACTTTATATTCGAAAATGGGTGCCTGAACTCAAAAATATTCCATCAAAATTCATACATGCGCCTCACGAACTTAGCCCAATAGAGCAAAGAAGCTATAATTGTATTCTTGGAAAAGATTACCCATTCCCCATCGTCGATCA
>CAZSSP010000039.1:11882-14526 GCA_964609695.1 uncultured Bacteriovoracaceae bacterium
GCGAGTTTTTGTTTTTTAAAAGCTTCGAGGATTTTGTAGGCATATTGAAGTTCAATAAATAGTTCTCTTGCTGTTTCTTTATCAAGAGAGCTGGTGTCGGGGTGGGCTTTAAGCGCCACTTTGTACCAGGATTTTTTTAGGTCTTTGAGCTCATACTCAGGAGGAAGTTCTGCCCCATTGCGATTGAAAAGTTCCCAGCAAACAAGTGTTTCAGTGTCGAAGGAAAAACTTTTGACACTTTGTTTGGGGCTTTGAAGGTGTTCTTCTCCGGGATTCTTATTGTCTTCATTTTTCTGATCTTGGTAATCTTTTAAATTTTTATGAAAAACAAAAACATTTTTCTTTTTAGAAGTTGGATCTTCATGATACCAGGCATAAAAATCTACGCAGTCATTAGATGATGCAAATTGAGTGGAAGATGTAGAGGTCTTTTCAGTAGAATTTTGCGCACGTATTTTGAGCTTTTGCTGGAGTATATCGTCAAAGTCATCATCGAAGCTCATAAGGTCTATTCGACCCTTTTGAGCCCATTATTAAGAAATTTTTGGTCAAGACTTTGTCGGTGTAATAATTGGAATTTATAAGGATTTTCTTTAGCTTCGGGGCTTGAAAATCACTTTGATATATTTGCGTTTACCAACCTTAACTAAAGCCTCTTTGGTGCCTTCGATGACATAATTGGTTTCTGTTATCCGGCTACCGTCGATATAAACTCCGCCTTGGACAATAAGTCGCCGAGCTTCCGAAAGAGAGGGGGCTAATTCTGCCTCAGCCATAAGTTTAGTCAGTGGAATTTGAGCGTGCTCCACGATTTTTTCGGGAATATCGCTTGGTAAAAGTTTTTTAGAGAAAACGTTTTCAAAATCCTTTGCCACTTCATTGGCGGCGTCTTCATCGTAAAAACGTTCAACAATTTCGTAGGCTAGGCGGACTTTGACATCTCTGGGGTGGGCCGCTTTGATTTCGTTGAGGTCGTGGTCGGTGAGAAGCTCATAATAACGAAGCATCAAATCATCGGAAATGCTCATGATCTTACCGAAAATTTCTTTAGGCGTTTCGGTGATTCCAATAGCATTGTCGTAGGACTTACTCATTTTGAGTTTGCCATCTGTTCCTTCAAGTAAAGGTAAAAGAACAACGACTTGGGGGTCTTGCCCAGCATTTTTTTGATATTCTCGGCCTAAAAGAACGTTGAATTTTTGGTCTGTTCCACCCAGCTCAACATCAGAGCGCAATTGAACGCTATCGAAGGCTTGCATGATTGGGTAAAGGAATTCATGCAAACAAATGGATTGGCCTGATGAATAGCGTTTTGAAAAATCATCGCGCTCTAGCATGCGCGCTACTGTCATTTGAGAAGCGAGACGAATCACGTCTGTGATTTTCAAAGTGTCATTCCATTGAGAATTAAAAACAATTTGAGTTTTAGAGGGATGAAGAATTTTTAAAACTTGGTCGGAATAGGTTTTGGCATTCACCTTAACTTCTTCACGAGTTAGATTTTTGCGAGTTTCGCTTCGACCAGTAGGGTCGCCAATTTGTGCCGTGAAGTCGCCAATTAAAAATAAAACTTGGTGACCTAATTCTTGAAACACGCGAAGTTTTTCAATGACTACCGTGTGACCCAAGTGAAGGTCAGGTCTTGAAGGATCGACTCCAAGTTTGACTCGGAGTGGGCGACCCGTTTCAATGGATTTTACTAGCTTTTTTCTGAGCTCATCTTCAGGAATGATTTCAGCGGTGCCGCGTTTGATTCTTTCAAGTTGGATTTCGGCTTGTTCTAAAGCATTTGGGTTTGTCATAGGGTAGTCCTTAAAACTTAGACCTCGTCTTTTGAAGCTTCAAGTCGAAGTCGTTCAATTTTTTGGGCTTGGCCTGTTTTATCGTCTATTTCTATAATAGCCCCGCATAGCCAGGGGTCTCTTTCGGCGGCTTCGAATTTTTTGCCTCGTTTAAGCACATATCTTTCAACGACAGACTCTTTTACGACGCCAATAACGGAGTCGTAGGGGCCCGTCATGCCGGCGTCTGTTAAATAAGCGGTTCCTTTGGGGAGTATTCTTTCATCGGCCGTTTGAATGTGTGTGTGGGTTCCTACTATGGCCGAAGCTCTACCTTCAATATGCCAACCGAAAGCCATTTTTTCTGAGGTTGTTTCAGCGTGAAAATCTACAAAAATACAGGGACTAAAATCTTTATTGGCCTCATAGATTTTATCGAAAGCTCTAAAAGGACAATCTAAAGGATCCATGAATACTCGACCCATTAGGTTAATGACTAATAATTTGTGGGCCTGAGTAGAGGTGTATCGGCAAAAGCCTTGTCCGGGAAGCTCACTAGGATAGTTGGCGGGTCGAAGCAGAAGCTCTTCTCTTTGGTGAAGATCCATAGCTTCTTTTTTATCAAAACTGTGGTTTCCACCAGTAACAATATCAACGCCGGATTGAATAACTTCCAGATAAGTTTGAGGAGTAACGCCAAAACCACCGGCCATATTTTCACCGTTGGCAATGACGATGTCGATTTGGTGTTTTTTTCGTAAATTCGGAACGTATTTTTTAACGACTCGACGTCCGGCTTCACCAACAATATCGCCAATAAACAGAATTTTCATAGAAACTTGAGTTCTAGCATTTTATCTCGT
>CAZSSP010000040.1:0-5911 GCA_964609695.1 uncultured Bacteriovoracaceae bacterium
AAAAAAAGCAAAGAATGGATTTTGTTAGACACCAGTCATTCGCATAGCTTGTATAAAAGCTGGGATCCTTATACTTATGAGAATTCACTTTATCAGCGGCTAAGAGCTTTAATTTACAATAAAGACTTAGGCGATGAGCATCGCAATTGGCTGATAGATTTGAGTAAGAAAATTGGATTAACTATAAATACCGAACGAGAAAAACGTGGAAGCAGCTTAAAACAGTGCGCGCTTTTTTTAAGATTCATAGCCATATCTAGAATAGGAATTTAACTCTTGCGAACTTTATCGGCCATTGCCTTTTTATAGGCATCCAGTTTTTTAGCTAGACTTGAATTTTCTACACTTAATATTTGGAGCGCGAGCAATCCAGCATTTGCGGCTTGTCCAATGGCTACAGTAGCAACAGGAACGCCTTTAGGCATTTGCACGATGGAAAGTAGGCTATCCATTCCTTGTAGATGTCCCACGGGAACAGGCACTCCAATGACAGGGAGAGAGGTGCAAGCAGCTATCATTCCTGGCAAGTGAGCAGCCCCACCCGCTCCAGCGATGAGAACTTTAAAACCCTCAATGCGCGCCTCTTTAGCGAATTGAAGCATGTCTTCTGGAGTGCGATGAGCAGATAATATTTTTGTAACAAAAGAGACTTTAAATTCTGAAAGGATGTCTTCGGCTTCTTTCATGACACTATAGTCAGAGCGTGAGCCCATAAGAATGGCGACTTCTACTTGAGATTTTTTTGCCATAATTCAATCTCCCAATTTTTCATTTCTTCTAGAGTTTTTAATTCTTCATCTGCACTCTTAAGCATTTTGCTTAAATGCCCCATTTTACGGCCTTCTTTAACTTCTGTTTTATCATACCAATAGACATCAAAATTCGCGCTGGGAAAATGGGGATGCTCAAGACTTTGCGGTGAGTATCCGGCGGGTCCCAATAAATTCCACATAACAAAATGGGGAGCCGTCATAGGTTTCAATTTTAAAGAAGATGTTCCGCACATCAAATGAGCTACAAATTGAGAAGGTCTTGATGCCGAAAGAGTATAATGACCACTATTGTGAACTCGCGGAGCTAGTTCATTGACCAATAAGTGACCATCAGGACTTAAAAACATTTCGACGGCTAATAAACCAACATAAGAAAAATGATTAAGAAGCGCTGTGGAAATTTGCGTCGCCTTATTGAAGAGTTCTTTCCTTTTTTCATCCGTAATTGGGAAACTTTTTGTCCATTTACAAACATTGTTTTCTTGTTGGCTATGAACCAGAGGAAAATGAAATGTCTCTAATTTCAAGTTTTGTCCACTAAGGATAGCCAATTCCAAGTCGAAAGGAATAAAGTCTTCTCTATAAACTTTCGCTCCCTTTTTAAAACCCTCTTCTAAAAATTTAACGGCTTTGTTTAAAGCTCCATTATCTTTAACAACTAATGTGCCCTTGCCATCGTATCCGCCCACACTCCACTTCAAAACATATGGAAACCCTAGGGCCTTCAACTCTATTTCAGAGTGGATCAATTGAGCAGGAGCTGTAGGAAGTCCTAGTTTTATTAATAGCTGTTTTTGCTCCCACTTATCTCGCAGGGCTAAAATGATTTTCCAATCCGGAAATACCGTAGTCTTAGGATTAAGAGATCTTTCTAAAAGTTTGGGATCAAAGAATTCATTCTCAAAAGTGAGATAATCAATACCTTCAAAAAACTCAGATCTGTTCTCAGAAGTAAAAAACTTTGAGGCTTTGCTAGCAGCTGGCGATTTCAAAGATGAGCCCAAAACCCAAGATTCCAGTTTCAATTCACGAGCGGCTTCGCAAAGCATTCGAGCCAACTGACCATCTCCCAAAATCCCTACAACTCTCGAGGACTTGGAATCGAGCATTAAGCTACTTTCTTATTAGTTCTCTCTTTAAGAGCTACGTATTTTCTTTGAGTTGGGCCGGTATAAACTTGTCGTGGGCGACCAATTTTTGTGGTTCCGCTCTCATTCATTTCTTTCCAGTGAGCAATCCAACCAGGAAGTCGACCGAGCGCAAACATCACCGTAAACATATTCACAGGTATATTGAGAGCGCTGTATATAATTCCGCTGTAGAAATCGACGTTTGGATAGAGTTTCTTCTCGATAAAGTAAGGATCTTTTAGAGCTACGGCTTCTAATTGTTTGGCAATATTGAGCAAGGGATTGTGGATTCCCAATTTATCGAGAACTTTATCGCAAGCCTTTTTAATAATAGAGGCTCTGGGGTCGAAATTTTTATAAACGCGGTGACCAAAACCCATAAGTCTGAAACTAGAGTTTTTGTCCTTTGCCATAGCTACAAATTTATCAACGTTTCCACCGTCTTTATGGATGGTTTCAAGCATTTCCATAACGGCTTGATTGGCACCTCCATGGAGAGGACCCCAAAGAGCACATATTCCACCTGAAATTGAAGCAAAGATATTAGCGTTACTGCTTCCAATCATTCGCACAGTTGAAGTGCTGCAATTTTGCTCATGATCGGCATGAAGTATTAGTAGAAGGTTTAAGGCTTCTGAAATCTCTTTTGGAATCTCAAGATTTTCTACTGGCATAGCAAACATCATATTAAAGAAGTTTGAACAATAATCTAAATCATTACGAGGATACATTCGCGGTTGACCAATAGAAGTCTTATAAGCAAAGGCTGCTATTGTAGGAAGCTTAGCCATCAATCGAATAATACTTTCTTCAACCTGTTTAGGGTCTTTAGGATCTAATGAGTCTTGGTAAAAAGTCGACATGGCACACACCAAACTGCTTAGGATAGCCATTGGATGAGCATCTCGAGGGAAACCATCGTAAAGCTTCACTAAATCTTCCCTGAGAAGAGTGTGCTTAGTGATGTTGTTAGTAAAAGTATTCAATTCTTTTTCGGTAGGAAGTTCACCGTATATCAACAAAAAGGCCACTTCTAAAAATGAGGATTTTTCGGAAAGTTCTTCGATGGAATAACCTCTGTATCGAAGGATGCCTTTTTCACCATCTAAAAAAGTGATGGCACTATTTGAGGGAGATGTGTTGGCGTAACCATTGTCATAAGTGATGTAGCCAGTTTGATCTCTTAATTTTCCGATATCGAGGGCTTTTTCGCCTTCGCTTCCCTCAAAGGCAGGAACTTCAATGCTTTTATTTTCGATTTCGATTTTAACCGGAGCTATTTTTTTCAAAGATGACATAATTTATTCCTCATTAGTTGCTCGTCAAGGTTTCGTCACTTTCAAGAAAAATCTTTAGTTCATATTATGTCAAGAAATCATAAAAAACTTTTAAGGATAGCCAGATTCTAAAGCTGCAAAATTTCTTAAACTAAGTAAAACTGCGCAATTTGACCTAATTTAATGAATTACCAACGATGAAGAACACGAACTGTATTTTCGGAATCATAGCCCTTGGCTTTAAGTCTACTCAAAACTTCCTGAACTTTTTGATCACTAAAGTTCCAATCCCGTGACATAATCCAAAGATACTTTTGATTGGGCACACCTATGGCCGTCCAACTATAATCGTCGGCCAAATCAATAATTAAATAATCAAATTCCAAGGGCCAAAAGGGAGAAACCTTCCAATGTGCTCCCGTAGTTTTGTTATAAATTTTTCCCTTTTGAGGAATAGACTTCTTTTTACCGTCGAAGGAATCTTTATTGAATGTAAAATCAATTAATATTTTTTCATCTGCTTTATTATAAGAATAAGTTTCAACGGCATTATGAGCACCCTTTTCTAAAAAGGTGAAGCGCCCTGCTTGAACATACCAACGTCCCATAAACTTTTCGACATCCACATGCTCCACAGTTTTGTTATATTTCATTGAAGTGCATCCTATTAAAACGAAAAAGATTACGTAAGAAAATTTTAGCTTCATTATCAAAGTTCCCGCCTCATTATAGTTGAGAAATTGGAAATTCTCTAAACACTATCTTCATAGTTTAACAGAATCTTAATTTGATTAATTTAGATAGTCGCCGATCCTATAGAGACTGGCAGGTTGCATGTAAGTGGCTCTTCAAAACTGAAGGAGAGTCCTATGAAAAAATGGGTATACATGGGTCTGTTGGCACAGGCTCTAACAATGACTTTTACAAATTACGCAGATGATTCATTCCCTGAATCTATGGCAGCATTAGGCGATAGCATCAGCGCTGGAGCTCTGGCTCGCTATAGCCGTACGGACGCGAAAAACCCCCTCATCGATTTGGCTATACTTTTTAAATTAGCTAGCGTTTTCATGACCAAAAATGTTCGCTTTATAGAAGATCGAAATTTTACGTGGACCTTAGGCATGGACTCAAAGCTAAGGATGATTAGTCATGCTCGCCGCTTAAGTTTTATGCAAGGCCACAAAATCAACACTTATAATGCTGCCGTATCAGGCGATGAATCGGCCGACCTTCAAGCCCAATTCGATCGCTTGCTAAAATGGAGTTACAAAAACAATAATGGAAAATTTCCAGATTATGTCACTATCTTAATTGGAGCTAATGACATTTGTGCGGACTCTACAGATCAAATGATTAACCCAGGAGTCTTTGAAAATAATGTCGATACAATTATTAAAGAAATACACGAAGAAAATCCAAACACCAAAGTTCTCATTTCGTCACTTCCTAACATCGAAAGTTTAAGAAATGTGGCAAAGGATTCTCCGCTTATGGGCCGAGGTCCTTTTAGTCGTTGCCAAGATTTTTGGAAGAGAGCCAGTGCCTGTGGAACTCTTACACTTTTAGACGACCCCTATGAACGTTCAAAAGTGAGTTTAAGAGTCAAAGAATACAATCATATTCTTGAAAATTTGGCTGGAGCTGGTGAAGAAATTTCAATCCAAAACTCAGACAATAATATTCGGTCTAATCCCAACGTTAAATTTGGGAAGAAGGTCTACGACGTACAATTCACTCCGAATGATTTAAGCCTAGATTGCTTTCACCCTAATCCTAATGGACAAAATCTTATTTCAGAAAATAGCTGGAAATCTAGCTGGTGGTATTCTGAATGGCAGAGTCATTACGCTAAAAGATTTGAGGACTATGTGAAAAAAGAACAGCGCCGTATTGCTCTAGCCGAACAAAGAGCCCGCGAACAAGCTCAGCGCATGGGGCGTGCAGGACATTAGTCACCTTCGATTCCGCCGCATAATTTAATTTAGCCCGCAGCGGCGGCATCTTTAACTTTTTGATGCGGCTTTAAGTATTGGAAAATTTGATATTCGCGAAGCCTGTTGTATAAAGCTTTTCTTAAGTCTTTTGTAGAAGGATTTCTCCAGCTAAAGTGTGCGTTTCCAATGAGTAAGCTATTGGCAATCCACCCCTTAATATTTCCAAAATCTAAAAGTTCCATGGTATTAATTCGCTCAGCGATTTCCTGACTCTTTTGAGATTCCGCTAATTCTGCACCTTCGAAATTATTAAATTCTTCTTTTATAATTCTATCTAATAATTCTTTATTAATTCGTCCAAAGACAAGCTCGCGAACGACCTGGTCTCTTTGTTCAGCTGTGAGTCTCACACGACTTTCCGCAATCATTCGACTTGTTTTTTCGGCCTCTATAATTTCTTCAACTTTTTCAGGTGGAATTTCAGCCGACATTAATGGGGGCAATTTAGAAGGCGTCATATAAATAGTTTCAAGAGCTTCTGGAGGAAGAGATTTCATCCAAGCTCTCATTCTCTTTTCGATTCCATAGAGAATCGAAACAATAACCACCTTATTTGGCTTATTATCATTGACTTCATTTCCACCACTTCGAGTGGATCCATGTTCAGAAAAATCAGCCAGTGTTTTGGTGACCATATTGATAAATCGCTTTTGCGGATCTTTACCCAATAAATGAGCATGAGCTCCTGTAATAATACTAAGATGCTTCACTTCATCTTGAGCGATATTGAGAAT
>CAZSSP010000040.1:6011-14255 GCA_964609695.1 uncultured Bacteriovoracaceae bacterium
CTGACAAGCTCAGCTTGCTCTAAATTCTTACCCATAAAACGAGCAATTTCAGGAGAAAGAAAGCGTAGAGCATCTCCACTTGCCCAAGAATAACCTTGAATGGGATCTTCAATTTCCATGGCGTATTTAACAATGGCAATAAACAATTCGGGAGGCATGCCCACAATTTGACTAGCATCTATCGATTTCAAATTAACCTTAGGCCATGGTCGCTGTCGATTGTATCTATCTGGAGTGCCGCTAGCATCAGGTCGCATTTGGTGAAAGGCATAAAAAGAGGCCATATTATCGTCGAGGTCTGAGGGTTTAAAAATAAAATCTAAAATTTTACTCGCTTCTGAAATTGCGCGCGGCACATTTAACCAATGACGCCAACGAGAACTGTACTTTTTAAATACACCAGAAGAATTCTTAAGAGAATAGCCTTCAACTTTGAGATCGGCATCAAGAGAAAGTAATTTTTTTAAAGCGATATTGGCTGATAGTATTTTAGGATTTTGTGATACTTTATCTAAAAATTTCCTAAATTCAATTTCTTCTTTTGAGGGAGCATTTTCAATCTTAGGAAAGGCTTGAGAAATCAGTTTTTCTTTTGCTGTTGAGAGATCGGATGCATTGTAAAGTTTAGAATTTATAGAACCCATCAAAACTGGTAAAAATAATGGATTAGTTTTTAGGGCTTTTTTGATGCTCGATGACAAATCCAGCTGATCAATCCATCGATCGTAGTTTTCAAAAAAACTTGTCACTGTATCAGAGGCATTTGTCTCACGATCAGCTGCTAAAATGTTTTCACATTTTTTATCTTTGGCGTGTAAATTTTGAGTGAAAGAGAAAGCTAAGACCAAGCAGAGAAAATAATGAAAAATAAAATTAGACTTTTTCATAAAATAAATCCCGCTGAAAAATCACACAGACCAACGCTATGGGCAACAAGATATTGAAAGACTTCAGAGGATTCTGCTTTTTTGAAAGCGAATTCTCGCAGAAATCTTTGTTATTATTAGTTAATTAACAAACTTAAATCGCCTGAAAAATTAAAATACTAAAGCGAGTTTACCAACACTTTGACCCGATTCGATTCTCTTATGGGCCTCTACGACTTGACTAGCAGGGAAGCTTTCGACAAGGGGAGCACGCAGTTCACCTGTTGCTAAGGCTTTTAAAAGCTCCGTCATGCCTTCTTGAATAATATCAGCGCGGTCAAATAAAAATGAAACGTTAAAACCAATGACCGACCGATTTCTTGTAATCATATCGAAGGGTTTGAATTTAGGAGTTTTCAACAAATTAAATAGGATTTTAATCAAATTAAGTCGTCCACCACTCTGGGGAAGCATGCCGTGGGATCCATAAACAAATAGCTTTCCAGACGAAGCCAAGAGTTCATAACTTTTTGAATAGGATTCCGATCCAAAAGCATCATAAATAGCATCAAAACCCTCTGAGTATTTTCGAGCTAATTCCTTCCAATATTCACCCCGAGCATCTCGCACAAATACCTCATCGGCACCATGATCTTTTGCAACTTGAATTTTACTGGCTGAACCTACAATTCCCACTGTGTGAAAGCCTGCGCGACGACTCAACTGACATAGCGCAGTTCCCACCCCACCCGCTGCCGAATGAACAAGAATTTTAGATTTTGGATAAAGGCGGCACAATTGAAATAACGCATGGTAAGCCGTTAAAAGAACAGCGGGAAAAGCCGCTGCCGTTTCCATATTGAGTTGAGGAGGTATTTTCCAAACCTGTGACTCCACCACATTAATGGAGCTAGCATAAGCACCAAATCGAGTGATTCCAAAAACTTTATCACACACACTAAAATTTTTAACGTTTTTACCCAAGGCTTTTATATGACCAGAAAACTCAAATCCTGGTGTGATGGGCCAACCTACGAATTTTTTTGCAGACTCATAGACGCCCCAACGAACCAAGCAATCGGCATAGTTCACTCCAAAGGCTACAATTTCAATTTGTATTTCATTATCTTTGGGAGCTTCGAGAACAAATTCTTTCCATTTCAAAACGTCATAGGCACCGGCTTTTTCGATGCAGATTTTTTTCGATGCTTGTGCTGTTTGGCTCATATGAAAATGCAATATAACACGAGCTCATTGGCGAAGCCTAGAGCACAAAAGCACTTTCAAATTACTGCGCTAAGCGGCCCAATTCTTGTAATCGAAACAATATGAAAAGAGGAAGGTCCGTGCCACGACTGCCCGTGTAGCCGAGATACATAGAATCTCTATACTTTTCGAAACATTTTTTTGAAGTGGGTGTGTTTGGGCTCTGACGAATGCAACTTTCGTAATAGATGTCTTGCAATAACCATTGGCCTGCAAAACCCCTCATGGCATCATAACTTAAACCTAAATAATACAAAGCATCTGCCGTTTTCTTAGACTCTGGATAAGTCGCAAGAAACTCATGAGTGGCGGCTGATAATCTTAAGAAGTAAATCTCTGCCGATCGATCCGCAGGAAATTTTTGTAAAGTTTGTGCTTTTTGAGCCAACCAATCTAAATATTCCCAATTTTTGGCTTCATTTTCAAAACTCGCATATCGAGTTCCCTCAGATTTCCAATCTTTTAAAGAAGCTTCCCAAGTTTTCAAATCTTCTAAATAGGAAGGAGAAACATGATATTTGGATTTTTTAACTTCACGAACCAATTCAAGGGCTTTGTCTGGACTTCTTTGAACCCTAACGGCCAGCGCGATTGCATTTCTCACAGCCCTTCTCCACTCAGTATTCTGAGCTTTGGCCAAAGCAACATCATGAGCAGCAGTGCTATAAAGATTTGAAGCTTTATCAAAATTTCTGGTAGCGACTAAATAATCAGCCTTTTCTTGAGAATTAAGTTTAGCAAAAAATTCCGGGTCTTTGTCGGCGTGAAATTCTGGCCCTAAGCGATTTGAAGTGTGACAACTAAAGCAAAGCGAGGTTGCTTGCTTAAGCATAGCTTGGGCGTATTCCTTCTGACCTTCATCAAAAGAGGTGGCTGCTTGTTTAGTAATATCTTTTAATAAATCAGAAATTAATTTTAAACTGGGGTCGTCATGAGGAAGACGAGAAGCATCGCCCATGGCTTTTTTATTCACTGAATGAGACAGCTCAGAAAGTCGATGAACAGCTTTTCCAAACTCAGGTTTGTCTTTGAGCTTATTAAATTCTTCATCGCTGTAAAGTGCTGGCATCAATGTGCTCAAAGTAGAAGAAAGTTGTTTCATATTTTCTGTCCAAGTGACAGGTTCGGCGTCCTTGGTCTTCTTTGTAGCTGAATAGGCAGAATTTAGAACAAGTAGAGCTAAAAGAACGGATGCAAGCTGTTTAAATTTTTTCATTGTTATTAGAATAGGAGAGGCCTTTATTAAATTCAAGGTAGGAAATGCGGAATATATTTAGCTAAATCATGAGCATGGTCATATTTAGCTAGCAAGATTAGTTTTCGCTTTTAAGGCACTCTTTTGATTGCAAAAGATCTTAGAACTACATGGCTCGTAATTCAGTCCAAAGCTTATCAATAACGCCCATGAGGTCTGGGCGATCTTTGATATACTTCAAGCGACTAAACTCACTATCGGCAGGAAAGACCGAAGGATTATCTTTAAGAGAAGGATCGAGCAACTCACGCACTGCTATATTTGTAGTGGGATAGAAATTAGTTGAAGTGAATTTCTTAGCACCTTCAACATTCAGCATGTGGTTGATAAATTTATAAGCCAACTCAACATTAACTGCATTTTTAGGAAGGGCAAAATTATCCGTCCAAAGTGTGCCGCCTTCTTTGGGGTAAATATAACCCACATTTCCTTTAGCTCCCTTTTCATTATTCACCTTTAGAACATCTCCAGAATAGGCTTGGCAAAGGGCACATTCGTTAGATTCCAAAGCCTGACGAGTGTCTTCTGTATAGACCTTTAAATTCTTCTTAGTTTTTTTAAGATATTCAAAAGCTGCTTTAATATCAGCCTCTGTAGCATTGTCCCAATCTTTTCCAATCATCAATAGAGCCACTTGGAAATTTTCTTTAACGTCACTCAACATAGTGACTTTACCTTTATATTTTGGATTTTCTAAAAGATCCTTCCAAGAAAGTCCTTCCTTGCCTTTTAATTCTGGAGCCAATCCGTAGTTCACTGCAATTCCAGTAGTTCCCCAAGCAAAAGGAACGCAATATTCTAAACTTGGATCATAAGTGGGTTTTTGAAATTTAGGATCGAGATTTTGAAGAACTAGTAATTGATCTTTATCTAACTTCTTTAAAAGTCCCAAACTAATCATAGTAGATACCATATAGTCGCTAGGAAGAATTAAATCGTAACCCTTTGATGAGGATTCAATATTTGTTTTTAACTTGGCCAGCAACTCTTCGTTACTTGCGAAATAATCTCTAATGACTTTGACTTGGTTTTTTTCTTCGAAACTCTTAATGACTTCGTCATCAAAGTACTCACTCCAAGTGAGCACACGAAGTTCACGACTTTGTTGAGCAGAAGTGGCCGCGTCTTTTTTTGTGCAAGCTGCAAATGCAACTACTAAACAGAAGATACTGGTGAGCGTGTTTTTAATTTTCGTCCTAGCCATATCTGGTTGACTAAAACAAAAGCTAAGGAAACGCAAAATAAAATATTAGAAAGAGCATAGATCTTAGGATGAATGTGCAGGCGCATCATACTGAATAGATACAATGGCAATGTAACTTCATCTGTTCCTTTAACAAAAAAGCTAATTAGGAAATCATCCATAGAGAGACTAAAACACATAAGATAACAAGACACGAAAGGAAGCGACATCTGCGACCAAATTGCGTGGCGAAACACCACCCAGCCTTTACCTCCTAAATCTTGGCAAGCTTCGACGAGTTTCCAATCCATAACTTCTACATGAGCTTTAAAAAAAAGTATGGCGTAAGGAATGCCAAGCGCAATGTGCCCCACAAACAATGTCATCCAACCAAATGGAATAGATAATTTTATAAACCACATCATCATTGAAATACCTAAAATCAATTCAGGGAGGATCATGGGCATAAAAACTCCTGTTTGAAGGAGCCATTTTTCTAAAGATTTAGAACGTGGAAGTAAAAAGGCTATACAGAGCCCCACCAAAGCTGATGCCAGAGCTGTAGAGAGACCTAAAATAATAGATTGCATAAAAGCGCTAATGAGTTCTTGATCTTTAAAGAGCGCTATATAATCTGCGGGATTCAAACCCTTGAGAAAAATTCTAAGCAAAGGCGCCCAAAGAACTATCAATACAAAAACACTAAACAAAAGCAAGGGCATCTTTTTTCTCTTTTTGTGATTGGATTTGCATAAAGTAAAACGTTGTAATCAAGATCATTCCCAGCAAGCCCACAATGAAAGCCGAACCTAGGGGCCAATTACGTGCCGTTAAAAACTGAGATTGTAAAAAATTTCCCATAAAGAAATGCCGCCCGCCGCCTATGAGCTCAGGAATAAGATATTCTCCAAAACAAGGAATAAAGACAAAAACAAAGGCTTGGACCACACCTTTTTTTGTGAGCGGAAAAATCACCTTTGTAAAAGTTTGCCATTTATTGGCACCTAAATCTTGAGCCACTTCGCGAAAAGTTACGGGAAGTTTCGAAAACGCAGAAAATAAAGGTAAAAACGCACAAGACCAATTGACGTAGATGAGTGTGAAAAAAATTCCTTTTTGAGTGTAAAGCCAATTCAAAGATTCTGGCATAGCTCGAAACAAATCCATGATGGCCAACAATCTCAACAGATAATTGATCCACATAGGAAACAAAAACAAGGTCAACAAAGTCGTTTGATATTTTGGACTGACTTTCCAAAGAAAAGCGGCCACAGGATAAGAAAACAAAATTGTGAGCAGACTTGTGCCCAGAGCAAAAACCAAGGTTTTGCCAAGAATTTTTAAATAAAGAGGCTGAAAGGCCTCCATATAACTTTGCAGCTGAAAACCACCTTGAATGAATCCATAAACATCTCTTTTAGCAAAACTAATTTGAACAACAATAAGCAGGGGCCCCAAGAACAATAAGAAAAACCAAAGATATGTGGGAATACGAAGAAAATTTTTTGTTATTCTACGGGGCATAATTGCGCACGATCCCAAGATAAAAATAAGGTGGTGTCTAGTTCAGGAATTTTTGAGCCTGTTGGAACTTTTAAAAATATTCTGTCTTTATTATCTGGGACTAAACATTTGAGAAGCCATGAATCACCCAGATAAGCTTTTTCTTCAACCGTGGCCGGAATATAATAAGTTTGCTCAGCGAGCACATCAGGCTTTTGCCACACCAATCTAATAAACTCTGGCCTCAACATCCAAACTGAAGATTGAGTCCAAAAATTTTTCATTTCATCGGAAGCAATCAAGGAACTTTCATGGCGACCATTTAAAAAATTGGCCTGTCCTACAAAAGAGGCCACAAAGCGAGTTTTAGGACTTTGATAAAGTTCTTGTGGAGAAGCTACTTGCTCTAAAAGTCCACCATTTAAAATAGCTATACGATCAGACAAAAACATAGCTTCACCTTGATCGTGCGTTACAAAAATCATGGTGACGTTGAGTTTTTTCTTTAATGAAAGCAGCTCTAACTGCATTTTTTCTCGAAGTTTGAGATCTAAAGCCGAAAAAGGCTCATCTAAGAGCAATATTTCTGGGCGAGAGGCTAAAGCTCGAGCCAAAGCCACACGCTGTTGCTCTCCTCCGGAAAGTTTATCAACACTTCGATTTCGAATATGTGTGATTTCCAGCAAGTCCAACAATTCATTCACGCGAGAGTTAATCTCAGACAAAGCTTTACGTTGTAATCTCAAACTAAAAGCTACGTTTTCAAAAACATCTAGATGCGGGAAAAGTGCATACTTTTGAAAAACGGTTCGAACGCTACGCTGAAATGGGGCTTTAGGAGTGATGTCTTCTCCCCGATGCAGTATTTGACCAGAATCGGGATTTTCAAAGCCACCTAACAATCTTAAAAGTGTGGTTTTGCCAGAACCAGAGGGCCCCAACAACGAAAAGAACTCGCCTTCGCGAATATCTAGATCGATTTTTTCAACCCCAGACTTCTTAGTCCCAGAAACATAGAGTTTCGTGAGTCCCCTCAGCGCCAAGTATGACATTGCTAAAGTGTATATTTTTCTTAAAGCCTTTAGTAAAGTCCTATTCTTGTTTTAAGTCCTAAAAGGAGCACAATTCTTGAAAGAATCCATAATTTTTGAAAATTCACAATTGGTAGTGGCTTATAAAGCCGCTGGCGTTTTGAGCGTCGATTCAAGACTGGGAAAATCAGAGCCTCGAATTGTGCTAGCTCGAAAGCTCGAAGACTATTTAAAAGTGCGCCTCTACCCTGTTCATCGACTCGACTTTGAGGTTGAAGGAATCATTTTATATGCAAAAAATCCAAAATCTCATTCACTCTTATCAAAAGCTTTTGAAGCCAAAACTATAACAAAAACTTATTTTGCTCTTTCTGAGAAAGAAGCTCCAGACGATATCATTTCAAAAAAGCAGTTTTGGGAATCTGTGATTGTTCGCGGCAAAAAACGCAGTTTTGAAGCCCCTTACGGAAAAAAAGCCGAAACAATGGCTCTATGTCTTAAAAATATAAATTATATGAACTCAAAGATGAGCCTTTGGGAACTGAAACCTCTCACAGGACGATCGCATCAACTTAGATATGAGATGAGCAAACATTGCTTTCCAATTTTAGGTGATGCTCTCTATGGCTCGAAATTGAGTTTAGAAACTCACCGCATAGCGCTTCAAGCCTATAGCTTAGAGATTTCCGAGGAATTCATTTGTCATCAACTCGAAATTCCTAATAAATTTAGTAGTCAAAAAACTCTCATGGAATGCCTTAATATAGATTCCTAAAATGCCGAAAATGAAGGGTGAACGCACGTCTAAAAAGCTTCTTATTTTTTCTTTTAATATTAGCGAATAGACATTTAAATGCGTCTTTTTTTAGTAACGGAATTTTTAGCGCACCCCTGAATTGCCTTAAAATTCTGGCTGAAGTTCAAAGGAATAACAATAGAAACCATCAATTAAGCCTCAGAAGAGACACGCTTGAGCGCCAAATTCAAAGTTACCAAGACCTTCAAAGAATTTCTCCTTATCATCAAAGAAGACAAGCCCAATTTGCATCATTAAGAATGAGCGCCGATTTAGAGGAAGCCCAGCGCGGAATTAATTCAGACATTATAGAGTCTCTTAAGGATCGCCTAATTCAACTTAAA
>CAZSSP010000041.1:0-6902 GCA_964609695.1 uncultured Bacteriovoracaceae bacterium
TGTTCAAGAAAATATTTATGCATAGGCGATGGAGCTTTTAAATTTAGTTCTGGATGAAATGTGGTGGCCATGTTTTTTCCGCTCACAATCCATGTTGCCTTTTCGTTTTCTTTGGCCAAAACTTTTGTTTGTGCGCCCTCTATGAATTCTTCAATAATGGGTGCGCGGATAAAGGACACTTCGTATCCAGCGATTTCAGTATTGAAACTATCGAGTTGTCGGCCATAGGCATTTCGTCGCACGCCTATAGGAAGCGCGCCAAAACTTTTTTGCTCAAAGCCAATAACTTTTTGAGCCATAAGAATAGCTCCAGCGCAAATTCCCCAGCTTGGAATTTGTTTAAGAGCATTTTCTAATGCATTTTCCATTTCAAGAACTTTTAGAAGTTTTAACATGGTAGAACTTTCGCCACCGGGAAGTATAAGGCCACTGAGATTTTCGAAATCGCGACTTTTGCGAACGGCTACAAATTCACAACCAAGCGCTTCAATGTGCGCTTTATGGGGTTCAACGCAACCTTGAAGTGCGAGAACACCAATGCGCTTTTTCATGAATGAATTAAACTCCGCGTTCAGCTAATCTATCGCCAGCTGCGAGAGTATTAATATCGATACCCTTCATGGCACTGCCGCCTTCTAGGCTGCGGCAAGCATCAGCCACAATTTTGGGATCTTCAAAATTAGCAACGGCTTTAACAATAGCTCTTGCAAATTTTGGAGGAGAGTCAGATTTGAAAATTCCAGAACCTACAAAGACAGTTTCTGCACCTAATTGCATAACGAGTGCGGCATCTGCAGGAGTGGCCACTCCACCCGCAGCAAAATTAGGGACAGGAAGTTTTTTGTGTTCGCGAATATAAGTGAGGAGTTCAAAAGGAGCTCCAAGATTTTTGGCTTCGGTCATGAGTTCAGCAGAATCAAGCATAGTGATTCGTTTGATGCCTTGATTGATACTGCGTAAGTGACGAACAGCTTCAACGATGTTTCCAGTTCCAGCTTCACCCTTGGTGCGCATAAGAGCCGCGCCTTCGCCAATACGTCGAAGAGCTTCTCCAAGATTGCGAGCACCACAAACAAAAGGAACTTTAAAAAGTTGTTTGTCGATATGAAATTCTTCATCGGCCGGAGTGAGAACTTCGCTTTCGTCGATATAATCAACGCCGAGGCTTTCAAGGATTTGAGCTTCTGCAAAATGTCCGATGCGGCATTTAGCCATTACGGGAATTTGCACGGTTTTCATAATTTCTTCGATCAAATCTAATCGAGACATGCGGGCTACGCCGCCTTGAGCGCGAATGTCTGAAGGCACACGTTCAAGCGCCATAACGGCTACGGCACCAGCATCTTCAGCGATTTTAGCTTGTTCAGCATTCACGACGTCCATAATAACGCCGCCTTTGAGCATTTCTGCGAGTCCAATTTTTAGATTGATCATAGGCCTAAGCTTTTACGTCGTTTAGGCATATTTTGGCAAGGAAACTTTGGAAATGAAAAGGGCCTTAGAAGCTCATTTTTGCTTCTAAGGCCTGACTTTGGGGGTTTTGAGCTAGGCTCGTGAATTTATATTATTTTACGATGATGATGTAGCCGTCGTAGTACTCGCTGTCGCTATCAGAGCTGCTATCATAATATTCATAATAAAAGGCTACTTGGTTGCCCTTTTTATAGGCATTTCTGAGGTAGAAAGTACGGCCAGCGCTAGGCATGTCGTACATATGAAAGCTACCATCAGTACCTTTCATAATTCGGCCGTAATAACTCCATTCACCACCCACATCTTCGATAGTGAGTTCAGTGCTATTGAAGTTAAATTGATCGCCAACGTTATAATCACCTTGGCTACTTTCCACTCTAAAGACTCCACTCATAGTGTTTAAAACTGAAGTGGAATTGATATCCATGGCCACCCATTCGTTGCTCACTTTGGGTGAGTTTGGGGAAATGCCAGTCACTGTTTGATTGGCTTTGGAATCAATTTTTTTTCCACAGTTTTGTATTCCGATTAATCCTAGGATCATGAGTGAAGATAAGAAAAGTTTTTTCATAGCGAGTTTACTTATGCATCGGGCATGCCAGCCCCCGGAGTGAAAATAAGCCCTTTTGAGCAGCGTTTATGGGGACTCGGGAATAAAAATTGTCGTCGCTGTAAAAAAGTTATGCAAAATCAGCGCTAAAACTACCTTTATTTATGATGGGTACAGCTTTTCCAGAACTTGTATAGCCGATCACATTCATTTCGGGGCAACCAATCATAAAATCGGTGTGCACTAGGGATTGGTTATAGCCTAGTTTTAGGAGCTCATCTTTGCTGAGATTTTTATCTTCAACTCCGATGGGATAAGCAGCTCCAAGAGCTACGTGGCAGGCTGCGTTTTCATCATAAAGAATTGAGTGAAATATTTTCCCGGATTTAAAAATTGGAGAATGTCCGTCGACTAAGGCTACTTCTCCTAGGAAAGAGGCTTGAGCGTCGGCAGCCACAAAGGCTTTGAGTTGTTCCTCTCCTACTTGTGCTCCGCAATTTACAACTTTTCCGTTTTGAAATTCAAAATAAGCTCCCTCAACTTGCGAACCAAAAACTTCAACAGGACGAGTCACTTTGGCTTTTCCGTGGGTTTTGGTCCAATCGGGTGAGGTGAAAACTTCTTCAGTTGGAAGATTGGGAATGAATTCTCTATTGCCTCGGCCAATGGCTCCCCCAGCCCAGTGAGATTGAGCAATTAAATAAACCCAAAGATCTGTTCCTGGAGCTTCGAAATGGAGCTTTTCAAATTTATGATCGTTGAGCTTATGGGCTCTTTTTTTGAGCGATAGAGCTAAGTCTTTCCAGGTGGCTATAGGGTCTTTAGAGTCGAGTCTTAAGATGGGTATTAAAATATCCCAGAGTTTTTCTTCGGCTTGGGGGCTTGGCTCACAGCCCAAAATCTTAGCAGCCCATTTTTGAGTGGGTAAAGCGCAAACCAGCCATGGTAATTTTCCAGCGCCGAGAGCTTTCATCATGGGCTCTGAGGCTTTTCTCAAAGCTTTTTGAACTTTAGCATTTCGACTTTGATTGAGACCTGCGAGAGCGTCTGGATCTTCGGGGGCTTTGATAGCAATTCGAGACCAGGGTGCTTTAGAATTTTCTATGAATCTTTGAGAATAATATTCAGGAAGATACTCAAGGCTATCGTCGGATGCATTTTCGATTCGAGCTTTTACAAAGCTTTGATGCACACAATCAGTATCAACAAAGTTGGCGCCAAGTTTATAGGCTTGAGTGGCCAAGCGAGTTGCAAATTCCCAGTGATAGGGTTCAAATTGAAGATAAATATTTTGCCCTTTTTGTAAATCAATTCCAGTTTTAAGAATAAGATCGATATATTTATTCCAAATTTCATTTCGATTCATGGGCTACTTATTATCTTAAGTTCTGCTTCGTATCCAGGGTCAGTTTTCGTCTCAAGGAGTCAAGTTTCTTGGCTTTGTAGGGCTGGCTTCTAGCCCCTTGGCCTAGAGAATGCTATCTATACGGGATCAAAGATGAAGCCATCCTTAGAACCTGCTTTGAGCATATTTTATCCAGCCCACAATGAGGCCGAAAACCTTCCGGCGCTTTTGGCTCACGCGGATACTTTTATAAAACAGCGAAGTTTTCCTGTAGAGGTCATTATTGTTGATGATGGAAGTCGAGATTCGACTCCTGAAGTGATGAAAACATTGATGCTTCAATACCCCTATCTTCGTCATGTGCGTCACGATATTAATCAGGGTTATGGTGCGGCCCTTCGGACTGGCTTTAAAAGTGCTCGAGCGCCTTTGGTATTTTTTACGGATGGTGACAATCAGTTTAGACTCGATGAGTTGGTTGAACTTTTGAAGCTCATGGAATCTGAAAAAGCCGATGTTGTCATTGGCTATCGTCAAAATAGACAAGACAATTTTATGCGTAAAATGAACACTTTTTTATGGTGTTCTCTTGTAAAATTATTATTGGGAATACGTTTTAGAGATGTGGATTGTGCCTATAAGCTTTTTCGAAAAGAGAGTTTAGAGTCTTTAAATTTTACAACAACAGGTGCCATGATCAGTACGGAATTGCTTTTTTACTTGCAAAAGAAAAATTGTAAAATTCTAGAATATCCAATTAAGCATTATCCTAGAACCGCAGGAAATCCTACGGGCGCGAAGATTTCTGTAATACTAAGAGCTTTTAAAGAACTATTTCAATTTTATTGGAGAAATACGTGAGCTTTGATCGAAGGTTTTTACTTCGATTTTCTATTATTCTTGTTTTTTTAGTTTTCTTTATTAAATCTATTTATCATTCTCACTTTCTCTATGGCGAAAGAACAGATTTAAAAA
Source organism: uncultured Bacteriovoracaceae bacterium (assembly GCA_964609695.1). GTDB lineage: Bacteria > Bdellovibrionota > UBA2428 > UBA2428 > UBA2428 > JAGNHS01. Next base: position 4,344 of record CAZSSP010000041.1, read on the forward strand.
TTTGTTGGACAGCTGCTCAGAATCTTTGGGAAGGACTTCCAGTATACAAAGAAGACGATCTTTGGGCTCACACTAAACCTCCATTTGGAACTTTGTTGTTTCTTCCTTTAACAAAAATTTCATTTCATTTATTAGCCAATCTTTGGGATGCACTTAATATTTTTTTACTTTTCTATTTATCGTTTCAGTTTTCTTACGATTTGAAGCGCAGATTTAATCAACCCTTGCTTTGGTCAACATTGCTAGGGGTATTATTAGTTATAAATTTTTGGGGTTATGAATTGCGATTTGGACAATATAATTTATTAACTCTTTTTATGATTTACATGGGTTCAAAATTTAAAGATAGCCGTTATCAAGCCCCTCTTTTTTGGGCTGCATTTTTTATTAAACCCTCCAATTTGATATTTCTTCCGTGGGTTTTGAAGAAAAGTAAATCTATCAAGGAATTTTTTGAAGCTTCCGCAATCAGTGGAATTTTCTTGTCGGGATTATATGCCGCTTTGTTTGGGTGGAAGGCTCTGTGGGTGGATCATATGCAGTGGCTTTCTTTTATGAAATTTGCCACAAAAAAATATCTTATGAGAGAAGTGAATTACGGATTACCCACTTTGATAGGATATATAACGACGAGTTCATGGCCTCAGCATTTATTGCTTATAATGGCGTTATTCTGGGGTATGGTTCTTGTGAGAAAAGTTAATAATGATGTTTTGCTTTTTGGTCTCTTGGCTGTGCTTTCTTTGATAGTAAGCCCTCTCACTTGGTGGGCAACATTTTGCATAGCACTTCCTTTGCATTTGTATTTGGGATTGCGGGCCTGGGAGATGATTCGCGGACGACAATTTGTTCGTGGAATTTTTTTGTTGTTAATTATTTATTCGGCTACGCAACTGATTTTTCCAAATTTTCTTCCAGATTTTATAATGCTCAATGTGCCTCGATTGGCTAATCCCAATTGGATATATCTTATGATTTTAATTTACGTCAGTATGCGTAAGACTAGCTTTGAATCCGATTATATCTCTGGACTTGTTTCTAGAAGATAGTGCTCCTAGAATGTCCTTATGCGCTTAGCCTGGAAAGCTAATAAAAGTCCCAAGAATGTTTCTGTTGTTGGGCGTAACTTGTTGGCTTCCTTCACTTTGCAGTCCTTGTTGAGAGAAACTACAGCGAAGTTTTCATGGTGGGCTCATGAGAACGATATCGATTTTGGTGGAGCCTGGATTTATATACCCGATCGAAGAATGATTAATGTCCCCTTGGACGAAGCCATTTTTATTGATCCACAGCGAGTTTTCTTTTTTTTAAATGGCAGACGAGTGCCTCTGCCTGAATTTTTAAACTTCAATAATGGCCCTCATCCCGCTATTAGAAAAAAAACTTTTGCGATTTCTCTTTGGAATGATGTGAGCCCTGATCTTTGGGTTAAGGGTTACCCGCATTCAAAATGGTTTGAAAAAGATCCTATAAGTTATTCTCGTTTTAATTGGGAGGGGGGCGCCTTGGTGCCTAGAGCTCGTTCTTTGAAGAGTTTGGAGAAGCACTTTAATGAACAAGGTGTGGAAGTGCAGGGAAGCGATCGCTCGATTTTAAAGCGTTTGCCTGCCAATAGAATCTTAGGAAAATATGCTTTTGTAGATAAAGAGAATAAGCAGCATCCGATTAAAAAGTATTGCTTGTGGATGAATCCAGCTCATCAGGCGGATGGAGAAAAAAATGTTTTTCCAGCTCGTTGGGTGACTTATACTGCTCAAGTCGATTCTCGTTTTGTTTCGGCTCTTCCTTTGTTTTCTGTTTGGTTAAGTGAAAGTGAACAAAATTTATTTTTTGACTCTGGATTATTGGAGTCTTCAGCTCTCAAACGAGTTTTTGTGATTCCTCAACTGGGTTCTGAAACAGTACTCTTGCAAATCCAAAATTTGGAACTCAATCCCATAGATGTCATTGACTCCAATGATAAGAAAATTGATTCATTTTTGTGGAAAACGTGCCCTTTCCTTCAAGACCAGAAATTGAAATTTTTAAAACAAGAATATGTAGAAGATATTTTGTATTCTGATCCATTGCCTGTTTATAAAAAAAGTTTTTCGAACTTAAGTCATTATTGGCCTTCGTCTATGGGGGAGTCTCATGAAGATTTGAAGGGACTCATAAAGAGTTTAGGGCCGAAAATCTAATTATGACTCAAGACTATATTATTGAAAATGTGTCAGATACTGCGTTGTGGGTGGCTCAATGTCGCGCGCAAGAATCCTTAAAGCCCAATGCAGTTTTTAGAGATCAGCTTGCAGCTAAACTTGCAGGAAGCCGTGGGCGTCAAATTGCATCTTCCGTACCCTACTCTGAAATGACGGAATGGATTTTAGTGATCAGGACTGTGGCCATTGATAGGTTAATACAGTCTGCTTTAGCGAATGGAGTCGATTTAGTTTTAAATTTAGGAGCGGGATTAGACACTCGTCCTTATAGAATGGATTTGCCAAAGGATTTGCATTGGTTAGAAGTTGATTTTCCAAATATTATTAATTTAAAAAATCATGAATTGAGAGAGGAAAA
>CAZSSP010000041.1:7002-13668 GCA_964609695.1 uncultured Bacteriovoracaceae bacterium
AGTTCGCAAAGGCCTTTTGTGGGGTCGTGTTCGAAATGAAAAAGCCATTGGTTTTTTCTAGCTTCGTCTAATATGATTTGCTTTTCCTTCATAATCACTAAAGGTTGAATGTCGTAACCCATATTCCAAGGAATTCTTAAATGAGAAGCGCTTGGGAATAAATCGCCACAAAAAAATACGTTTTTATTATTGAGGCTTAGTAAGGGCAGTTGTTGCCCATGAGTGTGTCCTTGGCTTTGATAAATCCAAATATTCGGTAATATCTCTTTAGGCTCCATTAATTTTGATTGAATCAGTTGAATTTGGCCGGATTTTTTATAAGCGGACCAATTGTATTCTAAATAAGAGGCTTTTTCTCGAAGGTTAGGACTTGAGGCCCAGTTAAAATTCTCTTCGTGAATGTAAACACTAGCATTTGGAAAATTAATGGAGAGTTCTTGGTGTTTAGAATCTTTCCACGAGCTTAATCCTCCGCAATGATCAAAATGAAGGTGGGTGATAATGATGTGGGTGATGTCTTTTGCTTTAATCCCTGCGGCAGAAGTTAAGCATTGATCGAGATTTTCCATTTGAAGTTCGTAAATGGATTTTTCTTTGTCTTGCCATTTGTCACCCATTCCGACATCAATAAGGCAATTGAAGTTAGGGCCTTTAATGAGGAGTGTTCTTAGCGCTAAATCAATTCGATTTTTATCATCGGCAGGGATTTCTTTTTGCCAAAGAGTTTTAGGAACCACGCCAAACATGGCTCCTCCATCAAGACGGAAACGGCCGGTATCACAGCTAAATATTTCGTAGGATCCTAATTTCATTATGACTCACCTTAAATATCCGAAGCTATTTCTCCTAGCTTCAAATCATACTATGACATTCAAAGATGTCACAACCGAGCGCAGAATTTCTAAAGGATGCTATTTTTCTAGTCGATGCTTCGTCTTATATTTTTAGAGCCTATTACGGCATACAAAGTCCGCTGACCGCTCCCGACGGAACTCCTACGCATGCTACTTATGCCTTTGGTCAAATGATTGATTCCCTAATTAAATCCCATCCCACAGATCATTATGTGCTTCTCTGGGATCGTAAAGAAAAAGGCTTTCGTCATGAGATCTTTGAAGACTATAAGGCCAATCGCTCGGCACCCCCTGAAGACTTAGGAATTCAAATCGAAAACTCAAAAGCTTTTATGAAGCTTTTAGGGCTCCCACAATTCGATTTGGCTGGTTTTGAAGCCGACGATTTGATTGCAACTCTCATTGCAAAGTTTCCAAATAAAAATTTTGTGATAGTCACCTCGGATAAAGATTTACTGCAACTCGTGAGCGATCGTGTTTGGTGTTTAGACACACTTAAAGAAAAATGGTCCAATAAAGAAGCGGCTTTTGAAAAATTTGGTGTAGCACCTTCTCAAATTAAAGATGTTCAGGCTCTTTGCGGTGATAGTGTGGATAATATCCCAGGCGCGCCAGGTATTGGCCCAAAAACAGCAGCTCAACTCATTGTTGAATTTAAAAGTTTAGAAAATGTTTTAAGCGAAGCTAAAAAAAGATGGAACTCAGAAGATAAAGCGGCAAAAGCAAAAGACATACTTAAAGGTAAAAAACTAGAAAGTATTGCTGAGAATCTCGATAAAGTGAGGTTGTCGCTAAAATTAGTTTCATTGTCGGATAATGCCCCCATCGATATTTCTGAGGAGGATATTAAAAGATCTCCCATTGATAAAACTAAGCTCATTGAGTTTGCTAAGAATTTAGGTTTCAGAAAGCTTGCAGAAAAATATGAGAAGCTAGATCTTTCTAATGAAAGTTCTACAGACCCTAGCTCTTCTATTCAGAGCCAATCTTCTACTAAAAGATATGATTTTAAAAGAATCACTTCAATAAATGAATTGAGTGAAATTTTAAAGAAACATGATAATTCCTTAGTTTGTGCCCTTGATACAGAAACAAAAAGTTTAAACTCTCGACAAGCGCAGAGTATGGTGGGGATTTCCTTAAGTTTTGATTCTAAGACGGGCTATTATATTCCTTTGAGACATTTAGATTCAGAGAATTTGAATGTGACTGAAGTTGTTAAAGTGCTTAGAGCTTATTTCGATTCAAGACCCAAAGATTTTTCAATCATTTTTCAAAATGCAAAATTTGATCTTCACGTATTGTTAAGTGATGCATTAGTCGTACCCGACACTATTCGAATTGAAGATACGATGATTGCTAGTTTTGTAATTGATCCGGCTCAACAACATGGCATGGATGCTTTGGCTGCTAAATATCTTGAGGGATACACACCTATATCCTTTAAATCGGTTTTAGGAGATCGCGATGATTTTTCGCAGGTACCTATTGAAGAAGCAACAGCTTATTCTGCCGAAGATGCCGTGGTGACTTTTGAACTTTGGGAAGTTTTGAAGAAAGAACTTCATGCTTCACATTTGTGGAAAGTCTACGATGAGCTCGATCGACCTTTAGTGAGAGTTCTTCTGGATATGGAAGAGGCTGGAATTCATATCGACAGAAAATATCTCAGAGTTTTGTCGGAACGTTTTCACAAAGACCTCGAAGAAACCACTTCTGAAGCTTTTAAAATGCTCAAAGACTTTGGATGTGAATTTTCTGAGCATTCATTAAACCTAGCTTCTACTAAGCAAATGGCTCAGATACTTTTTGAACAATTGAAGTTGCCTATTATAAAAAAAGGTAAAACTGGACCGTCTACAGATGTTTCTGTCTTAGAAGAATTGTCTCTCCAACATCCCTTCCCTGAATTGCTTCTAGAGTTTAGAGAAATTTCAAAATTGTTATCAACTTACGTAGATAGTTTGAGTGCAATGGTGGATCCTAAGACTGACCGTTTACATACGGATTTTTCTCAAACCATTGCACAAACTGGTCGCCTGGCGAGCTCTAATCCTAATTTACAAAATATTCCAATTCGAAGCACTCGCGGCAAACTCATACGCCAAGCTTTTTTGCCTCGCGAGGGTTGGAAGTTGATGGGCTTTGATTATTCTCAAATTGAATTGAGAATTTTAGCGCATATGAGCCAAGCCGAGCAGCTGATTGAAGCTTTTGCTGAAGGTGCCGATATTCATAGACGAACGGCTTCTCTTATTTTCCACAAACCCGAAGCTTCATTGGGCGACGATGAACGTCGGGCCGCGAAAACGATTAACTTTGGAATTATATACGGGCAAACCCCTTTTGGATTAGCGCGCACTTTAAAGGTTTCAAGAACCGAAGCTCAAAAATTTATTGAAAATTATTTTAAGAGCTATCCTAAAATAAAAGATTATCTTGATAGTATGATTGATCTCGCTCGCAAGAAGGGTTTTGTGGAAACTCTCACAGGTCGTAGACGATTGTTAAATGATATCAATTCCAAAAATCCACCCCTTCGTCAATTTGCAGAGAGAATGGCGGTTAATTCTCCTCTTCAAGGAACTGCAGCCGATCTCATGAAGGCGGCCATGATTAAAGTCCATCAAGAAGTTAAAAATCAAAAGTTAAAAAGTTCTTTTTTACTCCAAGTACACGATGAATTGATTTTTGAAGCTCCTCCTGAAGAAGTCGAAGTTCTTCGAAAACTAGTAGTCGATATTATGGAAGATCCTGATTTGCTGAAACCCTTTGGAGTTGAGCGATTTAGAGTTCAAATGAAAGCGGCCTCTGAAGTGGGCAATCACTGGGGCGAAATTTAAATCAGGATTTTTAATTAATATCTCAAAGTAGTTATTTAAAATTTATAGGCTTCCTTGGTCCGGCATTCCTTAGATTGAAACTCAGTTGCCTAGCACCAGGACAGGAAACCTATAAATTTTAAATCACCTCCTAAAATCTTTTTTAAGTCCCCCAATCCTATTCCCATTTCTCTAATAATAATCAGTATTTTTACTGTGCGACGCTAAGAGTGGAGCTATGGAGCTTAATGATTAGTTAGGGATCAGATCCATTACATTCTAGATAACTAAGGTCCCGGCATGGTGCTTGGACTTACATTAACTTATTAGCAACGGGCGGGCCCAGGGACTTTAGTTATCTAGAATGTAATGAATTTTAAACCTAAGTAATCTCTTTCTTAAACCACTCTTAACGTCGCACAGTAATTAAATGGAGCCAGGGAGCTTCGGGCTAAGTGCTATGCGGCAAAGGCCTAGCTCGGCGGGTCTTTTTATTCCCCAAAAGCTGATCTTTAATGAGCGGGTACTGGGGGAGAATTCAATGTTTAAAGGTTTATCAAAACTCGTCTTATTATCGTGTCTTTTCTCTTTATCAAAATTAGAAGCCGGAGAGTTTCTTTTAGAGCAGGATTTCAAAGATCCTTTAGTGAGTCCACGGGTGTACCAGGGCACTAAACGAATCGAATCCAAAAGCGATGGGACTTTTTGTGAGAAATATCAAAATTTAGATCTCAAATGGCAAGCTGGCCTTGATGATGTGACTTTAGACTTTTTAGACGATGGCACTATGGCCGTTCATTTTGTGTTTTCTCAGAATTCTTTGAACATCAATTTAGCGCGTAAGGGTGGAATTCTTTGTTCAGAAACTCAAACTCATGGCCAAATTCTTTTAGATCAGGCTCAGATTAAATTTCGCTTTTTTCCGGCCAAAGATGCTCAGGATAAGCCCAAATTTAGAATTGATGATTTAAGAATTGAGGGTCTACACCTGGGTAATTTCGAACACGAGGGCCCCTGGGGTATTCATTTGCAGGGCGACTTACCCGACGACATGGCTAGCTGGGTAAGTGATAACTTTAATTCAATGATGGCGTGGTTTTTAACCACATCTGTGGCAGAGCGTCTTACGGATTATTTGAGCGATAAGCTTATTGAGAGAATTGGTGCTGGAGGTCTAGGACCCCTTTAATAATTTCATCTAAGGCATTGACACTCTAGGTAAAAATCAGCAAATTGCTTTGCATTCTTACCGTTAGACCCTTAGCGCTCGCGTGGTGGAACCGGTAGACACACAGGACTTAAAATCCTGTGGGGGGCAACCCCCGTGCCAGTTCGATTCTGGCCGCGAGCACCAATATGAATCATGCATCGACTTAAGCATATTTGAGTCTTAAACTTTATTGTAATGCGGGGTTCTTATTCTTTCACAGCATTAATCCTGTTAGTTCTTAATGCGGGCATAAAGGCAGACGATTCTCAAATAAATTGTCCAGTTTTAAGCGCAAAAGGCGCGCCCAGTATTTCAATTGCCTTTCAATACAATGATTATGGTGGAGCTTATGCGGGTTATCCTAAGTTGAGATTGCCTGGAGCCGATAAAGATCGAGTTTTCTTTAATAGTATTATGTCCAATAATGAGTTTAAGGGACTTTCTTTAAGAGACTCAGATTTTTTGAACATAAATCAGATAGACGCTTTAGATTTTAAAAATCGTAAAAATAAGTTCATAGATAAATTGAAAAATCACGTTCAATCGCACCCTAGTCTCTTTGCTAATTTTAATTTCAGTGGTCATGGTCTTTTGGCTCAACCCTCGAATTCATTAGCTCTTCTTTTACCTTTTCCCTTTTTAAACGCAGGTGTAACTCATCAGCTCTTGAATGAGTGTCGAATCAATCCTGCTACAAAACAACCTTCTCAACATGATTTTTATACAGATAATATTGTAAAAATTAAAACTGATAAAAACAGGATACGACATATTCGATGTGCCGACCTTATTCTTTCGACTGAGGACATTAAAAACATTTTTCAAAGTCGAAAAATTTTTGGAATTATCGATTCTTGTAATTCTGCAGGAATTGATAAATTGAAAGAATGCGGAATGGATTTTGCTTTTGCTCATTCGGCGCAGTGCCATCAAAGCGCCTATCAAACAACGTATGGTTCTGTGTTTTCTGAAGAAATCGCTAATGCACTTGAAGATGAAAAAAGCGATAAAAATAGTGATGGGAGGATTTCTTTAGCCGAGGCCTCAGAAATGGCCAAACTTAAAATTCTTGAAAATCAAGAAAAGAAGTTGGCCACAATACCTAGTGGAATTAGTGCACAAAGCGAAGAAAAATTGAAACAAAAACTTTGTCTGCAAAATCCCGGTCTTGCTGAAAATGGCTCAACACTTCTTCTTCGTGATATGACTCTGGGTCTATCCCCAAAAGCTAAAGAAAAAAAAGATTTTAGGAATGCTCATTAAGAAAATAAACACTTACTGCATTCGATACAATTTCCAAAAGACTTCGCCGTTATCGAGTTTTGAGTAAAGTTCATTCATTAAAGGAGTGGCTTCGGAGAGTGAAATACCTTTGGTGATTCCATATTCATCGCGACGCTCAAAGGTGAACATATAATATCCGTTAACGTTAGCAACCAATAAGGCTTTGAGTGTCATTCCATTGGATTCATTTATAGCGAGCTTTACCGCATCGCTATTGCTAAGAAAAGTGTCGGTATCTTGCGGTGTCCATGCTTGCACTTTGCAAAGCGAGAAAGATTCCATTCTTTTAAAATTAGCCTGACAATCAGATACGGAAACTTTTTGAGTGATTTTTACAACTTTTACTGAGCCCAAAACATCTTCAGTTGCGCTAAAGCTCGCGAAACTGGCCAAAGACGACAATAAAATAACTGACAATTTTCTCATGATTGTTAATTCCTCCCAGGGCAATATTAAATTATTCTCATTAGTTTCAATAAGCAAATGCGCGCTTGAA
>CAZSSP010000042.1:0-2383 GCA_964609695.1 uncultured Bacteriovoracaceae bacterium
GTTTCTGCTGTTTCAGGATCGAGCCCTAATTTTGGACCAATGACTGCAAAATCTCTAGCTATAGTTAACACTTGAGTGCTGCTTGCTTTGAAGGCATCCACTTTGGCAAGAAGTTGTGTCTTGTTAAGTTCTTTTTCGCTTAAGCTAATGACGCCGCTTCTGGCGGCTTCAAGAAGCTCTTCGTTGCTCATTTTCCCAGCCATCCAATTTTTCATGAAATTTATGTCGTGAGTGTTTTGTTCGATTTTAACTTCATGCTTGCTGAGAGTTAGGTTGACCTCTTCAAAAGCCCCCATCATTAATTGTTGGTTGTGTTCTAAGTTGTTTAAACGAGTTTTGGTTTCAAAACTAAATTTTGTAAAAGCGGCGGCTTGAGTGTTGAAGTTTTTTTTCAGATCAGCAATGTCTTTATCGTGAACCATGGATTGCCCCTGTAGATCAAGTATGTCTTCGCCAACTCCCGCAAGATAAGAGTCGATTCTTTCGTTGCGTTCTTTGTCGTAGGCGGCTTTTAGGGCAGGGTTTTTATTCATTTCATCTTGTATGTATTTTGGAAGATCCGAGAGTAACACATCCACTCCATACATTTGTTTTAGACTCGCCACAGCTTCGGCCTTGGTTTTTAAAGTTCCTTTAGGCATTTTTCCTAAATGAGCTTTTACAAGTTTGATGTTGTTTTCGTTGAGCTTGCCTTCGACCGCGCCAAAGATTGGATCCATGACTAAGTTGATTCCACCATTCACAATACCAATGGCTGGTGCCGCGGTGCTTGCGCTGCCCACAGCCACCATGGTGCTGATGGCATATTGGTTTACCTTTATAAATCCTTTGAGCATTCCCAGTTGCTTCTTTTTCATTTCGGTTTGGCGGATGCTGTTCTCCATGCCTTGAAGCGCATAGTAAGAGGCTTGATGATTGTCGTAGATGGATTGATCACCAATTTTTCTTCGAATTAGTTCTTGTCTTAATTTTAAACGATCATCGAGGGAGTAGAGTTTTGGTGATTCCTTCATTCTTTGTCGAAGTTTTAATAGCGAATCATCTTGAGAATCGCTCAAAACTTTTTGAGTTGTGAGACTTAAGGCAAGATACATAATTTTTGTAAAAACTTTTAAAGAACTCTTCATAAGGATCTCCATTCCCAGGCTTTCGCTCCTCTTACGTGAGGAGTGAAAAGTAAAAGCCAATAAAGGCTATTAAAGGCTAATAAAAATAGAGCAATCTTTGTGCCAATTGTTTTGATGTCTCAGAACGCTTTAAATGGCTTTCTCTCAAAAGTAAGTCCGATATTGTGAATTCGAATCCTGAAAAGAAAACTTGATAGAGAAATTAAGATTTAAAAAACAAAAAACCCTTCTCTCAAATTTTATGATGAGAGAAGGGTTTTATATTTTAAATTATAAGTCGATAAAATTAGCCGTCGTAAGTTTCTATTCTAACCTCAAATGAGTCATATTCTCTTTTGCTGTTAGTCACGCTATCTTCGGCTGAAGCTAAAGCTGCCAATGTTGTTTTAAGCAGACTTTTCATGCCGTCCAATTCATTGTTAATTTGTCTTTCTTGATTTTCGAGTTCAATAAGTTTTAAAGCAATGGCATTGATTTCTTCTGATGAATTTTTTAATTCTATAAGAAGACTTTTATATTTATCCTTTCTAAGTTCAAGTTTTCTAAAGATTCTATCGAGTTCGGAAATGTCTTGGTTTTGGATGGCCACAAAACTTTGAAGCACAGGACTCAAGTGAATGGCTTCGTTCAAAGGTACTTCGAGGAACTTCCATTTTTCAACTTCATTGCTGAGCAATCTGCACCCAGTTTTAAAGTTGAGCGACCAAAATTCGTTGTCTTCGGAAAATGTTGGCTTAGATGAGCAATTGAATTTTTGATCCAAGCTTCGATTCTTTATTAATTCACTAAAAATAGAAATGAATTCTCTTCCCGAGGGGCTAAGGAGGGCTTCAAGTAGAGCTTGAAGCTGAATGCTTTGTTCTAATTCAAGAGTGGCTTGGTTGACTTTGCGTTTATAGCTTGTGACCTCATTCAATTTGTCGCTGAATTCTTCTTTAAAGTGACTAAGATTTGTTTGAGCATCTCGCAGCTTTCGTTCCTGAGCAACAAGATCGCTTTGGGCTTTATCATTTCTATTTTTTGCGTGATCCCGCAAAAGCATGGCTCTATTATAGTTTTCTAAGAGCTCAGCTTTATGTCTAACGTCATCAGGGTTTTGCCTTTTGTATTTATATTTTGGTGTCTCGTCGCGGGTGTCGGGCCTCGCGAAGGCAGCGCCTAGAGCCATTAGGTTTATACTAAAAATTAAAATCCGTTTCATGAGGGTCTCCTTCTCTGAAGTTTTAGGCGCCCCCAGGCCTCGAAACTTTTCGATA
>CAZSSP010000042.1:2483-3806 GCA_964609695.1 uncultured Bacteriovoracaceae bacterium
AACATTACATTTCAATTTGAATCATCATCAGCTTGTGAAGTCACTCTTACGGCTGGGGCTCGACAGAATCAAAGCACATTAAATTCAACTATTGGATCACAAGTAGCTAAGATTCCCTTGTCTCAAGATTCGATTTCAATACCTGTTCAAAAGGTATTTCATGTTCTCGATGATTCGTCTGCCAATCCAGAAGCACGTGAATTTTATTTGCTTTGGGAAACTTTAGAGAATGGTGATAACACTGAAACAGTTCAAGTGGTCCCTATTCAAAAGCATGAGCAATATGATGTTTATGCGAAGCCCGAAACTATAAGCATCGCTGAATTCATAAAGTTAATGTCTCCATGGATAAATTTTGTAAAAGAAAAACAAAAGCGGCACAAATGGCCTGATTCATTTTTAAATAAACACGAAGAAACTGCCAAAGAGAATTTATTTAGGTCGCGATATCATGTGGTTAGAGATCTCAGGAATCCAAACAAAATTCTTTCTACGATTAGATGGATTAATGAATGGTACCCTACGAGTCATAAAATTATCTATATTGAAAATCCTCTACCCGAATCAAAGTATTTAGGGATTAAGATGCCCACCTTAAGAAGCGAAAGATTGCGACAGGAAGCTTCAGTGGTGATGGGCTTAAATACTGAAATTGGTTTTTGGGCTATTGATGAGAATTTGCCCATTAAAGTTCGAAGGGTTTTATGGCGAAATCAATGGTCAAAATTTTTAGAAATTGCATTTGATTCAGATCAACCAGAAATCTTTAATATTCTTTATCATCGTTATTTTACGTATGCCGATAAATACTCTCTTGAAGTTTATGGAAAGCCTATGGGGTTTCGAGTCTCAGGCCCAAGCATCACTCGAGAAGGAGTTGTTTGGCAGCCCTTAGAATTGAGCCTCGAAGCCATAAGTAAATTTCAAGAAGAATTAGAAGCGGGCAAGCGAAAGCAAGTCGATAGTAATGATGCTGTAAATTTTAGGCGAATGGCTGGGATGAAAATTCCAAATTATTTAAATTTAACTAGAGAAGTTACAATGCTGTTTTTAATGGCTTCTCGCGAAGGTTTTACCGAGTCTTTAAGAAGGCGAACCGATAAGTTTTTGGATTATCTAAACAATCGTCAAAAATTGTTAGATGAAACTCAAGCGTTGAGGGGTTATGACGACGAACTTTTAAGACAAGTGAATAGTTTTTTACTTGAAAAAGATAAACTTCTTAATTTTATCAAAAGTAGTGAAGAATTAATTTTACGAAGAAGCAAAAAAGGTGAGCGAGATTTTTTATTATATCTCCACGAAAGATTGCCCGTCGATGAA
>CAZSSP010000042.1:3906-5340 GCA_964609695.1 uncultured Bacteriovoracaceae bacterium
TTTCCATCGAAATAATAAATAATCTTTTTATTTTAAATATTTATTAAAATGTTTTGAAATTTATAGCTCTACTCTCGATAGAGGTCTTTGCTTGGGGGATGCTGCACCACGTTGTTTCGGACACTTTGTATGATTGGAAGCTTAAGTAGTAGTTTCCTAGTTGATGGACGCTCTTTAAAGGCTAACCCCTTTTAAAAGGCGAGGCTAAAAAAATCATACAAATTAACTCGGCAACTAGATTCTACATTTCAAGAGCGTAGGGTTTAGTTGCCGAAATTTTTTTTAATCTAATTTTTTTAAATCAAGATTTTGAAGCTAGTTTTTGAAAGACGAAGAAACTTTCTTCGGCAAGCTCTGCTAGGCTTTGAGAATTGTTTTCTGTGAGGGCGCTTATTAAGGAGCCGGTCATATAGGCTTGAAGTTGTCGTGCGATCTTCATGCTTTCTTCGGCGCTCCACTCACCCAGTGAATGACCTTCTTCTATAAGCGCAGAAAGACGATCAGTGCCAAGTTGCACCCATTCAGTGTTCTTTTGCTTCCAATCGCTTTCTATGGCTGTTTTATTGTAATGGTAGAGCCACATACGTGCGTGAAGTGGTTTCTCTCTCGGCCAGCTAAATACAGCCGATAAATAACGTTTGATTTTAGATGTGGCCGAAGGAAGTGGTCGTTTAATGGCGTCGATGACGTGGACTTGGTATTGGCTTCGAATGTGAAGCAAGCATTTTGAAATTAAATCTTCGCGACTTTTAAAATAATAATTCATGAGGGATCGAGAGACGCCAGCGTTTTGAGCAATTCTTTCGAGCGATAAAGTGTCGGGTGAAGTTTTGCTCATGCATCGAATTGCAGCTTCAATGATTTCACTTTCTTTGAGGCTGAGATTGGAGGGGTGAAAACCTAAAAGACGACCTAGGCGTTGGCGAAGGCTGTTATCAGTTTTAATTTCCATGGAATAGGGGTATATAACGCTTGGAGTCATTTATCAACGTAAAACTGGGTCCTATTATTGTCTATTCGAGGCGAGGGGCAAATTTTTGACCAAACTATATGAAATACAGTGTAGACTAAGTTGATGAATTTTAAGCTAAAATGCACTTACCTATGGCTTTGTTTTCATGTGTTTGGATGGCCTCTTTTAAGGGCTGAAGACTCTAAGAGTGGGGATTCTAAGCTTAGATTTATAAAATCTATGTTGAATATGGGTGAGGATTACCCCTTAAATTTAGAGAATTCTGAATCCTTCAAATTTAAGCCTCGCTATCATGGTGATTATGAAATGAGTGATGACCGTTGTTTTATTAATAAGCCAGGGCAAAAAGATAATGGGGAGCTAGTTTCCTTTCGATTTTCCGAAGATATGGAAATTCTAGATTGTAAAAAAAAGGAAGTCTTACCCAAGTCTGTAAGTATTTTTAAAAATAAAGATGATCG
>CAZSSP010000042.1:5440-9192 GCA_964609695.1 uncultured Bacteriovoracaceae bacterium
TAAAAATGCATGTGCGGAAATAATGGGAATGGAATACGAAAAGCAAGAGATTGATGGTTTTGCTAAAACATTAAAAACTAAAAAAAGAGATAAACATAAACTTTAAGTTTAACTTAAATAATTGTTGAGCAGGTGTTCGACTTCTTTCTTTAACACTTCTTTGTCTGGGCTTTTGCTTCCAGGGAGAGTTGTCGCTAGATAGACGCCTCTAATCGATTGAATAAGCACAAAGATAATGGCGTCTAAATTTCTCTCAGTAAGTTTAGGTTTCTTCGCTATTAAAAGACTTTTTATTAATGGAGTGGTGGCTGATTCAAGCGACTCGGCGCTTTGAAAAATTGTAGGACGACTTTTGGTTTTAAAAAGAAGGGGCAGAAGTAAAGTTTCTAAGCGAGTTTCACGTTCGGTCTCTGCCGTAAAAACCGTTGAGATAACTTTGTTGATGGAGCTCTGAATGTCTTCATCTGCAGTCGCTTCGCTTATAGCTTTTTGGATTCTAAGACGACGGCACTCAACTATGTTTTTTAAAAGTTCCTCAAAAATATCTTCTTTGCAGCTGTAGTATTGATATAAAGAACCAATACTCACTCCAGCGCGATCGGCAATGACGTTTGTGTTGGCGCTTTCAATTCCGTGAGTGAGTAAAATCTGAGCTGTCGCTTCTAAAATGTTGTTTTTGGTGCTGAGCGCCTTAGTGCTTTGAGCCTCTCTTTTCATAGACTTAGCTCCCCTCAGCTCAAATTAATTTAAATGTGAGCTTGTTGTGAGTTTCGAATATGAGCAATTGCTCATAAATTGTCAATTATGGACTTGGGCCGACTCTTTTTGATGATAATTGGAATAAAAGCGGCACGCTATTTTGTGATTGCGGGTATGGCTTATCTTTATTTTTGGAAATGGAGAAAAAAGCATTTTGAAAATCGAAGAATTCAAAAAATAGATTTTAAGAATGAGGATATTCTACGTGAAATCACATATTCGAGTTTGAGTATTGTAATTTTTTCCGTAATTTTACTTCTACCTTTCAATAAAGAGATGATTCAATACACGTCTCTTTATAAAAATCCTTTGGAGTACGGATATCTTTGGTTGATCGTTTCGCTTCCTATAATGATGATTTTACATGATGCCTATTTTTATTGGGTGCACAGAGCCATTCATCATCCTAAAATTTTCAAACACGTGCATCGCGTTCATCATCTTTCAAAAAACCCAAGCCCTTTTGCTGCGTTTGCATTTCACCCTGTTGAGGCCGTTGTGGAATTTGCTTGGGTCTTGCCGCTCATGTTTTTAATGCCGATTCAAAAATATGTATTTTTAGCTTATTCGCTAACTTCGATAAGCTTAAATGTGATTGGACATTTAGGAATTGAGGTGTATCCCGACTCGTGGAAAAAATATCCGCTGCTGAGGACAATCAATCGCTCGACTTATCATAACGATCATCATCGACTAGTGAATGGAAACTACGGATTGTATTTTACATGGTGGGATTCTTGGATGGGTACTCTTCGACAGGAGACTCAAGACGATCTTAAAATATTTAAGAAAGTTTCCGTAGAATCTAGGGCCCTCGTAGTTTAGTTGAGTCTGACATTTTTCTCTATTTATCGTCAGCGCTTTTAGATTCCCAATATTGAGATCAGGCTATGGGCTTATTAGTTTGAGAATTTGAGGAGGAGTTTTATGACTCAAGTTATTAGCAATTATTTAAATTGGCGAAGCGTTACAATGGCTGGGCTTTTAGTTTTGGCCGGATGTAATACTGTGGGTCCTTTTGCCATTAAGATCAATCCTAAGCAGTCTTTTAGTTTGGCAACTAATAAAGGGCAGTGGAGGCGCTTTGAAAATCCAGAAACGTTAACAGCTTCTTATTCAGCCTTTACAAAAAAGTTTTATTTGGCCGATCAAAATTCTCAAATAGTATTTTCTAATGTAGAGGCCGTGGAGCAAGATTCTCGAACTTATGTGTTGTCTGTGGAGCCCGGCTCTTCAGGTCAGAAAACAGCTAAAGGAGTTGCTGTAGGTTTGTATGTTAAAGCCAATATGACGGATGTGAATGTCGATCGTCAGGAACTTCGAGAAAATTGTACGTATTATACTCGTGAAAACTATCAGCATTGCGAGAAAGATAAAAAGGGTCATCGTCATTGTGAAACCCGAACTCGTAATGTGCCTCATTCGGGAACTCAGTGGGTTGAGCATGAGCGCATCACACGTTACTTTAAATTTACGGGTCGTATTACGGGCGCAAACTTAACTTTAGCCACTGGAGAAGGCTTCGATAAAACTGTTGAAGTGAATCGTCGTCCAACGTCTAGTTGTTATTAATCTGAAAACACTGTTGGATGTTTGTTTAGATTGAAAACATCCAACAGTGTTATTTGAAAAATAGACTTTTAAATTCTTCCGGGAGCGAGGTGGGTTTACCGCTTCTCGTATCAATCACAACTGCGTCCATTTGTCCGCTAGCATGCGGGGATGAGGAGTTTTCGTTTAAAAAATAAAATGGTACGCGTAAAATGCTGTTATTTCTTTCTATTTCACTTATCCACGATGAGCATAGAACATTACCTGAGGGGATCTGTGATTTCATTTTAAATTCAAATCCAATAACATAAAATCCAAGGCCCATTTCCATCAGACTTTTGAGTCCATGACCAAATTTTTTCATAGCAAAATGAAGTCGTTGTTCTACTAAGTCCTTCGCCACATCACTGGGAAAAATATTGTTTTTATTAAAAAGGAAACGACCATCGTAGGAAATGCTTTTATCTTGAATGTTGGGAGTTTCGATTTCTTCATTGTGTAGCTTTGAGAGGCTCATGCTGAAGTAGCGCGTATTGTTTTCATCTAAATAGGTATAGCTTGTATCATTTAAGTTCTGAAGAACTTCAATTCTATAGAGGCCATCTTTATCTATGGATTTGAAGTAGCGAGCTTTGATTTGATATGGATTAGTTTCTAGAATTTTTTGATTATTCTCTATTAAAGCATTTTCTAATAACAGAAAATAACTATGGTTTGGAAGGTGTCCATAAATATCAAACATGTTGGATTGAACTGAAATCTTAAAATTTGAAATCATTTATGTCAGTATAATAGGGCATTTAATGTAATAAACTCAAGTAATGAAGTTACCAAGTTTCGCTAACATCGGAGGTGTCGACATCGATCTCTTTAAATCTTGTTTTAAACCATTCGAGGGTATCAGGTGATATAGAATAACTCCTATGACGTGAATCCTTGCTTCTAAGGAAGCTAACTAGTTGTCCAATGCTTGGAATAGCAATCAAATATCGGTTCGTGAATTTAAGTTTAGTTTTAGGGATCTCCAAAATTTCAATCGGGAGTTTGAATAGTTCTTCTTTAGGTAAACTTCGTAACACTTTATTGGGAATGTATATGTATTTAGTTTTCCTAGCTGAATTAGGCGCATTTTTAAAATAAGCTAGGCGAGCGTTTAAATAGGTTAATGCTTCTGGTGTATTTCCCTTTTCAATTTTTTGTAGGAGATCTCCTACCGTTTGCCAATTTTGTTTTTGAGATCTTATCATAACAAAATCTGGGAGTTCCAGGCTGCTAAGCTTAAGTTCTAATATTTCTTCGCGTGAAATATTAAGTTTGTCGCCAAAACTAAGAAATTTAGATTCAGCTTTGTAAGGATAAAACGAAGCTTCGCTTGTGTCGGAATCTTCATTTAATTCGAAAGGCGTAGCCCAAAAATTTGGGTTTTGAGAAATTTGTTTCAT
>CAZSSP010000042.1:9292-13442 GCA_964609695.1 uncultured Bacteriovoracaceae bacterium
ACGGGGCATTCTTAAATAATCCGATTCTCGAAAAGAGGTATTCTCGTCTCTTGCTGCTTATGATTTGTCTATTGTAAGCGGATTCAATGGCATCACCAATGCTTTTGAGTCCCTTGGAATTTAAATTATCGAGAAAATAATCGGGTAAATCTAGGATGTTCAATGGCAATTTTAAAACATCATCCCAGTCTAAATTTAAATGCGATTTAAAGGGAACTTGTTCTTTGGCGTATTGCAAAAACTTGAGATAATTAAAAACTTCATCTGAGTGTTGGGCCATATAATAAAACGTGTCGAATTCATACATGTTTATGTCGGAAGTGTTAATTGCTTCACCGTGAATTTTTCGTTTTGAATATATCCTAATTTGTAAAAATTTATGAACTTGATAAATTTCCCAAAATAAGGGCTTAAGGGCCTTAATCACAAGTTCGGGAGGAATGTCCCATTCAGCTCGAGAGCTTCGTGTGCAATGTCTTACAAAATTACGTAGTTCAACTTCGTTTAAATATAAAAATGCTTGAATGAAATAGAGTTGACCTTCAAGTAGCATGCTTTTAGCAGCTTCTGATAATTCATCATCTCCAATGTTAATCCCTATAAAGGGTTGAAGTAGATTTGATAAATTTGGAACTTTTCTTCCGCTGTGAATAAGTGAGGCCATATTACGTAAAAATTTAATGCCAAGATTGAAAAGCCTTGTGTTTTTATCGTTTAAAGACCGATGACCTAAAAAGAAAGAATAATCTTCAGCTTTTGGAGTTTCTAAATAGTTTAGGACTTCGATTTTGTTGCTTTTGTTTTTAGGGGCGCTTTCAGGTTCTACTTCATCATTGTATTCATCTTTGTCGCCTATTTCAGGTGCAGGAGCCGCAGTTTCAATTTTCAGAGCCTGAGTTTCTACATCGTCGAGTGAGGCCAACCATTTTTTAATTTCACTAGTGTTTGGTTTTAAAAGTTCACTAAAAACTTCAGCATGGGCTTCTTGAAATTCTTTATTGTCTAAGGCTTCTGTTAATTCGACTTTAATCTTTTTTGCTTTCTTGGCAATTAAATGAGAAGCGCTTGGGTATTTTCCAAATTTTTGAAAATACATTAGTAATTGATTGAGGCACTTAATGGTTGCAGAGTTTGGACCGAAGGGATTTTGAGCTATCCAAAAATCTTTCATAGAAGCTTCAATTTTTCCTTGGATAGAGGCTAGAGCGGCATCAATGTCTTCAGGGCTAGAATCGGGATTGAGGCTAGAGTTTCCTTTAAGTTCTTTTCTTTCTTCTTTTCTGACTTTGTTTTGTCCCTGAAGGCGACCCCGTAAGGCTGAGTCCACGAGTGAAAATAATTCCGCTACTTCAGAAGAGTCGATGTCAAAAAACAACGCGGCATCTAAATGTTCTTTGCCTGGGTAGAGTCTGAAAGCTCTTCCTAAGTATTGAAGTATTTCTCGAGCACTCGTGCTGCGTCTTAAATCTAAATAAAATGATAGAGGAGGAGTGTCGTCGCCTTCTCCTAGTTTTTTAACAGTTATAAGTCCTTTGATTTTGTGTTCTTCCCAGTTTTTTCGACGTGTTTCTCTTTCTTTAGTTTCTATTTTTGAATGATAAGTTTCAAATCTTGCTCCATCGAGAAAATCACAGGAGTTTAGAAATTTAGAAACTTCTTCGGCTTCATCAGTGTCGGAAACAACTATTTTGACCATAGCGTGTGCTTTTAGGTGCTCTTTTAGGAGTGTAAAAAAATGAGTGTAGAGTTTTGGGTTAACTTTAAAGCGCGCACCGACTTTAGTTTGCACCCACATGGCTTCACTAGAGTTCTCAGGTTTAGATTGAGGTCCTATTAAAATAAATTCACTAAATGGAGTGATGTCTCCTGAGCTAATGGCTTTTTCAAGTTGAGAAATACTTTTAGCGCTAGGTCGATTTGAGGGAGTGCTGCGAGTTAAATATTCTTCGGCATTATCAACGTACGACCAAAATACTTTTCCTCGAAATAAATCCAATTGCAAATCGATGTTTCGATTTACAGGCGTTGCTGTGAGCGACAGTGTGAAGGCCTTCCAATTGTTGTGGTAGGGGCTCTTCATTCCTGCGCTAGTTTGACCTGTTCGCAGTCGATTTAATGCGGCAAATCTATTTGGGGCTCCCATGTTGTGAGCTTCGTCTAAAATTAAAAGCGATGTTTCTTTTCGGAAATCTGTGATTTCATCTTCTGTGGCATTTGCAATTCTTGCAGCAAAGCTTTCATCAGTTGTAAAAAGTACAGTGGGCATTTTATCTAAGGAGGATATAGCTTTTAGTAGATCTTTTACGCTGAGGTTGAGGTTGTGTTTGTTCTTTCCTGGTCCGCCCCAATATTTGCTTTTAAAAAAATATTTGTTTTCAGGGTCTTTGTGAAGTTCGCTTTCAACGTCTTGAGCTGTATCTTGAGAAAGTTCATTTTCCGGAAGGACGACTACAATGAGTCGACCAGAACTTCGACCCTCAGAAATATCAGCCAGTTGTTCTCTAATGGCTTTTTTGAGTAAAAAAGTTTTTCCAGTGGCTGTGGGGGAGACCCAGGCTAAATCTTGTTGTCCGGCTTTTTTTGTTTCTTCGAAAACATGAGCAATTTCATTTTGTACATCTTTAGGATGAAAAGTTTTTTCGGAATTATTTTTTCTTTCTTTGTTGATTTCTTCGGTGGAGCTTTGTGGGTGAACGTTTGAACTCACTAAAAATTGTTTTAAAAGTGATGGTGTGTCTTGGGTGTATTTATAGATTTGAGTTAAATTGAGAATTCTATAATCAACATTTGAACTAATTTCGTTTTTCGTAGTTTCACTGGACCATCGTATTTTTAAAGTTTTATGGCCTACATTTCTAACCTCAACTTCGTTTTCGTTTAAAACTTTTAATCTGTATTCATTCGGATGCTTTTCAAAGACTAAGGATTTTCCACCTTGAGCCAAAAGAGCTTTCACAAGCTCTTGGCGCTGAGGGCTTAGGCGGCTGAGCTCGGGAACTATTGCGGATTCGCATTCGGCAACGGACTGAGCAAAGGGGCCGTTGAAATTCGCGTGAGCTGAGTGGGCATTTATAATTGATAGGCTTAAAATTATGATAACTAATTGAAAAACATTAGTATTCTTGAGGTTTTTAAGCGGCTTTGGAGTACCCATTGAGAGGGCCTTATAGCAAATATTTCGCAATGCGTCAATAATGCTAGGCTGATTGGCTCTACCTTTAGAGGGCTAATCCAGCAAAGAAGCTTCGCAATCTTCAATAAATACTACAGTTTCGAAAGCCCCTTGAGAAACGTTGGTGAGGTTTTTACCTAGTCTCAAGTTGGCGCGGGCCCATGGAGAGGCTCCAGGTATGACGCTACCCATGAAAACATAGCTTATAGGGCGCAAATCCACCATGAATTGAATCCAGGGAGTCTCAGTGGGGAGAAATGAAAAATTCACAAAAGGCTGCACAATAAAATTGGGAAACTCTCTATCATTATATTTTCCCCAGGCTCTCAAAGTATCGAGATATTTGCGTATGGCATTCCAATTTTTAAGAGGGTATTTGGCTCGAGGATAAACTTCCTCGCCTTGAGTTCCGTTTGTAGTTTTTAAAATAAAATTTTCACCATAAAGTTCTTCGGCTGCGTCGAGATCGGCAAGGTTTTTAATTGGAAAACTTTCCAAGCTTTTAATAAGTGGTGCTTGGCCTAAATAAAATTCGATAATTTGATCCATATAAGGCATGAGGGCTTTTGAGCTCAGAACATTCACAAAGGGTCCGTTAAATATTTTAAGTTTAGGGCGAGAGGCAAGAAATTCTAACCATTCATCGTAGACGTCCCAAGTTCCATTGGGATGATCGATAAGCACAAGAGCTTCAATGGACTCATTGTCAATTTTAGCCATAAGCGCCTTAAGTTTACTTCGATTCAAATCTGTACCATCGAATATTTTTTCTATACCAGCTGATTCTAAGGCCATGAGCTCTCTTACGTTTTCTTTGTCTTTAAAGCTAAATGGAGTTTTATCTTCATCATCTTTATCTTTGTCGAAATCAAAAATAGCGAGAGTTTTTTCGGTGCTAGTGCCAGCACTTTTTATAAATTGCTTGAGAGCAGATACAAAATCATCTGTAGGCATTTCCTGACTTCTTATTCCCGTTGC
>CAZSSP010000043.1:0-1713 GCA_964609695.1 uncultured Bacteriovoracaceae bacterium
TTCAACAGAAGTTAAGGCCGTGGTGAAAGGACGAACTGCAAAAACGAAACTCTAAGGAAATTATAAGTAGTTGCTTGTGAAAAAAACTTCAGTGCGGCCAAGAAGGGGCGTGCTGAAGTTTTTCTTTTTTCAACTAAGCTTTTTTCCATGGTGCAATTTTTACAAGCAGTAACATTCCGGGGATGGCTGCCAAGGAGCAACTCACATAAAACATATGCCAACCCATATGCTGAGCCATCCAGCCCGTGAAGGCGGCTGCTACAGAGTTGGGTAGGGCCATAAGGCTGGTGAGTAAGGCATATTGAGTGGCTGTAAATTTTTTATTCGTTTGAGTCGCCATATAACTCGCATAGGCTGCTTGCCCCAAACCCCAAGCTAAGAATTCAAAACAAATTGCGATACTGAGATAAATGTTCTTATGAGCTATCCATTCAGGGTTTGTGGGATCTTCATTGATTAAAAAAATAAAAGCCAGTGGAGAGAGGGCCTGAAGAATTCCAAATATCCAAAGTGCACGTGTGATTCCTAAGCGTAACATCAATGTGCCACCCAAAAACACTCCGCCAAAGAGCCCCAGCATGCCTAGCCCTTTTACAATTACAAAATATTCTGTTTTGCTAAATCCTTGTGCCAAGATGAAAGGGATGCTCATGGCACTAGCCATGTTGTCGCCTAATTTATAAAGCAAAATAAAAGCTAAAATCATCCAAGCCCCAGGGCGGGAGAAAAATTCTTTGAAAGGACCCACTACTGATTCTTTAAGAGATTTTGGTGGTTTAACTTGAGAGACGGGTTCTTTAACTAATAGAGTTGTGACTATTCCAATGAGGAGCATCGCTCCAAGCATCATATGAATATGTTTGTAATCAATGTTGTGATCGGCGGCGAGAAAAGCTGTTCCTACAGATACATACATTCCTAAACGCCAAGTGTTCATCCAAACTCCGGTGCCTAGTCCAAGTTCATCATCGCTTAAGTATTCCCGTCTAAAAGCATCAAGGGCAATGTCTTGGCTGGCTCCAAAAAATGATACCACTATGGCCACTACGGCAATCCATTTTAGGGATTGGCCGGGGTCGAATTGTCCTAGAGCGACAATGCTTAAAGCTAATAGGATTTGAGTGATTAAAATCCATCCCCTGCGTCTTCCAAGTGGAGGCACAATTAAATCCATAAGGGGGGACCAGAGAAATTTGAGAGTGTAGGGAAGACTAACGGCCGAAAATAAACCAATAGTTGTTAAGTCAACTTTGGCATCGGTCATCCATGCCTTTAGAACGTCTTTAACAATATAAAATGGAAAGCCTGAGCAAAAGCCAAAAAGGGCCATCACGAGAACTTTCCAAGAAAATAGACTTTTTAAAGTTTGTGACCAAGGTTTTTTTGAAGCCATAGATTGCTTTAAGAATAACATGCTAAATATAAGTCTATGAGTATCGAAGATTATTTTTATGATGTTTGTGTTCACGCCGGCAAAGAGGTCGATCCTCAAAGCGGAGCCGTCAGTCCGCCCTTGGTGATGAGCACCACTTTTGCTCAAAGCGAACCCGGAAAATATAAAGAATTCGATTATTCTCGAGCTGGAAATCCCACGCGCAAAGCTTATGAGCTAGCTTTAGCGAAATTAGAAAAAGCTCGTTTTGCTTTGGCTTTTGCATCAGGCTTGGCGGCAGAGCAAGCCATAGTGCAATTGCTTGAACCTGGATCTCATAT
>CAZSSP010000043.1:1813-3714 GCA_964609695.1 uncultured Bacteriovoracaceae bacterium
TTTCAAAGTCCTCTCGAATTAGGGGCTGATATTTCTCTGCACAGTGGAACCAAATATCTTGGGGGGCACAGTGATTTGTTAGGTGGAGCTCTGATGACCTCTAGCGAAGAACTTTTTCAAAAATTAAAATTTGTGCAATTTGCAGCAGGAGCGGTTCCCTCTCCTTTTGATTGTTATATGTATCTTCGCTCTCTCTCGACCCTCGCGTTGAGAATGGAAAAACATCAAGCCAATGCCCTGGCCGTTGGAAAATTTTTAGAAAAGCATCCCAAAGTTGAAAAAGTTTTTCATCCAGGTTTGGCGTCTCATCCACAGCATGAATTAGCAAAATCACAAATGAGTGGCTTTTCAGGAATGCTCAGCTTCAAACTAAAGTCTGATTACAATGGAGTCTTGAAATTTCTAGATCGCTTGCAGCTTTTTCAGCTTGCTGAAAGTTTAGGGGCTGTAGAATCGTTGGTGAATCATCCAGCTAAGATGACTCATGCTTCTGTGCCTGCCGATCTCAAATTAAAGCTAGGAATCTCTGAAAACCTTTTGAGGTTGTCGGTGGGGGTGGAATCTGAGGCAAGTCTTATCAAGGACTTAGACTCGGCGTTTAAAGCGTTATAATTTTTAAGAAAATCTTCTTAAAAGCTCTTTCGCCCCGTTTACTAGCCCCTTAGGCGTTGCTATGTGTCACATGTGCGAAATCTACCTACCCGCATCCACCTCCTAACAGCATTGTTTTGTTTTTTATTTGTGTCGAGCTTAGCTCATGCCACAAAAAGAAGGCCTCGTTGGGAAGCCGTTAATCTCATTGATAAGACCATGAGTAAGGTTGATCTCTACCTGACTCAAACTCTTGAAGTTCCTGATTTGAGTGAATTCAATTTAAGTCGAAAACTTTTGCGAGATGTTCGAAGAGGCTTAAGTCCAGAAAAGACTCCCGATGTGAACTCTAAAATTGGAGCAAGCTCTTTGGATCATCTCGAAGTTAAGGTGATGCTCGATCGCTTTTCGAATCATTCTTATCCAACTATTGATAAAGTTTTGAGGGCCCTTGGCCGCTCAAATTATAACAACGCTATTTTGTTGGGGCCTGCAGGTGTGGGTAAGACCTTCACTATAGAGCAACTAGTGGCTTTGTTGTCTTTTGGTGTGGCACCCGAGGAGCTATCCTCATTACTAGGTTTAGATGATGTGGATGATTCTCCTTTTATTAAGCAATTTGTGGAGTCTTATGTTGGGAATGTTCAAGTCTATAAAGTGAACGATAGTTTGCTCACCTACGACAACACTCCTCCTCAGAAAGCTTTTGCTAAAGCCGACATGAGAATGAAAAAAATTCTCAATGATATTTTCATCGCCGCCGAAGAAGACTTTCAAAAAAGTGGTCGTAGAACAATTTTCGTATTCGAAGAAGTGGCCACACTTCCTGAGTTAGTTCAAAGCACTCTAAAAAGCTTGTTAGATAAAACAGGATTTAAAGATCCTTCTAATTTACTCAGTAAGGGATCTGAAATTGGAGTTTCGGTTATTTCTAATACAACTCCAGATGAATATCGAAAAATGGTTCGTGGCGATTCCGCCATTGAGCGGAGATATGAGCCTGTATTTTTGTTGGAGCCCGATGAGACAGAAGCCGTTCGAATACTTCAAAAGGCTCGACCTGCTTATGAGCTAAGATTTAATTTAGGAATTCCCGATGAAATTTTAGAATACTTGGTGGTGATGAGAAAGTTTTTCAACAACCCACCGCAAGCCATGCCCGCCTCGATTCTTAATGCCATGAATGACATTTATATTTGGGCTAGTAATGCTAAAAATCGACCTGATCCCAATCAAAAAGAAATCACTTTAGACGACGCTTATCATTTCATGGTTGAGAAAGCTGGGCTTCCAAAAGAAGTTTGGATTCC
>CAZSSP010000043.1:3814-9097 GCA_964609695.1 uncultured Bacteriovoracaceae bacterium
TGAGTGGCTTCCTCCATTGTTTGGATTAGAAGACAAAGTTCGCAAGCACTTAGTAGGAAGCGAAATTGTCGATAAAAATGGGATTATCGATCGAATGGTCCGTCGCTTAAAAACGGGTCGCTCCACAGGTTTTAGAGAAACTCCAGTTTACTTCGTCATGGGACCTCCCGGATCAGGAAAAGACACCATTGCCAAAGCTATTAACCAAGAAATGTTTGGTCACGATGGTCGTCATCTTATGTTCAGTGTAGCGGGAAACCAAGGTGCGCAGTTCTCTGCGATATTTGAAGGTGCTCCTCGTGGGTCTAGTTCTGATTCAGAAAGTCCATTGCTACTTCAAGCTCTTGAGAGTGGTCCTCATCATGGGGTTATTGTTCTTAACGAAGCTAAAGACTTACCCTCTGAGGAATTTGATCGCCTAAAAACTATTGTTGAGACCGGTGAAATTCGACCTAAGGGTTTAGATTCTAGAATGCGCCCATTGGGACTTAATCCCATTTTCATTATGGGGCAGTGGGGCGAAGAGCTTTTCGAAGGAAAAAGCGATGACGAAGTTCGAAAAATTTATGAGTCCTTAACTGAGAAGCAACTTATCGATATTTTAATTGCTGGAAAAGAAAAGGGTAAGTTTGGAGCTGTTCCTGCCTCACTCGTGCAAAGAGCTTTGAGAACAGGTGGCATATTCTTACTTCCGCCAGTGCCAAAAGATCGTTACGTAGAAATCGTTCGAAAAGATTTGATTTCTATTAAGGAAAATCTTTTACAAAAATCTCGAATCAGCCTTGAGATTAGCTCTGACATTGAAGACTTTATAGTTCGTTTAGCTTTGGCTACTGGTCGAGGAACTCGTGGACTCTTGGGATTAAGTTCAGATCTTACTGAAACATTAGTTTCTGAAGCTGGCGACAAAGGTTTTCCAATTCGAAGTGCTAAGTTTAAGTTGAGTATGTCTGAAGCTCATGGGGAAGATATTTCTCAAGCTAAGCTAAAAATTGAATGGCTTGATGCAAAAACTCCTAAAGAAGCTTTGCTATTCCCTATTCATGATTTGCTAAGAAGTAGCTTTGAGGCTGAATGCCAAGGTCAACTTTTTTAAAATAAAGTCGGACATTGAATGAAGAAAATTCTTTTTAGTATTTTTATCATTCACTCTGGGCTTTGCTGGTCGGGTTCAACTTGCTCGGAATTATTATTCAGAAAATCTTCACAATTAGGAGTTGAGCCTAAAGAATTATTTGTTGCAGTTCAAAAATGGATGCGACAATATTTTTCCGTATACCCTTCTAAGTTTTCCATGGGTTTTGCTCGCACCTATGCTGGGCTTGTTGAACCCGAAAATAAAGCAGAAGATGTTGTGTCATTTGGGTCGGGCCCAGATATTTTTACTCCTTTAATTAATTTTCCATTGGCTAAAAACATTCATTTAGTCGATCTCATGACCGGGTGGGGAAGTGGACCACAAAACGTATTTGATGAAATTCTAAAACGTGCCCAAGCCATTCATCCCACCGCTAAACTTAAAGTTTTGCGTAAAGGTTTTACTACTCGAAATGGAATTGAAAAATTAGATATTAAAAATTCCTATAAACCCTTTGTTTTAGAAGTCAGTTGGGAACAAGAAGATTTGGGTAAAGTGACTAAAAATATTTTTCTTCACCCCATAAGTTTTAATAACATAGTCCAACTTGAAGTCTTGGATTCTTATATTCTTAAGAAAAAACTCGCGGGTGTCGTGGTAACGGGTTCGCAATACCCAAGTTCATTGTTGAAATATGTGTACATGCTGGCGCCCAATGCTTCGGCTATTTTGGAGACTTATTCCGATCACAAAGATCAAACTAAATTTTTGGAGCACTTAAGCGCTATGCCTTATTTTAAAGTGGATTTATTGCATTTAGAAACGCATATTCGCTTTCAGGAAACTGAAGCAGTTCAGAGTAAACTTTTCAAAGTTAAAAGAATTCCTTCTTATTGAAGGTATTCTGAAATGTCAGTGTAACGAAGAAATTCGCCTTCTTTACCAAATAAAAAATTATCGGCAATATCATCCGGAGAAGCTTCTAAATCGCGGTTCATTATTCTTCCAAGGCGATCTTTGCCGCCTGGTAATCTTAAATGGCTAATGAGTTGAGCGACACGGTCGAAATACATTTTTGAGTAGGGATTTTCTTTGATTTTTTGGTCTAACAAGTAGCCCTTAATGTAGAAAACTTGCTCGGCTTCACCGATATCCATATATCCGTAAGAACTTAATCCTTGCATAACTCTTTCAATGTTCATTTCCATGTCTTGAATAATCATGGCGTAGTTTTTTCTTAGGTAATCAGACATCGGCTTTTTTTTGGGTTTTTTAGGATCAAGTTTATTTTGTTCCATGACTACGGAAAAAAGTTCTAGTCCGTTTTTGTGAAGTTCCTTGGCGACTTTTAGCATTTGAGCCATGTTGGCATCTTTATAGAGGTCTTTTGGTTTTTCGTTATTAATAAGAGTGTTGGTGGCTTCCATGAGTGAATTGATTTGAATGGTCTTGAGACGATTCATTTTGGTGAGTTTTTCGATGGCCTCTGAGGTAGGGTCGCCCGCATAGGTTAAATATGCGGAGCTTAGTAGGCTAAGGATTAAAAATCTTTTGAGGCTCTTTATGGGGCCGTGGTGTCTCAACATGTGCGGCTTTATAATGCATTGCGTCAAACGAGTCAAGTCCTCCAATCCCCTCAAAAAACTTCTAATAAATACTGTGCGACGTAAAGAGTGGAAAAGTCTCTTCATAATTATGTCATAGTTTGTATTTCATTTATGATTCGAGGAGATGCTTAGTAGATGGATATTACTTAAACGACCGCTGATGGATTTATTCTTTGGAACATTACTTCGTTTGAGAGTTTTACTTTGGCTCTATAGCCTTAAAAAGAAACAAGAAATTCTTCCTTCAAAATGGCATTATTTTAAATAATTAAACGCGTTCAACAGATACGATATCGTCCAAACTTTCAAGGGTGTGTAAACACGTTAAAAGTTGTTGGCGGTCTCGCACTTCAAGATCGAAGAGACCAGTAGCTCGTTTTTCAGCGTTCACTCTTATGTTGAGTGAATTAATGTTAATTCCGCTATTGGTGATTATTTGAGACATCCTGTTAAGTAGCCCAGGTTTATCCATACAAATGACTTTGATTTTAACGTGTCTAAGAGCACCGTTTTCTTTTTTCTCCCAAACAACATCAATGGCCCGGTTGGCATCAAAATCTAAGACCTTTGTGCAATCAATTTTATGAATGGTCACACCTCGGCCTCTCGAGATAAATCCTATGATTTCATCGCCAGGCAAAGGATTACAGCATTTTCCAAATCGAATGAGCACGTTGTCGTCGATGCCGGCCACTTTTACAGGTGAACTACTTTTTTTCTGGTTAAGCTTGGCCTGATTGAAAATTTTAGAAATCGTACTTTCTTTGGGGGCTTCTTCGGCCTCCTCAGGTTTTAAATCAGGGAATATTTTTAAAATAATATTTTCAGGAATTTTTTTACCGTAACCAACAGAAATCAACAGTTCGTCGAGTGAGGCAAATGAGAATTGCCCGATAATTTCATCGCAATTTTTTAATTTTTCAAATTTTGCTAATGATTTTCCGTAACGGCGAAATTCTTTGTCCATAAGTTCGCGGCCAATTTCATGGGCGCGGTCTCGTTCTTCTTGGCGCACGTATTGGCGAATTTTTGATTTGGCTCTTCCAGTATGAACAAATTTCAACCAATCTTTATTGGGCTTTTGGGTGGGAGCCGTTGTGATTTCGACTGTGTCGCCCGATCGAAGTTTGTGTTTAAGGGGCACCATTCTGCCGTTAACTTTGGCGCCCGTAGTTTTGTGTCCCAAATCTGTGTGAATGGTATAGGCAAAATCAAGTGGTGTGGATCCAGAGGGCAATTCTAAAAGCTCGCCCTTAGGAGTGAATACATAGATATCACCCATGAATAGATCGAGCTTAACAGTGTCTAAAAATTCACTGGGATTGAGGAGATTTTCTTGGGTATCCACAAGTTGTTTGAGCCAGTGGAATTTTTTAACGTCTTTGTCGTCAAGTTTTCCACTTTTATATTCCCAATGAGCCGCGATACCACTTTCAGCGACTTGGTGCATGTCTTCTGTTCGAATCTGAATTTCAAGACGCTCACCAAAAGGACCAATCACTGTTGTGTGGAGTGATTGGTAAAGGTTTTTCTTGGGCATGGCTATATAGTCTTTAAATCGACCGGGTACGGGTTTGAAAAAGGCATGGATTATTCCGAGCACTTCATAGCATTCGCTAATAGTATGGGTGATGACCCTAAAAGCGACCATGTCATGAATATCTTCAAAGGTGATTTTTCGAGCTTCCATTTTTTTGTAAACGGAATAAAAATGCTTGGCTCTACCCGCGACACTCACCTTAAGACCGTATTTTTGAACTTGATCTTGAACTACAGCAATGAGTTTTTGAATGTATTCTTCGCGTTCTGCTTTTTTCTTATCTACGAGTTTGGCGATTTTAAAATAAGCTGAAGGTTTGCTGTATTTTAATCCCAAATCTTCGAGTTCAATTTTCATCCACGATATACCCAGTCGATTCGCTAATGGGGCGTAAATGTCTAAGGTCTCTTGGGCAATCTTTTGTTGTTTTGGCTGAGCTAAATGCTGAAGAGTGCGCATGTTGTGGGTTCTGTCGGCAAGTTTCACAAAAATCACGCGCAAGTCTTTGGCCATAGCCAAAAGCATTTTTCTAAAGTTTTCTGCTTGTTTTTCTTGGCTACTTTTAAATGTCATTTGAGAGAGTTTGGTCACGCCATCCACAAGGAAAGCGATTTCTTGACCAAACTCTGATTTTATTTCTTCAAGACTTACAGTGGTGTCTTCTACGACGTCGTGAAGTATTCCTGTTGCGATAGTGGCCAAGTCCATTTTCATGGTGGCTAAAATGTGCGCCACAGACAGAGGGTGAATGATATACTCTTCACCAGACGAACGCTTCTGTCCCTTGTGCTTGTCGAGAGAAAATTGATAGGCCTTGGTGATTAAACCTAAATCAGCATCTTTGTAATACGACTCAATGCTCTTTAATAATGATTCAAGACAAATGTCTTTTTCAGTATTTTCAACCATGAGCCCCTTTAGCTTTATTCGTTATTCAAGTGTTTTCGGATGATAGATTCAATTTCTAAAGCGGCGCGATCGAGGCGATCATTTAAAACGACGAAGTCAAATTGGTCTTTTGCGGCGATTTCCCGACGCGCATTTTCAAGTCGACGTCT
>CAZSSP010000043.1:9197-13140 GCA_964609695.1 uncultured Bacteriovoracaceae bacterium
TTTTCAATTTTATTGAAGTCATCTTCAGAAATAAAATCGTAATCTTGGCCAGGAATTTCAGTAGTTCTCTGGGGACGAGTGGTAGAGCTTAATGAGCGGCGGCTATTTGGAAAACGTCTCAATAGTTCGTGAGCCAAAGTCGTTTTGCCAGCACCACTTGGAGCTGAGATTACAACAAGTAAACCCTTTGAATGATCCGCCATAATTCTTTTTACACCATTTTTGCTTCGCTTGCTTGGCGTGAGTTTTGAAAACGCTCGGCAAGGGTTTCGCGGGCTATTGGGGAGAGCACCACATGGGAGCTGTCTAATATCAAAACGCTTTTAACTTTGCGCCCGCGGGTTGCATCGATAACTTTATGTTCTTTTTCCAGGCCATCGCAATGTCGACGCATGGGGTCAGAATCGTAGGCCACTATTCCAAGAATTCTGTCGACTGGAAAAACGTTTCCAAAGCCAACATCAATCATGAGTCCGCTGTATTTAGCTGCCATTAGGCTAAAAGGTATAACCGAGCCAGGCTAAACTGTCAGGTGCTCTAAGGGGGCAAAAACTTTAGAAAGTTCCAGCTGAAACGAGCAATTGCGCGTTTCGGTCTTTAGAATCATAATAACGACCGGAATAGACTTCTCTAGCTCGAAGCACAAAGCCTTGGAGCTTTTCAGATCTTAGGCTTGCTTCAGTGTATCTTGAGGCCACTTTAAAGCTCATTCTCAATGCTAAATCGTAGTCTCTCCCACAGCAGCTGTAGAGTTCTTTAGCAACGGTGAGTGCTTCAGGAATGCTTTCAATGGGCAGATTAGCAGTGTTCCAGGTGTTGAGAATAAAAGTTAATCTGTAATTACTGTTAATCTGGTGACTCTGAGAAAGATTTACGAGTTGAGTGAGTTTATCTTCATCTTCTCGAGTGGGATTTTTTAAGTCACCTAAATTAACAATGTATGCGACAAGCTTTAAGCTGCTTTCATTGTAAAATCCTTTACTTTTGAAAAGTTCAAACCATTTCGTAGCGATAGCAACATCGTTAGCGCTGAGTCCTGTTTTTAAAAATGCGGCTAAGACAGGAATGGTGGATTTGTAAGAATTATACATGGCTGAGCGCAGAGCTTGGCTTATTGGATCGATAATATCGACAGCGCTCTCAGGTTTATCTTGAAGAACTACCCACGAATAAATCCCAAAACATGATTTAGTATAACCTCCTAAACTATTGCTGACTTTTCGAAATAGTTTCTGATCTGCTAATTGTTCAGCGCTTTTTCCAACGATAAATCCTTTTACAGCCAGTTGAGCTACTGGAGCTTCTTTGTAAAAACCAAATTGATAAATGGCTCTATGGGTTTTTAAAAAGAGCTCCATGAGTTCATTAAAACTATTTTCATTGGGTTTTTTTAGACTCAAATAAGCAGAAGTCAGTTGGCTAATGGCGGTCACCGTTTTGAGTGAAGTTCTCTTTTTGACTTCGTTCCAAACAATTGTTTGAGCAGTTGAATTAAGTTTAAGGCGATTCAAGTGCCATGCGAGCCATGGACCCTTCAAACCCATTTTATCTTTTTTAACAAAATGTATAGCGAGTTCTAACCATAAATTTTCTGGTATGAGCTTTTGCTGTTCAAGGACATTGTCTATTTCTTTGTAAAGTTTTTCTTCGTAG
This sequence comes from uncultured Bacteriovoracaceae bacterium, assembly GCA_964609695.1. GTDB lineage: Bacteria > Bdellovibrionota > UBA2428 > UBA2428 > UBA2428 > JAGNHS01. The sequence continues at coordinate 10,851 of CAZSSP010000043.1, forward strand.
CTGGCGTAATCGGGTCTTTTTCTCTGAGAATAAAGGTGATTAGAGACTAGGATGGCAAATTTTTTGTCTTTGAGATTTTTTATTCTGTCAAAACTCATTTGACTTCTTTGAGCAACTTGCCAATCTTCAGTTGGGAATTCCAAAGTGCTTTTGTGATCTGTGATAAGTTTTTCTATTTGAGCGATTTCACTTTTAAGCTCTTTGTGTTCAAGCTTTTGTGACTTGGCAAAATCGAGACGTCTCTGGGCCGCGCTTTGAAGAGATAAAAGTTGATTTAAAAGTTCGCTTACAATTTTAATGTCTTTTACTTTTAATATTTTTGCGGAAATTTTTTCTCTTTGAGATTGAAGTTCTTGAGTGGCTTGGCTTAGCGAAATTAAAAGTTCATTTCCGCAAGAAGTTTCCTCGCCATTGGAGAATACCTTTAAGGAAGAGCTTAGAGTTGCAAAAAGTATTAATAATTTAATGTTTTTGAATTTTTTCATGGATTCCTCGTGTCTTCTAATAAGGGCTCTGAACATTCAGGAGAGTCATTATCAGCGTTTATAAGTTTACGTATATGATGAGCTGCCTCTTTTGCGGCATTGGGTGTGGGAAGATTAGGTCGTGATTTAAATTTTAAGTCAGTTGTTAAAGGGTTTAACCAATCCTTAAGCGATAATATAAAGTCCTGGTGACGTTGTTCTAAACTTCCATGAGGGGCGTAAACAAAAGTAGTTTTTTCGCTGAGAATGGCATCGGAGACCATAGACATCGAATCTCCGGTAACAACAATGATGTCGGCCCAACTTAAAAGTTCAAAATATGGATTTTCATGTTCTCTGGTGCTTTCTTTCCATTGAAATACAAAGTTTGCTGTAGGACCGGCCTTTATTAATGAATCAAATACATTTGGATCACTTCTTCTACTGCTGGATATTGCTAATACTGTTTCGGGTTTTTTTAATTGAATATCTTATAAAATTTTTCCTAATAGTTCAGCTTGTTGAGGAGTCATGGCTTTATGTTTGGTCGGGCCTCCAACTAAGACTGCAATTTTTAGTGAGTCTTTAGAGTGAGGAAGAGCTTTCCAAATAGGAGAGCTTCGAACTTCTTTGAGTTTTTGTAGATTTATACGGCTGGGGATGGCACTCAAAAATGCATAATTAAGATTGATTTCAGGAGGCGGGGCTAAGTGTTTTGGAAGTAGAATTAAATCAAATTGCGATCTTTTAATGAGAGGGTCGTAGAGGTTAACTAGTTTTATTGAATTTTTTGAGGCATCCTTTAACTCCACAAGTCGATTGATTTCTTCTGCCTTGGAAAGAGTGTGCAAAACAACATCTCCCTCTTGAGGAGTGTAATGATTCAAGGGGGAGACGGTGACTTCATGCTCCGAAAGCTCTTCTCCAATGGCAAGAAGTGCAGCTCGTTCTCCCATGAGGGGAGTGTCAATCACTACAATTCTTGCTGCAGATGTCTGAAAACTTATTAAAAAAAATGTTAGTGAGAAAAAAAATCCAAGGATCTTTTTAGACTCAACTAATTTTTTTAAAATTTCAGCTTTCATTGATCGCATTTAATCAATACCTTAGGAGTGTTGTCCGTTGTCGCTTTGTGTGTCGTCTTTGTCATCGTCTCCAAAAGTCTCAGAACTATCATTTTGGAATCTTCCGGCTTCTTCATCGCTTAAAGTTTCTTTTTCAACTTCGACAGCAGCAGAATCAGCGTTATCTTCAAGTGCGCTTCCACTTCTCCATCCAGATTTAGGTTCACTTTCTGCTGGGATATCGCTGTCTCCCCATTGAGTTTTTGCCTCGGCACCTTGAAAAGCGTCCCAATCATTTTTAGTGCTTAAGGCATCAACGTTGACCATTTGCCCATCGGCCCGTGTCCAAGATTGTGTGGCTTCAGCGCTAGTGTTGGGACTTATTAAATCAGTTCTCATGGGGGCATTCCATGGGTCAGCCACAGGTAAATCGTTTCCTTGAAAGAAGACTGGGTCTTGAGGGGTTACAAAGTTTTGAGGATTATAGTTAGGGTTTTCTAAATAAGTATTTGTGTTGAATCGATCTGCTCTTTGATCTTGTAAAACACTAAATAGCAAATAAGGAGCTAATATAGAGTTGTCATTGACTCCCCAGAACCAAGGATGCGTGAGCATATAATGAGGGTTCATAAACCAAGCTATGGTGGAAATCGTAGAAGAGGAATTGTCTACCGTTGTTTGCGTGCCTGCGCTCATACCACTTCTATAAAGACTTCGGTATCGGCGATATTTGGGTAAATAATAACGAGTTCTGCGGCTTCT
>CAZSSP010000044.1:0-4190 GCA_964609695.1 uncultured Bacteriovoracaceae bacterium
GACTTTGGCTCTTTGGATGAGAGCTCTTATGTTGCCCGGAAAAATGTTTAAACAGCTAAAAGCACCGGGCCCCTCCAGTATGGTGAATGAAGATCAAGAGATTGTAGAAAATCGTGATAGGCAAATGCCAAATTCAGAAGTTCGTCCAATGGAATGGGGTTATGAGTTTCATGCCTCTGAATATTCTACGCTTCTTCATTGGTGTTTAGGTGGGACTCTCACTTATTCCACTGTGATTTGGTTTTTAGCGCATTTGCCCCAATATTTTAATCAGGGTTTAGATCAGACGAGTATAACGCTAGCCGCTTCTTTGATGCTCAATCAGGGCTTGGCTAAAATTGCGCAGTTACCGAAGTTGAAAAACATTCCTGGTCTTCGATTTTTTAGAAGCTACGGAATGCTTAAGCATAGAGATCCTCAAATGGCAGAACAAATTATTCACCTTGTGAATTACATGGATGTTGAGGAAAGTGATTCTTCAAAAGTTTTATTGGGAATAGTGGGTCAGGCTCACGTCGATGGAATCAGTGAGGAATTGCAAAAACAAGGACACTTCAAAGTTATTTATGAACATCCTGGGAAAAACTAGATATCCAAGCGTTTGTGAAACATTCGGGGCTTCTTTTATCGTAGTATGTTCCTTTTTCAAAACTGGCTTCTGCGACACCTGTTTTGGTGGATTGAGCCGTGATGAATTTCTTAGGTTTTAAGCTAGTGATAATCCCAATGTGGTTGTTTTTGTGAACGATTGTTTTGGGAAAAAACACCACATCAGCTGGGAGCGCTTTGTTGCAATCAATATTCATGTCGGCCTTCAATAATTCGTCATAGAAGTATTGAGATTGATTGATGTAGGGAATCTCCGTCAGTTCATTAATTTCTTCTAAATCGTAAGGCAGATTAAATTTTACTTCGCCTAATGCAGTTTTAAATATGTAATGAACAAAACCAGAGCAATCAAAAGCATCAGGCCCGCACTTGTCCCATATGTAAGGCTTGTTTTTTTGATCGAGAGCTAGTTTTACAATTTTTGATCTTAAATATTTTTCAGCAAGATAATTGGCTTGAAGTTCGGAATCGTGAGCATAAACATTGAAGCTTAGAAATAAGCAAAAAAATAAAGTTTTCATTTTGAGAAGTTCCATGAATGACTTAGTGGATTTATGAAAAATCCACTAAGCCTAAAAAGATAGTTGTTGTTTAAATTAGTTTTGAGTGAAGAGCCAAAATGAACGATTGTCTTCGTCGTTTCCATCGAGAACAAGGCGTCGATCACTTCCACTTTCCACTAAAGCTAGAGCGCGTCCTTTTGGAATCTCTAAGGTGACGTGGTCTTTACGATCGCTCAATGTGAAAATGGATCCGGCTTTAGTGGTGCAAACTAATTTGATGGCATCTGCTTGTACGCAGCTTCCAGAATTTGTCCAAACGCTGGAATATTCTTTACCGCTTTTGACGTCGCGAATATAGGCTTCAATTTTAAAGCTTAAACCAGGGCCAGGGAAGTTTGCGATTCTAACTTCAATATAAGTGGGGATTTGTTTTTTATTCTTAATGAGGTGGGCGGCATCGTATTCGCGACTGATGACAATTTCTTCAGCATCGCTTTCGGCTGTGTAGCTGTAAGGAATTTCAACAGGCTTAGGCGTGACTATGCCGCTTTGTGCAAAAGTTCTGTTCGAAATACTAATGATAGCGAGGAGCGCTAGTGTAGATTTGAATTTTAAAAGTTTCATTTTTTTATCCTTAAATAATTAAAGTTATATATATTTTTTATAGGGAATAGATTATCGACCTTCGAAGAGCCAAAAAGATCGGTTGTCTTCGTCGTTGCCATCGAGAACGAGTCTTCTAGAGCTATTTTCTTCAACAAGTGCCAAAGCACGTCCCTTAGGTATTTCTAAAGTGATGTGATCTGTTTTTTGAGTCAAAGTAAAGAAGGATCCAGATGGGGTTGAGCAAGAAATTTTGAAGTCGTTTACAATGCTGCAATTTCCAGAATTTATCCAACGATTTTCATAGACGGTACCTGTTTGGATATTGCGAATATAAGCAAACATTGTAAAAGTTAAACCTTCATAAGGAATGTTTGAAATTGTAACATCAACGTATGTAAAAAATTGCTTTTTATTTTTAATCAAATGGGCGTCGTCATATTCTCGAGCCATATGGAAATCATCGCCTCGAGCAGGAATGATGCTTAGTCGTTCAACGCCGCTATTATAAGAGTTGGATCCGCCAACGATTCCACTTTGTGCAATGCCTGAGTCTGCAGCAAAAATAGCTGTTCCTAATATAAAAGAAGACATAAAAATATTGTTAAATTTCATAGGTAGGTCCCTTTCCTCACCTTGGACTCATTAGTGTTTTAGAGAAGAGACTCGCAATATAAATTTAATAATTCGTATAATGCTGTGCGTGCTACTAAGAGAGTCCCTTTGTTAAATATTCATGCACTTTATCTAGCGCAACGCGCTCTTGTTTCATCGAATCTCTTTCGCGAATGGTGACCGCATTGTCTTTGGAGGTGTCAAAATCGAATGTGATGCAAAAGGGTGTTCCGATTTCATCTTGCCTTCTGTAGCGCTTTCCAATACTTCCGCTTTCATCGTATTGAACGGGCCAGCGTGCTTTGAGTTCGTTGTAAAGTTTTTCAGCAGGAGCAGCAATAGCCTCATCTTTTTGAAGGGGTAGTATCGCTGCTTTAACAGGAGCCACTTTGGGCGAAAATTTTAAGACAACTCGCTCATTATCTTTGTCGTCAAAATAAGAGTGACATAGAACGGCCAATAATGAGCGATCGGCGCCCACAGAAGTTTCGATAATGTAGGGAATGTAGCGTTCATTGTTTCTCTTAGTGTCTACATAAGTTAAATTTTTTCGAGAAAACTCTTGGTGGCGTTTTAAGTCAAAGTCAGTTCGGTTGTGCACACCTTCAATTTCGTTCCATCCAAAAGGAAATTCATATTCAATATCGAAGGCTGACTTGGCATAGTGAGCTAACTCTCCTGGGCCATGAGGGTGCATTCGAAGTTTAGATTCATGAATTCCCATGTCTAGGTGCCATTTCCAGCGTTTTTCTTGCCAATATTTCATCCATTTGTCGTCTTCGCTGGGATGAATAAAAAATTGCATTTCCATTTGTTCAAATTCTCGAGTACGAAAAATAAAATTTCCAGGGGTGATTTCATTTCGAAAAGCTTTACCTATTTGGCAAATTCCAAAAGGTATGTTTCTTCTCATAGACGTCGCGACGTTGTGAAAGTTGACGTAAATTCCTTGAGCGGTTTCAGGTCGCATGAATACAGTGGCTGCGCTGTCTTCAACGGGGCCCATAAAGGTTTTGAACATAAGGTTAAAATTACGAGCTTCAGTGATGTCTAAACTGTCGCATTGAGGGCATATGATTTTCCCAGCATCGTTTTTTTCAGCTTTATCAGCGCGAAAGCGCGATTTGCATTTACGGCAATCCACAAGTGGGTCGGTAAAGTTTTCAACATGGCCACTGGCTTCCCAAACTCTTGAGGCCATTAAAATAGAAGCATCGAGTCCTTCAACAGTGCCCTCGGACACCATGGAGTTCCACCAAAGATCTTTAATATTTCTTTTTAAACTCACTCCAAGTGGGCCGTAATCCCAGCAAGAGGCGAGTCCGCCATAAATCTCGGAGCTTTGAAAAATAAATCCGCGTCTTTTGCACAAAGAGGTGATGTCTTGAAGGGAATCTTTTGGGCTTGCCATGGAGCTACTGTAAATCCCAGAAGGACGTTTTTCAAATTGATTTAAACTTTAACAAGAGAAGGGTTTGTTTCCATTTTCAGGCTTCTCATCTCTCTTAACAAATCAAAATCTAAGCTTTTGCGAAGTCTGTGAAAGCCTTTTTTAAATATTTGAGTGCTTTGCTGGCGATTAGAGTCCTTAAATGGGCTTTGTGAAGGACAATAAAGGGAGAGAGCTCCTAAATTAAGATCGACAAGTTCTGAGTCAGCTTCTCCTAAAAGATGGCTTACACCCACAAAGGCACCTAATTCTACGGCACGAGCAGAGGCACAGCGATTGACACGTTCTACCCCCAGAATATTTTCGCAGGCGCTAGGAACGACTATTAGATCTATATTTTCTTCCTTTAATCGCAAGCTTAATTCGGGAAATTCAATATCAAAACAAATGAGAACAGCGATGCGGAGATT
>CAZSSP010000044.1:4290-12317 GCA_964609695.1 uncultured Bacteriovoracaceae bacterium
AGTGTTATTTTTGAGGCCATTCTTTTAACCAGAAAGTGAGGCTTTTGGGAGATTCCTGGGCTTCACCTATTTCCTTCCATGTAAATTGAGCTTGGAGTTCTGGATGTTTAGTATAGCCTTGTTTAATCCAAAACGTATCGAGAGGTTGATAGTGCGGAGGGCGACGAGGATGATCGGGGGAGCGGTTCACGGCACAGAAAGTGGTCCATTGGCTTCCTAATTTTTGGGCATGATCTTCTCGGAGTTTGAAAAATTCTTTTCCCAAACCTAATCCTCTGAGTTCAGGTAGCAGTAAACTTTCACCAAAATAACAAACGTCATTCAAATTATAATGAGCGTCTTTGAAGGCTTTTTGAAGCTCAGCTCCTTCTTCGATTAACTTTAAGCATGTGGTGGCTCCAACGACGTCTTCATTTTTATTGAGGACTAAGACGATAAGACTGCTTGGAGATTTTAAATAGACGTCTAAGTATTTTCGTTCGTATTCCAAATCTCCTTCATAGAGATAAGGAAACTCGTTAAAGACTGTAATTCTGAGTTGGCCGAGTTTGTCTAACCATGGGCTCAATTCTTTTCCAGACATTGAAATTATTTTTAAGTTAGAACTCATTAATATTAAATTTATATATTGAATTCACATAAGCTTCCACAGAGTTTAAGTTTTATATAAATCTTTTATTGGGTAGGGAGAAAGCGGCCCTCGATGGATTTTTCTTTCCACTCTTTTTCTTGTGGTAACTCTTGAAGGGCTATAAAGGGATCTCGGTTTTGGGCGATGACGTGTCCCAGAAATGCACTCACAAGGGCGCTGGCTTGCGAAGTTCCGTCTAATTCTATTTCAGGATATTGAGTGCAGCCGGTGCTCGATAAAATGTCTTCGCCAGGAGCGGCAAGATTCACAATCTCATTTGAAAAATTGCTGAAGGCACTCCATTGTCCGCTTCCAATTCCGTAGGAGGCGACTCTAATGATATTTGAAAATTTTAGAGAAGCGGGGAGCACTTCTTTGGCTTCTTTTCCGCTGAGAGAATCGCCAATGCCATCTATTCCACCGTTTCCTGCGCTCACAACGAATAGGGTCTTGGGGTGTTTGCTAATGAGGGCAGTCCATGAAGCTTTCCAAGCTTCCATAATTTGAGTAGCCGCTTGTGCTGCTTGCAAATTGTTGAGTCCTTTTTCCTTGTAGTCGCTGAAGTTTTCATCCCAGGAGTCGCTGCTCGCCAATTGGACAATCTGCGCTTGTTGTTTAGAAATAACTGAGTCTACTTTGTCGAGCTCATTTTTAATATATGTTTTAATATAGTCTTCTGGATCAGGGAGCTTTTTGGGGTCCGGATGTCTTTGTGCCGCCATAAAAAATAGTTCGGAATCTTGAGGAGCATAATTTAAGAGCAATCCTAAAATATGATAGCCGTGAATGTCTTCTAAGGTTTTTTGAATTAAAATTTTTTCTTCGTTGTTTATTTTTTTTATTTTACCGTTAAGAAAATTGTTTAAGAAGTTGATGTTATTAGAACAGATGCTTTCTTGAAGATCTTGTCTTTTGGAAGAGTCCCCTTGAAGAAAGTTGGCTTTTAATTGTGTTTTGAAGAAATCAAAATCAACGGGCATATCGACTACAAGAATTTTAACTTTATTTAGGGATCCAATGTGAGGAGGCGTTCTTGCATCTATTATGTAAGAACTAATTCCAAAACCTAAATTGAATGCAAAATGAAGGGCGATGCAGCTGAGAATAAAACTTTGAGATCGTATATAGCCTAAGGCGAGGGCTAAAATGAAAGTGTAGGCGCCTTGGTAAAATATGAAATTTCTAAATTCACTAGGGACTGCTTGTATAGAAAGCAAATGAGCCGTTGAAAACAGGAAACTTGTAATGAAAATGATTAGCTTTTTGCTCTTAAATAATTTTTCTAAAAGTATCCAGTGAGTCCATCGGAATAGACTTTCTTCTAAAATTGGAGCTATCAAAAGAAGCTGAAAAATAATGCTCAAAGATTGAATTCGAATGGGCACAGGGCTGGGTGCAAAATATCGTGTGAGGGCGCCTAAGGATAGGATGATAACAAAGTATAAACTTAATTTTTGGGGACTCGATTTTTCAATTTTAAATTCAGATTTATATAAGAAAAGTATGAGCAGTACGTAGCTAAATTCGAGTCCGAAATTTAAAGTTAAGGGCATTTGCATCCACCACTCCGAGAAAATGAAGCGTGGTATTAGATAAAGGCCAAGAAGAATCAGAGCTTTGACTTTTATTTTATCGATGGTCATTGGTGTCAATCATTGATGGAAATGTCGGGATAATATTTGAGTAGAAAATCCTTAAGTTTCTTTTTGATGCGTTCTTCAAGTTGTCGAGCACGTTCTTTAGTGAATCCGTATTTATCGCCAATTTCAATGAGTGTGAGTGGTTTTTCAGATAATAGACGATTGAAAAATATTTCTTTTTCTCTATCATCGAGTTCATCTTGAAATTCACCCAGTGCTTTTTCGAAAAGTGTTTTTTGTTCTTCATCTTCCATTCTATAGGAGGCCAGAGGGGCATCGTCGGCCACTTTTTCTTCATAGGAGATGGCTTTGTCGTCTTGAGTTCTTCCGAGGGGATCGCTTAGAGATTTGTCTTTGGCTGAAAGGCGCCCTTGCATCATCACAACATCGTCTTCGTCAACATTGAGATTCATGGCGATCATGGCGGGTGTGGGAGATATTCCCTCGCGTTCTAATTTTTCTTGTTCCTTTTTTAATCGATAAAAAAGTTTTTTCTGTGCTGCTGTGGTACCAATTCTGACCATGGACCAATTCTTGAGAAGATAATCTTGCATGTAACTTCGAATCCACCATACAGCGTAAGTTGTGAGTTTAACGTTTTTGTAGGGATTGAATTCTTGCACCGCTTTGATGAGGCCCATGTTGCCTTCTTGGATGAGGTCTAAAACCTTGGCTCCATAACGAGCATATTCGAAGGCAATTTTAACTACGAATCGTAGGTTCGATTGAACGAGCAATTGTATGGCATCGCGGTCATGTTTATCAAAAGCTTTCTTGGCGAGTTGTTTTTCTTGTTCTGCGTCAAGAAGGGGGAATTTTGAGACTTCCTTGAGGTATATTTGAAGTGGGGACTGTCTATCGATTTCAGCGGGTAGATGGTGCTCGGCCTTGTAAAGGGTTGGTAAGGTTTCTGTTGAAAGCTTAGCGGGACCGGCAGATTTTTTGCGCTTTACTGACATTTTATACCCTTTCTAATCTGATACCTTTAAGTTTAAAATAGAAATATGCAGAGCAGTAGTCTCGATAGTTTTCGAGCTCTAGTACTCAACGCTTATTATGAACCCGTACGCATTGTGAGTTGGCAAAGAGCTCTCACTCTACTCTTTAGTGAGAAAATCGATGTTCTCGAAAATTATAGTGCTCAAGCAAGGAGTATATCCCAATCTTTTAGCATTCCAGCGGTGATACGTCTTAAGGGCTACACTCGACCAAAAAAAATCACCTATACGGTGAGATTTTGTCGTGAGCATGTTTTTATTCGAGATGAGCATCGTTGTCAGTATTGTTATAAAAAGTTTCACACGAAGGATTTGACTCTAGATCACGTGCTGCCGCTTTATCGTGGAGGTAAAACAAGTTGGACCAATGTGGTGGCTTGTTGTCAGCGCTGTAATCAGGTTAAAGGGGGTCGCACTCCCTTAGAGGCTGGCTTCACTCTTTATAAGCAGCCACATATCCCTCAAAAGAATTTTTTTCCTACAGTCCTTTCCTATAAAATGGAAGTTCCAGCAGTTTGGCGCGCATATTTTCAGTTCAATACTTGAATCATTTGTTTTTAATGTCATGACATCGAGTGAAGTTGAGTGGATAGTTTTCGAGCATTCTCTTTTCACTGTCTCCCACATCAAGACCAGATTCTGAAGCCCAAACACTGACCATTTTTTTATTGATGGCCAAAGTCATTGGAAGCATGGCTTCTTTGACGTCTCCAGCTTGCGGATGGTCAATATCTAAATAAAGCGTCTCTGATTTACAGCTAGAATCAAATTCTTTTAAAGATAGAAATTTAATTTGAGGAGAATTTAGAGTTTTCCAATAGACTCTTCGATTTTTGAGATCAAATACAATTCTCCATTGAGTAAGCCATTCGTAATGAAGTGGTGGAGATTGAGTCTTTTGTGAAAGATTTTCTAGTCCGGCGAAAGCGGTCTCAATGGATGATTTTCTATAATCTTTAGGCGATTGTGAGAGTAAGGCCGCTCGAAAAAATCGTGCTAGAGATCTGTTATCTTTTGGATCTAAGTGTGAGAGTCCTAATTTGGCGGAGCCACTTTGATGATAAGCTTCTAATGAAGTTTTGTAAGTGTCATTAGTCAAAGCTTTTATGGGCAATGAATCTCCACTGTGTATAACAAGTTGACCCTGAATATATTCAAAGGTGGCACAGTTAGAATTCGCATCGCAAACAAAGTAGTGAAGGGTGGCTTCATAGCTGATTCTAACTTTTTTTGCATTTTCTATGGCCTCATTGATGTTGGCTGAAGTGTCTAGAATGTATTGTATCCATTGAACGTAACCGACGCTTGGAATTTTTTCTGTGATTTTAGATTTGTCGGCAGGAAAGAGTTGGAGAGCATTTACAGAAAGTCCTGCTTCATTCATTCCTTCCCAAGGAAAATCTTGGGCACTTCCGGAAAATGTGACGCTTGCATATTTGGATGTCCAACGAAGAGGGTTGAGGGTCTCAACAAAAATAGCTTCTTTGCTGACATTTTTTTTATTAATCAGAAGGATTCCTTGGCCGCTGATCCAATCGAGATTTTTCGCAACAACAGGAGTTTCTGCTCCTGAAATGAGATAAGCCGTGCAGGCCGAGGAATTTTGAACAGCGAGGAGATTTAAGCTTGCTAAGATGAAAAATAAAGAGCGCAATAAAACATGCGCTTCATTTTTCTTCACCCTCACGCTGCCTCTCCTCTGCCGTGATTTTAACTATGGAGTTCTATTGAAAGACTTAGAACGGAATATCGTCTGTTGATGCCGCTCCACCAAAAGCACCTGCGCTCATGTCAGGAGGCGCTCCAAACGGATCGCTTTCTTGACTAAAAGAGCTCTTTTCACTGGATGATGAATCTAAAAATTGAACAGTGTTAGCGACGATCTCAGTGGTGTAGCGTTTGTTTCCTTCTTTATCGTCCCAAGCTCGTGTTTGAAGTTTACCTTCTACGTAAGCTTTGCGACCTTTGGTGAGATAGCGTTGGCAAAGTTCTGCAAGTTTGCCCCAAACAACAATGCGGTGCCATTCAGTACGTTCTTGTTTTTGTCCGCTTTTGTCGTTCCATGATTCGCTAGTGGCTAATGGAAAGTTACCTACGGCCATTCCTTGCGGTGTGTGGCGCACTTCTGGATCTTTTCCGAGATTTCCGATTAAAATTACTTTATTGATTCCTGCCATATGTATACTTTTCCTTTGCTAAATAATTTTTACTCTTTCTTAACTAGCTTCATTTATGAAGCCGAGCAATGCTTGATCCCTTACAGGCTTCGTGCCAGGTGTCGACTCATTGCGGCGAGCTTGAGGGTGGGTCGCCTAAGAGGGCTAAGCTCTATCTCAATTTAAGCTAAGATTATGCCGATAAGAGATTCGTGGATATTAGCTTTTCAGCTCTCTTTTCTTTTTTGAAGTCCGTGCTTTATGCGTTTTCGTCGGATCGACCTTTACGTCGCCATGATGTTAGGCGCGTGATTTCAAGGCAAATTTATTTTACGGGTTTTGAAGCCCTTAGACTTTTGTCGCTCTTCGCCGTAATTTTAGGATTGCTCGCTATTACACAAAGCGTGACTCAATTAAAAAAATGGGGAGGCAGCGAAGCTTTGGGGCCTATTTTAGTGGCCGTCTTCCTTCGTGAGTTGGGTCCGTTGATTACGATTTTGATTGTCACGGCTCGTTCGGTTACGGCAGTCACTTCTGAGTTGGCCAGTATGAGGGCAAGCGGAGAAATTGATTCGCTTCGTGCTAGTGGAGTTTCTCCGTTGAGTTATTTGGTTATCCCCAGAGTGATCGGCGGGGCTCTCTCTACATTTTTTCTTGCACTTCATTTTGTAGCCATAGCCTTATTTGTAGGATTTCTGGCTCTACAGCTTTTTGTTGAAGTGAGTGTTGAAAAATATTTTCTAGCGTTTTTTAGTTCAATCAATACTGTGGATATTTTTTTATTCACAGTAAAAACTTTGGGATTGGGTTGGGTAGTTTTTTTGGTGGCGTGTTTTGCGGGTTTGCGAACAGCGGGTACGAATTACGAAATTCCCCAGGCCACCACTCGCGCAGTCATGTGGTCCTTCATGATGGCCTTAAGTCTTCAAGTGTTTTTTTCGGCTTTATACTATTTTTATCAACTTCAAAGTAAGGGTTGGTTACGATGGTTTTAGAAAGAGAAATCATTTGGGAGTTGGTGAATGTTTCTTTGGGTCGTTCCTCAACGGATGATCATATAGAACGCGCCTTTTTAACGGTTCATTCGGGAGAAAAGGTGGCCTTAATTGGAGAGCATCATTCGGGAAGAAAAATACTTTTACGGGCCATGAGTGGTCTTCGTCCCATAAAATCAGGTCAAATGAAAGTCTTGGGACATTTGTGTGTGGCTGAAGAAAATTTTGAGCAAGATTGGGATCGATTGTTTCCTAGAGAAATTCGTTCCAAAATTGGAGTGTCTTTGGATGTTGAGGGATTGTTGAGCAACGTGAGTGTGCGCGAAGGTTTAGAAATGCTTTTTAGATTTAGGTATGGTGATCATAATGCTAAACTTCGATTAGGAGCTCGAAAAGTCGTAGAAAGTCTTTGCAGACATTTCAACATTGAAGCTATTGTCGATAAAAGGCCTGTAAATCTGAGTCGAACTCAAAGACGATTGGCCTCTTTGGCTCGGGCCTTTCTCTCTAAACCTAGAGTTGTTTTGTTGGAAGACCCATCTGATGGAGTGGGTGAATTGCATTTTCATTTATTAGAGAAAGCCTTAGATTTTATTTTTGAAACGGAAGAACGAACAGTACTTCTTTCCACAGAAAATTTTTCTTTAGCTTCAAAATATTGCACTCGCTGGGTTGTTTTTGAAAAAGGAAAAATAATTTTTGATGGTCCCTCTGAAGATTTTATTAAAATGAAGCATCCTCTAGCTGAACAGGCTTCAAAAATTTTAGACTCGCAGGCGGCTTAAGAGTTTCGGGCTAGTTTTGCGTTTCTATTTGCCAGGTGTTTTTAATTTCATGAATGAAAAGTTTCATGGTTTCAGGTTGGGAGAGCAAAAGCTCCCTGAGTCCCGTGGATAATTCTAATTGGACTCCTTCGTTTTGACATCGATTGACTATATTTTTGGGGGATTGACCACCAATTCCAGGGCAAAAATCTTCTATCTCAATGTTTGAAAAACTTTTTGAAAGAACTTCAGATAATTTCATTCTTAATCTTTCATTTTTTCCACCAATGCAAATTTTCGATTTTAATTCTCGAAATCCATGGATGGATAGACAGTGTTTTGATTGACTCGCTAGTTTCAAGGCTTCTGGATGATCGAAATTTGTGCTCGTGATGTGAAGCTTTCGCGCTTTTTCCTTTTTGAGTCCTTTGAATATAAATAGACTGTGAGTATTGTCGGCAAGACTTTGGGCAATTTCATCAGTGCCAAATTCAATTTCGCCTCCATGAATGGCCAAGATGAGTGATGAGGAGTCTCTTTTTAGTGCCGTTATAGAATAATCTATTCCTTCGTTTTCATGCGAGGAAAGTTCGGCAAAGTTTTTATATTCATCGGCTAAAAGATCGTCTGTGCATTCCGCGGCCCATAATTTTAATGTTGTAAACAAGGGCAATGTTAAAAAAAGTAGTATCGCTAAAAATCGCAATCTGTGAACTCCAACGTGGTATTTTTTTTAATTCCCTATAAATTATTAGACAAGCTCCCCCAACTTATTAGTTCGAATTATCAACTGTGCGACGTAAAGAGTGGTTGGAACGGAATCTGCAGGGTGCAGAGGATGTC
>CAZSSP010000045.1:0-12266 GCA_964609695.1 uncultured Bacteriovoracaceae bacterium
AAAATTCTGCTCATCTGATTTTTCCCACTCTTTACGTCGCACAGTAGGAATTTAAGTCGTGTTATCTCGGATTTCTTGGCTGCGAGATTTAGTTTTAATATCTTTATGGCTTTCATGAATTCGCATGTATTGTTGTTCACCATTTTCATCGCGAACATACATTCCTCTTTGCGGACCAATAGTATTATCGTAGCTCATGGAATCAGCGATGGAATGAATGATTTGTTGATTGGCTAAGCTTTTCACACAACTTACAAATCCAGGTGCGTATCTTGAACCGAATTGAATATCTGAATCGGGAACTACATAAGAACAGCCACCAATTTTTTCATTTTTGGCGTGGCTTGAGGCCCATGCAGACACCATGAAATAGGTTCCGCAAGAGACGTTGTAAATTTGATCAGAAGAACGGGCTGGGCAAGATGAACCAGAGCAACCTACTTTGTTGAAAACTCCCCAGCGAGAAAACTGTTCCATACAAATAGATTGGTTACCTTCTCTTGGGCTTGCATCAAGTTGGAAAATTCCCACAACGCCAGTTCCTTTTTCGCGGCGGTCTGGATAGCGTTGTCGGAGAAGTTTAGAATTACTATTCCAATAATCGTCGGATTCTTTGGCGGCCATGCAACCTGCGATACCTGTTTGAATGGCTTTGCGATAGGACGCAGGAGCATTATTGTGAACTCTTGCTAATTCAGCGTAAGTTCCTCTTTCGCAGAATTTGAGATCAGCGAAATTCATACTAACATCCCTAATTTTTCGATTAACAATTGTTTTAAATGGAGCTGTGCTTTTCCAGCTTTCGTTAATGACTTCTCTTGAAAATCTACGAAAGTTAGAGACGGCAGGCATATGGTCAAACTTTCCTTCAAGTAGGGCCATAGCGTTGGTAAAAGTTCCGTTTCGAGATCCGTCGATACTAGCGTTTTCAGTGGGAGCTTTTAAATCTCTACTTTTAACGTGGTTGCCATCTTTAGTATTGTAAACACTGCTTCGGTTAAGCACGGGTCCT
The DNA here is from genome assembly GCA_964609695.1 of uncultured Bacteriovoracaceae bacterium. GTDB lineage: Bacteria > Bdellovibrionota > UBA2428 > UBA2428 > UBA2428 > JAGNHS01. The sequence goes on from CAZSSP010000045.1 coordinate 1,013, forward strand.
TTGCCGTTATAAGTGAAGATAGGTTTGTTTGGGTCATAGCTTTTGCAAGCGCTGAGTAACATTAAAAAAACTATGAGACTCATTAAGTAGTAAAACCTAAAAGACCTAGGCATAAATAATGTGTTCATAAATTTCCCCTAAAACCCACTTGCTCTAATGCATGCAATTTGTAGACCCAAATTATTGCGAAAATAACATAGTAATTACAGGGCCTTATGGTGTGGTGTTGAATTCGATTTTGAATAAGTTTTATACACTTTCAACCACTTATGACACTTTTAAGGAGAGTCATAAGTGAATTGTTAAGAAAAATTTCTAAAAATTAAATCCAAAATCTCATGCAATATTAGCGACTTCACGAATGGGTGCCTTAGGTGTATTCTGAGTTCGGATGAGGACGTTTATTGGGCTTTTATTATTTATTGCAATAAATTCTTGGTCCGAACAATGGTCCGCAACACCCACAACTCAGGGTTATATGAAGGCCATTCGATTTCTTCCGTTATTTGTAGGGCCGGGTCGTGGTTATGGTGGAATGGCCGATAGTTTGAAACCCAATGAGGTGGCTTATTCCTTGGGTGTTTCGCTTCAAGGTCAATGGACAAAAGTGCTCACGGTTAGAGGCGAAGAAGGATGGGTGCCTAGCGAATATTTGGTGAAGTTTGAAGGTGTCCCCGAAAACGTCGATGATTTTGAATTTATGTTTGCGGCTCGAAGAGCGATTGGAACTTGGTTCTCTTTTCAGTTTGGTCCGTCGTGGGGAAATAATCCCTTCGATTTTCGGGTTCAGGTGGATACTATTTTTAATCTCACACCCAATGGAGCTATTGATCAATTTTATGATCAAATAGAAATTGGTTTAGGGGGGTCGTATCATCCTTTCGCGCCACCTTTTGGTGAAGATCGAGCATTTTTTCAGTGGCTTTATAGATTTGGTCGAAAAAAGAATAGTATGTTGGGACCTCGAATCGGAACTGGATTTACTCAGCTAGCTGATTTTAAGGCCAAACGAACTTGGTTTTTTATTTCTGGATTAACGTATCGTCATTATATGAATGAAGTTATTGGTATCTATGCTGAGGCCACATATTATCTTAGGACGACTCGACTTTACGGCAATGCCAGTGCAGGTTTAACTCTAAGGTTTTAGGAATAATGTTAGAAACTAATACAATAATAGAATCAAAGATTGAAAGTTCGGATTGGCGAGAAGTTGTTAAAAGATATCAAAAGCCTTCTCGATGGGTTGCTATAGGTCAATTAATCAATACCCTTGGAACCTATGTGGCCCTTTGGGTTTTAATGTATGTTTCAATGAGTTTTAGTTTTCCTTGGTGGTTTACGGGCGCTTTAGCTTTTGTTGCAGGACTTTTTATTGTTAGAACTTTTATTATTTTTCACGATTGTGGCCATGGTTCTTTTTTTCAATCACAGAGAGCCAACGATATCGTGGGTTTTATCACGGGTGTTCTATGTTTTTTTCCTTATTATCACTGGCGTTGGGAGCATTCGATTCATCATGCAAGTTCCGGACATCTTGATCGACGAGGAGTGGGTGATATTTGGACTATGACTGTTCATGAATATCTTGAGTCTTCACGTTGGAAGCGTTTTGCCTATCGATTGGAGCGAAATCCGTTTGTTCTTTTTGTAGTCGCGCCGTTATTGTTAGTGTTGGTGATGGAAAGATATCCTTCATCAAAAGCCAATTCTCGAGAGAAAAATTCTGTCTATTTTACAAATCTTGCTATTTTAGCTTTAGCCATTTCTTTGATTTGGATATTTGGTCTGAAGCCTTATCTTTTAATTCAACTGACTATCATAGCTGTATCGGGTTCTTTGGGAGTTTGGTTGTTTTATATTCAACATCAGTTTGAAGGCGTTTATTGGGAGCGCGGTGAAAATTGGGATTATGCAGATGCCGCCTTAAAGGGTAGTTCTTATTATAAGTTACCTAAAATATTTCAGTGGATTACGGGTAATATTGGTTTTCATCATATACATCATTTAAGCGCTCGAATTCCCAATTACAATTTAGAGAAGTGTCACAAAGAAGAAAAGATTTTTCATGGAGTTAAACCCATAACTATTTTGGCGAGTTTGAAATCCTTCACTTATCGCTTGTGGGATGAGCAACAAAAAAAACTTGTGAGTTATAAGCGTATTAAAGAGATTAAAAAGCAATCTCAAAGAACTTGATTTAAATATGTTGAGTCCAAGGTTTTTTGCCTAGTAAAAGTATGATGGCTAAAAGGCAAATCATAGATGCGGCAAAATAACTAATTCCAGGAAATTGAATAGGTGTTGTTGCTCTGGTGAAATGAGCAAAAAGACTTGTATAAAGTATAGGTCCAACAATGGCTGTTAATGATGCAATCGAAATTAAACTTCCTTGTAATTCCCCTTGTTCTTGTGGGGGAATCTTTTTTGATATCATGGATTGAATGGCGGGCATGGCCACGCCTGATAAAGAAAAAATAGTCATAATGGCGTACATCATCCAGCCTTGAGTAGCGAAAGCAAATAATCCAAATCCTAACATGTAAAAGAAATTTCCAAATAGAATTGATTTAGCTTCTCCAAGCTTGGGAATGATAATTCTGGTTAAATAACCTTGAGAAAAGGCAATCACTAGACCCACAAAAGATAAGGATAAACCCACTTGAAATGAGGACCAGCCAAACTTGTATTGAGTGTAGAGAGTCCAAATGCTGGGGTGAGATTGTCCGCCCAAATTAATAAGAGCATAAACCCATACGAGTATGGAGATAGATGAAGGTTTAATAATTTTTAGTAGCGAAGAGAAGGGATTGAGTTTTGAAATAACTATTTTTCTTCTATGTTTTTCAGGAAGTGATTCGGGTAATACAAAGTATCCAAAAGCAAAATTTAATAAATTTAAAAATGCGGCCGTTAAAAATGGAGCTTGAGGGCCAAGTTCTCCTATCACACCGCCTAGTGCAGGACCAATAATGAAGCCTAAACCAAAAGCAGCGCCAATCATTCCAAAATTTGCTGATCGATTAGTGTCATCAGAAATATCTGCCATGTAGGAACTGGCAACGGTCATGCTCGCACCTGTAAGGCCGGATAAAATTCTGCCAACAAATAATAAGTTGAGAGTAGGGGCAAAAGCCATGAGAATATAATCAAGGCCTGCAAATAGTAGTGAATTTAGGAGAACAATTCTTCGACCGTATCGATCAGAAAGAGAGCCCAGCACGGGTGAAGCTAAAAATTGCATTAATGCGTAGATCGATATAAAGAATCCAAAATATTGATTTACAAATTCAGGGTTAGAGCTAAAGCGTCGAATGACGTCGGGAAATACTGGAATAAGTAATCCAATTCCAAGTGCATCGAGAAAAATTGTAGCAAAGATAAACTTCAAACTCGCAGCTCGATTGTTATTTTTCATTAACTAACCCCAAAATCGATTATAGCAAGCTATTGTAGATTGAGTATCAAGTTAGTTTAAAAAGAAAGACCCTACGCATTCGGGAGAATGCGTAGGGTCTTTAGGATCATTATTAAAGACTAAAGCTTTTATGCTTTTTCTTTAATAGCAACTCAACTTTATATCGCTTCAGAGGAAGACGATTCAGTGCTAGTTCCAGAGTGATAAGTTTCGTAGTGACTTTCTCTAGCTTGATTTCGATTATAGATCTCGTTACGGAGATTATAATTTCTGCTCGCTAGATTAGCATTGTCTTCACGAAGACTTGCATTCATCTCTTTTCCTTTGGCAGCTTTGTCTTTAACTTCGGCAATTTCTTTGTTTTTACTAGAAACCACCATATAAAGAACAACGGCAGCTACGGCAGCTGTGATTAAAACTGCGCCCATAGTTGTGATTTCCGCTTCAGCTGAAGGAACGAAAAGACCATCTAATAAACCCACTTCACGAGTTAAAAGCAATTGTCTAATAGCAACTGCATTTTGTTCGAGAGATTTAGATTTATTATAAGTGAATAATTTTCCATTAATTAGAAAAGAATCCGCTTTAAGGCCTTGCATGGCGATCTCAACTCTTTCTCCATTTATGTCGAGATAAACTTTCCCTTGGTCCATAGTTAGGCTGGGTAGCTGTTCGTTTGTGAGCAGAAGGCCCTCTACGAAGTCTGCATCAGCTTTTTCTAGACCAATATTATTGAAGGTCATATTGTGCTTTTGCGGATAATCCTTCATCGCATTTTGCACAACAGACACCTTTTGGCCGTCCAATCGGGCCACTTCACCCGCTTGTACTGGCGTGATCATGGACACAGTAAACGTGACGAATGTAGTTCCGGCTATTAAGAAATTTTTCATTTTCCCCCCTTTTCTTAATTTTGCGCATTCCGTGCACGTTTTAAGAATCTTTACTGACTCTTAATAAAATTATTATGAATTCTTAATGTTACAAGAATGTGTCACGAAAAATCTGTGGCTAAACTATGGATAGATCTAGCTTATTTTAATCTTTTTATTTGACGAGGCTTTCTTAAATTAAAGTCCTTAAAACCCTTATAGATTGGCTAAGGTATTAAAAATGGGGCGAATTAAAAGTTGATAATATTATCAACTTAATTATTCTTTATGAGCCTGAGAACGTGCGTATATTTATTGACCAATGAATCTTAATTGGTTTAGCCAGGTGAAATGCTTCAATTTATGAAATCTATATTTAATCTAAAGAAAATTGATCTTATATTTGTTGGTTTTTTGTTTTTTTCTTTAGGTGTGTATTCTGAGGAACCTCATTTTGTAACTCCAAAAGAATTGGCTGAGACGGCGACAATGATTGTGCACCCATTCATAAGAGCTCGTTCTTGTGAAGATATTATTGTCGATTTAAAAAGCGTGGGTCGAAATATTGGAACGGCTTCAGCGTTGACTAAACTTCTATATGGTCATGCTACAAAAGTTTTTCATAATCATAGTATAGGATCTGCCTTTGTTCGTTTTGAATTATTGCCGACTCGTCCAGAGTTTCTTCGACAGGGGATGTTTTCAGATTCCATACCTGCAGTGTCTTATGGTTTTGCAAATTTCACCACAGGTCGAAGCACACCCAATCCACCGCATTTAAAACCTGATGTTACGGGTTTAACTGTTGTTTTGAATATGAACCAAAAGCCGGTTGTTTTAACGACAACAGCGTCTAAGGGAGCTTTTGGCGATACTGGAAAACAATTTAGTGAATTGGCTTGGTTTCCCTCTATTATGTCTTCTGTTTTGTCTGGATATTCTAAAGAAGATTTGATGAACACTCAAAAAGCTGACTGGAAATGGGATGAAAATAAAGCCAAAAGTCTGCGAGTTAAATTTGGATCTTTATTGGGCGAAGCTTTAGGTGAAGGAATTTTTATAGCAAGAAATCCAAAACCAGCACTCGGCACTTTGTTGCCTGCAATATTGTCGGGGCGTTTTAGCCCCTTTTTTGGTTATCGAGGTATTTTAGGTTTGGGCGATAATATTGGCTTTGGAAGTGGTCATGCTTTTTTATTGGAATCGCTAAGCCCCGAAAAACTCGATCCCGTAAAAAACATTGGCATTAAGAGAACGGCCTTTCGTTTCGGTTTTAGAATTGTTGATAGTCCTGCAAATCGCGCTCTCATTGAAAATGAGCCAGGTCTTTTAAAAACTTTGGATAGAGTGATTGGCACGGGATGGAATAAGGCCGATTCTAGATATCTCAGCACTGAATTTAAAAAATGGAATCAGGCGGGCCTGATTGAGTATGAAATGTATGTACAGCTCGAAGATAAAAACCATCCAGAAAATACGCCCATCGAAGAAACTCATAGGCGTTGGAAGACTGAAAAAATTCCCGTAGCTCGAATGACCTTATTGCCAGCAAAAAAGGGTGCTGATGCGATTTTAAATGATTTTATTAATAAGGTTCCAGCTAATCCTGGCTTGGGATTTCATAGACCCTTGGGAGTTTTGGCTATGGATCGCTCTATGGGGCCCGTCGTTAGTCGGGAAGGCCTAAATGCAGGTGTCAGTGGAGCCTATGCTCAGAGTTCGGCGCTGAGAGGAGCCATTGGTGTTGATCTTCAGCGCTTTCAAGTTGAAGCGATTATTGAAAAAATAAATTCTCTACCAGAACATATGCGAAGCTTAGGTTATGAGCTTGATTCTCAAAATTAATATTTTTATCAGTTTTACAAAATGATTTTTTTGCTGGTGGGCTGAATAAAAAAACCCCACCTAGCGGGTAGGCTAGGCGGGGCGGTTGGGGCTATTGAGTTAGTGTTTTACTAACTCTTAATTATCAATCCCAGCTCAGAGTGCCACCGGTTTGGTATTCGGTAACACGTGTTTCAAAGAAGTTCTTTTCTTTGCGCAAATCCATAACTTCACTCATCCAAGGGAATGGATTGTCGGTGTTAAAGATTTTAGGCAATCCAATTTTTTCTAAACGGCGATCCGCAATGTAGCCTACATAGTCTTCAAACATTTTATGATTTAAGCCAAGAACGCCATTGGGTAGGCAGTCTTTGGCATACATAATTTCGAGGTGTACGGCTTCGCGAATGGTTTGAATAGTTTTTTCTTGAAACTCGCGTGTCCAAACTTCGGGATTTTCAATCTTGATTTGGTTGATGAGGTCGATACCAAAGTTCATGTGCTTAGTTTCGTCGCGCATGATGTATTGGTATTGCTCGCCTACTCCCACCATTTTATTTCTGCGGTGGAAAGAGAGCATCATCACAAATCCAGAGTAGAAGAAAATACCTTCCATGATGATGTAAAATCCAATCATGTTGTCGAGGAAGCCTTGAATACCTTCAAAACTATCAGTGGAGAAGTTAGGGTCCATCACGTTTTTAGTGAGCTCTAGTTCAAAAGCATCTTTGTTGTGAATTGAAACAACTTCCTGATACATGTTAAAGACTTCGCCTTCATCCAAGCCCAAGGATTCAACAATATATTGAAAGCAATGAGTGTGAATAGCTTCTTCAAAGGATTGACGAAGCAAATACTGGCGGCATTCTGGATTGGTGACATGCTTATAAATGGCAAGTACCAAGTTGTTGGCCACGAGTGATTCAGCTGTAGAGAAGAATCCTAGATTGCGTTTAATCACAAGTCTTTCGTCTTCGGTGAGTTCCGTTTTAGAGCGCCAGACTTCAATGTCTCGTGCCATGGGAACTTCTTGGGGCATCCAGTGATTGGCGCAACCATCAAGATAATTTTGCCATGCCCATTTGTATTTAATCGGAACCAGTTGGTTGAGGTCGGAGCGGCAATTTAATATTTTCTTTTCATCAACGCGCACGCGACTTCGCATAGCACTTTTATTAAAAAAGGCGGCTTGGCTTGCCGTGATTTCAGTAATGATTTGAGGCTGTGGAGCGTTCAAGATTGGTTTTGGTGATGTGTTCTGTGATGACATTTTTCTTCTCCTTTTCTTAGAGTCTTATTGGCAAGATTCGCACTCAGGGTTGTCGATTGAGCAGAACTTGGGTTCGTAGTTGCGGTCTGCGGCTTCAGCTTTGACTGGAGTTACAGGTGCTACGTTATTGTATTCTCGAGTGGTGATCGTAGATTTTTCAATCGAGGATGCGCCCATGCTTCTCAAGTAATACGTAGTTTTTAATCCGGTATTCCAAGCGTAGAGATAAGTGTCGTGCAATTTCTTTCCATTGGGAACCTCTAGGTAGAGGTTTAAGCTTTGACCCATATCGATCCATTTTTGACGGCGTGCTGCGCAGTCAATGAGGGCTTTGGGATCGATTTGAAAGGCTGTACGATAAAGGGCTTTGAGCGATTCGGGAATGCGCTCAATTTTTTCGACGTCTCCATCGTATTTCTTCAAGTCGTTAACCATTTGCTTGTCCCATAACTTTAACTTTTTGAGATCGGCAACTAGGTACGAGTTAATGAATACAAACTCACCGCTCATGTTGCTTTTCACGAAAAGGTTTTTGTAAGTGGGCTCGATTGATTGAGTTACGCCAGAGATGTTGGAGATCGTGGCCGTAGGTGCAATGGCCATGCAATTAGAGTTGCGCATGCCATACTTTTTGATGCTCTCTCTGACGGGCTTCCAATCCATGCTGACCTCTCGGCTCACTTGAATTTTGTTGCCTCTTTCGCTTTCAAGTGTCTCGATTGAGTCGATAGGAAGTATTCCTTTGTCCCAAAGAGATCCTTTATAGCTAGCGTAAGGTCCTCGCTCTTGGGCCAATTCCGACGAAGCTAGGATAGCGTGATAGGAAATGGCTTCCATAGATCGGTCTGCAAAGTTGGCAGCTTCTGGACTTTCATAAGGAATACGCATCATATAAAGAGCGTCTTGGAATCCCATGATTCCCATGCCTACAGGACGATGCTTGAGGTTAGAATTTTTAGCTTGTGGCACAGGGTAGTAGTTTTGATCGATAACGTTGTCGAGCATACGTAAGGCGACTTTAACGGTTTTACGTAGTTTCTCGTTGTCGAGTCCTTTGCCAGGAATCATGTGGTTTTTAAGATTGATCGATCCTAAGTTACAAACGGCAACCTCATCTTGGTTGGTGTTGAGTAAAATCTCTGTGCAAAGATTTGAGCTGTGCACCACGCCTACGTGCTGTTGCGGTGAACGCAAATTAGAGGGATCTTTAAAGGTGATCCATGGGTGTCCGGTTTCAAAAACCATGGAGAGCATTTTTCTCCACAATTTCACAGCTTCAAGTGTGCGGAAATTGCGAATTTCACCACGCGCGGCTTTTTCTTCGTAAGCTGTATAAGCTTCTTCGAATTTCTTGCCGTAGAGGTCGTGAAGGTCAGGGGTTTCTTCGGGTGAGAAGAGTGTCCACTGGCCATTAGTTTCAACACGCTTCATGAATAAGTCTGGAATCCAGTTTGCTGTATTCATGTCGTGAGTGCGTCGACGTTCATCGCCTGTATTTTTTCGAAGCTCGAGATATTCTTCGATGTCGATGTGCCAAGTTTCTAAATAAGAGCACACGGCACCTTTGCGTTTGCCACCTTGGTTAACGGCAATGGCAGTGTCGTTAGCAACTTTAAGGAAAGGGATAACGCCTTGTGAACTTCCATTGGTGCCTTTAATCCAAGCGCCTAAGCCTCTAACTGGAGTCCAGTCATTACCTAGCCCCCCGCTGAATTTTGAAAGCATGGCATTGTCGGAGATGGCGCCGTAGATTCCGCGTAAATCGTCGGGAACAGTCGTTAGGAAGCAACTAGAAAGCTGTGAGTGTGTGCTACCTGAATTGAATAGCGTTGGTGTGGAAGATACATAATCAAATTGCGAAAGAAGGTTGTAGAACTCAATAGCTCTTTCGGTTCTTTCTGTAAGAGTTTTTTCAACAAGAGCCAAACCCATGGCCACTCTCATCCAGAAAACTTGAGGTAATTCAATTCTTCGCTTTTCGATGTGAATAAAATAACGATCGTATAGTGTTTGAAGACCTAGAAAGTTGAAGAGCTCATCGCGCTCGGGTTTGATGGCTTGAGCGATCTTTGTAACATCAAAATCGCTTTTGAGTTGTGGGTTAAGTCGCTCGGCTGCAATTCCAGCTTCTAAATAACGAGGAAAATATTCTTGGTAGGCTTTGAGTCGTTGAGAGTGATCAACGTGCATGCCTAAGACTTCGTCGAAAGTGATTTGTAGAAGCAGACGTGCGGCCACAAAGCTATAAGCGGGCTCGCTTTCCACGAAGGGGCGTGTGGCCATAATCGCGGCTTGCATAATTTCATTAACGCCGATTCCGTTAAAGAGCTGTCTTTCTGTTTCGCGGTAAATGAGCTCGGAGCTAACCACGTCTTCGAATCCAGCACAGGATTCTGAAATGAATTGTCTTAGTCTCGCTTCATCGAAGGGAATTTTTTCTCCTCCGCGTGTTGTTACAAATTGTATCGCTGAGCTTCGGTTTTGGCCTATAGCTTCGTTTTCAAGCGAAAAAGATCTCGTCTGTTCCATCAAAGTTTCCTTCCTTAAGTTGTGTTTTTGCCTTGCCCTCCCAACAGGCTTCAACCGGGGTTCCCCAACCCCGTCCGCTTGCTAGGAATTTCTAAGACCGGCTTTTTCAAACCAATCTCTAACAATTAAGGTGACACAATATCTTGACGGTTTCAATGCCATATATGGCTATATATGGTAATTTCAGCGCTTTACGTTAAGTTATCGGATTTTGAGGGAAAGCGATTCTTGATGCCCCGCTCATGCAAAAAATGCCTTTGGGGCTTTACAAAATCTTGTCGCTTTTGGGGTTAAAAACCGGGGCGAACACGATCAAAAACTTAGAGTGATTAAAGCCCCAGTCTTCATAAGCTCGCAAGGGCTCTAAAAATTATTCAAGCGCGCCGTGTTGGCCATAAAAAAGGCATTATGAGGCCAAAATAGTCAATATTTAAGAAAACTTATCTCAAATTTAACAATTTAAGCCTAAGCGTATTGTTAGAATATAAGTATGGGTCCTTTGGAGCAAAAGCTTGCTGGAAAACTAGAGCTTAAGCTTCTACTTTTTCTTATAAGTTTAGGCGTTTTAGAGAACTGTGCGATTGTAGTGAGTAATCCCAATGCAGGGAAGGCAGCGGCTGGACTTGTTGCAAGTGAGGAAAGATATCTCCCCGAGGAAATTACAGTTGAGCCTCTCTACTCTGGTGGATCGGAATGGAATGATTACGTAATAGCTAGCGACACAACTCAGGCCTGTGATGGAAGCCCATTTAGTGAATGTGTTCATGCAGGTGAAGCTAAAAAAGTTGTTCTCAGTGGAGTGAGCTCTTGCTCAGGTTTAACAATTAGTGAATCACTAAATGCCTTCGATTGGACGTGTGAAATTGATGGGGGTGTGGCCACCTTTAAAGCTCATTCATTGAAAAGTGGGAAAGGCCTCAGCGATTTGCTGAATACTTCTGGTTTTTTAAATAATTCTGTAACAGTGAACTATGCCGGAGAATCGGTGAGTAGTTCGTCTGGGCTTTGGTGGAGCAATCAAGTCATTGGCTTAACTGCAATTAACACACCGTCGGATATGAGCACCTACGGAATGACTAGTTTTAACTTAGATCTCGATTCGTCTATTGAAGTTTACAAGCTCAATTCGTCGAGCTCAGTTGGAAGAATTTTTGTGATTGGAGCCAACCTCAACATTGAAGGAATTCGTATACAAGACGATAAAACCGCATTGGTTGTGTTGCCAGGCTATGCTGTTACAAGAAAAACTGGAAGCGATGGGAACAACTGTGCAACAGCCACAACAACATGTTTGATAGATGGAGAATCAGTTAAATATTCATGGCTAGAGGGAACTTTTGC
>CAZSSP010000046.1:0-12145 GCA_964609695.1 uncultured Bacteriovoracaceae bacterium
GCATTCCTGACAAACAAAATGTTCTCACTTCATGGGGGCACGCTCAAGAATCGGCGTTAAATGCAGAATCAACTAAAATTCTCATTTGGAATATTTATAAAGAACGAAAGCCAAGTTTTGAGAGTGAATTTTTAAAATTAAGTCAAAATAAAGATCTTGTATTGCTTCAAGAGCAAAGTCTAGAATCTAATAATTTAAAAATTTTTAATCAGATTTCTGCATCTAATTGGCAGCACGCTACTCAATTCTTTATGAAAGATAGAATAAGAACAGGTGTAGGCACAGCTTCTAAAGTTCCTTCAATGGAAACTACTTATTTAAGAACTCGGCTATTAGAGCCTTTTGTAAAAAGCCCCAAGCTTATACTAGTTAGCCGTTTTCCTATGAGCGACGGTCAGATACTTTTGCTTTTGAACATTCATGGCATGAATGCCCGAGGTGTCGAGGGTCTCGAGGCCCAAATCGAAGAGGCCGTGCCTCTTATAAAACTGCATCAAGGAGCCGTAATCTTTGCAGGCGACTTCAACACTAAGGACGCTCAGCGATTAAAGTATTTAGATTCGAGTTTGGGAAAATTGGGATTGCAAAGAGCTAGACTCCCCGCTGCTGCTTCTGACAAATCCCTTGATCATGTTTATACGCGTTCTTTAGATGTTCAAAATCTTCAATATATAAAAAGCTCCGGATCAGATCATCCCGCAATTAGCCTCATTATAAAATCGCAATACTAATAGCTTAACTAAATTTTGAATCCTGCTAAGATGTTTTCTTGTGAAGGGGTTTAAATCGAAATTCAGTATTGCTTTAAGTTTAGCAATCACCCCTACCCTCTGGGCCATCCCTACTACTTTTGAAGAATGGGTAGCCACTGCTAAAGAAAAAGATCCTATTTATTTAAAGGCCATCGCTAATCGTGATGTGGCTCAGGCAAAGTATCACCAAAACTTAGCTTCGCTTTTGCCTACTGCTGGAATTCGATACACAAGAACTTGGACTGATGTGACTCCCGATACAAAGCTTCCGTCTGTATTTGTAGATTGGTCATTTATAAAAGGGTTTCAAGATTGGACACTCGTACGAAGTAGTCGATTCACTGAGGCGGCGGCGAATGAGATTCTGCTGGATGCCGATATTTTACTCAGGGAGCGTTTGGCTAAAAGCTTATTAGATTTTTCAAAATCTACCGAGACGGTTTCGATATTGAAAGAAAGTTTGAGTGTTATTGAACGGCGAATTCGTGAACTTGAAAAGAGAGTGGCTCGAGGTCAAAATAGACAGGTCGATCTAATAAACACTCGTATTGAGTTGCTCGATCAACAAAGACGATTGAGTCAAAACTCTTCCATTGTGACAGAAAAAATTCAAGAACTTGAAGAAGCTACGGGGATAAGGCTCGATGAAACTTTTAATTTAAAAATTGAAGAAATCGTTAGTGAATTGGAATCTCAAAAAATTCAAAGATCAAATTTTAAATATAAGGCACTTGAGTATGGGATGAAGGCAGCAAAGGCAGAGGAAACTTTGTTTTATGGAAAATGGATTCCTAGTTTAACCCTTAATTACAGTTATTACCCCTACAAAGGCCAACGTGATAAATCGACAACATTGGATCAATCGAAGTTTGGACTTCAAGCTGAATGGACTTTTTTTGAAGGTTTAAAAAGCTTTTCGTTGAGAAAAGAAAAAGCTTCCAATGCGCTCGCTGCCGAGCAAGATTATTTATTAGAATTAAAGCAAGAAAGAACTCGTTCTAAACTTTGGAAAAATCGCATACACGATATTAAAGAACAATTAGCGAATCTAAATCAGGCCGTCACTTTGGCCGACAAAGCATTCTCTATACAAGAGAAAGATTATAGGTTGGGATTAGTGACTGATTTAGACGTGGCTACGAGTGTGCAAAATCGTTTGAATGTGAAACTCAGTCGCATTCAAGCCCTCTATGACTTGGGTTTGCTGTCTCTAGAAAAAATGAAAATTTCAAATGAGGATTCTAATTTATGAGTCTTCCCCGCATATCCATTGAACGACCTGTATTTGCCTGGATGTTGATGCTTTCTTTAATCCTCTTTGGATATTTCGGTTTACGTAAAATGGGTGTGGGTTTGCTGCCCGATATTGATTTTCCCCAGGTATCTGTGAATGTGAGTTTCCCTGGAGCTTCTCCCGAACTTATTGAAAGTGACATTACGGATTTAGTTGAAAGTGCATTGGTGGGAGTTGAAGGTGTTAGAAACATATATTCGAGTAGTCGTTTTGGGTCGGCTTCAATCACTTTAGAGTTTGATCTTAAGAAGGATATTGATGCTGCCATTCAAGATATTCAGAGTGCTTTGCAGGGAGTTATTAAACAATTGCCTGAAGGGATAGAAACCCCAAGTGTTACAAAATCTAATCCAGAAGATCGTCCGATATTATGGTTAGCTCTTACTGCAGAAGATAAGAGTATTCGAGAAATCAATTCCTATGCACGTAATACACTTAAGGATCGCTTCACTTCTATAGAAGGAGTTTCAGAAGTTATATTGGGAGGAGCTCAGCAGCCTCAAATTCGAGTGTGGTTAAATCCTAAAAAGCTTCAAAAGTTTCAACTCACACCCAATGATATTATTGCTTCTTTACATTCTGAACATTTAGAAATTCCCGTTGGAAGAATTATTCAGGAAAAAACCGAAACGAATTTAAGAATATTGGGTGAAGCCGCTACTCTCAAAGAGTTAGAAAATATACCTATCACCAAGCGTTCGGGATCACCGATATTTGAAACGATACGATTGACGGATGTGGCCAAAGTGGAGGCGGGTTTAGAAGATCAAAGAAGACTTTCTAGGAGCAATGGAAAGCTTGCTGTTGGTATTGGTATTAAAAAACAACGTGGGGCTAATTCAGTTGCTATAGCGGAATTAGTGAAAAAACGTGCTCAAGAAATGAAGTTCCCAAAAGGTTATGCCTTAGGAGTTAACTTTGATAGCACCACTTCAATAAGAGAATCTGTTCACGAACTTGTCGTGACTATGTTTTTATCCATATTATTAACAGCCATCATTTGTTGGCTTTTTTTGGGTTCCATCAGTTCAACGGTCAACGTTTTACTCTCAATTCCAACGAGTTTATTTGGCACATTTTTAGTCATTTCGCTTTTAGGTTTTACACTAAACTCTTTTACGATTTTAGCTTTGATTCTAGTAGTGGGAATCGTTGTAGACGACACTATTATGGTGCTTGAAAATATAATGCGTTTTAGGAAAGAAGGCCATTCTACAATGCAAGCCGCTCTTAAGGGGGCTGAGCAAATTGCCCCTGCAGCGACAGCTACTACCTTAGCCATTTTAGCAATTTTTCTACCTGTAGTTTTTGTTGAGGGACTTACTGGAGCTTTTCTCTTTCAATTTGGCGTGACTTTATCTGTAGCCGTGGCGTGGAGTTTATTAGAGGCCTTAACTTTTACTCCAATGCGCCTTTCTCGTTTTGGAAAAGTTTCTCCGTTAAAAGGACTTCCTCTTAAGGTCGATCAATGGATTAAATCTACATCTAAAACTTATCTCATTTATTTAGATCGATATTTAAAAAAACCTTGGCGAGTATATGGCGTTGCTCTACTGATATTTTTATCTTCTTTTGCACTTTTAAAATGGATTCCAAAGGAGTTTATACCTGCAACGGACACAGGTGCAATTTTTATTAGGAGTGAATTGCCTTTGGGAATCAATCTCAATCAGGCTTCAGTTAAATTTCAAGAAGTCGAAGCTTTAATACGTAAAAATGATGGAGTTGAAAAAGCTTATTCTGTGATAGGTGGTTTCGGAACTTCAGAAGTTAATACATCAATATTTTTTGTAACTCTTAAAGATCAGTCCCAAAGAAAAAAATCACAACAAATCATTGAAGAGGAGTTGCGTGAAGATTTTCGAAAGCTAAGCTCAGATTTTCAAGTTCGAATTCAAAGTATGAGTGGTGGAGGATTTGGGGGGCGTCGAGGTTATCCTCTGGAGTTTAATTTAAAAGGTGGAGATTGGCAGGAATTGGTGATGGCCTCTAAAACTCTCCAAGATCGTTTATCCCAAGATCCACATTTTGCAGATATTGATTCGAGTTTTGAAGAAGGTGCTCCAGAGTTTAATGTGATTCCGAATCGAGCCGCGGCAACTGCGCGTGGTGTTTCTATGGATGCAATCACCAATACTCTTCAAGCTATTTATCAAGGTATAAAATCCGGTCGCTTTAATGATGAAGGGCGCAGAAGCGATATCGTTGTTCAGGCTAGTCGCGAGCAAGCACCACTGGGCGCAGAAGATTTGGCTAAACTTTATGTCAGGAATAATCGAGGAAATTTAGTCCCACTAAAAGAAATTGTTAACATTAAAAATAATTCTGGAGCAGTCAGTATTACCCGAGAAAATCGCGAAAGAAAAATTGGAATTTATGGAAACGTTGGAAAGGGATATTCTCAAGGCAATGCGATCACGGCTGCTTTAGAGATTGCTGAGAAAACTTTACCTAAGGGTGTTGTCTTAGAAACAACCGGATCTGGTAAAGAAATGCAAAAAACTTTTAGAAGTTTAATTTTTGCTCTGCTCATGGGAATTGTAGTGGCTTATATGGTTTTGGCTTCTCAATATAATTCTTATGTGCATCCGTTTACTATTTTATTGGCTTTACCCTTTAGCGTGACTGGAGCTTGGTTGGCTTTATATGTGGGTCAATCGAGTATCAATATTTATTCCATAATTGGACTTTTGCTTTTAATGGGGCTTGTGAAAAAAAATTCGATACTTTTAGTTGAATTTGCCAATGAATTACGAGCTGCGGGCCAGAGTGTTGATGAGGCGATTAAAAAGGCTTGTCAAACTAGATTGAGACCCATTTTGATGACTTCCATTTCAACAATGGCCGCTGCAGTGGCTCCCGCCATTTCTTTGGGGATTAGTTCTGCGAGTTCTCGCCCAATGGCTTTGGTGATTTTGGGAGGAGTCTTTTTTTCAACATTTTTAACATTGCTTGTTGTTCCTGTGGCTTATCGTCATTTAGTTCGAGTTGAAAAGCTTGTGGATCCCGAAGCTCTTTGAATTGTTAGCTTAAGTGTTGGGCGTCAAAAAAACTTCATATTTTATTGGGTATAAAGCTAAGCTTAGGACTTAAAATAGATAAGTGCCAATGTCACTTTTGAAATCAAAATCTAGAATAGCTTTAGTCTTAGTATATATTTCTTTTTCATGGCTAGGAAACGCTAAAAGACCAAGTTGTCCGAAAATTTTATCGAGTTTTTCAAGAACAATAAAAGCAAAAGCAAGAAGTGTTTGGTCGAATAGTTTTCCAAAGCGACCTTTAGAAGAAAGTATTCCATTTAAAGATGTGTCCGATATGTTAGCCGATCAAGCGCACACCACGGTTGAAGAACTTAGAGCGCGTACTAATCTTTTAGGAGTTGATTCTAAGCCAATCGAAGATTTGCGGGAGATTGAGTCTCGAGTGTCTACTGTGGTTAGAGATCATATTATTTCTATTAATCGACTCGAGGAGCGTCTTGAAATAAATGCTTCTAAAAAAGTTTATTTTCAAGGAGCAATAAAAAATCTTCATAAGAATTTTCGTGAATGGTGGGATCGAAACTATATAAGATATACAAGTCATAGAGAATTAGAATCAAGAATTGCTTCTGATAAAACTTCTGAACATATTTATCGCCAAGCCATGATTGATTTTTTAAATGAAGCCAATCCTGGTATGGCGGAAAAATTTCCGATTCCTGCTAGTTTGCGGCGTCCTTTAGAAATTATTGCGACTAGTATAAAAAAACCAGTCTCTTGGATCTGGGTTTTACTCGTTTATTCAACTGTTCTTTCAGTGGGCCCTCAAATTGGAAATAAGATTACCGCTCCGGTGACAGCGGAATTAGATCGAATAACGTCTGAATGGACGGCTAGTTATCAAGTGAGTTTTTCTAAGATGGTTAATACGTTGAATTTAACTCAGCAGCAGGCTGAAGTAGGGGAAACTGCAAGTAAAATGCTATCTATACTTAAGGAATCTTCTACAATGAATCCTAATGACGTCGCTAAACTATTGGCCGATCTAAATGATAGTTATGCTAGCACACGTGTATTAACACCTGCCGTAGTTCGTGGTGATCAAGGTGAGGGAAGAAATCTAGTCCACTGGTTAGGTGTAAATTATCCCGCGGACACTTCCTCGAGACTTTCATTTTATGATGATATTATTCAACGTGATAAAGATGCTATCCTTGCCGATCAAGTGGTGCTTGATGATATTAGACGTCATCATCCAAAAGTCGCCAAGGCCATCACTGAGGAAGAGCTGGACACTCCAGAAGAAAAGCAATTTTTTAAAACACGAAGTGAAGTTGAGTTAAGAAAAAAAGAACTTGAAGATCATTTGACGCTTACAAAAAAGCGTATTGCTGGAACGCTGGTTTCTTGGCAAATGGTTGAGCTTATGTTTGGTGAGCTTTTTTATTCCGATAAAAAAAGTGCGGTCAGTCAACTTTATGAAAAATTTCAGGCGCAATATGGGATTATTGAATTCTTACGTCAAAATGAAGCTGAGTTTGAAGAGGCCACTCGTGATTTAAAGTTATTTTTTCAAACTGGAAAAATTAAAGAAGGCCTATTTAAAGCCCTACCCCCAGCCTTTAAACAAAAACTTGTTATGGAAGATGCTGAACTCAAGCGTAGGGGAAAATTTAGTGAAGTCACTTTAGATGGAAATCCCAGCAGAATGTATGAGCAAGCCTTTAATGATGATCTCTTGGGCAATAGAGGGCGGCCTCAGCCGTCTTATCCACCCCTTAAAACGCCTTAACACCTTGAAAGCCAAGCCTTAAGGTATTCATATAAGCCTCCGATGAAAAAGCCCCTCATCCTAATTACAACCCTATTGTCTTCTATTGCTTTAAAGGCGTTTGATCCTACTGTTAGAGGTAAGGAAATCGCAGAAGAGGCCCGCCGCTACACGGTTCTCATTGAGAATACTGTGGGAGATCCCTTTCTTGGCCACATCACAGGTGGAGCGGGAACGGGTGTGATTTCTGAAATAGATCGTAAAAATGGCATCATTAGAATTTTTACAAATAAGCATGTTATTGAGAGAAATTTTTTAACGTCTCAAAAACTTGAAGTGAATTTTTTCTATAGTCCCGATGAAAATCCAGAAAAACTTCCAGGAAAACTTGTTTATGTGAGTAACGCTTACGATTTTGCAGTTGTTGAAGTGAATTTAAAAGATGTTCAATATTCTAAAAAACATATTAGAAAAGCAAAATTTGCTAAAACTAAAATCGACGAGAAAAATGGGTATGGCGGGAGCACTCCTGTTATGGCTTATGGGCATCCGCTACTTTCCAGTAATATTGTTACTAAGGGTTCCATCACGGGCTATCATTTAGATGGAGCAGGTCAAAGATTTATACAAACCGATACGACTATCAACGCTGGTAATTCCGGTGGTCCTCTGATTGATATGGAAACTAAAGAGGTCATTGGGCTCAACACTTGGAAATGGGTTGAGGAAGGTGTTCATAATACAAATTTTGCAATTCCAGTGAATCAAGTGATTTATGATTATGAAAATTGGAAAACTTTTAAAGACACTCGAAGGGTTTCTGTGCCTTTTGGAATTTCGTTAATTTCAAAATCTATGTATGAAACTTCGATGTTCAAAGATGTTAGAAATTTACTAGCCACTCGATTCAAAGAATTTGCAAGAAAGCATAATGGAATTTTGCTAGTTCAAGGAATTTATCGAAAAAATTGCCCTTTAGAAATGGGTGATATTATTGTTGAGGTGAATGGTAAAACAGTGGGGAATGAATATTTCTATTTACAGCGACTCATACAAATAGCTTCACTAAGCCAAGACACTATAAAAATACTCGTTATAAGAAATGGTGAATTTGTAAGTGTGGATTTGCCTTTAGAAAAAATCGGCCAACCCGAAGAGGAAAATTTCGAGTATGTTTCGTTCTCCGGAATTATTTTCGGTAATTCACATCCCAACATTTCTTTGATGACAGGCCTAAAGGGTGTGCAAATATTTTATCAACATCCTCAATCTGAAATTCTTAATCTCACTCCTGGCTCAGTTGTAACACATGTGAAAACTTTTAATGGTCAATTCGAAGAGCTTGCTGACTTGGCAGACTTCAAGACTAAGCTTAAAACTTTAGTGGCCCAAGGTGTGAAAAATCTATATTTAAAAATTCATCATATGCCTTCCAATAGAGTGATGGGAAGAGATGGTTCCATTTCGGAGTATCCAAGCCGCGAAGCCAATGATTACAGCAATACTTTGAGTCTAGATGGAAAACCTACTGTGGTTGTAGTGGATGTTAAAGATTTGGTAACGAGTGAGGAAGCTCCGATGAATAGTATATTAGGATCTTTTGATTTTGAATCCTCATCGAGCTCATTAAATCTACAAGGTTTAGCACAAGCAGGTTGCTCTGATCCTTTAACTTCAGTTAATTGATTCCTTCGAAAATCATGAGGCTGGATTCTTCTTTGTCGAAGGGTACGAAGTAGAAAATTATTTTGGATTTTCCAGATTCATCCTTTGTTGATTCAACTTCAATTGGATTTTGAGCGAGTGGTTTTGCAGAAAAATCAAAACTTCCAGCTGTATTTCCATTTTTATCTACTTTTTGAGTAAATATATTAAAAAATTCTTCGATTTTTCCTTTGTCATCGCATTTGATTAAACAAAGGTAGCCGTTTTTCACAAACCCTTCTTTGCGAAGACCGGTGGCTATCGCGCAAGTTCCGCCGTTAATGCTTTTACAGTCTTGATAAGCTTTATCAGACGATTTTAGATTCCCTTGTGGGTTTGTGAGTGGATCTTTGTTAACTTCAAGTTGATAACTTGAAATAGCATCCCAGTTAAATCCAATAATTTGTGAACTGTTGTTGGCAATAAAAAGACTTCCAATATGATCGTTGATTTTGTTTATTTCTCTAAATTCTAATGTGTTTGGATTAATTCTTATTAACGTTGATAAACTATTGGCCTTATATTGAGCCACTACGCTTACGAGCTCTCCACTTTGTGAGTCATAATCAATTCCACCGGGATGATATTGTCCGTCGTTGAGCGTGAGATCTTTTTGAGCATCAAAAACAATCGTTTTGTCGTTGATGTGAAATTTATAAATGAAGCCTCTTTGCCCGTCTTTATCGACTGTAGTTAGAAAAAAATGATCTTCAACTTTGACGAGTCCTTGAGGGTGATAGGCGCTAATTTCTTTTGGAAAGCTTAGAGTGTCTAGTTTTTTTAGTGATTTGATTTGTTGAAGGGCTTCTGGGTTCGGGCGTTCACCCCAGGCTAGTAAAATGATTGAGAGCTGGAGTTTAACTATAAGTAATTTATAGATTTTTCTATTCATGAGTGGCGAATTATACTGCATTGCGTTAAATCTGTAAACCCCTATTCTCTCTCAAGAAATGATTGTGCGCGAAGAAACGGGCCTGAAATATCGAGGCCCGTTTCTTCGCGCACAATAGAAGGCTTAAGCCTAGGCTAAAGACTACCGATAGGGATTTATGCGATTGAAGTCTTTGATTTTTTTCTGCTCAAGCCTTTGTGGCCTTCAATTGTATGCCGATAATTTACACCTTCAAAAAAATCAAATTTTGGAGGGTCAAGGTGAGCGCAGGCTTCCTGTTCAAACCGTGGCCTTTAGATTTATCACAAGCTTAAGTTGTGAACAGATGAATGTAGGAACAAGTGCTTATTCCATGACCAATTACTTATGGGACTTGCTGATGAGACTAGAACGTGGAGATTTCACCTATGACGCTTTTAGAGATTCTCTAAAGTCTCAATGGAAGACTTATGAAATTGGACAGCAAGGAGTCGGGTATCTTCCAAAGCTGCAATATGAATCTAAATCACTAAGTTTAGATGATGCTCAAGAAAGCCTAGTGAATAATAAAAATCCAATTCTTCCTGCTTTAGATAGAATAGTTCTTATTGCGCAAGTTCCTAGGAATTCCAAATCTACTCAGTTTGACGTTTATGCGCGAAGACGATTTATGATCGATGAATTGATTGATGATTTAAGTGCCTGGGCTAAAACAAAAAATTTTCTCGGCGAAAAAAATGGTTTCAAGCCGGTGACCAAAGCACTTTGTGAAAATCGTAAAGATACTAAAGTCACTGAGGGATGGGCCTATCGTGATAAAGTTTATGAACATGAAAAAGAACTTCGAAAAGCGGAGACTGATAAAACTTTCGCTATTCGCAACCATGCGAGTGTATCGCTTCCTCTTTATAAGCCTCATGAAAATTATGCTCCCTTAAGCGCACATACTATGGCCGATCGCTTTGTCAAAGCTCTATGGTGTGATGATTTTCAGTTTTTATATTGGGAAGCTCTTCAGCGAATTGTTAATGGAGAGTTTAGCTCTAAACAATTTAAAGACGCAGTAATTGAACATCTAAATATTTTTTATAATAAAGATTGGCTCGAAGGTGATGGAGCAAGTCTAAAGAGTACTGATAAACTTTTAAATTTAGGTCTTAGAAAATCTGATGAAAAGACTTTGGTGGGGATACTCAACGGTATCGATGTTGATGCTTATGATTTTGTGCTGGAACCTTTAAGCCAGGGACCTGTTATGAGGGCTTACAATCCAAAATTGCCGAGTCATTTAAGAGAGCGGAATCAAGAAGATCGTTGGAAATCAATTTTTAATAATTCAAGACATTATTGGGCTATAGAGCAAAAGTTGATCAATTGGCAGCAAAAACATTTGCTCGATAATAGTGAAGTTCCATTTAATTCTGTAAATGCAAAGAGAAGAGAATGCTTGGAGAATCCTGAGCTTAAAACAGGTAAAGAAGTTTATGCACATATAAGAAATAACATAGATGAGTTGTCAAAAGACGAAGCAAAGAAAATCGAAAAAGAGAGAGCTCGTCGCTTTAAGGAATCTATAGAGAATCAAAATAATGAGATAGCAACTATTCAAGCTAAGATTCCTAAGCTTGAAGCTACAATGTTCTCTTCTGAGGTGGATCGTGTTCGAAGTTTGTTTAAAAATCAGGACATTTCAAATCCTCATTCATATAAGGCGTTAGCTGAGAGCGGAATTAAGGCCTATAAAAAGGAATTAGAAGATGAGTTTGAAATTCTAAAAAATAACCACGTCAAAGAATTAAAGGAAGCCGATAAAAAATTAGAAGAAGAAAACGCCTCATTCACTGACCTTAAAAGAGAAGCCTATAGACACAAATTAGAAGATGTAGATCGTTATCATGGTGAGCTTATTGAGTGGAGTGGTAAAAAGTTTGAGGAAAAATATGGAGTGAGTGGCTTCAAGGGTGCTTGTGAAACTCAAGCCGGTACAACTTGGACTAATAATAGAGTGATGATGCTTCTTTATAGAGAATTCGCTCGTGAATATTCGGATTATATAATTAAGCAAAATTTTGAAGATAGAAAAAGTGATCCTGAGGCAGCTGCTAAAAAGTTGAAAGCCAAAAAAGATCAGCTTCTGAAAAATTTTAGACTCTATTTTTATATGGCCTGTGCAGAAAGTGATTTTGATCCAATTTATGTTTACCCTTACATACAAGATGAATCTGAAGCTAGTAAATATGCTAAGCGATTTAAGGAGCTCAGTCTCGATAGTATAAAATCTTTAAAAGCTCATATTCAGGCACATCGTGGAGGTCCGCTCACTAAGCCCGAAGCCAATGCAGGAATATATCAAAAATCTCCCGACAGATTTTATACAAGTAAAACTGAATTAGCCTACTTAGATAATTTTATTTCTCCCAATGTTGGCTCGACATCTTATGATATTGAGCAGGGAGTGATAGCTTTGGGTCCCGATAAGAAATACGACAAATTAGCTTCTTTAGAGCGAATTAAGAATTTTTGTGAAATTGAGAGCACCTATGTTCATGATAACCCCAATGAGGTGGCCGAAGAAATTTATGAAGCTATTACTAAAAGTGGAGCAGAAGATCATTATGAATTGGATTCCTTGGATGGAGCGAGCACAAGCAGATCTAGTGTAACTCCTGATCATTTTAAAGCCTGGGCTGTGCTCAATGCACTTTGTCCTAGGTTTAGTTATGGAATGATGAGGGCTACATTAAGTGCTCTGACCAATAAAAGCCGACTGGC
>CAZSSP010000047.1:0-11462 GCA_964609695.1 uncultured Bacteriovoracaceae bacterium
GGTGTCGCCCATATCAGTTGGATGAATCGAAGTTCCGATAGAATTCAAAGCGAAGCCAAGGAGAAGGGTCTCCATGCCATTCCCTTTAGAGAGCTCCACAGACGCGCCTGGGAACACGACATCACCATTCTCGCAACTCGCGCCTCTCATACGATTCTCGATGAAAACCGCCTTATTAACGAAAGCTCTCCCAACTCAATCAATGGGCCCAAACTCATCTTAGACCTTGGACTTCCTCGAAATGCTTCGCCCAAAGTTCAAGACTGCCCTAGTTTTTATCTTAGAAACGTTGATGCCTTCAACAATCTAGCTCAGTTTAACGAGAAAAAACGCAAAGAATACACTATCTTAGCGGAAAAAATTCTCGTCGTCGAAAAGCAAAAAATTCTACGTTCTTTGGATCGAGAAAAGTCGCGTTCTCTTATTTCAGAACTCATGGAACTTATAGAAGACCGTAAAAGGGATGAGGTAGAACGTTTTCGACTGGAAAAAAACACAGAAATCGAGTATATAACAACGAAAGTTTACTCCGGTCTTCTTCATGGAATTTTGAAGGAGCTGGAAAGGCTCGATGATCAGTCATCCAAGAGGATACTAGACACACTCATTGCGGCTTGGAGGCGTTCTAACCGATGGCAAAAAAGACCGACAGTAGAACAGGGACAAAAAAATCTGGACCCGTAAAAATGCCAGCTAAAGTTACAGCTGCGAGCAAAACTCCTACAGCTATAAAAAAAACTTCGGCTAAGCTCAGCCCTATGTCGCCTGCAAAAAAGCCAGAAGCCAAAAAAGTTTCTAGAAGTCTCGACTTCATCGGAAGCTTTCCACTTCGTCGCGCCAACGACGAAAAAAAGAATGATCAAAAGAAAACAAGCATAGGCCCAGTCTTTCCTGTAGGAACTTACAAAATTGCGACTCGAGACAACGATCTTTCTCTAGCCATGCTAGATGCTTTTGAAAAAACTTATTTTACAAAGCACGTTAAAGATACACTAAAAAGACATTTTATAGATAAAGCTACTCATGGAAGTTTAGACAATTTTTCATCTCAGCAACATCGCTATCTTTATACAAAAGAAGCATTTGAATCGCTTCGTAAGGGCGATATCGATGTTCTCGTTCTAAACATGAAAGAAGTTCCACTCGAACTTTCTTCTGACCTAGTGAACGCCGCTTCACTTCGTCGCGAAGATCCTCGCGACGCTATGATCACAAAAGGCACTTACGGCGCCATACAAGAGCTTCCCACAAATGCTCGCATTGGTGCCAACTCTCGCAGACGCATTATGCAAATTCGTGCTTTGCGTCCTGACCTTCAAATCGAATCCGTTCGTGGGTCTGTTAACGATCGACTCAAGGTTCTTGATGAAACAGAATTAGCTGCTGTTTTAGTCTCTTGGGCTTCACTTCGACGCCAAAACATTTCACCAAGACACTATGTAGCCTTGCAACCCGAACATATGTTGCCCGCGGCTTGCCAAGGAAATGTTGCCGTTCTTTGTCGCGCCACGGATACTGACCTCATCGCAAAACTCAATTACATCGACGATTCTGAAGCTTCTTGGTCTAGCCGTTGCGAACGTGCTTTTCTTCTGAAGTTTGGCGAGTTCGGTGATGTGC
This sequence comes from uncultured Bacteriovoracaceae bacterium, assembly GCA_964609695.1. Classification (GTDB taxonomy): domain Bacteria; phylum Bdellovibrionota; class UBA2428; order UBA2428; family UBA2428; genus JAGNHS01. The sequence continues at coordinate 1,621 of CAZSSP010000047.1, forward strand.
CAATCGGTGCCAATGCTCATAGAAAAGGCACTCAAGATCCTTGGATTCTAGATGCTGTTATTGGAGATCCTGCTAGTGGTGAAGTGCTTCGCCATAGAGAAATTGGAACCAGTCGCTGTAAGCCTGAATCACTGGCCGATAAAGCTTACGTAGGAATTCTAGCAAAAGGTGCTAGAAAGTTTTTACCTTTCCAATTTGATTAATTTTTTTCAGAATGAATTTTTAAATAAACGTTGATGAAAAACATCGACTAAATTTCTTTAAAAAATTCCTGAAGCCGACCACCTAGGGCATCAATCCATATGGGATCAGCATTAAGAGAAGGAACTAAGTCTAGCGTTTCACCCCCAGCTTCCACAAAAGATTCCGCCCCCCTCATGGCAATTTCTTCTAAAGTCTCTAAACAATCCGCCACAAAAGCTGGTGAAAAAACGGCCAATCGCTTCACTCCTGATTTTGCTAATTTAGGAATTTCAATATCTGTGAAGGGCTGAAGCCAAGGATCACGTCCCAATCGTGATTGAAAAGACAAACTCCAAGAAGAATCTTTGAGCCCAAGTCTTCTTGCAATTTCTCTAGTGTTCACAACACAATGATGACGGTAACAAAAACGATTATTAGGCGTTTCAACGTCGCAACAATTATTTTTCATTAAACAATGTTCGCCCGAAGGATCTAATTTTTTCACGTGTCTTTCGGGAAGACCATGATAACTAAATAAATAGTGATCGTAAGGTGGGCGAGTTTCTAGAAATTTTTGATAAATCTTGGCACTAGCGTCTAAATAAAATTCTTCCTTATAAAAGGAATGAAAATGTTCAAAATCGAAATTCCACTGTTTCTTTGAGTTGAGTTCTTGAACCTTTTGCACTGTAGATTCAGTGCTAGCGAGAGCATACTGAGGATACAAAGGTACAAAAAGTAGTTTTTGAAATCCCTCATTCTTCAGCTGCTCCAATACGCTTTCAAGAGAAGGCTGGCCATAGCGCATGGCCCATCTCACTGGAACATTAGGTATTAATTTTTGAACACCCTCTGCAAGATCTTGAGTATATGTCACCAAAGGACTTCCCTGAGGTGTCCAAATTTTTTGATAAGCTTCAGCAGAAGCTTTTGATCGACGAGGAATAATAATGCCTTTAACTAAAAAAGCTCGTAACAAATAAGGCGTATCAATAACAAAGGGGTCCATCAAAAATTCATTTAGATACGGTTTAAGTGCTTCAGGGGTGGGGGCTGCAGGACTCCCAAGATTGGCTATTAAAATGGCTTTTTGACTCATTGCTGAGAGATCCTCTCTGCTAGTTTTCTATTGGCTTCTATTATTCTAGATAGACCCAAATGACCTAAATAATTTCCAGTTAAATAAATATTTTTTTTCTCCAAAGTATTAATTCTATCGGAGTGAATTAATTTTTCTAATTCCAAAGTATAATGAGGCAAAGCCTTGGGCCAGGAATTTACCAAAAACTCTACAGCCTCTTCTTTCAAACCATGAAGTTTAAAATGATCCTCAAGAACCAAATCTTTAATTTTAGCGTAATCAGATTCTCGGCTCTTAAGTATCCAAGTTTCCGATCTCAAATGACTTCGATTGGGAAAAATTGAATGATTAAAGAGCATCCCTAAAGAATTAAACTTCTCACTCGGATGAAATAGAACACCAAAACCCTTAAGATTCACGTTTTTTTCTTCAAAAAAAGCCGTGCAACTTAATAGAGGAAGCATTTCCATTTTAGAGAGCTCCTCTGAAAAATTAGGTTCAATATCTTTAATTAAATCGACAGAAGCGGGCAAACTCGTAGCAACAACAACTGGAGTTTCTCCACTCCATTCCTTAAGCTGACTTGAAGAAACCTTTACAGTCTCATGAATCTTTACACCTTGAGAAATAAGATAAGTTTTCAAGCTATTAACAAAAGCCGACATCCCATTTAAAGGGGAAACACTTCCTCGATTTTTAACTGGAGCCTTTTGTTGCACTTTCTCCTTTGTAAAATATCTTCCAAAAATAAGAGTAGCACTCATGCGAGTAATATCACCCGCATATATTCCTTGTAGGGCAGGGGCAATAAGTTTTGAAGTGGCCGCCGCGCCTAAACTTCGCTCACCCCAATCTTTTACGCTTTCTCCTGGATAAGGTTTACGAAATTTAATAAAGGGAAGCCTCAAGATAAATCCAATGCTCTCTAAAAAACTCAATGGCCAACGACGGGGCTTAGAATTTACATAAATAAATCTTTTACGAGCCACTTTTAAAGTAGGAACTAGTTCACATGAGATTTTCTGAGCAATGGATTCCAGCAAGGGCGAAGATATAAAAGCGTTGGCAGCACTTTCTACTAAGCCTTCTTTAAGTTTAGTAGTATTTATTAATCCGCCCACTCGATCAGCAGATTCAAAAACTTCTACATCATAACCTTTTTCAAGTAGAAAATATGCAGCACTCAAACCAGAAATTCCAGCGCCGACTACTCTCACCCGAGGGCGTTGGCTCATCCTAAAAATTCTCTTACAAAACGTACAAAGAATCGCACGTTTTCTTCGGGTGTGTTTGGAAGAACTCCATGTCCTAATCCGCAAACCCAACCTCTTCGTTGGGCCACATCAAGTTTTTTAATTTCTTTCAAATAATCCAATAAAGAATGTTGAAATTCACTCGGAGACAAGAAAAGTAGAGATTGATCAAAATTCCCTTGAACAAAGCCTTTTTGCTTTCCTAAAAGTTCAGGAATTTTCCAACGATGATCGTATCCCATACCTGCAAAAAGATTTTTTTGAAAAAGTTCAGCCTGATAATGAGCAGGGTGCGTATCCCGAGCATAATAACCCAATTTTCCCGGAAAACTATGGGCCAAATCTTCGAGCACTGGCACCACCCATTGAGTGTATTGTTGTGGAGCCAAAGCGCCAGCCGCGGTGTCAAAGACCATTACGACTTCAGCACCACCCGCTAGTTGCAACTTTATATTTTCCTTTAATAGAGGAAGTAAAATTTCAGAGAATTTAGGAAAAATAGAAAAATTCTTTTTAGCTTCCAACAAATGCCCATCGTGAGTGCCCTGTACAGCATACGAAAATAGTGTCCAGGGGCCGCCCACGAAACCAATTAAACTTTTATGACTGGGCAAACGGCTACGAGCAGCCATTAAAGCTTGTCGTTGAAAATCTAATTCAGGCACAACGGCCAAAGGATCTTTTAAGTTATCGATACTTTTTTCATTAAGATGAAAACCGAGCTTGGGACCAGGAGCATATTCCAGTCCCATTCCCAAGGCCTCAAGTGGAAACAATAAATCGCTAAAAATAATAGCCACATCAAAATCAAAATCCATGATGGGCCCCATAGTGACTTCAGCTGCTAAATCAGGATTTTTACAAAGCTCCATGAAGGAATGCTTTTGGCGAAGAGCCTGATAATGCTTATGATATCGGCCCGCTTGTCGCATAAACCAAATAGGGGGTACCTTTTGCTCTTTGCCCTGGATTGCATTCTGAAATCTTATGTTCATGAGGCCATCTTTATAGAACTAAAGAATTGCGAAGTCTTTCAAAAAATAGTCAAAGTTGGGGTAGATATAGGGATCTAAGCCCAAGCTTTTGAGTTTTTGTGCTGTATTTCCAGGACCGCAAGCATGTAAACCCCGACTTTTGAGGCTTGGGTCTTGCTTCAATGCCACTTCAAACTGCGACCCACTCATCCAATAAAATGCATCATAGGATTTAAAATCAATTGTGTTTTTTAGAGCTTCTAATTTGTAAGTGGCCATAGACTCTTTGTCTTGAGACTCATATCCCTCTTCATGGCTCAACTTAATCCACTTTATTTTACGATTTAAAAGCGACTCTAAACTTTTTTCAGAAAGTTTAGAATTTTCTCCCAAAGACTCACATGATCCATTCACCCATATTCCCCTTTGAGCCAATGAATGCCAAGTTTTGAGTCCCGAAGTCCATACATAAGTCTCAGGATTAATGTCCCAGGATTCAGGCAAACTATTAGCCCGACTCACCCAAAGAGCTTCAATTTTAGTGGGCATTTCAGGATTAAGATTGATTCGACTAAAAATTTCATTTTTTATTTCAGAGGGATAAATATTTTTACGAGAAAATTTTTGTGTCACTTTCTTAGAAGCTAAGAAATGCGAATCTTCTAATATTTTTCCTTCAGGACTTTCGCCCTTTAGAATTTCTATTCGGCCAAAATCTTCCACAATCACACTGGCACCTATCTTTTGGTGACATCCACCACCATAGGATTTTAACCACTCTCTTTCGCGTGAAACTGCAGCAAAACTTCTTTCACAATTAATTTTAGAAAGAATCGATTTTAAATCTTCTCTATCGCGCAAAATTTCGATGGCCAAAGCTCCCTGCGCTGCAGCTGGGGGATTTTCTAACAAAGGCAAACAAGATATCAACGACGCTGCAAGAGATTTTTTTATTTGAAGATGGGATTCTTGATACTCTTCGTTTTTGGCTTCAAGCATTCTGTCGATAGCAGCTTTGGCCACAATAATTCCATCAACTTCATTGTCGTTTAGATATTTATTGAGACGTGTTGCGATGTTTCCCCGAATATCGCGAAATGAAATATCGTGGGGGGCCCAAGCTAAATACTTTTTTAGAAATTTTCCTGCATTGTAAACTCGACGCGGTGAAGAACTATATATAGTGATTTTTTCATGCAACTTTAATTTTCTAAAAGACGTTTTTTTAAAAAACAATAAATCACGGGCATCTTCTCGGGGAAGTGTAGCTACAATTTCAGACTTGGCATCGATTTCAATTGGAAGATCTTTCCATGAATGCACAACCATATCGCAGTGACCGGCTTTTAAATCTTGCGATAAATCCGATGTAAAAACTCCCTTTTCGGGCATTTTCCAAAGCGGGTCATGAAGATTGATATCACCCAAGGATTTTTTAAAAATATATTCGATTTCAGTTCCAGGTAGCTTTTCTTGAATTGTACTGCCCACCTTATAGGCCTGGGCTCTTGCCAGGTCGCTACGGCGAGCCGCGACTCGCAGTTTCATTAACAAGTAGACTAGGAGCTTTTAGTTGCTGTGGCAATTTCATAATCTTAGCCGCCTCAACCTTTCCATCACTATATAGACGTTGATAAAGGATAAAGTTCCTAAGGAGTTTTTTAACGTAATCGCGGGTTTCCTGATAAGAAATTCGCTCAATAAACATCAAAGGGTCGGAATCCCTATAAAAACTAAGCCATTTTTTTACAGGCGGCGATCCAGCGTTATAAGCCGCAAAAGTGGCAATAAATGAAAGTTCAAAGTCTTGAAACAACGTGGCCAAGTGTTGAGTGCCCAATTTTATAGACACTTCAGGTTTAAAAAGATCATCATATTCAAAGCTAAGTAATTTAGCTTTTTTAGCTTCTTTATCAGCAACAGGCGGAATCATTTGCATTAAACCTAAGGCATTAGCATGAGATCGAGCTCGAGGATTAAAGGCACTTTCTTGGCGAATTAAACCCGCAGTCATCCAAGGACTAATTTTGTTTTTTTCTGATTCTTTTTGAATAAGATCCCAATTCGATAAAGGGTAAAGATAGGAAAGTTCCTCTTCTCGATACTTGCCAGCATTTTTAATTCGTAGCATTTCTGAAACTTGTAAGGAGCCCATGGCATCTCCCATTTTAAAACGAAGCCAAGACACCGCATAAGCAAAGGAGAGGGCCTTTTGGGGATATCGCTTATTAGAATCAAAAAAACGCCACAAAGAGGCGGAAAGAGAGGGAAAGAGCAAACGTGCCTTATCTTCTTGTTGTATTCTATAATAAAAATAGGCTTGAGCTAAACTTCCGTACTCTCGCGATTTAGGCACTCCTATATCCGAAAAAAAATCACTCCATTGAGGTTCCTTTATTTCAGGAGCCACTCTCAAACGCCAACTTTTTAAAGGAGATCCCATTTCAATAAGAGCCAATCCCGACAAAGTTCCGTAAAAAGACAAAGGATCAAGATCATAGGATTCTTGGAAATATTTTTTTGCAACTTTTTTATCGTTTAGATAAACAGATAAGCGTCCTCTCCAAAATCTAAACATGATTTTCTCATCGTCGCTTCGTGCAAAAGGGATCAGAGCCTCTAGAGCTTTGGTGAGATCGGCTGCATTAGGTTTTTTATCTTTTATAGAAACTTCCCAAAGTATAAAAAATTTGCGCCAAAGCAAACTCACGCGAGATTCATCGGGCTGACGAGACGCTAGAGCTTTATCAATCTCAGGTAGCGCTTCGGCTTTACGCTCTCCTTGTTCACTGATTCGAGCCAAATAATAAAGAGCATCTTCTAAGCCATAACTAAAATTATTATCTTCATTGAATTTTACAACTTCGAGAAAAATTCTTTTAGCTTCTTCTTCTCTTTCATATGTCCAATACCAGCGCGCAATCTGAAGTAGCTTTTGAACGTCGGCCGCAATAGTCGGTGAATTTTTATCGAGATTAAGAAATCGTTTTACTAAAAGATATCGCTGAATAATGTCGGGAATTTTTTCTCTTTGATCAAGAATTCTCAAAACTCTCACATGAAGCTTAAAAGCCTCCCACAACATTTCTTGATCGGTCACCTTATCTTTTGGTAGATTAAAAATTTCATTAAGCACCATGAGAGCTTGTTGACCTTGTACTTTTTTAACCAAATAACGAACTTGGGCTAGTATTTGCTCTAAACTAAGATCTTTAAGCGCAGGAGGATTAAAAAATAAATTCAGTTTATAAACACGAACAATATCTTTTACTTTTTTTCTAAAATTTTCGTCGGGAAAATAAACCCACAAGTCATTGAGTCGCTCAATTAAAAAATGTCGCTCCACCATGTCTTTGGGCGGGCCAGACAGAGCAATACTTTGTGTCCAATAAAAAAAGTTATCATCACTCAAATTGTCTTTAAGTGGTTCCTTACGACGTCTTTTACTTTCCTCAAGTAACCAATCTCGCATGGGCATAGCCCCTTGCTCTTGAATCCAGCCCGCAATTAATTGGAATATTTTTTTCGAAGACTTATCGTCGTTCAGTAAATATGTAGATCGATTTTTTAAAAAACTTTCTAAAGCAGAAAAACGTAAAGTCTCACCTAAGACTTGAAACTTCAACATGTGAGCATCGGATTGAAAAAGAGGAGAAGGGCTAGCTTCTAGCATCGGCTTTAACCAAAACTCGATTTCATCTAAATGCCTTTCGGTTTTAGCAATTAAGTCAGATTCCGGATTGTTGGCCCCTGGCTGCGGCCCCATGGGACCCATATTTGTACTCTCAGTATTTGGAGGCTGCTGCTGATTAGGAACACCAAAAAGAAATTGAGAAAGCGTGGGAGCTTGAAAATCTGCTTGAGGAATTTTTAATTTTTTTTGAATTTTTCCAAAAATTTCATCCTTCACTTTTAAGACATCATCAAAAAGAGTATCGGCAACAACAAATCTTAAAGCAGGATTTTTAAAATTTTCTTCACGAGCTTGCGTTATAAATTCTTCGAGGGGGCATTGAAGTTCATAACCCTCTTCGTCGACTTCGCGCTTGAGACAATGTTCAATTTTTCCGAAATTAAAGGCTTTCTCTAAAGGGCTAGAAGCCATAAGCGAAGTTCCAATAAAAAAAGTAAAAAACCCCGCCCTTAACATATAGAATAGACTAACAGAAAAAATCGATAAAACGGAGCGTTATAAAGGCAGCTTTTTTGATAGAAATTAGCTTTTCGCAAATCTACAAGGCATAGTGAATTTAATGGAGAAATTCATCGCATGAATGCACTAATTCTTGTCGCAGCCCTAGGTTACTTCGTAGATGTTTACGATCTTATACTTTTTTCAATTGTCAGAATTCATAGTCTTGAAGAAATAGGATTAAGTGGGTCAGATTTACTCGACAAAGGCCTCCTGATTTTGAACCTCCAAATGATCGGAATGCTTTTAGGTGGAATACTTTGGGGAATTTTAGGCGACAAAAAGGGCCGCCTTTCGGTGTTATTTGGCTCTATTCTGCTCTATTCATTAGCCAATATCGCCAATGGTTTTGTTCAAAGCGTTGAGCAGTATGCCCTCTTGCGTTTTATTGCCGGTATTGGTCTTGCTGGAGAATTAGGAGCCGGAATCACTTTAGTCGCTGAAGCCCTTCCAAAAAATAAAAGAGGAATGGGCACCACCATTGTCGCCGCCGTTGGAGTTACGGGCGCTATAGCCGCAGCTATTATTGGTGGGCTTTACCACTGGAGAACTTGTTACTTTATTGGCGGTGCACTCGGTCTAGCCTTATTAGCTCTACGAATTTCAGTTAGAGAATCCTCTATGTTTCAAAAAACTCGGAAACAAAGCAAGTTGGCCCACGGAAATATATCCATGCTCTTTAACAACGGCCCCCGCTTTAAACGCTATATCAAATGCCTTATGGGAGGTTTACCGATTTGGGGCGTGCTTGGAATTTTAGTTTCTTTTGCACCAGAACTTGCCAAGTATCACAATCTCCAGGAGCCCGTGCTGGTGAGTCAAACAGTTCTATTTGCATACATCGGACTCACCATTGGGGATTTAGGCTCTGGGATTTTAAGTCAATTTTTAAAGAGCCGAAAAAAAGTACTTTTAATATTTCAAGTTCTCACACTTATAACTTCGGCATTATTTTTAACTTATCCAGTCGCATCAGCTAAAGAAATTTACATGCTTTGCATTCCCATGGGAATTGCCATTGGATATTGGGCGGTATTTGTAACTAGCGCAGCCGAGCAATTTGGCACCAATCTACGATCCACAGTGACCACGACCACACCTAATTTTGCCAGAGGAATGGTGACTCCTTTAACTCTGCTTTTCACATTTTTCAAAGGAAGCCTTGGGATGCCCGTGGCCAACGCCGCTTTATTTGTTATGGTCATCGCTTGCTTAATTGCAATTTATTCAACTTGGCATTTGAAAGAAAGTTTTTCGGCAGATTTAGATTTTGTAGAAATGTAATTACTGTGGATTATCAATTCTAGTAAGGCTTTGCTTGGCTTCATCTAAAAGAGCTGAGAATTGATTTTGTAATCCTATGTTGGCTTTAAGAAGTTTTTGTTTTTCGCCCTCTAACTTTTTAACCATATTCGCATCGAGCTTTGAAACTTTTTTACCCCATGGACCGTGGGCAATAGCCAATGCTTGAGCTAAACTTTCGGGGTATTTAGAAAATGATTCTGACTGAGACACAATCTCTCTAGAAATTCTACCTACATCTTTTTCATTAATCTCAAGACCCATAGAATTATCTAGCAATATTTGAAAACCAGCTATGGTAGGCTCTATTTTTTTATATCGTTTTAATTCAGCTGCAAAAATAAAAAACAATTCAACAAATTGTTTTGCATTTAAATTTGGGCCATGAGTTTTAAAAAAAGCTTCAATGCCATTATTGGTATCAATATCGTTAGTTAGATTATCAAGAACTTCAGCTGCATCTTTAACAGCCTGCCAAGTCTCCCCACTAATGGGTTTAATAGGTTCAGGTCTATATCCTCCTAATGATTTTTCAATTTCATTTATCCTTGATTGGTTGGCTTGAACTTTATCTTTAATAGAATGATACTTATCCCAATAATTTTTTGATATCTCACCTAGCGTACTCAAACGTGCTTTCACAAGTTCTCGCGTGGAGTCGGTTAACTCAACAAACTGATTGGCCACTATGAGATCGTGAAAGCTCATGGCTTTAATATTTTTACGAATAAAATAATCGCGTCCCGAAAGTGAAATAGATTGTAAATAAGCCCAGTCACCGTCTCCCATATTCGATTTTTGCTTTAAAAACTCCACATCAAATTTTTCATAAAGAGGAAGAGGTGTTGAAGCCCTAT
>CAZSSP010000048.1:0-4889 GCA_964609695.1 uncultured Bacteriovoracaceae bacterium
GTCAGTCCATGATCGGCATCATGTATTGGAATTAATAAGAAGATTTAAATTTCTATAGGTTCTCACTTAATTCTTGCCACTATCTTTTGTCTGCGTTTAGTTAGGGATCATGAATACCTACCTATTCAATAAATTCAAAAGGCCTAGTCTTCTTTTCATAATCTTAGTTTTTACAATTCAAACATTTTCTGCAGAACACCATCATCTATGTTCACTAGGTCTTCTCGGCCGCAGACAATTTCTGAGTAGAAATTTCAAATTGGAATCTCCTTTAATAAAAGTTGCATTTTTCGATGCCGACGATACCATCCGCAAAACTAAAAGTGGAAAGCCCGCCCCCGATGGTCCCGAAGACGTGACACTACTCCCTGGTATTGCAAAAAAAATCAAGAAGCTTAACGAAGCAGGCTATCTCGTCGTTTTAGTTTCCAATCAAGCAGGCGTTCAATATGGAAAGTCTATAGAAAACATTGATCTCGCATTTTTAGAAAGCATTCGCTTACTCCGTCTTGAGGGCGCTGAAGTGAACTATTATGACTTCGCCGAAAGAAATGATGTCTATCGTAAACCTAAAACGGGAATGTACGACACCCTTCGAGCCATTCTCAAAGCAGAACTCGGCTCCAAAGTTGAAATCGACAAACGCAAATCATTCATGGTGGGCGATGCTGCAGGCCAAGTGGAAGGACCCAAGAAAAAGCGTTTTGATTCTGATATTAAATTTGCACAAAATTTAGGTATCGCTTTTTTTGAAGCCAAAAAATTTCGAGAATCCCCAGAACTTTTTCCTGAGCCCGAAAGCAAAGTTATTAAAATTGTTCGCGACGAAGATAAGAAAAAGAGCGCCAAAGAAACTCCCAAAGCCGATGAAAGTCTTCCTAAGAATCAACCGCTAAGCGCGGATACAAATAACGTTACGCTGGCCACAGAAGAAGAAATCCAAGCTCTTTTTGATACTCAACTGCCCAACAGAATTAAAATGAAATCTTGGGAGTTTAAAGAAGAAGCCTTCCGTGAAGAATTCGCCAATATTTTAAAAAATCCTCCAAGTGGCTACCAATGGATTCCACTTTCATTTTTCTCAGGAGGCTCACTCCACCCCATACTAGATTTAGAAGAACTCGCAAAAAGAGAATTTTTAGTTTTTAGTCACGCATCCAACCCTCAAGGCAATTTAGACAATCTCATTGAAAACGAAACACCTAAAACCAATAGAGGATTTTTAGATTCAATTGTCTTAGGTAAACCCAGCCAATTAACTATGAGTGATAACTCACTCACTTATTTTGGAGTTTTCAATCACGCCACCAATGGCCCCATTAAATTCCGTATCCAAGACAAGGCCTCCACTGATTTTACCGATTCCTCTTGGGTGCTCATGCCCGCTCAGTCAGAGGAATACTGGCGTAGATTAGCTTTTGAACGAATAAATCTGAAAAACTTCTTAAGCCCCGACCTCTTTACTGAAACAAACATTAAAGCCCTCGCGAAAATTTTTCATCTCTACGCCGAGCTCCCAGCCACTTACGGCCCAACAGCGATTGCCAGCACTCTTAAAGGTCGCAAAGTTAATAAAATTCTCAGTAAAAGACCTGAGTACGCTGAGTTCAAAGACGTTCCCTACAACTTTCTTTTTACAATGGCTGAACTTATGGAAAAATTCATAAAGGCTACAACTTCAGCCAAAACAAAAGATGCCGATTGGCAGCACTGGATTCAAGCTCGCGACAAAGCCAGCACACAAGGAGCTTGCTACATTTACGAGAAACTTGTCTTAGAACTTTTAAAGGATTTGAAATAACTTTTAGTTTTGCTGAGTTTCGCGATGTGTTTTGGAGTGGAACCCTTTTAAGTTTTTAAGTGCCTTTTATTTATGCCAGAAAATCACGTAAATAATCATAATCGCGATTCCAATTACCGAAAGATAAAATCGAATCCAGCGAATATCCCAATCATGCCATTTCATTTTTTCTATAATGCATTAATATTCAAGTAGCTGTCAAAATTAACTCACGTAGCCAGCTCCAAAAACTGAAATGATTTCAAGAAAAAAAATATGGTGTTAAATTGTTCATTTATGAAAGCATTATTTTTTATCGTATCAAGTCTTGCTCTTTGTTTAACTTTTTCTGCTTGTGCGACGGGTGCCCCAAAAAATCCCCCCACAACTGTAGATAAAGTTAATTTAGATAAATACATAGGCACTTGGTATGAGCAAGCTAGAATTCCTAATAGCTTTCAAGACAACAGCACCAGAAGCGGATTCGGACCCTGCACACTCACCCAAGCCGAATACTCCGATAGAGATGATGGAAAAATCGACGTTAAAAACACATGCACACGTCACAACCAAGCAGGCGATAGCCAAACTGAAATCGCAACAGCTATTGCAAGAGTTGTTAAAAACTCCAACAATGCCAAACTCAAAGTTAATTTCACTGGAATTGCATTACTGCGATGGGCCCACATTGGAGACGGCGATTATTGGATCCTAGCTCTTGGCCCAGAAAACAGCGATGGGCTCTATTCTTGGGTATTAGTAGGCGCTCCGAAACGAGATTACGGTTGGGTTTTAAGCCGAACTAAAAAACTTTCTCAAAAAACAATCGACGCAGTTTTAGTAATTGCGGCTCAAAAAGGCTACGACAAAACTCTATTCAAAGACTTGAGATAATTTAGCATTTGTTCCTATGAGCCCGCGCCTTGGGCTGCGCACTATGTATAATTTACATTTATAGTTAAGCTCTTTTGTGTTGCCTACGATTTGAATATCGCTTTAATCGGCAACCATGCTCCGTTCATTATTCATATCACTCATTTTTCTACGCGCCTTTGCGCTGCAGGGATGTGAAGACAGTCTTTTAAACAATCAATATGTTGTAATTGGTTCGGGTGGATTTTTGGGTTCAGAATTGGCCAAAGGATTTTCAAAAATTGGCAATAGCATTGGCCTAAGCCGAAGCCCCTCTCCTTGGACACAAAAAGTTGGACTCATCGAAAATTACTCTTTGGAGGATTGGAATTCAAAAATCACGATGCACAAAGAACCCGTTGTAATTTTTGCTGCCGGACGTCCGAGCGTGGCTGAGGCCACTCGAGATCCAGACGGTGATTATAAAGCATTGATCACACCCTTAAAAAAAGTTTTGGAATTTATGAATGAAGGCACTTTAGCCTTTATTTCCTCAGCTGCCGTTTTAGAGTCCACAACTAATTACGCTCGACACAGAATTTTGGCCGAAGATCTCATTAAGGAGCATGCGCAAAAACATAGTAGATTTAAATATCATATTTTAAGACCCACCAATGTTTTTGGAGAGCATCAACGTAAGCAAATCATTTACGATTTAAGCCTACGATTATTGCAAGATCATTTAGATCAAAAAGAAACTCTACTTTGGGGCACAGGAGAGGAGCTCCGTGATTTTATTCACGTCGATTACATCGTAGATTTTTGCATGAAATTAGTTTTGCAAAAGATTCCAAGTAACACTTGGAATCTATCGTCGGGAAAACCTATTAAAATGTTAGAGTTGATAAATTCGATTCAAAGTTTTTTTTCGCTTCCTAAAAATTATCGATTTAACCAGAAACCTCAGGGCTCAGAAAGCCTGAAGATATATCGAGAATCTGAAGAAATCCTCTCGCCAGCAGCCTACACTTTCGAACGCAGAATTAAAAATGTACTTGGAGCCTACCAAGATCATTTTAAATCACAAAACTTACCTTAAGATTCTACTGTGCGCCGTTAAGAGTGGTTTCTACGCAATAGAGAAGAATAATCCCGCACCCTCTTAAAGGAATTTAATTGTGCGCGAAGAAACGGGCCTGGAAATCTATTACTACCTTTAAATTCAAAGACTAGAGCGGCTTGGGCGGCCCCTGAAGCTTGGGGCTATGCCCCGTCGCTCACCCCAAGATGCTCTAGTCTTTGAATTTAAAAGTATTTATAAATTTTGGCTAAAATATTCCAGGCCCGCTTCTTCGCGCACAATAAAGCATATTCGGCCGTATTAATAACCAACTCTTAACGTCGCACAGTAGAATATTAAAGCAGCTTATCTATAGGGTGGATAGAAGCTCGTGTTTGGACCGCAAAGCAATAAGCATCCACCTGCAGATCCACCAATTGAGCCGCCGCCAGTATAACCGTAGGGATAACCGCCGTAGGTGCCACCATTTATAGGAAAGCTTCCATAACCGCCACCCATTGGATTTCCAGCGTAGCCACCACCAACACCATAACCACCTGCAGATCCAAAAAAGCTGCTAGCAGTTGATTGATAAGTTCTTCCCAATGAATCGTAACGTTGATTAAGTTTTAAAAGATCTTGTTGAACTTGATTAAGTTGCTTTTCTTGCTGTGCAAGTTGTGTAGCCTCATATTGCATTCGCTGCATATCGCGAAGCATTTGTTGTGCATAAGCACCAGCGCCACCGTAGCCACCCATCATTGGATTTCCACCATAGCCGCCATACGGAGATCCATAAGTGCCATTTCCAGAAATTCCATTATAGGGAGACCAGCCGCCACTTCCACCTCTAGTTCCATAGGGACCCGGCATTCCGCCAGCGCCACCATAGACTCCGCCGGGACGACCAAAAGATCCGCCCATTGAAGGATAACCATAAGCTCCACCATAAGGAGAATATCCGCCGCTTCCACCTAAAGTTCCATAGGGCCCTGGCATTCCGCCGTAACCACCATAGCCAGGATAACCGTAACCAGGATATCCGCCGTATCCACCTATGCCGCCTTGTCCGCCATACATTCCCCATCCGGGAATTCCTGCCGACTGGCAACCTGAGTAACCCATATTATAGGGAGGCACTCCGCAAGAACCAAAGCCTCCACCGATTCCACCTATACCAACACCACCGATACCACC
>CAZSSP010000048.1:4989-6998 GCA_964609695.1 uncultured Bacteriovoracaceae bacterium
GCATTTTGTTGTTGCCAATAATTACTGGCAGTCAAACTTCCAATCGCCGCCAACGTTGGAGCAGCTTCTAAGAAAGATTGCCAACCTGTTTTTTGAGGTTGCATAATAACAAGACCAGCTCCATTGGGATGACAAGGTTGCCCCGTATGAGGATTAATTCCCATAGGAGAAGCCATGCCCCGACCTTGTCCAGCATTAGAATTTGTTGGAAGTGGCATCACACCAGCACCAGCGCAAAAAGCTTCCACTTCTTTTATAGCTTGGAGTTGCACACTAAAATTTCGAAAATCTTTTTGATGATCCATATAAGCGCATGCAAATTCTGCATCGAACTTAGATGGATTTTTACAAATCACTGCAGCATCGTTTCCAAAGCTTATGCTTCTAGAAGAACCTGCATTAACACCATTATTGTAATCAATTTTGGCTCGTTGAAGTTGAGAACGCTGCGATTGGCAACGGGCCGCAACGGCGCGAGGTCCGCCACGCTCATCAGCCAATAGAGCATCCATGATAATACTTTCACATGTAGGAAATCTAAACGGAGTACCTGCCACTCTTGAGGGAGAGAGATCGAGGTCATCATAATAAGGATTTTCGTCGTTCCATTTCCAGTCCGGCAAAACCCGACCACTTGAAAAAGGACTTCCACCCATTCTCGTAGGTAAAATTCCACACGCGGCGACTAGAGCACTATCCTCTGGACCGTATTTAATTGCCCATCCAGAGATTGAACTCAGCGCCAAAACACACAGGCTTAAGAACCTGATTTTTTGGACTTGCTTTATAGAAAAAGCCATAAGTCTCCCCTCTACAGTCATTGTATCGGAACTTCTGGCCGGAAAGTTAATAATGCCTTAAGATGGAGCTGTGCCAAAACCACTTAATGAGCCTAAAAAACCCGTTAGCAGCCTAAGAGCTCGCACGCTTATCTTTTTGATTATAATCAGTTTTTCCTCACTTTTAGGCGTCGCATTAATGTGGGGTTCCCAAGAAAGAATTCTCAGCCTATCCAAGAACCTTCAACAGGAAATCCTTCCCACAAGCTCATTAATTGATAAAAGTCGCAGAGAACTCGACTTACAAATCCACGAAATCAAACTTTTAGTAAGTTTTGATAAAAGCAATTCCGAAAGCAATCTCAAGATTGAAATCCTAAGACTAGGCCCAGCCGTGAGAAGTTTAATGATGCTAGTCGATGCCCCCCAAATTCCTGAATTCATCAGAAGCTCGCTCGAAGATTGGCGCGATAAAGCCGCCGACTATCAAAAACTCATCAACAATGAAAAAAAACTTTCCATAATTTTAGTGGCCCTCGAAAAACTTCGCGATCAAAGCGATCTTATACATCGCCGCCTGCAAAGAGAATTTTCAATTCAACTTTTAGAACTCTCGCAAAACACGACTCACTATTTTGTGTTTTGGACTATCGCCTTTGGGCTCAGCCTTCTCTTTTCACTTCTACTACTCTTCTTTTTATGGAAATGGTTCCAGCCCATTTCAATGCTTCAAGAATGGTTTGAACAAAAAGATTTTTCTCGCTGGGCTCCCACATCCGTTCGAAGTCAGGGCTTGCTCTCGGCTCCTTATGAAATTCAAAATCTTGTAGAAGCTGTAAGAGAACATATCCTCAACTTCCAACAATTTGCCAACGATGCCGAGAGTCGCCTGGAGCGTGCGCAAGATTTAGAAAAATCTGTAGGCACTCTCATGACAGCGCTTTATAATTTGAGTCGAAAAAACGAAGACCTCATCAAGGAACTCATCAACAAAGAACGTCTCGCTTCAATGGGAGAAATGGCGGCTCAGCTAGCTCACGAAATCCGCAACCCTCTCAACAGCCTCTCTCTCAAACTAGAACTCTTTAAAGATTGCGACCCCGAAAGAAAAGATAAATTGATGAATGATATGGGCCGCGAACTCGACAGACTCGATGCGCTCACAGAAAGTTATCTTCGTAAAACCAAAGCCACACTTAATAATTCCGAAACTCCTGTCGTTGAAAGCGC
>CAZSSP010000048.1:7098-11445 GCA_964609695.1 uncultured Bacteriovoracaceae bacterium
AAACCCTTTAGCATTTTCCAAAGCACCAAAAAGGAAGGTTCTGGCTTAGGACTCTACACTTCCAAAAAAATGCTAGAAGCCTATGGAATTCAAATACTCATCTCTAAGGCCCAAAGTCCCTTTCAAACTTTGGTCGAAATCAAAGGCCCCCTCTCCGAGCAATCCACGCTTGACGGCATCGCTAGAGAGAGCGAAAAAGGACTTAACCCATGATTTTAATTGTCGACGACGAAGCTGAAAATCGAGAGAGCCTCAGTGAACTTCTCACAAGGCAAGGATGGCCTTGCCTTCAAGCGTCTTCAGGCAGCGATGCACTTGCTATTTTAAAAGACAAACAAGACATACGATTACTCATCACGGATTTTAAAATGCCCGGCGAAATTAATGGCATTGAACTCATGCGCATCACTCGACAAATTCGCCCCGACGTTCAACGTTTGATGGTGACCGCCTATGGCACAATCGAGGACACCGTCCAAGCTATGAAAGTTGGAGCCTTTGATGTGCTCGCCAAACCCCTAAAATGGAAAACATTAAAAGAAAAAGTAGAAGAAATGCTTTCTCGAAGTGTGGCCAGCACTTTTGCACAAGCCACATCTCCTCAAATTTCTCCAAGCTACGCACGAATATTAGAACTCATAAGAAGAGCTTCAAGCTCCGAAGCTTCTGTTTTATTTACAGGTGAATCTGGAACAGGAAAAAGTTATCTCTCGCGAATTCTCCACAGTTGGTCATCGCGAAAAGAGGCCCCCTTTATATCTCTCAATTGTGCAGCCATTCCCGCAGAACTTCTTGAAAGTGAACTTTTTGGTTTTGAAAAAGGCGCTTTCACTGGCGCCAGCTACACGCGAGAAGGTAAAATAATGGCTGCCGATAAAGGCACCCTCCTTCTCGATGAAATTTCAGATTTAAGTCTTCCACTCCAAGCCAAGCTTCTGCAATTCATACAAGACAAAGAATTTTACAAACTTGGCAGCAATAAATCACAAAAAGCCGATGTGAGAATTCTCTCAGCGAGCAATCAAAATATTGCTCAACTTATTGAAGAAAAAAAATTCAGAGAAGACCTCTACTATCGGCTCAAAGTTGTCGAAATTCACATTCCTCCAATTCGCGAGCGAAAAGAAGATCTCTTTTGGCTCATTCCCGCACTCCTCGATAAACTTTGCGAACGCCATCACATTGCTCCACTTCGATTTACTAAAGAAGCTTTTCGTGCACTTTGGCGCTGGGACTGGCCAGGCAACATACGAGAACTTGAAAACGTTCTCGAAGCCACGCTTGTTTTATCCTCTAGCCAAGAAAGACAAGAAGGCTTTCTCCAAGCCAAATCTTTACCTGAACACATTCAAGCCTTTGCCGAAGGTGAGAAAGAAAATACCTCTCAACCTTTTCACGATCTCGAAACTCGCGAAAAACAAGCTCTCGAAGAGGCTCTTGTTATTGCTGGCGGAAACAAAAAACAAGCAGCAGCTTTGCTCGGCGTTTCCGAAAGAACCTTGTACCGCCTACTCGGGCAATAATTTTTTTCGTTAAATTAAATTGAATAGCTATAGGTGCAATTCAAAGTGATTTGTCCGTCTATATAGGGATAGTCTGATTTTTCATCGGCTAAGCGAGGATTATACCCACTAAGTCTTGCACGAAATTTTACATTTCTTTCGTGACCACCAATTTTTTTAAACTCTACAGTTTCTGGAATTGCATAAAGAGTGTTGCTAACGTCGGGTCCATTTTCAACAACTTTTGACATAACAAGGGCGTAGGCTTTGTCTTTAAAAACAAATCCATCAACAACTTTCACATCACCATCCAGCAATAACTCGGGAACTGAAGGTGCTTCATCACTTGGATTCTTATATTGATACTCTTTGATGTAACTTACAGAATGCACTTCACCTTTTTTATCTTTAATTGTGATGCTGACGTTATATTCAGTTTCATCACCAGGCACAGTAGCCGTCACGGTGGTCATTCCACTATCGGATTTGCAATCCACACCCACTTGAGCCGAACCAGCAAATAGGATTTGAGCCATTAATAAGCCTGAAGTCCCTAAAAAGATTTTTTTCATTGAATCCTCCAAAAACGCTCACCCGAGCGCCTTTAATTGCTTTAAACAAGTTTTAAACCCGTGAAAACCTTAATAGAGCTTAACTATTATAATTGCGCTTTGCTCCAATGACTCCTTTTTCTTGCTTGAGCCCCAGAGGCTCGCTATAGCTTGGTCTGTGCAAGAACAGATCGCTCAACTCACACAAATTCAACAATACATCGTAGTGGCCGGCGTTATCGGATTTTTTATAGCCCTTTATGGCATTAAAAAATTTCTTAAATCAAAAAAAACTCTAAAAACAACTTCATCACTTGGAATTCATAGAGAACTTAAAGAAACAAACTCTTTGTGGTCTGCGCTCGAAAAAAGTCGTCAACGCTTTAGCCTTTCAAGTCATGCCGATCAAAAAATTCAAGAATCCGTTGAAGAAGCCTGCTTAGCCAGCGATCTCGGAATTTTATACACTCAAGAAGCCTTGGCCCAAGTCCCTTGGGATGACATTCAAAAATCCTCTAAAGAAAATCGTGAAATACTTTTACGCGAAAAATTAGCTGAAATATTTTTTAACTGGTTAGAAAATTCAAATACGCCTCCCGGATCCTGGCCCGAAAAAAAAGAAGATAGCCCCACGATTATTTGGTTTGTCGGGGTCAATGGCGTTGGCAAAACCACGAGTATTGCTAAAATGGCCCAAGAACTCCTCAAGCGAGGTCACACTGTGATGCTGGCCGCTGGCGACACTTTTAGAGCAGCCGCTTCAGAGCAACTCGAAAGCTGGGCCCAACGATTAAATATTCCTTGTGTGCGCGGCCAAGACGGCGCCGATTCTTCCGCAGTTTTGTTTGACGCCATTCAATCCGCTCGTTCAAAAAAAATCGACTTTGTGCTTTGCGACTCCGCCGGAAGACTTCACAACAATAATCAGCTCATGGAAGCTCTAGAAAAAAACAAAAGAGTGATGAACAAAGCCCTTGAAGGTGCTCCACACGAAACTCTTCTTGTTCTCGATGCCAACACCGGTCAAAACATGATTAGCCAAGCTGAAAAATTTTTAGCCTCAGTAAAAGTGAGCGGACTTATTCTTACAAAATTAGATGGAACAGCTCGCGGCGGAGCCGTGGTTGCAGTTGCACAAAAAACTAAACTTCCCATTCGAAGAGTGGGTCTTGGTGAAAACGCCGAGGCCATGATGCCTTTTGAGCCTAAATCATTCAGCAACGCTCTTGTGGGAATTAAATAAAATGAATCGACTTGTAGGATTAATCGGAATTTTGTTTTTCTTAGGCTTAGCCACCCTGATTTCTCAAAACAGAAAAGCAATCAAATGGAAGCAAGTGGGCATGGGCTTACTTCTACAGTTTGGATTTGCCGTATGTATTCTTGGAATTCCTGCCTACAATATACCGGGAGTTTTTAGATTTGTTTTTGAATTTCTTAATTCACTTGTTTCAACTGTGGTGGGTTTTACCGCTGCTGGATCGCAATTTTTATTTGGCCCTCTCGCCGAAGCCCGCGACCCTTGGGGATTTATCTTTGCCTTCAGAGCCCTCCCCTCTATCATTTTCTTCTCTGGCCTTATGGCCCTCTTATTTCACCTAGGAATACTTCAAAAAGTAGTTAAAGCCGTAGCCTGGGTTATGCAAAAAACAATGCGCACTTCAGGCGCTGAAACACTTTCTGGAGCTGCCAATATTTTTATCGGACAAACCGAAGCCCCTTTGATTGTTCGCCCCTATCTAGCCGAAATGACTAAAAGTGAAATTTACTGCGTAATGGTGGGCGGAATGGCCACTATAGCAGCTGGCGTTGAAGCCGCTTATGTTAGCATGCTCAAAGATAGAGTCCCCGATATTGCCGGCCATTTACTCACAGCCAGCTGCATGTCGGCCGTTGCAGGTCTTGTGATTTCAAAAATCATAATGCCCGAAACTGAAAAACCCAAAACTTCGGGCAACGTAAAAATTCCTGAAACAAAACTTGAATCCAATGCTATCGAAGCCATTTCAAGAGGTGCCGCAGAGGGCACTCAACTTGCCATTAACGTAGCTGGAATGCTCATTGCTTTTATTGCGATCCTCGCACTTTTTGATGGAGCACTCGCAAAACTTGGAAGCTTTCTAGGCTCAAGTCAAAACGTGAGTTTTTCTCTCATCATGGGCCATATTTGCAGACCCATTGCTTGGCTCATTGGAATACCCTGGAGTGAAGCTACAACCGTGGGCAAACTCATTGGTGAAAAAGTTATGATCAACGAATTCGTAGCTTATGTGCATTTAGCAAAAGACAGTTCC
>CAZSSP010000049.1:0-11310 GCA_964609695.1 uncultured Bacteriovoracaceae bacterium
TCGGCGTTTTAATCGTTAAATATGTAAGTGCTAGCAAAACGTAAAAGGGTAGGGCGAATTTTAGAGCTGTGACGGATGTTAGCCCGTACTTGTTTCCGGCAAAAACACAGATCTTTGCAACAAGCCACTCCGTAGACATTGCAATTAATAATTCTATGGACATAAAGTTGGGAAATATTTTTGCGGGAATTAATTTTCTGCGTAGTGTTTGGCTTGATAATGTATTTATTCCCATGAAAAATCCAAAAAGTAATGCGGTTATTATTGCATGTATCAAATTTGGATTAATGATATAGAACATTGTGCTGGCGCCTAGTGCTAATATGCTAATGCAAGATACGTATTTCTCTGGAAACAGATCTTTTTTGTCTATTGTTCTCAAAAACTTAATTCCTAGAGATGCAGTCAATCCGACAGAAGAATAAAAGAAACATGAATACTCAATGCCAAGTTTTAGATCTGTAGCTATGATATCAAATAAGAAAATATTAAAAACGCCGACTGGAATATAAAATAAGATAGATCGTGCAATTAAAAGTTTTAAGTGTTCTGAGTATTTTTTCCTATTTAAAAATTCAAATGAGTATAATTTTGATAGATTTAGATCTGCAATAATCGTCTTATTTCCGAAATTAATCCTTGTGCATAAAAATAATGTAAAAATGTAGGATAATAAATCAATGATAAGAGAAACTTCAAATTTGAATGTCCAAAGTAGACCAAAGCTGATAATTGGACCGACGAATTGAGAGCCTAATATTGAATATAATAATTGGCTTTGTTTTTTTCTGTGTTTTTGATCGTTGTCAGAAAGTTCTTTTGATATGTTTTCTATTGCGGTAATAAAAATTTTATCTAAAATAGGTACAAAAATATAAAGTCCGAAGACCATGTTTAGTGATGTTGTACTTATGCTTTTACCCGAGCTTAACAAAATAAGAATAGTTGCAACAATCGGTATTGATATTGTTTGTGACAATATTAAAATGTGTTTAAATGTATTTTTTTTTAGAACAAAAGGAATAAGAAAGCCCGATAACGCTTGCCCTAGAGATACTATGGCCATGACATAGCCGGCTGTAAGAGCACTTCCTGTTTTTTGATAAATAGCACTTATTATCGCAAAAAAGCTTAACCAGTTACCAATAGTTGTAATTAATTGAATTATACTTAATTTTAAATTGTCATCTTGTATTTTATTTATAATTTTAGTCATCTCATTCTCGAATTAGAAATCATCCCAAGAAAGGCCCTTTGTGAATGATACAAATACTAAGGGAATTAAATCATCATGGTTTTCTTCGATTTCAGCTAAACCTGCGAGCCATTTATGCGTATTTTCCATGTGCTCAATTACTATAGGTAGGTGCTCTTTATGTATTGATTGTATTGAATAACAAACTTTTTGTGTTTCAGTTTTTTCTGCTGAAGAGTAGTTGTGAATATGGTTGTAGATATAATCTAGTCCAGCTTGCGCAAGGGGGCGAGGTGAGATTTTTGGGATTGGGACTCTAATGCCATGGTATGGTCTTTCAATTGTGCCGTTAGATTTTAATTTTACTAGTTCTAATTCTTCGAGTTTTTTTAAAATGTGTTCCTTAGACTTAAAATATTTAATTGATAAGTTTTCCTTCAATAGCAAAAGGTTAAAAAAACGTAAAGCTTCAGGATTACTGTTTAAATATTTCAATTGGACATCGTTAAGCACCCTAACACTATCGACTTTATCCCAAATACTTGGTGATTTTTTGTCAATTGCAACTGTAAGATTTTTTTCTAAATAATTTAGTAATTTGTTCGATTGTTTTGTTGCGTTTCCCGCAGTCGAAAAAAACGAAATGATTGCTGATTTGTATTCTTCTAGTGGGAGTTGTTCCAAAATTTTAAGAAATACTTTTAAACTTGGGTGACGTTCTTGGGAGTAAATCTGTAAAAAATTCCTAAGTTTAATCTCAAGTTTTTTTTCTCCACCTAATATCTTGAATAGGCTTGAGGCTGATTTAATCTTATTTTTTTTTTGGTAGTAAATAAGATAATCATTAAAATGCATAGACACTCTTTTAGTACATTATGTGCAAATTGTACATAAAAGTGATTTTTATGTGCAATTTAGGTTTGACTCTTTTTTGAAAGGGAGAGTAATTAAAGTGTAAATAGGAGGTCTAAATATGAAAAAATACTTAATAATTGTGTTCTTGGCAGTCTCTGGAGTTGTAGCCACTAAAAGTTCGAGTCCAGGATATGGTGGCAATGGCTCTAGGAATATAGAAGTTGCAGGTGGATTCGGTATCGGTTCTTCTCAAACACTTGCTGGCGGCGAAGCTAAGGGCGGCGTAAGATCTGGTTCAGTTGTAATTCTTGCCGGTGGAAGCACTATCAAAGGTGGCGGTGTTAAGGGCGGTGGAGTAGCTGGAACATCAATCGTTAAAGCCTAGTTTTAATATTGGATTTTTCGGTTAGAAAAAAAGGCTCTAACCGGGTTTCATTTAGTTTATTAAATTTTTGCGGATTTTCAAAACTAAGTGGAACAATCGATCGATCAGAGCTGTGATAAAAACTCTCATATCTCTGATCTAAAGTCAACGAGTTTTAGATTTGGAGAAAGTGGATGAGTAGTAAACCTGTTTTTAATTTAGTCTATTACAATAAAGAAGAGCGCATTGATTGCGGTGCAGTTTGGGATAACGGCAAAGAATCTGGAACCTTAAGCGCACTTGTTGATCTAGAAAAATTATCGACCGATCAAAATATCGTTAGAATTAAAATGTTTCCTAACAACTCAGATGATCGAGCTAAAGTTCTAATCGCTCATTTAAATGAATTGCTTGTTAAGTCAGAACAAATTCTAATGAATGATAGCTATTCTAAAAAACCATTTTATTTTTGCTTAGTTAAAGAAGCTGAAAAGTGGGTCAACGTTGGTGCTGTTTGGAATAATACTCAAAACGGCAATCTTGATTTTCAATTAAAGCTAGATGCCATTGAGGGAGCTCAAAAAACGGTTCGTATCGTTTTAGCGCCCAATAAAAAGTTTGTTGAAATTATGCAGCATGATCATCAGGTAGTGCCGACAAATATTTCACAAAATCAAACACAGCAACAACTTAGATAAAAGAATATGAAATCATTTTGTTTTCTTTCATTGCTGGTTGGGTGCAGTTCTATATCTTTTAATAAGAGAAATGTGGCTATTGGTCTTATTTCAGGTGCTGTGGTGGGCGCAACGGTTGCTTTACTATCTAAGAATAAATCTACTTCAGGGCTTAAAGCCTTTAGCATAGGCTCTGGAGTTGGTGCCGGTATAGGGGCCACCTTCGTTACTACTGTGGCACGAGAACCAGTCACCCAAATTGATGCAACCTTTTTTAAGCAAATCGTTGGGAGTAAGGGATCAAGGACAAAGGCAGAGTTAAAAAGCTTTTCCGTGAATCCTTCAAATGTTCCAGATGCAATAAAAGGTTTTATTAGAGCGCCGAAAGTTAATGTCGGAAAAACAGATTGGATGGAAACAGATGGGGAGCTCCATGAGCCCCATCTTTTTTATTATTACGAAGAAGGAGGCTTACGTGCACCGTAATTTAAAATTTAAAAAATCCCTTTTTTTTGTAGCAAGCAACTTTGTAGTTATTAATGCTTTTGCAGACGAAATAGTTTCTAAACTAAATCGTCTTCAGGGTACTTTAAGCGTCATTGCTTTTGCAGTTGGAGGAGTTGCAGCGGTAGGAACTCTAATTGGGGCAATGGTATCGGAGAGAATGGGGTGGGCACCATTTTTTAGGGTTTCTGCCGCTGTGGCGGTACTTGCAATCCTAAATGCATTTTTGTTTATGCTAAAAAACACACTCGGCGGTTATTAGGCAGATTCTTTTGGGTGGGGAAAACCATTAATGAATAACGATATATCGGATATTTTACGTCTATTTGAAGTTTTTATCGTGGTCATAGGGCTGATGCTAAACATCAGCCCAATTGGCTACATTTTTCTTTCAACTTTAATCTTTGGAAGCAGAATTTTTCTTTTTGCCTTGGGGAAGTTCTAATCATGAAAAGCTCAAAGTTTTTAAATAAAACCCCAACAATTATGGGGCTAACTCCACCAGAGTTAGCAATATTGGTTGGCTTTGTCTCTCTTGGATCTATGCTTTTTCCTTCTCGCCCGATTTTAATAGGGATGATTGCCCTCATTGGAATAATAATTCTACTCACAGTTAAATATGTCTTTGGCGTGGGGGAGACAGCTCGTTTTTTTATGGCCGTTTTTAATAAGAAAAAAATAACTCGCCCGGGAGCCTTTGAAGCATTTCGAATATTAAATGAATTTAGTGAAGCCATATATGACGAGGAAGACTCTATATTAACTAGATTAAGAGACATTCTAAGAGAACTTCCTGAAGGTTTACAAATACGTTTTCATTTTGTTCGTTTAGAGCTCGATTTAAAAAATCAATTTCAAGAAAAAAGCACTTTCATTGAACTGACCAAAATGCGCAGATCTGAGTATCTTAATGATCAATTTTTTGAAAATAAGGTCTATATTTCTTGGAGTTCAAATCGGGCTAAGAATCAATGCGAGAGGATTCTTAGAGATCTTGGGCTAAATTATAATTTAGTTAACCTTGAACTTCCGATTCAAGATGGCTTTGTCTCTAGCAATGTGATTCATAATGAAGCAGGGGCTCAATTTAGCTTTGAGTTAAGGGATTTGCCGCTTGAGTTTTCTTTAAGAGATGTTTCTGCATTTTTAAGGCTTGATTCAGAATGTGTTTATTCAATTGGTTTTTATAAGTCAGGAAGTCGCCGAGAAATTCAAAAGCTTTCACTTAGAAGTGGATCACTGGCTAATTTTTCTCAAGGAGGAGCAGCTTCTCGAATGGAGGCTGGTCTTAGTCGCGAAAGCGCAAATGATACGCTTGAGAGCTTAATTCGTGGAGAGGATTCTGTTTTTAGTGTTCAATCCATTATTAGCTATAAAAAAAAGGAGCGCTTCTTTGAATTTCCTCAAATTAAATTTAGAGAATCTCTTAAAAAGCTAGGACACTTGAAATCAGAAGAACTACTAAAGCTTCATTTAGGTAAAAAAGATAAATTATTAGAGCATAAATTAACAGGCATGGAATTGGCGGCGCTACTCCCTTTGCATTTTACTATGAGTGCCCCTAGAGAGTTTCCAAATTTTTTAACTCCTGAGCGAGAGCTTCTACATTTTTCAGGTTTTGCAGATAATCTTCCCAATGGAAATGCTGTGCTCTTTGGCCCATCAGGGAAAGGTAAATCCATGATGTTAGCTAATCTTTTTGCCTACATTATGGAGGAAACAAATTCGGAGATCATAATTCTAGATAATGGTCGAGGTTTTGAAAATTTTGTTCGAGCTTATGGCGGTAAAACCTTTGAGATGACAAGTGAAGCTGTTCCTGTGGGCTTAAATCTTTGTCAGATATTAAGTGCTTTTGATAAGAATTTTAGAGCCGAATGCTTAACTGATTTTACAAGATTTTTAATAAATTCACGTGGTGAGATTAACAATTTAATTTTATCGCGAATGAAAAGACTTGCGACACTAAATTTCCCAAAAAACCTAAATCATTGGCAGAAGATGTTAAATGAAAATCAATGCGAAGAAATTGCTGAGCAAATTTTACCTTTTGTTCATGGTGAAATTTATGGTGATCATTTTGATGCGCCAATCTCAGCTGATCTAAATTCTAGAATTCTATACTTTACTGGACCAATGATTAGCCCAGGACAAAATAATCCTCTCATTATCCCATACTTTTTTGTGGTGAATTTACTGGTAGCTTCACGTGCTAGTTTTTCTGACAAACATCCACCAGCCATCGTTTGCTGGGATGAAGCGGCCTGGCTAATGAATCATGCGCCGAATGTGGTGAGTTCCATGTGGAACTGTATGCGAAAAACTGGAAATTCAGTTATTGCCTCTGCTCAACATCCCGGACAAATAACAGTGCATTCAAGTGGAAGGGATATTTTGGAAAACTCTCCTACGCGCTGGGTTTTGGGACTTTCAGAGGGCATAAGTGAGCTCGATAATATAATGGAAATTAATTCCTCAGAAAAAAGGGCCTTGGGAGTTCGTCGTCCTGGAGATTTTTTCTTAGTAGGAAGAGAGGCCCAAAAATATTGGGTGAGCTTTTTGCAGAGCCCTCTTCATTACGCTCTTTTTACAACATCTAAAAAGGAGCGTGTAGAAATTGAAAAACTTATCAATGAAGAAAATGAGGGAACAGCTCAGCAAAAAGTTATTCAAGCTTGCACACGCTGGAGTCTATCGAAAGTAAAAGCAGGAATGCTAACAGTTTTGCTGATTTTGGGTTTTATTCGCCCTGCAAGTGCGTTTTGGGGAATTGGGGACACAAGTGACCCAATATTGCTTGGGATCTTACAACAAAGCACCCAGCAAGTGGCGGCGCTTATTCAGCAAATAGAATTAGCTAGACGTCATTATTATGAATTTCAAAGCGTCTATAAGGATGCCCGAAAAGTTCTTAATGATCTTAAAACTGCTACGGAAGTTCTAACTTCAAATAAAAGGGAATATTCAGGAGCTCGTGAAAAGCTAGAGGCCGTTAAAATGATAATGCGTTCAGCGGATTCGATGAATAATTTGCCCGATGAAATTCAAAGAAAAATTAACTCAATTGGCGAGGCCGTTGTTTATCAAGATAAGCAAAGTCAGATGGCTGAAGTTTTTCGTGGCTTTGGAGTAGAAATTTCTGATCAAGCCAGAGGTGCAAGTGTTGGGGTGGCAGAAAAACTAACAGCTCAAGGAATAGGTCTGCAACTACAGACTTTAGCCGATATTTCACGAGGACAGGCTGAGATTTTAAGACTTGCCGCAATTGATGAAGCAAGAAAAGTAAAGGCTGAGGCCGGAGAGCAAATGCTACAGGGGCAGCTAGCAGATTTAAGAAATCTCAATCCAGGACAAACAATCAGGAGACCATATTAAGATTATGGAATATGAGTTTTTAAGAAAATTTAGCGAAGAACTTTATGCAGATCTTGCGCCGGTGTTTTACGCTCTTCTTGCCGTGGCGGCTGTAATGGCAATTCTTGGTGAGTTTGCAAATTCATATTTAGGCAAGGGTGGGGGCCTAAGTTCAATTTTAGTTAGAATAGTTATTTCTATAGTTTTATTTTTATTTTTTCCGCAAATTCTTGAAGGTGCCAAGGAATTTATGTGGGCACTTGAAATGGCTGTAAACAAAAATCATGGCGGCATTGAGCATGTTTTAGATGGCATGGTCAGTCTTGTTGGTAAATCCATTCAAGGACCGATGGATTTTATTAAAGAAAGAGTCATTAATGTTGGTTCTACAATTGTTTTTTATATCGTCCATTTTATTTTCTTTCTCTATAATTTACTTTGGAGTTTAGCTCTTGTAGCGGCCCCTTTTATACTTCCGCTTTATGTTTGGGAGTTGGGTAGTTTTTTATTTAATAAATTTATAAGTTTTATTGTTCTTCTTTTAATAGTTCGGCTCCCCTGGGCCATACTTGCCGTGTCTTTATTGAAAATTTCGGATTATCTCCAACACGCGCAAGGGATAGAGGCCATGAAAATATTTTTTATCTATGTGGTGGGAGTGGTCGTCACGCTACTTATGCCCATCGTTTCACTTTATTTAGTGGCCACTCAAATGAGCGGGGCGGCAAGTGTTTTAGGAGGAGCTTCTGGTTTTGCGTTAGGAGCACTTCGTGCTGGTGTTGGTGGGGGTGCAAGCGTGAGTGCTTTTGCGAATCGTAGTGCGTATGCAATGGGCGAGGTAAAGACTGCTCAAAATAGTCAAAATTTTCGCCCCCCCTCATCGAGTTCCTTTTCTTCATCGCGAAATTCTGTGGTTGAGAGTGAAAAAAAAGAAATCAGAATTAAAAATTTAGAAAAAATTGGGAGGAGAAAGTGAAAAATTTAAAAATTTTTTTAGTGTTTTGTGGAGTGGGATTTTTTTCAAATTTAAAAGCCTCACGAGAGTGTAATTTGAGGGTCAAGTCTGGAGAGGTGGGGGTGCTTCGGGTTCCGCTGGGAGCTGCAAGCACGGTTGAAACTACCAGAGAATTTCAATTTGCAGTTGTTGGCAATCAGGCTGATTTTAAAGTCACAGCGGTAAAAGATGATGCAAAATTATTTGTAATTCAGGCCACAAATTCAGCGGCAAGAAAAACATCTCTTACAATTGGGATGCGAAATTCGCGCCCACTTTCGCTTTGGGTAATACCTACAAGTATGGACGCAGGGTGCGTTTATACAAAGATTTCAAGAGGGTTTTAAGATGGCATTCACTTATAAAATTAGCATAGAGCAGGTTAAGGAATTTCGATTTTCTAATCTTAAAAACTGGCTTCGAAGGGTCTACTTTCGACGTATAAGTTTTGGCGAGCAAGTCATCTATGGCTTTAATTATTCTAGAGGTTTAGCCACTATAGTTGGAGTGCTTTGTTTTGTGCTTTCAACTTGGCTTTTGAGTTTAGATCATCCGTTAACAATGTTGGCACATTTGATCTCTCCGGTTG
The DNA here is from genome assembly GCA_964609695.1 of uncultured Bacteriovoracaceae bacterium. GTDB lineage: Bacteria > Bdellovibrionota > UBA2428 > UBA2428 > UBA2428 > JAGNHS01. The sequence goes on from CAZSSP010000049.1 coordinate 8,533, forward strand.
AAGCCTCTGAGAGTGTTTCAAAGACTACTCAAGGCACAAAAGTAGATGGGCACCAGAAGGGTTCAAAAGTTGAATATGATTTGGGCTTAATTGAGGGTCAGGGTGGAAAGAAAGTTGAGCGGGGGGATTTTATTCCGGGTCGCCTTTCAACAGCCGTTGATAGTTCAAGAATTAAATCTCCGGTGCAAATAGAGCTCATCAATGCAAGAGATTTTGGGCTTGAAGATGGGGCCACAATGCTGGGGGAAGTTAGTGAAGTAAAAAAAGAGCGCATTTTTGTAATGTTAAACATTTTAAAAATGCCTGATGGAAGAGCCATAGATGTAAGCGGTGAAGTTTTATCGGCTGATGGAAGTGCGGGGCTTATTGGTGATTTTGAAACTAATCGCGGAGAAAACGCATTGGGGGCAGGAGTTGCAAGTTTTATGAGTGGTGCAACGGCTGGAATGCTTAATTTTCCGACAGAAAATAGTGGTTATGGAACTTACGCGCGAAATGCTTTTATTTCTGGATCTAGTGAATCAGCTAATAAACTAGCTGATGTTTATACAGAGGATATGAGAACCCCTGAAACTCGAACAAGGGTGGGTTCAGGCCAGCCAGTGGTGATCTTACTAAAATCAGAGATAAGAATTTAAATGGATACTTTTTTGGGTTTTAGCGGGATGTTTAAAAAGCCCTTTTATGTGCGCTTTGAAAATAGAGCGGCACATACATTGATTGTAGGTATGACAGGCGCAGGAAAGACTACAACGCTTAAAAACTTTGTGGCGCAAGATTCTTCAAAATTTTCGACAATAGTTATTGATGGAAAGGGTGATCCAGAAATATTGGGGGCTCAAAAATCTAAGTTTTTAATATCAAGCTTTGGAGCAAGCTTTGAGGGTACGCATGGCTTTAATCCTTTAGTTGGTTCAATTGACCAGGTGGTGGGATCCTTTGTAGATGCTTGTGAATTTTCAAATGAATATTATCGGGGCTGTTCTCAGCGTCTAATAATGAGCTATCTAAAGCTTCAGCAAGCGCAAGGAAAACTTCCTAGGATAGATGAGCTTTATGATTTAACTCTTTCAATTGATGGAGTTTTAGATCTTCTCCCACTTCTTCCAAGTTCCTATGATTCGGTTAGGAAAAACTTTCTAGCTCTTGAAAAAATCAGAGCGGATACCTACATGCAGCAGCATGCGGGGCTCACAAATAGACTTTCATATTTAATAGAATCTTCTTGGTTTGATTCACTAACAGGCGCGTTTACTCAAATTCCATTAGAGGAAGCCTTTGAAAGAAAAATGAATATTTATGTCGGTCTTCAAAAGTTATCTAATCGTGAGGGGGCAGGGTTACTCGGAAAGATTTTACTCTCAAGGATTGGTTCGCTTGCCGCTAATCGCGCTAGGCTCGATCAATCGCAATTATCGCAAAAGCCATATGTTTCAGTGATTGTAGATGAATTAGCTTCAATTGCTTATCCTGGATTTGAAGTTTTGCCTCAAACGGTTCGAAGTTCAAAAGTTATGTTAACTCTGGCCACGCAAACTTTAAGCGATTTAAAACGCATAAGTGAGGAGTTCTCTCAGCAGATTCAAACCAATACAGCAGTAAAAATAATTCATCAGCAAAACTCAGGGGTAGATGCTGATACATGGGCAAAGCACATTGGGACTAAGGAAATTGTAGGAAAACCATTTGATCGATTTTTAATGGCCATTCGACCTCCAAAGAATCGATATCAATTTAAAGATAAACGTTCATTTATTGTAGATCCGGATATTTTAAAAAATCTCTCGCGGGGTAGGGCCTTGGTCGAGCAGATGACCCCAAAAAATGGGAAAGAGCACAGGATGGTTGATATTTATGCTTAATGTTTTGAGTTCGCCTAACGAGAAAAGAATTCTTACGAAAATCTTAGATAAAAGGGCCTTAACTGTGAAAGAGCTCATGGAAGAGCTAGATTGGGATGCCTCAGCTCAGCGATTTTATGAAATTCTAACTCGATTAAGATTAAAATTCCCTCAATTAATTTCCATAAGTGCTCAAAATGGAACTAATACCCGATTGATTGTGGCAAAACCCATAGCTGGATTTTTACCTGCTTACAGAGATCATGATCGCATATTGTATTTATTGTCGAAAGCTGCGCGAAGTATAGTTAGCGATCTTATAGTGGTTGGGGAGTTTGAATATCGACTTGGCTCTTATACTCAAAAAATAAAAAATTTAAATCGTTTTCCAGATGGGTTATGGATTTTAGATAATAGCATTTGTGCGATTGAATACGAATCAACGCTAAAATCATTTAAACGCATTCAGGGCATTGTCAGGGCCTTTGAAGATAGATCTAATGGGCTATGTTCTTCGGTTGTATTTTGTTCATCTACGGCGATTGCAAACGCCTACAAGAGGGCTCAAGAAATAATATTTAAAAATCCAAGTTTCTTTACTCCAAAGCTAAAAATTGTTGATTTGTCGCTAATTGAGTGGGGGGTGGGGAGTTTGGATTGGATTAAAGAAGTTAGTCATCAGATCGAGAGGAGTGAATTATGGAAAAATCAACAATAGCAATTTCAAAGGATTTAAATGCAAAAATAAACGAGATCAAAGAACGATTTCATCTTGAGGGTAAAACTTCGGTTACGATGAGTGATGTCATTGAGGCTGCCCTTAGAGAAGCTTTAAAGAGACAAAATAAAATTCAAATCGCTAAAGCGATATCATTAGAGCAATTAGTCAAACAACTTAAAGTAACAGATTCAGAATTAGTTACTAAGCCTCTAACAA
>CAZSSP010000050.1:0-6772 GCA_964609695.1 uncultured Bacteriovoracaceae bacterium
GAGGCCGTTAGCCATGGAAAAGACCCCACCTCCAACATGGGCATCGGTCTCTTAAATGCATTTAAAAAAATTGAATCTATTGGTGGAAAGATACGCTTACCATTTGTAAAATCTGGAGCCACTGTCGAAGTTCATCTACCCATTTATGGAAGTATATTTAAAAGAAGAGAATTTATTTAAAAATTTATATCTGGCGTTACCTAATTCTCAAACTTTACTCTGCTGAGTATATTTGCAATTTTTTCTTGTGCTGCAGGCGACAATCTCTCAGCATCGCGCTTTGGACGCACTTGTATAGTTTGTAGCCCATCGCGATTTCTAATTAACTGAATCGAGAATATCGAAGCTTCTCCAGCCAATTCTCTTTTAAATACTTCGAGCAAATCTGTAACGGCTGCAGAACTATCAAAATGCGGCAAACGAATCATGGCGCTTTCTACAAAATCACTTCTATCAGCAGACCAACGAATTCCATTACTCCAATCTGAATTATAACCAACCGACGAGCTAATCTGCTTTGAAATTGGCTCTTGCGAATAAACTAATTTTTTACCAGCCATAAGCTGAGCGCTTTGCACTACTTCAGATTTCCTTAAGCCCTCTAAACGTTGCTCTTCTGCTCGTTTAGCGTCTTCTATTGCTTTCGCTGCCGCTTCTTTTTTTGCGTTCACTTCGGCAATGAGTTCTGCCTTGCCGGGCCCGGGCTCTTTAAATTCTGTTCTCTCTAAAATATTAGTTACAGAATCACGAATGTCGTCGGGGGCTGATCTAATCTTGGCCTTCATTTTTATTTGCGCTGTTAAATAGCCATCTTTGTCTTTTATTAATTCTACAGAACTCACACTGGCGTGCTTTGCAAAATTATCTTCCAAAAGCTGCACAAAACTATCGACCTCTAAGCTTTGTTCACGTTGGGGTAGGCGCAAACTAAGAACTCCACCCTGGTTGGCTTGAATCCCATTGTACCACTTTATTCCATTACTCCATTTTGAAGAGAAAATTTCACCATCAAGTGTTTTTGCTACAGGATTTGATTCGAGCTGAAAATCAGCAACTCTGACTTTTGATTGTTTCTTTAGACCGCAAGACTCTAATAGCGCTTTAAAAATATTGGCATGACTAAATTGCGAAATCAAAAGCAGGGTTAAAATAAAGAATCGAGAATACATGCTAATACTTTATATTCTAACCAAATTGTTACATAAGTGTTACAAAATTAAAGTATAAATAAGTCTTAATAATTCCAATCCTTAGAACACATTTCAAATTTCTGTTTCATGAAAATTCAAAAAAACCTCTACATCGCTGAGTAAGCTTCAGCATTAGGGAGGGATCTTTATTGAGCGTGTATTAACTAGGTACGAATATACCTTTTAAGATTTTCTCATAAAGTTCCACAACAAAAACGTGCCCCGCAAGCACAGAAATCCATTTCACCGCAACGGGTTAGCTAAATTTCAAGAATGAGACTCAAGTTTTCGTGAATTGTAACCGATCCTACTTACGACCTCGCGGTCGTTTTCGTTGTTTTAGAATAATCCAGGTCGTGATAGCGACCTGGATTAACCTTAAAACCAACAACAGAAATTCAAGGTGTCTCATATGCACCTTCCTCTCTATTGCGTACACTCTTCCATGTGAAAACTTTGCACTTACGAGGCAGATAACCTTAGCTAATTCTATGCCAAAAAAATTCGATATTGGGCTAAGCACAGCTCCCCCGTTGACACAATGCGTCTAAAGCTGTATAATTCGCCCACTTAATGAAGCTAACTATACGTAATTACTTATTTCTATTTACAGTAGTTCTTTCTTTTAATTCAAGCGCTGAGAGTGCTGAAAAATTCAAAAGTGTTGCCGTGATTGGCGACAGTGGGGCCACTGGAATTATGGCCGATCCACGAATTTTTTTAAGTTATTCGGCCCTTGGTAGAAGCATTCCAAAACCTACAAATCACAACAACGTTGATTTAAGTAGCTTCAAAAAACTCTACGATGAATTCGAGATTTCATTGCCTTTAAATTCTGCAGGAAGCTCGAGTGGATTAGAAGGTTATCCGAATCACTTTCTAAAATTTAATAGTGAATTAGGGAGAAACTTAGAAATCGTATTTCAAAGTCAGCTAAATTTTCGCGAAATGACCTGGGCCTTTTTAGCGACTCGCTCGCTGGTTTCAAAAGCTAGCGACATCAACTTATATTCTATAAATGGCAAAAGAATTGGAAGCATTCACGAAGAAGTAGACGTTATGAAAATTATTAGCAAAGACGAAATGCCTGAAGCTACTTTTGTTTCTTTCACAGCTAACGACTTTTGTGCCGATAATGTGTTTTTACCCGAAGAAAGAGAAATAGCACTCAATCGATATGCCAAAGACTTAAAAGAAGGCTTAGAAAAATTGAGCTCTATGAAAAAAAGCCTTAGCGCTCATCATGTTTACGTTTTAGCTCCTATGCCCGTTACAAAAATTTTATCTTCAGATGAAATTGCTGATAAGAAAATTTATCTTCCTATAAAGGGTGAAACAACTTGTAGAGACATACGATCGGGCGACCCCATTCCCGTAGCATTCTCTAAAGCTGATTACGGCGTTGCGATAAGAAAAATGTGCCCATCAATACTTAGCATAAAACCTGAAGACAAAGAAAAAATCGCATTTATGGAAGCCTTATACAAAGATGTGTTGAACATTCAAAAAACTACAATTGAAGACCTTAAACTAAAAGCAGCTTCAAACGTTATTTACCATTACATTCCAGAAATATTTGATATCGATGTTAAACCCAAAGACATTGCCAACGATTGTTTTCATCCCTCAATTTACGGCCACGCCAAAGTAGCGAGAATTTTAAAATCCCATTTACTATTAGACAATTAAAATAAAAAGGGCCAAGGACAGAGGGATATCCTTGGCCCATGAAACTTAATTGTTTTCTTTATCGGTACAACAATTACAGTTTTCACACTCACAAGAATCATCACAAGAATCGCAATTATTGCAATCCTCATCACAATTACACGTGCAATTCTCACAACACTTGCAGTGTGTATCAGCAAAACCATTGACGGGTGCAAAGGCCATTAGCCCTAAGGCTAGAAAATAATTTTTTAACATATAATCTCCTTTAAATTTTTAATTGAATTAAAATAAAATAAATTTAAACGGAGATTTTTGGCGGCTTAAAAAGTGTAGAAACGAAGTCATATCCGCTTGAGCCAAAATAATTTACTGAAAACAATTTAGAAGGATTTTTATATTCAAATGAACTAAATTGGGTTCCTAATAAACAACAGCAATTTAGTATTTTATTTGAGTACTCAAATTCATTTTCTGAACTTTGTTCAATTGGAATCTGATTAGAGCCTAATGATTCATGATCACAATGATTTGCGCAACTAATAAAAAGCAATGGTAAAAGGATCAGCATCACTAATGCTAAAACTTTACGGCGACGCTTTTTAAACATTTTATAATTATTACACGTCTCCATAAATTATAAAAGATGTTCCTTCACCCACTGTTAAGCACCTTGTCACAGCAATCTGATTCCTTAGCAAATCATCGAGCTTCCAATCTCGCTATACGGAGATCAATATCTGGATGCGTTGAAAAAAGTTTAAGAAAACCACCAGCCTTACCTGAAATTTTTAAAGTAGCCAGAGCCGCATTTTCTTCCACCTGAGGAAGCTTCATATTTACCTTAAGCCGCTTAAGAGCAGCAATCATATTATTTCTTCCCGATAGACTAGCTCCACCGGCATCTGCTCGAAACTCTCGTGCTCGAGAAAAAGATCCAACTACCATCATTCCCAATATACCAAGTAAAATTTCAAGAGCTATTACAACAATAAATTGAATCATCGGACGCTTATCCTCAGACACTAGCTGACTTGCAAAAAAACCCGCAACTCTCGCTAAAAACATAACAAAAGCATTAACAACACCCTGAACAAGGGTCATAGTCACCATGTCGCCATTGGCAATATGAGCCACCTCGTGAGCCAGCACGCCGTCAAGTTCTGCCTTATTCATGTTACGAAGCAATCCAGTAGAAACTGCAACAAGAGAACGACTTTGTGTAGGCCCCGTTGCAAAAGCATTTAACTCATCTGATTCATAGTAACCAACTTGGGGCATGGCTTTAAGCTCAGCTTTAAAAGCCAATTCATGAACTCTTCCTACTAATGCACGGAGTTCAGGATTTGGGTCGTCAGGCTGAACAATCTTCACTCCCATCATCCATTTAGCCATGACTCTCGATAGGGCGAGTGAAATGAATGCACCACCAAATCCCCACAAGGCACAAAAAATTAAAAGTGATTGATAATTAATTCCTCGTGCATCTAGATAGGGTCGCACTCCTAAAGCATTTAGAACAAGAGATATCGTCAGCATTATTAAAACGTTGACGACTAAAAATAAAAATACTCTTTTTGCAATTTTCATATAAATCCTCCTTAAAACTCCCCTTTATGAAGAAGTTTAGTTGCCGCAATTTTACGCTTACGCTTATCGACAATTAATGAGACCACTATGGATGATCCAATCAATCCTCCGATGATACCCAAAGACCAACTTATTGGAAATTTGCCTCCAAAAGCTTCGTTGAGCCAAACCATTTTAAGACCAACAAATATTAGAACTGATGCCAGTCCATATTTAATATAGGCAAATCGATCCATCACACCCGAGAGCATAAAATACATAGAGCGTAGTCCGAGTATCGCAAATATATTTGAAGTGAAGACTATTAAGGGCTCCTTTGTGATAGCAAAAATCGCAGGCACAGAATCCACCGCAAAAATAATATCAGTCAGCTCAAGAAAAACGAGAGCCAAGAAAAGAGGTGTTACATATCTCAAACCATCTTTCTTAATAATAAATTTCTGACCTTCAATTTTAGGATGCACTCTGAACAATCGCTTTAATTGTCGTATAATAAAATTGTTTTCAAGGTCTTGCTGTGCAGTACCAGCGAAGAACATTTTTACACCAGTAAGAAGGAGCAAAACGCCGAAGAATATGACAAGCCAGTGATAGCTTAGAAGCACCGATCCCATGGCGATAAAAATAGCCCTAAAGAACAAAGCTCCAAGAATGCCCCAAAAAAGGACTCGGTGTTGATATATCTTTGGTATTGCAAAATAACCGAATACAACCGCAAAAACGAAAATGTTATCAATGGCTAGAGACTTTTCTATAACAAAGCCGGTTAAAAATTCGAGCGCCAATGACTTGGCTTGCGAATCGGGATCAAAGCCCTCAATAGATAGATAGCTTTGGTCGCTTGAAAATTTCCACTTTGCATAGAAATAGAAAAGTAAATTAAAAACTAAGGCCAAACTAATCCATACAGTAGTCCAGATTGAAGCTTCCTTTACTGAAACTTCATGTGCTTTTCGGTGAAAAACACCCAGATCCAAAGCCAGCATCAACAACACAAAAGCCGTAAAAGCTGCATACAACCACCAATAATCTACAAAGGGAAAAAGAACCATAAAAACTATCTCCTCACTTAATAAGCTTAATATCGCAAATATTTCTCAATTGCTCAAATAGATATAATAACTTATCTACATCGTTTATAACAATACTAAATTCAGGCCCTAGAATGCATCACTTTATGCAATACACAAGAACCTATATATCTATTTTAAATAATCATTTTATTGCCGTAAATTGGAAGAATATTAGAAAATCAGGAGGAAATTATGAAACGAATTATTTTAATGGAAGTTTTACGACGGTTACAAAATTTACCTAAATTTAAGAAAAAAATTAAGATCTACGCTGGCATAGCAATACTAACGCTGTTTCTGGGAGTGGGAGCCATAGCTTATACAAGCTATTTAGGCTTGAGTTACGTAGCACAAACTGCCAGTAAAATTGACTTAGCCCAAGTCACGCCTAATTTAACAGAGCCTCTGAGAGCTCCCGCAGTAAATCTTGCTAAAGACTGTTTTTCAGTGGCAAAAAGTTTATTTAATTTTGACACATTACTAAATGTACCCTTAAGCGAAAACGCTAAAACCATAAAAAATGCTTGTACATTTTAAATTTGGCAAAAAATTTTATAAACTTGCTAGAGATTGAAAAGAGGCGACATCTTCTTGGGTCAACACGCGAAGACCAAGCTTTTCAGAAGCTCTTCTTTTAGCATCAGATCCAATCACGCCATGAAAATCTCCATCTAAATCAATTTGCGCAGTACCAGCTGTACGACTAATTAAAGGCTTAAAATTTAAAGATCGCATCAAATTCTGAAAAGTTATAGCCAGGCTCAGAGCTGCAGAATCAGTTTCGCCCACATCATATTCTGGAAATTCACAATATAGTGTAAAATTTCTATTCTTTGCAGCTTCCATATTAGGATCAACTTCACAAAGTGTTTTTAAAACCCTCCGGCTCAATCCCAGAGCATTCTTAGCAATCGAACCTCGCGCATCGATTAATCCGTTTCCCAGCGTTGAACGTAACCAAAAGGGCAAGCAAAAACCACTCGCCTCGTCTTCGCTACAAGCCAAAAAATATCCTCGATTCCAATGTGGGAGCTGATTCCATTCCTCGAAACGATCATGAGTCACGTATACAATCCTTAATTCACTCGAAAGTGCCAAAAGAGTTTCCCTACAAAGATTAAGAGTGCCTGAATCAAGGCTACTAAAAGCCTCATCTAAAAATAGAAATTCAATTTTTTTTGGGAAATCAGCCCAGAGCCTAAACCATGCTAACAAGTTTCCCTCACCAGCCGATAGCGTTAAAGGAGCTGA
>CAZSSP010000050.1:6872-10582 GCA_964609695.1 uncultured Bacteriovoracaceae bacterium
CTAATTTACCTTGTTCTACGAAGGAATTATTTTCCTGCAAACTACATAAACTTCGCAACAGAGTACTTTTTCCACTTCCATTGGGTGCATGAATTACAGAAAGCCCAGCAGCTGAGCTAATGTTAATCTCAACACCAGACAAATTAAAACTTATTTGCTTAGTATTTGCAGTTTGTAGAGCTGCTAATCTATCATTTATTTTTTTGGATTTATCTGTTTCATTCTTTTTCAAAATAAGAGCCAGAGCATTATTTTCGCGTTTCAAACGTGTATTTTCAATCATTCCCTGAACAGAGCGAATCACATATTGGGAAACGCCCATCCATACAAATAACACATATAGAGGTAGTTGCTGAGTGAACATAAGCCAAGCAAAGATTCCAAAACTCAGTAAATAAGGAAGTTCAACAAGCCACTGTGAAATAAAATTATTTCTCATGGTAAATTTGAACAAGCGCATTTTAACCCTTGAAAACTCTTGAAAACGCTCGTGAATCCATGAGTTTTTTTCATTTTTCCAAAGTTGTGTAAGTTCTGGGTGAGATAAATAATTATGAAACCATTTATTAAACCTATCCGTTGCAGTTTCATTTTCACTAAGCAAATTTGTATAGCTTTGCTGCCATAAACGATGACTCAACCATGTTCCGCAAGCTAACAATGAAAAAACGGCCAATCCCAAAGACATTTGCGGTCCCCAAAACGAAAATATCGACAAGACGACTGAAAATACAAAAAGGGATTGATTACGTAGTACAGTCAAAGAATTTGAATAAAATCTTGGAGCTCTTTCAGTTATGTTTTGGAAAATCTCTTGTCTATTTTGAGACTTTTCTAAACTTAAATTCAATGGAACTTTAGACTCCTGCATTTCCCAAAACTTCAAAGCCCAGTATGAAGTCAAATTTGAGTGAAGTGCATTAAAACAAAGTGCTAACAATTTAAATATCGCAAACGGCAAAATAAGTAATATTAAAATCTGAGAATAATCAGTCAGGGTAGCAATCCCAGAAATCACCTTGCCTTCAAAGCGAAAAGCCCAATATGCTAAAAGTAATTCAACAACAACCAATGTTGCTAAAGATATTTTTTTAAATAAACTCACGTTTTTCATTTTATTTGACATCCATTAAATATTGTAAAATTCGTCGACTTAAAGGAACTTCAAAAGATGTATTTTTTTCATACCAGGCCCATCCAGGCCCGGGATTGGCTTCTAAACACCAATAAACGCCATTAGAATCAAGAATAAAATCCATCCCCATCAAAGGGCAACGTTCAATTTCTTGAACTTCTAAGCAAAAATCTTTTAATTCTTGAGGCATTGGATGCTCTCTCATGGTCCAACCCCCACTGGCATATCGATAATCTGCAGTGTTTTCGCCACCTAAAATTTCTACTGGCCAGAACTCTCCGTTAAAGCAATGGATACGTATATTACGTCCTAATATTTTTTCTTGAAAAAGTGAGGGTAGGTCGCTTGGTCCAGAAGGATTGAGAGCATAAAATTGACTTTGATCTACAACTTGCGAACGAATACCTGATAATGATTTTACGATTGCAGATTTGGGTAAAAATTCAGACCAAGTTTGTGCTTCATTTTGCTTTGTCTTAAGCAGATAAGTTGGAGGAAGCTTCACATGACTAAGATTGAATTTATCAATTGCTTTTCTTAAAGAGAACTGACTTTGGTAAAGCTTTGATTCATTGGCTTGCTGATCGCAAGGCCGACACAATAATTTTCCTCTCCACGCGCTAATAATATCAAAAAACTCTCCAATGGCCGTAAAACGTGCATCATCGGATTCCACCATAGCCCCCCGCAAGTATACAGATCGCGGAGTGATAATTTGTGAGGCTATACTGATTCGCAATTCTCCATTAACTAATGAATAATTCCATTGATTTAGAATATTATCCAAGCTCAAAAAAACGATGGGATCGTTTGGCGTTAATTGTGCTGCAAGATGTTTTAAAACAAAGTCATTAGCAGGCCCAATACAAAGAGCTGGATTAATAATGCCCAATTTTGTAGATGCTCGACTACTTGCTTTTAAACTTTCTTCTTTGAGTCGAGCGCCTCGTACAGGTGGCCGAAGATCGGGTGTTATAAATGTTTTGAGTGTGTTCATTTTAAATATATTTCATTCACTTTATCGAATTGTTGAATAGAGGAATAACTAGCAATGGGTAACGGAGTTAGTGAAGCTAGTACAAAGTTACTTTCATTTATAAAAAGCAAAATTTCTGCACTTTTAATTTCTAATTCATTTAATACTCGTCGAGAAATTTCTCTAAGCTTCACTGTTTCGAAGTTAGAATCAATATGAGATTGATCGCTCAATGCAAAATCGCCGATTGAATTAGCGTAAATAAGCACACTTCGTCCCATTGGTCTTTTGATAAACAAGTTTGCACCTTGCAAAGTTTGATTAGTTCTCCATCTTGTAAAATCATAAATATTAGATTCAACGGTTTCTAGCGGGTCCCATTGAGGTCGAGTAGCTCCAGCCACATAAACGGGGATCTCCACTTGAATTTCAGACAAAGTACTTCGAAGCTTCTCCCACAAGAGCGGTAATCCATAGAATCCATTTAAATATCCTAAAGCACTTGAGCTACGCGCTTCTTTCGAAACCGCAATAACTAAAGCAGATACAAAAGCCTCGAATTCTCTTTTAGCATAATCACGATCATCTTCTGAAAAACGTAAAAAATAGGTTTCAGGCAATTCTGTCATACGACTGAAAATTTTTGATCCTACTTTTAAATTGAATTCTTGATCATCGTGCAAAGTCATTTGCAAAACATCTTCAGCTTCTACATTAACTCTGATACTTTTGGCTTTCAGAATATTTTCTGGAGAAATACATGCAAAATTAATATTTTGTAATTTCGAAAGACGGTCTAGGCTTCCGATTACTGGATCCTTATCACTGTCACCTATAATCAAAAGCCTAGACATATCGCCTCCAACTAACGAAAACTTATGAGTCCACCTGTGAGTTTCATGGAAACTCTAGGTGATTCATTTTTTGCAGAGAAACTTGCAGCGGCTGGTCCATACTGACTTGTAATGACCAATCGTGAATCTGAAGTTTCGATCATACCACCCAAAGTGTTCGCTTCTAAGCGAGACACTTGGTCGAGCAGCGCACTTGTTTCTTTAACCACAATCATTCCACCACCATGACTGATTTCGACATCAGACTTTAGAGGAAGACTAAGATTAAGAGTCGCACCCGAAGGGCACTTATTGGGATTCACATGAGCTAAAGTCAAAGTCTGAGCTTTTTTACTCATGGTGACATCAGAATCGCATCCTGGCTTTTTGCTATAGCTAAATTTTGCAGCGTCTAAATTAGCATCAAAGCTCAAACGCAATTCACCTTTATCAACATTAACCTTTAGTGTTTCGCCCGAAGCGACTCCCATAACACAAAGACTTAACAGTGAAATCGCAACGTTTTTCATGTGTGCTCCTTAAAAAAGATATGTTGATGCAGAAGTGGAGTGGGTGGCTTGAGAATTAATTTTTTCCTTGCCGTCGCTACTTCCCTCTTTACCGTCGCTACCGCCTTCTTTGCCATCACTACCACCAATTCCAAATACAATTTTAGTTTTTAAAATTTCGTTGTTCATATGAATACCTCCTAAGTATTTTGAGTCTCTTCATGAGACTCAGGCAGAAGTGCACTAATCGTGCCAAC
>CAZSSP010000051.1:0-7623 GCA_964609695.1 uncultured Bacteriovoracaceae bacterium
AACTCCTCTACCACAATATCAATTTAGAAAATCACATTCGTTTCACTCATGCGACTTTCTAAATTGATATGGAGGCGGTGGGAGTTGAACCCACGTCCGGAGTACCCAGCACTAGTGTATCTACGTGTGTGTTTTCTTGATTAATTTAACCACAAGCTTCTCCAAGAAACCCAAGCGTCCTGCAGCGATTTACCCATTTGTGTCGTCGTGAGTGGGGCAACGCGCCCACAACCTAGCTATGGCAATGACGGACTACCGAAAACTTCTTAGCCGCGGCTCTCGGGTCCGACTACTCAAATCAAATCAATGATTAAGCAGCAAGTGCAACAGAGTTGTCACTTATAGTTTTTCTCAAGGGATTTACGAGTGACTGAGAACACTCGACACGCAACTCTAGCCCCGAGGTAACCGTCGAAACCCGACGCCCCCAAATTGTGCGCGGCTATAATCGCAAGCCGAGAATAGCAGTACGAAGTGGGGTGGGCAAGCCGTAGATTATTGGCTTGCGCTAGCAGTTAAAGCTGTCTGGCACTCTAGTTTTCTTTCATTAACAAAAACTTCTGCGGCCTTAAAAAGAACTGCTAGAGATTCATTTTCTTTAACATCAATATGGGCGCTATTTTTAGGTGTCCAGTTTTTGCTGGCACCAGTATAAAATTCATTTTCAAGTGAAAAAGTGAAAACTACATTTGGGTTAATAGCTAAAGCCACATGGGCAAATCCAGAATCTACCGTAATAACGTTTCTAGCTTTGGGAATCAGCCCTCGCCAAAATTCTCGATTAGAGCTTTCTAGCAATTTGACTCTTGGTAATTTAACTGACCCCAGAAGTTGTTTTTTTGAAGCTATAAAATCCATGAGAATTTCTCCAGTAGCTTCGCCATAGTGACTTTCTGACTCAGTGATAAGAATAGCCATTTCAGGATAAATCTTGGCAATGCTTTGATAAATGCCTTCCAAAATTTTTAAATAATTATCTTTAATTTTTCCAACTTTTCGAAGTCCCTTAGTGTTGAGGTTTAAAATCATATAGGGTTGTCTAGAATCGCCGAGGGTCATTTTTATATATTGTTCGGCCCAAGCAGCAGCTGCGGGTCCTCCGTCAAGATCTGTCGTCTCAAGCCCGTAAAGTGCATCTTTTCCAAACAGTAGTTTTGAGACTAGCGGAATTAACTCGTAAACTTTATTCGGTAAATAATTCGGACTTTCATCATTTGTGCTGCTCTCACCAATAACAGCTGGGCTAGCGGGTCTCCAATCAAGGGCAAAGTGAAGTCGCGTTTTACGTTCCATTTCGTCGCTATCGCGCATGTCGTATACATGAAGGTCCTGACCTAAATTATTAAATGAAAATAATGGATGATTGCGTTCCACCTTTTCGAGATTTGGGTATTTATAAAGCCAGTCACTAGGTCGGTTCCCTTCAATTCTCACTCTCACCCCCTTGGGCCCAAACCAACCCGAGCTAAATGCACGAAGACCCTCATGATAGGGGATCACGTTAAGATAGGTGATGTTTCGTTGAGAGAGAATTCTCTCAAAGGCATGAAGACCTTCTTTGAGCATTCTATTGATTGTTTTATTATCGCGCCCCAAAGGATTGCTAGGGCTTCTTCGAGATCGCTTGAGTGGATCTTCGGGAATCTCAAAAACTTTATCGAGTGGGAAATTTGAAATCATTAGAACTGTTGAGCCTTCGGGAATCTCAAGTGCGCGATCAGCAATATAATCAAAAGGTGCCGAAATTTTTAAATTAGATTTTGGGTCAGGGAGCGGAACGTTTCTAACTATGATTCCGTTTTGATTGCCTGAAAAAATATGAGCGTGAGGACTGAATAAATAAATCGGCTTATTAGGGAATTTTTTACGTATGTTTGGGATTATGCCTGCTAATTCGATCAGGGTGTCCCCTAGCATTGGACTGAGATCGATAATACTTATTGAGCTAGCAAGATCATCGAGCTTGATGTCCCAAGCTCCATGGATGGAGCGGCCTATGGCTTTTGAGGGATCGTGAAATATATTGAAGGCACCCACTCCAGAAGAAAGCTGTTCTTCAAGTGTATTAATTGTGCTGCTGTTTTCAGCTGAGAGAAATTGAGTGCATAGAAAATTAAAAAAAAGCAAAAAACCAAACACGCTACTTTTTAAGTTTTTCATCAGCATGGAGACTTGTTAGCTACTTATAACGCATTATGTCAACACTTTAGCTGCGTTCTTCAGGGTTGACATAACGCACAACAATACTAGCTTAGGTCGTCCGTGAAAAAGCTGATGGCGAGGCCGATTTACAGAGTTTCATTGCGTGGACTTTTGTTAGTTTTTGCATTGAATGCAAAAAGCGATGAAAAATTAGAAGTCTCGTGTTCCAATCATCTTGTGGTTAATCACCCTTTATTAAAAAGATTCCCTTCACTTCAACGTCCGGTGGGCATTCCGAATTGGGAAAAATTAGTGGCTCAGAGTGAAAGCATTGGTCCGAGCGATAGATTTTATATTTCACGATTGCTTCAGGCCTTGAATGTTCAGCCTAAGTATAACTCCGATGCTCTCGATCAAATTCCTTCAAAGGGGCCTTTAATTATTCCTGTGAATCATCCTTCGGGAATTGTCGATGGATTGGCTGTGGTCGATCTCATTGCCAAAAAACGCAGCGATGTAAAAGTGGTTATGACCGATGCTGTGACTTTAAAAAATCATCCTGAGCATTTTATTTATTTCAATTTAAAGTCAGGCAATACAAAAGCTAATATTGCATCCGCTAGAGAGATGCGGGAATGGGTAGAGCAGGGTCATGCTCTTGTTGTTTTTCCTGCTGGTAAAGTGTCTCGAATTTACACTCGACGCTTAATATTCCGAGATCCTCCTTGGCAAAAAGGATTTGCAAAATTGGCCTTAGACACTCAAGCGCAAGTGCTTCCTGTTTTTATTGGAGTGAAGAGCCCTTATCCATACATGGCCTTGCGTTTTCCTGTATTTTCACCCTTGGTTGAACCCCTGCTCATGCGCGAAGCTTTAAAATTTGCAGATAAAGAATTTCCAATTCATGTGGGTCGAGTTATGAGTCCTGAATTTTTAGCTGAAAAAGCTTCAGTGGCAAAATCTCAAGGTGAGAATCCTTATGAGAGCATTGCTGCCTATGTTCGCAACAGAATTTATACTCAAGGTCATTACTTTGAAGGCAAACTTAAAGATCGAAAATATAAAGTGCCTGTAGCTCAAGCAGAAGACCGAGTGGCTCTTAAACAAGTTTTTGAAGGCTTAAAGAGTGCCAAACCTCAATCTCTACTTCATACTAAAAGCGGCTATGAAGTTTATGCCTTCACAGCTCAGGATGCATTGAGCCCACGAGACTTTCAAATTTTTCTAAGAGAATTAGGAAGAGCCCGTGAAGAAACCTTTCGTTTAGAGGGAGAGGGTACTGGTCAAGCTAGAGACCTCGATCCATTCGATAATACTTACACGCATCTCGTGGTTTGGAATTCCAAGGAGTCTGAATTAGTAGGAGCTTATCGCCTTGGATTGAGCGATAAAATTATGGCTGAAAAAGGAATTGAGGGCTTTTATACGCGAGATTTGTTTCCTTTTGATAAACCATTTCTTGATAAATATCCTAATGCCATCGAACTCGGAAGAAGTTTTGTTTTGCCTAAATATCAAAAGGGGCGTCATGGATTATTTAACCTCTTTACTGGCATTGCTAACTTCTTAAAATTGAATCCACAATACAGATATTTATTTGGAACCGTCAGTCTGAGTGGTCGATATCAAGATGTTTCAAAATATTTAGTAGTCGAATTTCTTAAGGCTAAATTTGGACCCGATGCTCAAGATGCAAAACTTGTGCGTGCTAAGCATCCAGCAAATTTCCCCCTTAAAAAGCTTCCTGAGGGTGCACGATTGCTCGATGATATTTCGAGTATTGCAGAGCTCGATCAAGTGGTTCAATCCAGTGAGCCCGAAGGTGATGCGCTTCCTACTCTTTTCAATGCCTACTTAGGATTTAAAGCTAAGTTCCTAGAGTTTGGGGTCGATCCCGACTTCACCTCGCTTGATGGATTTATTGTGGTTGATCTTATTGATTTAGCGAATAATAATCCCGATTCACTTCGATTGTTTTTTGGAGGTCTTGAAGGGGTGTCTCAATACGCTCAAGATCATCTTCAAAAAGTTTCGAATTGAGCCTTGCGCGAATAATCCTCTTCAAAATTTTAGAATAAGGTTATGATATTTTTGAATTTTCTTCGTTGCTAAAAACGCTTCCCTTTCGAGATATTTCGTTTTAAGACAATCCCCGGTGTGAGATGAAGCCTGTGAGGGGTTTAATTTATTTTTGCGCATTTCAATGCGCCTTTATTTTTGCTGATTGGAAAGCTTCTCTACATTTATTGGAGCAAACGAAAAATCTGGCAGGACTAGAAGAAATCAACGAAATTCAAAATTATATTTGGCATTTAAAAGACTCCGAAGAAAAAACTAAACTCATCGAGGCGCTCGAAGTTTGTCTGAAGGAAGCTCCAGTCATCGGTGAATTTAAAAATATTGATGCTCATAAAGGTGCGGGTCCAGCCAAAAAAAATCTATTAAAATTGGAAGGTGGTTTGGATATCATTTTCAAACATCAAGATACTAATCAATTCTCCAGAACAAGCATGGAGCGTGAAGTCTTAGCTTATCAATTAAATAAACTCTGGAAATTGGAAATCGTTCCAGCGACTGTTGAGAGAAATGTTGGGAATATTTTAGGAAGTGCTCAGTTGTGGATTCCCTATTACTTAAGAGCTACGGATTATCTAGACGATTTTGCAAATGTTCCTAAATATTTCTGGATGCGAATTTTTGATTATATAATTAATGAACCCGATCGACATAAAGGAAATTATTTAGTCGGCGATCAAGTTGTAGCTATAGATAACAGCTATGCTTTAGATCCTTGGGGTCGAAATCAAGCCATTTCAGTGTTTATACCTAATGAAGTTAAAGGGGATAAGGTTTTATCAGATTTGCTGGAAAAAAGTGGAGATGAGAGTGTCTTAAAACTCTTAGGCAAAAAATTCAGTGAAAAAGTTATAAACGAAGTCAGAAGCAGGCGTTTCGAGGTTTTACGATTTATTAACTCCCATTTAAGCCGCTCTCAAATACACGCTTATCCCAAAAGGGAATGGGAATATTCTACCAAACCAAGACGTTATTCATTTAATTTAAAAAAGTTTAAAGATCAGGGTGCCATTAGTTTGGGGGAACATGCTGGAAAGAAAAATGTTCTTAAGGGTATTAAAGATAAAAGTCGAATTAGTTTTAAGCTAAAAGAGTCTCAAAACGGAAGACTTAGAGGAATAAAATTTACTTATGCTAGTCAAGCTGGCGTTCAGTTTGTTTTGCGATCTGGCGATAATGACAAGCTTGTATTAGCCCAGCATTTTCTTCCATCATCGGGATCTAATGAAACTTGGAAAAATATTATAGTTCCAACAGCGGAACTTTTGAATTTTGAAGAAGAAATTGAGTTGGAATTTTTAAATCCTTCAAGAAATGGAAAAAACCAAACAGTATTTATTTCTGTGATTGAACTTGAGTTTGAATCTGCAGAAGAAACTAAACTTTTAAATTTTTCAGAATCTTTATCTCCTGAATTAGAAATTGGATTTGAATTTAGAATGGGTGATAAAACTTTCAAAATTTTAGAGAGATTGGGTCGAGGAGGCTTTGGTGTTGTCTATAAGATCGTCGATGAAGTGGGTCGCGTTTTTGCATTAAAAGTGGCACGTTCAAATGGGGCTCTCGATGTCATCAAAATGCAAGAGTGGCAGCGTTTTAGATTGCTCGAAGAAATTCCAGAATTAAAAGTTACAAAATATTATTATATTGGAAAAAATTTCGTTATTAAGGATTATCACCAGGGTGTGTCTGCAAAGACTTTTTTAGAGCAATTTAACATTCAAAATACCCAAGATGTAGAGGTTATTGTTAAATTACTTAAAGTCTTTAAATTGCTGGCACTGCATGGAATCTTTGCTCCAGCCCATAATCTTAATAACTGGCTTTGGGATGGAGAAGATTGGGTCATTATCGATAGTTCTGACCGAATGGAGATGGGCTTATATGAATTTCAGGCGCTTCTAAAGTATCAAAAGAATTTTGAAGATGTATGGACCTTGAAAAATCCAGCACTTAAATGGTTTTCACCTTTATGGATGAAAATACTTAATTCCCCAGTGTATAATATCAATATAGGGGAATGCGGGCGTGAACTTTTGTAATAAAAAAACTTTATTTTTTTTATTATGTTTCTTTTACATCTCTGGCTTAAGGGCCGAAAAAATTGTCATTATTGGTGATTCACTTTCGGACGATGGAAAGTTTGGAAAAACTTTAGCGCAAAATCTAAGTCTCAATGGAAATACTGTTTCTTCTTTTGCTGTTTCAAATTCAAATTTTAAGTCATGGACTGATGGGGATTTTTCTTGCTGCCAAGTTGGCTATCATCAGCGAAGTTTTCAAAATGGAAAACTTGATCAATCTCATACTTCAAGTGGAGATAAGGCTCCAAATGCCTGGGCACTCCCAAATTTGCTTAAAAAGGATTCTCGTTTTTGTTCAGAACCCGGAATGCCAGTGGATAGATTGATAGTTCAGCAGGGAACCAATCAAATTAAAAATCTAAGTCTTGCTCAACATAAAATCTATATGGAAAAAATTATAAAGCAAGCTTGTAAGGAAAATGTGAAGAATGTTTCTTTTGTATTGCCTCCGCAGAACATGGACCAAAATATGAGTGCCGTTAATAAAGCCTATTCAGATAATATTAATGAGCTCAGTGATGCTAGAGGAATGTATATTACTGAAGATTGTCCTCGGGGCGTAAAAGTGACTTATTTTCCAACGGCTGATTTAGTGCCCATCAAGGAGTTTTTTGTATATAAAAATAAGAAAACTGGAAATCTTGTACAAGATAAAGTGCATTTCTGGGATCTTCCAGGAGAAACAGCTTGGTTCGATGCTTTATGGGCTTGGTCTAAGCGTGGCTATTCTTCACCTACTGAAAATAGTAGTGCTCGATCGCTGCCTGCTATTGCTTCAAAAGTTAAAAAGCCTCACTAAAACCGCGAAGCTTAGCATCTTCTAAGAGAATTTGAGCTCTAAATTGAAATGCAATTTTTTGATCCCAAGGTAAAAATTTCCAGAAATCAGCTTTCCATTTTCCTGAGGCGACATCTTTAAGTTTTTTAATGTCCTCAGATTTGTATTCAAATGGGGGAATTGTGCCAAGCCCACTGATACTAGAGGCTTTGGGGACTAAGTCGATTAGACTTTCGTCTTGATCGAAAACAATAATTTTTCCATCGGCATTTAGAAAGAAGTTTTGATAATGAATGTCGTCGTTGCACACTAAAAATTGAATAATAGAATTAGAGTTAATGTTTTCTCGATCAGGAAATTCTTCTAAATATTTATAGGAATTTTTATCGTAACTTTTAATTTTTGTTTTCCCTTTTATAAACTCGCTTAGCATTCCGGATAATTCAACGGGATCCTCGAAGTCTTTAAGCGTGGCCTTAATTTTTACGGCTTTATAGCCAGGTATTGTGTCGGTGCGATTAAAATACTGAGCCACTTCTTGAA
>CAZSSP010000051.1:7723-10572 GCA_964609695.1 uncultured Bacteriovoracaceae bacterium
ATACTTGGAGGAAGTTTTTTCCCTGATTTTAGAAAAGCATCATAGGCATTCATGGTTGCTCTCTGAATTTGACTACTAAAGGGCTCGGGATAATTTTGAGCATTGGATAAGAGTTGGCTTGTGAGTGCTAAGTTAAAATTTTTATGAGAACTCATCATGCCAAAGCTAATTAGAGCTTCCATGCAGATCTTGGCTTCTTTGGGTTTTGCTGAATAGATTGAAGTAGGGCAAGCTAATGTGATTATTAAGACTAGGAAATTTGACCTTTGCAGGAAGGGCATAGTCCTAGTGTATCGCTTATTTTAAAGATTCTGTAAAAAAAAATGGGCACCGAAACCCCCCCCACGTGGTTCCGGCACCCTCATCCCCCTTTGTCAGATGGATTAAAAAAGTTTTTCAAAATCGTCGCGGCTAAAGTCGCGATCAAAATCGGCATTTTCAATTTCGTTCCAAGAAGGACTTTCGTCTCCGTAAAAATTATCGTCACTACCCATGGCTTCTTTGAGAGAATAGCGGGCTAATTTGGAGCCTTTATTGCTTTTGCGACGTTTGCCCAAAATTTCTACACTGTTTTGGTTGATGGTATCGAATAAGTCTTTCATGACGGGGTCTCCTTGTGACACCGCGTTTTGCGTTGTCTACATATTAGACACAGCTGTCAAAAAAACGGTTAATACCCGGCTAAAGGAAAACTCAAGATTAAGCGCTTTTAAGACGATAGTGTATATCGAGAGGTTATTTTTGGAACGTTTTGGTAAAGACATCGTCCTTCTTGAGAAGCTTGCTTCTGGGGGCATGGCCGAGGTGTATCGTGGAAAACACTTAGGTTTCGGGGGCTTCGAAAAGACTGTTGCCATAAAGCGCATACTCCCCAGCTTTGCTAATAATGATGAATTTAAAGAAATGTTTAGGCAAGAGGCCAATTTAAGCGCCCATTTGCAGAACCCTAATATTGTTCAAATTTTCTCTAATGGTGAATTCAACGGATACCTCTATTTAGTAATGGAATTTGTGAACGGTAAAAACGTTCGACAATTAATTTCTCGTGCTGAAAAAATGCGTAAAAAAATTCCAATTGAAATTGCTTGTTATATGGTGGCCGAAGCTTCTAAGGGGCTCGACTACGCTCATAATTTTCATGATGAAAAAACGGGTGAAGAGCTCAATATCATTCACCGAGATATGAGCCCTCAAAATATTATGGTGGGCTATGATGGTTCTGTAAAAATTGTAGATTTTGGAATCGCAAAAGCCGCTTCTCGTGCAGAGGGAACAAAGGCTGGAGTTCTTAAAGGTAAGTTTGGTTATATGTCTCCAGAACAAGCTCAGGGTATGAAACTAGATCGCCGTACGGATGTTTTTTCGATGGGCATTATACTTTGGGAGCTCTTAACTCAAAAAAGACTTTTTAGCACAGATGATGATTTGCAAACACTTCAGTTGGTTCGTGAATGTAATATCATGAAACCTTCAAAGAAAAATCCATTGGTCACTTACGGTCTTGATAAGATTGTAATGAAAGCTTTGGCTAAAGAACGTAGTGAGCGTTATTCTACTGCTGGAGAACTTTATGGAGATCTTCAGCGATATTTAAATGAAAAGCATAGCGATTTTATCCCTACAAATTTCTCAAAATTTACAAAAGAATTATTTGCTGAAGTCATAGAGCAAGAAAAAAAGAAGCGTGAACAAATTAATCTTCAGGCTCCACCTATTCTTGCGGAGCCTCGCGGTCAGGCTCATTCCGAAGATGAGAAGTCTGAAGGTGATAATAAAGATAGAACTAAAATTGATAACGATGAGGTCACTCAACTTTCAGTTTCAGTTGCTCAAGATTCGAAAATTATTAAAGGAGAGGATTTACCACCTTCACTGGATATGAAGGCCGTTGGTGAGCTCTCTGTTGCGCGAGATATGTCTCATGAACCTGTTGTCTCTCAGGGGTCTGCAATAAGTGCACCTTCTGATTTTGCTGAAACTTTTGAGTTGACCAAAACGGGTGCAAAAAAAGGTGTTCTTAATAATAATTTTGGTGGCAATCTTTCTATGTCGAAAGATTCCTATGCTTCAAAACCTAAAAGAAATAATCGTATAAAAGTTTATGCTGTAGCCATACTTTTTATAGTTTTGGCTGTGGGTATTTCTAAAAAAGCAAAGTTTTCAAATTTAACTAAGAATAATAATGAAAGTTTGGCGGTAGACAATACTGAACTCACTCAAAATGATCCTATAGAAAATAAGGAAAATCCAGTTGATGTAGAGGGTGCCGTGACTTCGACTGAGCCAGCACGAGAGCCTGGCGCGCCGGCCTCTGAAGTGCCTGAAGCCGGAAGAAAACCTGGAATTGTAGAAAGTGGTCCCGCTTCTGGTGAGCCTTATATTAAGACTCCCGAGCCTGAAGCAGAAGAAGCTCAAACACCTGCACCAGAAAATCCATCAGCATTGAATAATACGCCTGCAGTGAATAATCCTCCAGCCGTTGCTGTGACTCAAACCCCTGCGCCGTCGCTGGCTCAGGTGCCTAATGAAGCTCCTCAAGAAACGGCTAAAGCTAATGGTGGAGTGATTAGTATGGAGGGCGAGAGAAGCCCTAGTTCATTGCCTGGATATATTGAACTTCGATCGACCCCTACAGCCAATGAAATTTTTATTGATGGCAAAGCTTTAGTGGATAAAAAAGGACAGCCTCAAAGTACGCCTGTAAGAAATCTCAAGCTCAAACCTGGACGTCGACATGTTAGATTAGTTAATCGAGCTTTTGGGGCCTATTGGGAAGGCGTTATTGAGGTCGAGTCTGACCGTTTAATTAAGAAAGACGTTATTCTTGTAAACAAAGTGTCTAGATAGTC
>CAZSSP010000052.1:0-3578 GCA_964609695.1 uncultured Bacteriovoracaceae bacterium
GTTTGTTTTTGATGAAGTTGATTTTGATGCGCTTGGTTTTGGTGCTGGTGCTGCTCTTGTAACTGTTGGAGTTGATACTTTTGGTGTGGGAGCTACTGTGGGAGTTGATTTAGTAGAGTTGCCCCCTTGTAATGATTTTGCTGTAGCTTCATCTAATTCTACAATCATAGGCTCTTCTGCTTTAATAGCTTTTGAAGAACTCATTAAAACTGTAAACGCAAATAAAAATAGAAAATTCTTTCTCATGAAATTTATTCGGTATTTTTTGAGTGGAGCTTAAATTTCTCAAAAACGCGTCGCATTAATGTTTAGTTGCTCAAAAGATGAGTTTTAACTGAATTTTCTTTTTCAGGCCCTTGGCGATTTGTGTTGAGTAATTGCATGATTTCTTTAGCTTCTTCACGCCATTTTTTGAATTTGGATTTATTTTCTACGCTCAAGTCTAAAAACTTTTTAAGTGAATCGCTACCTAATCTAGAAAAATGAAAATCAGCCTTTCCTTGCAAAAAATAAGCGAGAGGTAGTTTTGCCTTATCTTCTGAATTTTTAGATTTTTCAATTTCTAGGCTTAGCGAACGAGCCCAAAGTGCGATGAGGCGAGATTTTTCGTAATTTCCATTGTCTGATTGTGAAATAATTAAATCTCCACTGTGAATGTCTCTTAAACGATTAATTAGGTGTTCTGTTTGAGTGTCAGTTAAGAGCCAGTTTAGAGCATCTTCTCTTTTGTCTATGTAGTCGCGAAATTGGGGGTTCTCAGTTTTAAGTTCATTGTATTTTTTTCTTAAATTTAATGCGAAGTTTTTATTTCCCAGTTCAGCCACTCTTTCTTCGGCTTCAATCATCTTTGCATTGAAAACATAAAAATCGCCTAGGCTATCGGCAAAAATATTTGGAATTGCAAAAAGGCTCATTATAAAAATTAAGAAATTATATAAATATGAATTTTTCATTTTACTTCAGCTCCCGAAGCTACAAATAATTTTTTTAAGGGACTTAAAATGTTTTCTATAAACATCACAATAGACTTCCACACTTTCTTTCCATCAGGACCAATGGATTCTGAATATTCTTTGCGATACTGCGCCACTAAACTCCATTTGGGTAAAGGGCCGCAGAGTCCAGCGCCTTTATAAACGTGACCGCGGTTGATGTTTTGTCCCCATAGATAACCAGGAGTTCTTTTCTTAACTGGTAAATTGATTTCATTTTTGGGCATTTCGGCCCAAACTTGTCCATAAGAAGCGGGCCATTGGCCGTGTTGATCTACGTAGAGATCGAGTGCTTTGACGGCGCGAACGCCTCGATTGAACATTGATAAAAAGTACCTGGCTTGCTCAGCAAAACCTTCTTCACCGGGGCGGTTAAACATATGGGCTGTAGCATCGGCCACGTTCATGCCGCGGCTTCTTGCCGTAGTTACTGCTGAGGAATCTCGAAAGTTTTTCATAACCATGGCTGTGGCCATAATCGCATTTTTTGGATTCCAAATACTCTTAGGATCATTTGCCGCTGTTTCGGAATATTTTCCTGTCCAAGTATAACCATAAATTTTTGCTTCAACGGGGCTGATTTGTGCAAGACTTTTACCCCAAATGTCTTTTTTATTTTTTATCACGTAATTTTCGGCGTCTTCATAAGTGGCATTTTTTTTGAGTTTATTAAGCACAGATTTAAGTTCTGTTTTATTTTCTTTTTTCTCATTCATATCGGTTTCGATGTGAAGTGAGGCTTCTAAAATGGCCGGATGTATTTGGCATTTATTGGCTGCTGCAATGATGTAATCTTTATACTGCCGTCTTTTCTCTAAGGGTATGGGTTTTTTGAGAACGTAGTAGGGAGCATTTTCCTTGTCGCCTTTGGGAGCGCAGTCCTTGTTTTTGGGTTGGATTAAATCTTCATTACTTTTTCTCCATTTAGGAAGCTCGCTTGAAGTGTGGATATTGCCAGAGTTGTTTTCTTCCTCTGCAAGATATTGTCTTTGACTTCCTTCAACACCCTGATCGGGGTCGGGAGCAATGGGTTGTGGGGCTGATGGTGCAAGCTTGTTGAGGTGGTCGTGCTTTGCGGGATTATAGTTTTCATTTTGAGATAGTGTGAAGTTTTTATAATCATCAATGGGAAGATCGTAAATTCTAGCTTCGGGATCGCCGCAAACGCTGTAGTGTACTACATCTTTGTCGAAACCACGTTCGTAAATGTATTGGCCTGCTTGAGCTACAATTTCAGAGCTGTGGTCTTCAGCAACGTGAGCTTTAAGTTGAGAAACGTTGTTGAAGAGCTGAAGATTTTCTTTGGGTATAATAAAGGCTTTATCTTTTTTTGGAAGTGCGTAAGCGATTACGTTGGGTCCGTTTTCTTCTACAGAAGCTACCCATAATCGTTGGTGGAGCTTTAGTCCTTCGGGGAGATTGTGAGAATCAATCACTTCAACAGTGTGAAATTGATAATTCATAGATTCATATTCGCTAAGTTCTTTGAAGAGATCTCGAGAGGAATCATCGTTGCTTTCTGTTAATTGAGTTTTGTTGAAAAATCCCATTTCGTTTTCTAGTGGAACTTGAGAAAAGGGCATTTGATAAAAATCTACACCTTTATGGGCTTGTGATATTTCAGCATGGATTCCACTTGTGCTTTTTGTAACTCCACCGAGAGTGATACTGTCATCAGTGCTTGAAACTTTTTTTAAGACAGCATCTTTGTGAAAAAGTTTAGATGCGTTTTCAGAGTTTGAAGAAATAATTTCAGGAACATTGTCATTTGACCATCGATAGAGTTCCACTTTTCCTGTGAGTCCTAAAGTTAAAGTGTTGAAGTCTTGCTCGGGCATTCCATAGTCACCTGTCACTTCACCATTGCGTTCAATGTTAAAAATATAATTACAATCTTTATTGGTGGCGGGTAGAAATTTTTCGTCGAGCATTCCTAGTGGTTTTAATTTGTCGCCCTTTTGAAATTCAATAAACGTTTTTGTAATTTTTCCTTGTGCATCGATATGAATAATTCCTCTTTGAACTGTTTTTTGAGCCACGTAGACAACGTTTTTTGCGGCAGGTGTTTCAGCGTTTGAATTCAAAGAAAAAAGATAGACCATAGTCCAAAGACAAGCTTGGAATGGTCTCGTTTTAATCATGCTTAAGTTTTCGACAACTTAGACTTAATTCTTAAAAAATTGACTAATTTGGAGTAGCACTTAATTTAAATCTTAAGACTCACTGCCTTAAGTACCAGTTATTGATGTGAAAACTTAAGGGGTCGCTGAGTTTAGATTCGAGCGACCTGCGTAAATCTAAGGGGAGATGGGAGTCTAATGTAAGAATTCTTGAAATTTGTGATTCTTGAGAAATTTGATCGTTAGCAACAAGAGCCAGGCAATCTTGAGAGCGAGCTGGGTTTTGAAGAACTCTTGCTAGAGTGTTTAAGTGACTTTCTTGGCTGGCTGATTTTTCAAGTGTTGAAGCATCCAGTAATGGAACTCTGGCGGCATAAGAGCGCACTGTAAAAGAAGAATCATTTAAAAGCATTTCGCCAAATCTCTCAGCAAGTTTTTCTCTGGCTTTGGGATTTATGCTCCAATC
>CAZSSP010000052.1:3678-10463 GCA_964609695.1 uncultured Bacteriovoracaceae bacterium
CCCGCTTCGGTGGTGGCTTCGCATAAAAGTTTAGGGTGTACAAAAGGTGATAAAAAAAGTTCGGCAACATCGAGCGCAGAGATTTTATCGAGTTCCTTTAATATGGGTTCCATTAAAAAGGAATGTGGAAAATTCAAATTAGGCATTCATGTTTTCCACAAGTAGGGAAACGGCTTCGCCTCCTCCTATGCAAAGGCTTGCGACTCCAAATTTTTTACGTTCATCGATGAGTGTGTTGATTAAAGTGCTGAGAATTCTGGCACCACTGGCACCAATAGGGTGGCCAAGCGCTACGGCTCCTCCACGGACATTTATTTTATCGGGATCAATGTCTAATAGTCTTTGGTTTACTATAGCGACAGCAGAAAAGGCTTCGTTGATTTCCCAAAAGTCGATGTCTGAAACTTTTTTTCCAGATTTATTGAGTAATGTTTTAATGCTGGCAGCTGGGGCAGTGCTAAACCAGGCTGGGTCTTGAGCGGCTTGTGATTGTGCCACTATCCGAACAAGGGGCTTAATGTTTTTTGATTTTATGAAATCTTCAGAAGCCACTAAGAGTGCAGCGGCGCCATCGCTTAAACTGCTGGCGTTGGCGGCTGTAATGGTGCCATCACTTTGAAAAACAGGTTTAAGGCTAGAGAGTTTTGAGAAATCAACTTTTTTAACTTCTTCGTCTTCGCTAAATAAAATATCGCCCTTTTTTGATTTGATTTTTATGGGTGTAATTTCTCGATCGAAAAGTTTTTTACTTTGAGCTGCCATGGCGCGTTCATAAGAACTTTGGGCGTGAGCGTCTTGGGCTTCGCGAGTGATTTTATGCTCTCGAGCGCAGATTTCTGCGGCATTGCCCATGTGATAATTGTTGTAAACATCCCACAAGCCATCTTTGATCATCGAATCAATAATTTCTGCGTGTCCCAATCGTGCACCAGAGCGAGCCTTTGGTATTAAATAGGGCGATTGTGTCATCGATTCCATGCCGCCAGCTAAGACTAATTGGCATTCTTTAGCGCGCACGCTTAAATCGGCGAGCATAATTGTTTTTAAACCTGAGCCGCAAACTTTCCCAATAGTTGTACACGGTGTATTCTCAGGAAGTGAGGCCTTGAGGGCTGCTTGCCGGGCGGGGGCTTGTCCCACTCCAGCGGTGAGCACGCAACCCATAAGGACTTCTTGGATGTCTTGGGCTTGTATTGTCGGAGTCTCTTTGAGCACGGCAATGATGACTTGGGCGGCGATTTCGGGGGCGCTCAAGTTGGCGAGAGATCCTTGAAATGAAGCAATGGGACTGCGTTTAGCGGCGATGATGTAAGACATGATTGAAGAAATAGCACAAAAACCATCGATTACAAAAAAGAAGCTATGGGTATGGATGCTCTTTTTTGCAGTGGCCTTTCTTCCTTTCCTGCTACGTTTAGGAATAGATACAAGTATTATAAAACGACAGGCCGTGTTGGAGATTTATCGTTCATGGCTTTGGAGCCCTGAGGGAAGAAAATTGCTTCCCAAGAGCGATATTATTTATGTTCGAGAACAGCGCTATTCGATGCTTGAGGATTTTTTTGAAACGCAACTTCAAAGAGATTTTCGCCTCACGTCGATAGGCAATCATCCCAGAGTTCGAGCTTTTTTTGCCGATTCGCAGCGTTTATTTGTTCGGGTAGAAGTTTGGGATCCCAAGGAGCCTTCGCGAGGTTGGCAGCCTTGGTTCGGACAAGCCAGAATGGCGAATAATGGAATTTTGTTAGGCCCCTGGTTTACGATTTTTTTAATGGTGTTGGGTTATTCTCTCTCTTTTAGTTTGAGTATGGGGTATCTGCTGAGTCTCTTTTGGTTGTCTTCGTGGAATTTACTATCGCTTCCAACTATCGTTGGAAACTTTTTTTATAGTTTTAGCCATGAGTTGTGGCAGAGAATTCAAAGCAAAAATTGGATTGATAATGAATTGAGTCGATTGCCAGAGTTTAGCGCCGCGCTTTGGCTAATTTTTTGGTTGCTGCTGTTTTTTGTTTCGAGAGCTGCACATAAGAAAAAGATTTTTTCAAAGTTAAAAGTCCATCATTATATTATGTTTAGTTTTTTAGTGGAGCCATTGGCGATATGGTCGACTTCTCTGTTTGCAACTTGGTCCGACGATGCCTCTTGGTGGAAAATTTATTTGGGTTCATTTTTCTATAGGTTTTTTACTTTTTCAGTGATTTTCATCATGATGCTTCAGCCTATGAGTCGCGAAAAGTTTTTTAAAGAAGCCAAGAGTGAAAATCTTCAATGGCATTTTTGGGGTTTTATAGCACCTTTTGTTTTCTTAATATCTAAGGGTTGGGCTTGGCTCAATTCAGTTTTGCTGGTGGGAATTGGTGATTCACTTTTGAGAATGAAAGTTTTTATGATTGCAGGGCTTTTGGGTTTTTTGTTGGGTTCTAGGCTTTTTGCAATTTGGCTGGCCACTTTGTCGATGTCTTTGCTTTTGCCGCCCACTCGAGGTCATTGGCATTCAGCGGCTCTATGCGGTCTTCTTTTTGATGGATTGTTTTTAGGTTGGTGTTTAAGCCCCTATAAAGTTTGGAAACCCAGTTTTGTATTTTTCTTTGATAAATCAACGTCTTTAACTGTGTTTGCTTTTGTTTGGATTCTAGGAGTTTTCCTGTCGAGCGTAGGAATTAACGTGGTAGTTTCTTGGATGCTCTTGCTCATGGCCATCTGGGCCTACCTCCAGCTTAAAAGCGACCGCTCCCGCATGATCAATGTATAACTGTGCGACGTTAAGAGTGGGTCCTTCATAGCTAAATTATTCAAGGAGCTACCTCTTCTAAAGAAATAATACGATTTTTATCTTAACTTCCTAATAATATTATAAAATTTCAGGCTCAAAACTTTTCCACCCACTCTTAACGTCGCACAGTTGTAGCCTTCTTTGAAATGGAGTTGGGGGAGGGGACATGGTAAAAGGCCTGGGCGTGAAGAAGGCAATGTTGTGATGAAGGCAATGTCGTGAAGAAGCCAATCACTAACTTCTTTTCTAAAATCGCTTTTAATTTCTTTTCTAAGTTCTTCATTTTATCTAAATCCTTCATTTTTTCTTCCATGTTATATTTTACGCTTTTCGCGTTTTATAGCTCACTAAGTTTTGCAGGATGTGAAGATGATTTATTGGAGCTTTTCAATTCTAATCCTCACGCTGGAACTACGACGAGTGGTCTCGATATGGATTACAGTACCAATCAATCTGTACTTTCATTTGAGCGAGAATGGCCAGGAAAATTTGGCGGAAAAATCAGAGTTTATCGTCATAATCACGAAAAGTGGCTCTCAAAACATCGTACAGTGCTCTATGATCCCTTGGGAGATCCACGATGGTTTTTAGATGTTGCAGGGCCTGAAGTGGCTGAACTTTTGGGTGTCACCCTAAAAGGCGAAGAAATCACTTTTCCCGATGCTCAAGAATTAGTTTCTCGAATCAATTGGATAAATTCTGAATTAAAAAAACGCGGGAGAACACCGCTGGCGGTGACTTTCTATCACCAGCCCAAAGTTGGACTTCAGTCATATTTAGAAGCATTGAGAACGCAATATGCTTTTCCAATAGCCCCTCCTGATTCCGCACGATTAGACAATCATTATCTCCACGACATGAGTTTTCATTTGAGTAGTTTGTTTATTCCCGAAGAAGTGATGCAAAGATTGGCTGAACAAATAAAAATGTTTAATGCATTTATTGAATTCATCAAGGAAAAGCATGTGGGTGCAGATTTAGAATCCCTTAAAGCCTTTATATATCTTGTGCGATTAAGTTTTGTTGAACAACTGGATTATTCTTCGGCTTGGCTCACACATGAAATTGTTTCCAATAATATAAGTTTTGCCCAAAATAAAAGAAGAAATTTTCGTGAGCGCCCTAATGTTATTCGCCAAGAAGTAGAAAGAGTGGATGCCTTCAAACATTTCTTAGGAAAATCTGGATTTTTTGCTCGAGGATTAAGTTTTTTTAATGGGATTAATCCTAAACTCTATCATGATAAAGGTTTGGAGTTTGAATTGAGTCAAAAAGCCTTAAGTCTTCATTCGAAAGATGATTGGAGCTCTTATTGGGTTAAATTCTATAAGACAAATGCTCAAAAATTTAATGAAGAGATCTTGCGTGCGCCTTCTGAGGATGAACAATTTGAGTTTTGTAGATTGTTAAATAATCATCGAAAAGATTTAAGAGATTTGGCTTTAGATTTGTTGGCCGAGAAACGAGCTAGTGCTCGAAAGCCCGCTTGGAATTGGCGAAATTTTTTGGGAAGACTTTTCGCTAGGCCGTCCTCTTAAATTTGTGATACTTCCCTCAAAAATATCCACATGGATGAGTTTTCCCGGAATAGTAATGGCGGGGTCATAATCCACGTGAACAGGAACGTTTTGTGAAGTTCGACCTGTGTATTTTGCGGGATTTTTTTTGCTTGGACCTTCGATAAGAATTTCCTTAACCTTGCCAACTTCTTTTTTGTGCTGCTCTTCGGATATAGTTCTGGCACGCAGTTGTAGTTTTGAAAGCCTAGCGAGTTTTTCAATTTCTGGAATTTGCCCTTCGCTTCGGAGTGCTGCAGGGGTTCCGGGCCGCGGTGAAAATACAAAGGAGTAGACGTTATCGTAGCGAACTTTTTCAAGAAGATCGTAGGTGGCCAAGAAATCTTCTTCAGTTTCGCCGGGGAAACCCACTATGATATCTGTAGAAAAAGACATGTCGGGACGAGCTTCAAGGAGTTTCTCGACTTTTTCTAAATATTCTTCGACTGTATAAAATCGGCGCATGCCCCGTAAAATTTTATTGGATCCTGATTGAACCGGAAGATGAAAATTGCTGCAAAGTTTGGGCAAATCTTTAAAGCATTCGATCAATTCATCTTTGATGTCGCCCGGATGTGAAGTTGTGAAGCGAATGCGCTCAAGTCCTTCAATGTCATGGGCTCTGTAGAAAAGTTCATGCAAACTTTCTCCACTTCGCTTTCCAAAAGTATTGATGTTTTGACCTAAAAAGGTGATTTCTCGAACTCCTCGACTGACAAGTTCTTTAGAATCTCGAATAATATCTTCGATCGGGCGAGATCTTTCGCGACCGCGAGTCCAGGGAACTATGCAATAGCTGCAAAAATGATCGCAGCCTTTCATGACGTTTACAAAAGCCACAGGACCAGGATTTTTAATTAATGTTTTGGTGCTCCAAATTCGACTTTCTTCACCAAAATTTGCATTTAGAAATTGATCGGCATCACCGCGCTCCAATCGCTCAATGGCCATAGGAAGATCGTCGATGTTGTCGGGACCTAGAACGATATCCACAAAAGGAAGTTCTTTGAGAATGTTTTCTTTTTCTTGTTGGGCTACACATCCAGTCACTCCCAAAAGCATTTCAGGGCGACTTTCTTTAAGTTCTCTGAGTTCGTAGGCAAAGCTGCTGAGTTTGTTTTCGGCCTTCTCACGGATACTGCAAGTGTTAATTAAAACAAGATCAGCAGTCTCAGGTTGGGCAACCTTCTCGTAATTGAGACCAGCGAGTATGGCTTCCATGCGGTCGGAATCCGACACGTTCATTTGGCAGCCATAAGTTTGGATGTAAACGCCTTTCATTGAGAAAGGGCATAGCACAGGAGTGAGCTGTCTTCTACGTTAAGCTTTCTTAGTTTTCAAAACGGCAACCCTCTTGTGGATTCCGATACTTGGCCGATACCGAGGAAAGACCAATAGTAGCCACGATTCGTTTTTCATTTTCAAGTGTTTTAATTTTTAATATCCAAGCGGGCACTCGGTCGTCGTGAACATATTGTGTGCAATAGTCTTGGCTTTGTTTCATCACAAAATAACAGCTGCAAAAAAGTCGAGCTTGATAGGCCTGTGCAATTTTTAATAAATGCCATTTGTCTAAGGGGTTTGGAAAATGAAATTTTTTGAGCGGGTTGATAACTCTGTATTCAGGAGTTTTCTTGGCAAGATATTTAGGATCCATGGCTAAGCGGATTTGCTTAAATATTTCATCGAAAATATTATGCCCATCTCGTTGGTTGGCAAACTTAACAACAACTAGATTTTCAGAGGGACTGATTCCAATCATCTGACCCCAGTGACCTAGAGCCATTAGCAAATCTTTAGGTGCGTTAGGGTAAGGCAAGGGCACATTCCACTTTTCTACAGGAGAATTAATCCACCAATGGCGTCCTGAAATATCGGCTGTTTCCCAATCAGCGGGGTTAATTAAAAGAGTAGAAGCCGTTGTCCAAGAATCCTTAAGCCAGTATTGGGGCAGACTTAGGCTCGCTCTTGGGTTTTTATATTTTTCTATTAATTTATGACCCAATTTTAAAGCGTCGTAGGGACTTAAATATAAAAAACTTCCAGCAGTGAAAGTTCCCTTAGGATCAGCTTCAGCTACAAAACTTTTGAGCCCAAGTTCTTCAGAGAAAAATTTAAAAGGCAACTTGGCGTAATCCTCTTTTTCGTAAACTTCTGCAAGAAGTCGCGATAAGATTACAGTGTCTCCAGTGGAATATTGCCATCTGGATGCAGGTTCAACTTCAGTTTTTTTCTTTAGGACATATCGGCCCATATCGCTTCGCCCGTGATAAAAAAGCATGTCCACCACAGAAGATTCGGTAGGAGTTCTTTCGTAAGTTTCTTCCCAGTCTAGTCCCGAACTGAATTCGAGGAGATCTTGAATACGAATTTTGCATTTAGAAGTGTTTTTATATTGAGGAAGATAATCGCAAATTGAATTTTCAATTTTAATTTTACCTTCAAACACAGCATGA
>CAZSSP010000053.1:0-2914 GCA_964609695.1 uncultured Bacteriovoracaceae bacterium
GCCCCTAGTTTTTCTTTAAGCTCTTTTAAAGATGCAGTTGAAGATGAAATTTTTTGATCAAAAGATAAATAATTTTTACGAAGTTGATCACGTCCACTTGTCGCTAACATTTCTCCTTTAGGTTTCTTGTTTTGGTCTAATGACGATTCTAATACCAAATTTTTTGTAGGAGTGCCTTCAATAGAAGTCATGGTCTTATTTCTACCATCAAAAAACACAGCCTTTCGAGCTTCTGCCTCAGCACTGATTTTTTTGTAATAGGCTGTTTGAGCGGCTTTCTTAGATTCCAGTGCTTGGCCATGTGTTGTTCTGTCCCTATCTAGCGCTTCCATTAATCTAAAATTGGTATCATTTCGTTTAGCTTCAAGATCGGCAATGATTTGTTTGTAGGGCGTTTCTCCTTGTGCTACTTTTTTGGCTTGTCCTTGCTCTCCAATCCAAACTATTTGAGCCACATTAAGTGCCTTATTTAAAAGAATCTCTCTATCAAGCTGAGCGAGTTCACGTTTCAATTTTCGACTCGCATCACTGAGTGGATTGCCTTTAGAGTTTTGATATAACTTCTCATCTAAAACTTTAATATCTTTTTCAACTTGCACAATTTCAGGACTACGTCGAGAATAAATAGCATCAAGATCTTTTTCCATTTTTTCTCGCTCTACATCAATTAAAGATAGACTAGCTTTTATATCTTTCTTTAAAGCGTCGAACTCTGCATCGACAGGATTTCCTTCAAAGGGTCTTGGAGAAACATAACGAGTACCCAAAAGCTTTTCTAAAGCCACGCCTGCATCGCTGAATAATTTAATATTTCTTTGATCGCCAAAATCTCGAGCCTTTTTTGCTAATTTGGCAATATTATTTTTTAACTTTTCTCTTCCTTCAAGACTGCCACCTTTAATGAGACTGTCTACTTTATTCAAACGATTCAATTCCAAACCTAAATCTGCTTCTGCTGCGTTAATAGCCTTATGACTATCATAGAGTTCATCTTTAAGAGCCTCAATTTCAGCCATTCTTCTTTCAACTTCATTGAGTTCTTCAATGGGCTTTTGAGGCTGACGATTGCGTCTTCTTCTATATTCTTTTAAATCGGCAATCTTAGCTTGTATTAAATCTCTGTTTAAATAATAAGCCCCTACTGCCGCTACTAAACCAGAGCCCAAGGCTACTGATTTCACAAAACTCTCAGCATCTTCTTTTTCTTCTTCTAAGCTTTTCTTTTGAACTACAATTGTTGGCTTTTCTTCTTTTTTAGTTTGGCTCTTCGCCGCAATTGGAGAGCTTGGAGTTAATGGAAGTTTAGGTGCTGTATTCAAACCCTGAGTTTGAGTTAATGAAGTTGGAGCATCGTCCATTACAGGTTGGGCTTTAGGGGCCTTACCTGTCTCAATCTGAAGAGTGTCTCTAGCTGAAATCACATCTTCTTTAGCAGTCGCTAGTTGTTTAGATGAAGTTTCTAACATCTGTGTAAATGTTTTTTTAGATATATCAAACTGACTTTTAGCGGATTCAATTAAACCATATTTTTCTAACTGAGTTTTTATAGATGCTAATTCTTCAGGCAAAGTGAACTGACTAGAACTTGCCTCAGCCTTTAAAGCTTCGAGTTGTTTTTCTAAATCTTCAAGTTGCTTAATCATGGCTTTGTGATCTGCAGCTTTTGGATCTAAAGCGAGTTGATCAGACACTTGTACAATAGACTTTCTAAGAGCTTCAGCTTTAGCTATTTGGGCAGCCTTATCTTTAGCAACATAGGCTTCAATTTTTTGTGGTAAAAATGTGGATGTCGCATCATTAAATCGTTTTGAATTCTCAAGAGCAATAATTCTATCAGCCTCATTACCCATCTTATAGAGTCTTGAACCTCGAATACCACGACCTTCACCTTCAACATCTTCAATAAGCTTGTTAAAAGTGATTTGTGCTGGACTTAATTGTACAGCTTCAGGACTTTTCTTTTTTGAGCCAAAAAGTGAAAAGCCCCTCTTTTTTTCAGCTTCTGGATTTACACTTCCCTCACTAGGAGTCACTACAAATGGAGTTAAACCTAATTTTGTGATGGGTGTATCAGCGTATTCATTAATTGTGATGGCTTCGAGGCCTTCTAATTGAATGCTCGAAGATTTATACATTTGAGTCGATTTTGCTATTTCAGCTAAAAGCTGGGGCGTGATTTCTTGACCACTATTAATCGCCTTCATGAGCTGAGTTTTAAACTTTTCATTGTATGTGGCTTGATTGAAGGTAGGAGATGTTTCGGCTTGAGAGTTAAAACTAAGAATTGAAGCAAAAATAATTGATCCTAATAAAATGCCCTTGTTGCCCATATAAAATCTATCCCCCACAGTCATTTTATATTCCCTAACACAAACAAATCGGTTAATTTCGCGAGTTTCTTAACTAATACCGGCATTTCAATGTCTATAAAATTTATCAGTGTAAAATAGATCAACGATTTTAAGGTATAATTTATCGATTAACTTTTCCTTAACATAAAATTAACAGTACTTTTGATTGATCGAGCTTTTTTAAATTTCTATAATGTAGAGATGAGAAGCCGTCGCTATTCAGCGTTAGCCGCTATTTTTTTTGTATTTAAAGTTTTCGCACAGGATGAAATGGGAGTCGAAATTGAAGCCCTAAAGAAAACTCAAGACTTACTCAAAGATTCACAAACTAGAGGGGCGGCTATTAATGGAAGCAATGCTGTTACGGCCGACAAAGCTGCAAAAAACCTAGGCGATAAAAGCGGTCAAACTGACAACATCTACTCACTTAGTAATGATGTCTTTGAGAGCATGCTCAAAGAAACTAATGGCGACACAGATAAGGTCCAAAAACTATTGCAAGAGGGCATGAGAAATCCGGCCGACTTTGCAAGCAAGATGACACCCGAACAACAAAAAAAGCT
>CAZSSP010000053.1:3014-10326 GCA_964609695.1 uncultured Bacteriovoracaceae bacterium
ATAAAACGATATGAGTCTGCGGATTGTTGCTAAAAAAAACTATATTCAAATTATGGCAACAAATCAGTTCCGCAAATTTTTTCAGCTGGTTTTTTAGCGAATTTTGAAAGTACTTTTGCTACAAGCTTCAAACTTGAGCCTGTGAACCCTGCAACTTTTTGCGCCACTCTTTGACGTAAAAAAGGAAGGCTAAGTCTTCTTAAACTCCCCGTTCTTTCATATTCAAGAATTCTATCAAGTGAATTGGCATAATTGGCATTCAATTGAGCCTTCACCTTTAAATAGGACTTCTTTGTTTCTTCCCTTGAGTCATCGCCTTTAATTTTATCAATTTCAGCATCCAATAGACTCAAATCTTTTCGCAACACAGCCAGTTTTTCTAAATGCTTTTTGAGCTTAGAAATAGCCATAAAAGATAATAAATGATTTGGAATAAAAACAATCTCTTTATCGCCATTCGCTAAGACCACGATTTGTGCCTTTGAATTTGTAATCTTAGAAGCATTCTCTAGAATTAATCCTTCAAGCTCAGGATACTCTCTCAGCGCTACTCTAAAAAATGATCTAAGAAATTCGGGAATAACATAATCTGAACTTATAGGTTTACGCCTTGGGTTTCCTGCTAAAGCCTTTTTCACTTGGAGTAGCTTTAATGCTTCTTCTCTATTTCTCTTCTTTAAAGCCCAATTTTTTTCAATTGAAAATAATTTTTCCGGATCGAGATTATCTTCAAGCCATGCGTTTTCTAATTTATTAAAAGCTTTTTTAATGGAGCCATTATAAGCTTTAACTAATCTTTTCTTAGCCGCAGGATCTCTCTCCATATCTCTTAAATCACGCTCAATTTCCGGACTCATATTTTTATGAAAATTTCTTTGAGTGATTTCTTCAGCTTCCTGAAGAAGTTTATTTCTAACATCTTTAGGCAATTGTTTTTCTTTAAAACTTAGGACCCATACTTGAAATTTATCTAATAATTGTCTCAATCCAGAGCGAAAATGAATGGCGAAACTCGCCCTTGGACTTATAGCAAAAGGCAACAAAGAATTTTCTTGAAGAGCCTTCATAAGGACTTGATCTATTTTCGCTTTATCCACTCCAGAAGAATGTCTTAAAGTCCAAAGAAAATATCTCAAGGGATGTCCCGCATCGTAGGGATTGGCGATGATAATATTACGATCGACTTGATCCAATGAAGTAGCCTGACTCAAATCTCTCAGCAATCCTTTTTGCCCCATGCGTTCAAAAACAAACTCTCGCTTGAAGGAATCTAAATCACGATCTTTTTCATTCTTAAATCTTTTTGCAATTTCTCCTGAAGCTTTTGCAAAAAATTCTCCGATTTTAGGATCTTCACTCACAGCAGACGCTATGTAATCTGCAATAACTTCTTCCGTTAATAAATGCACA
Source organism: uncultured Bacteriovoracaceae bacterium (assembly GCA_964609695.1). Taxonomy (GTDB): domain Bacteria; phylum Bdellovibrionota; class UBA2428; order UBA2428; family UBA2428; genus JAGNHS01. The sequence continues at coordinate 4,425 of CAZSSP010000053.1, forward strand.
GGCTTGAGATCACCACGGTAAGTGGCCGATAAATGATGCCCCAACTCATGACGACTCACCGATAAATCGCGAATCGTTAAAAGATTCCAATCTGTTTTACTTTGAGTGCTTCGAGGTAAAAAAACCAATCGACGAGAAAAAACACCAGTAGGGTTTTCATTGAGTTCTTGAAATTTTTTATCGTTAATGATTTTGAGCAAATTGATAGCGCGGCCTTTAACGTCATCACTCAGCGGAAACAAAATTTCATTGAGATTGATTTTAGGAAAACGGCCATAATAGGCATTGTCTTGAAATACAGTAAATGAACCTATGTCACACTCACTCATGGGACTATTTTTTGCAATTCTATAAGCAAAATTATTTACAGAAAATCCGTAACGAAAAAAAGCATATCTATCAAAAAATGCATCTAAGAGCTCTTCGGCAATGATATTTTTATTAAAACTTTTATTTATCATTTGCACGAGATCTGAGAGTGCATAAGCCAATTCCGATTTCTGCAAAGCACGATATTGCTCTGCCACATGCGCTTTAATGTTTTGAATACTCGGATTTAATTGAGCAACAATATCCGTAAGTCGAACATGCTCTACATCGCCTAAATGTATAACGGCTTCGAGATCAGGGGGATTGGGCAATCCTATTTCTTTCCAATACCGAAGTTGCTTAACAAGATCAGCACGCATGAGATCGGCTTGTTCTCTAGCTTCAGCAGTAACACTTCCAATGTGAGTCACTTCTGGAATTTCATCTTCTGGATTCCAATCATGGGCAAAAACTGAGAGATTTGAAAATAGTAGAATTAAAAAAATGAAAGCATTTTTTACGTTTGAGCTTAACGTGGGTAGACGAAGCATCGCTAACATCTAGGATCCGTGACACGGTCAGTCAACAACTTTCACCCACCCTTCAAGAATTCCCCGCCCCCACTCTTAAGGTCGTTCAGTTATTCTTTGATGCGGTCTTTTAAATATTGAAGGAGGTCTTGGGCCCACTTAGGAAAATTATTTCCCTCATGTTTGAGAATTAAGTCAGGACGAAATGCGGCTGTGATAAGCAAAGATTGCCTCAAGCGCCACTCTTCAGCCTTAGCATGGTTTCCGCCTGTAAGTTCTTCGGGCACACCCTGCCCCAAACATTCACGCGGTTTGGTGTATTGCGGATACTCAATGAGCCCGTTTGAAAAACTATCTTCACGATTGGAATCTACATGACCAAGGACTCCAGGAATCAAGCGCACTAGAGCATCAACAAAACAAAGACTGGCCAATTCGCCACCGCTTAAAATAAAATCACCGAGAGATATCTCCATATCCACCCACTCTCGATAAAAACGTTCATCAATGCCCTCATATCGACCGCAAAAAATTACGATGCTTTGAGTTTCATGGCTATTTTGAGAAATCCACTTACAAAACTTTTCAAGAACTGGCTGCTCAAGACGCACTCCCCGGGGATGGGTGGCCAAAACTTTTAAATTTTCTCTTTTTCCATTCAAGGCATCGAGCTCTGCTTGTGCCGCTAAAGCGGCAACATCGGCCTTAATGAGCATTCCTTGTTTTCCACCAAACGGAGTGTCATCTGTGGTTCTATGCTTATCGAGTGCAAAACTTCGAAGATCTTTGGATTCCAGAGACACCAAACCTTTAACTTGAGCCCTTCGTAATATTGAAGTGTTCAAGACACTGCTGACAGTCTCAGGAAAAAGAGAATAAAGCACAATTTTCAATCGTGGCTTCTCTATTAAATTGTCAGATTTTAATTTAGTTTCCATTCATAAATCTCTGGAACTATTATTTTTTGATCTTCATAATTTACTTTTGAAATCCAGTTCGCAGGGAATTCAATTTGTTCGCCCGTAGAATTTTCAACTACAAAATTTAAAACTCCAGGAGCCACTTCAAAAAAATTTTTTATTTGCCCGTAGCTTTGACCCTTTTCATCGATCACCTGAAACGACCACACATCACAAAGATAAAAATCGGAATTTCTCTCGATCTTTGGAAAAGCCTCTCGCTCAACCCCCAACTCCAAACCTTGCTCTAAAGTCAGTGAATCACTAACTCGAATAAGAGCTTCTGTGGCCTGTCCCCAAGTCTTGACTAAGGGACGGGGTGCTTCGAGTAATTCTAGTTTTGAATTATTATCAATGCGATAAAGTGTTTTAACATCGGGCCAAAGACCCGATGTTGGATTAAAAATTTTAATTTTATATTGTTGCGAGTGATCTTTAGGAATTCCATGAGCTCGAAGGACTTGCGCCAAAGCAACGAGCTTCACGAAAAAAAGAACTAAGCCTTAGCTTCTTCAGCAGCAGGAGCGGCTTCAGCACGTGAAGCTTTCTTAACTCGAAGCTTAGCTTTCTTAGAAACTTTCTTACCGAGCACACCTTTTTCGCTGTCTCTCATAAGTTTTACAACTCTTTGAGAAGGTTCAGCACCAAGTTTCACCCAGTGGTCAAAACGATCTTTTTTAATTTGGAAGCTCTTGAGCTCTTCATCGTATTGGCCAATTTTTTCTAGGTAACGACCTGTGAGTTTGGCTCCTTTTTGAGCCACAGTAACTCTAAAGATCCGCTGATTTTTTTTACCACCTGGCGATAAATGAATAACAACCATAACTTATATTAGGCCTCCAGGCTGCATAAAATGCCTCTTTTTAAGTCACTTGGCAAGTTATTTAGTTAGAATTTACGGCCGAAACCTTTGCCGCCTTTTCGCTGAGCAAAGGGGTTGGGCATTGAGCCCATTCCAGCTCCCGGCATTCCGCCACCGGCCCCACCCATTCCACCAAGAAGTCCTCCGAAACGTCCAAGTTTCTTCATCATTTTTCGCGCATCCAAGAAGCGCTTGATGAACTGATTCACATCATTAACTTGAGTTCCCGAACCCTTGGCAATTCGAGCTCGGCGAGATCCATTGAGGACATCAGGACTGCGACGCTCATGCTGGGTCATCGAATTAATAATGGCATTGATACGAGACATCTCTTTTTCTGTGTCGACCTGATCGAGCTGTTCTTGAATAGCTCCCATACCTGGAAGCATCTTCATAATTCCAGATAGTGGCCCCATTCGACTCAAAAGCTTGAGTTGCTCTCGAAAATCCTCAAGTGTAAAATTATTCATGTTCTTGAGCTTTTCAGCAGCATTGGCGGCTTCTTCTTCGCTAATGGCCATCTGAGCCTTCTCGATAAGACTCATAACATCACCCATATCGAGTAAGCGCGAGGCCATACGATCGGGGTAAAAAGCTTCAAAATCTAAAGCGCGCTCGCCCGTTCCGATAAACTTAATGGGCTTGCCAGTTGTTGAAACAATAGAAAGAGCAGCACCACCACGGGCATCACCATCGAGCTTAGTGAGAATACTTCCAGTAAGACCCAAATCACGATCGAAAGCTTCGGCCACTTCAACTGCTTGTTGTCCCATCATAGAATCGATGACGAGAATTTTTTCGATGGGGTCTACTTTAGCTGAAACGTTTTGCAGTTCCTTCATTAGTTCTGAATCAACCTGCAAACGGCCCGCTGTATCGACTAATAGAACTTCAAGATTTTGATCAGAGGCCGCCTTATAAGCTGCTTCTGAAATTTTCACCGCACCTTGGGCCGCCTCAAATCTCAAACAAGGAATTTGATTTTTTTCTGCGAGCTGCGCCAATTGCTCCATCGCTGCCGGTCGCTGTGTATCGGTGCTCACCACACCCACTCTACGACCCTTATTCTTGAGCCATAAAGCTAACTTGATGGTGCTCGTTGTTTTACCCGAGCCCTGAAGGCCACAAACAAGAACGCAAGCAGGAGGACGAACATCTAATTTAAGTTCTCGGTTTTCACTTCCAAAAATTTGAACAAGTTCTTTATGTAAAACTTTAAGGATTTGCTGCTCAGGACTTAAACTTTTGATGACGTCTTCATGAAGGCAACTTTCCTTAACTCGAGCCAAGAAATCTTTGGCGACTCTAAAATGAACATCGGCTTCAAGGAGCCCAGTGCGAATTTCAGAAAGAACGGCATCGACGTCGGCCTCAGAAATTTTAGAACGACCGCGCACTTTTTGAAGAGCGCCCGATAAGCGCTTTTGAAGTTGATCAAACATGAAAGTCCTTTAGAGACTTGTATAGTCTGGAAAAGACCCAAAGAAAATGCTGAAGTTAACAGCCATCTGTAAGCTGTGCTGAGTGTCTTCAGAGCCTAAGTTTTTACCTTTATAAATAAAGTCCTTAAGCTCCATTCTTAAGCCATAACGTGAACCCATTAAGAAACGCATTCCCGCCGTTAGAGCTCCACCAAATCGCTGGTGCTTGGCGCCCTTGCCACCATCAAGCATTTTTTCTTCAGTATTGATGAGGGCCAATCCAGCGCCCACATAAGTATCAAACATCCAAACAGAAGTTTCAGTTAAGTGCATTTTTGAATAGTAAGGAGTGAACAAATACGACGCCGAATACATCCACTTTGGAATTTCCACACCAAGAGCACCTTTATTGATAGTGGCTGGCACTTTGTCTCGAACTTGAGAATTCACAAAGTCAGTTTCCTTGCCATAATTCAACTGAAACCAAACGGGCTCAATAGCGTGACGTTGGTTAAAATGATACAAAGCCGCTCCGTTAAAGGCATAATAATTATGAATTGTAGAAACGGGAGAATATTCGCCACCTAGTGAGAACTCGACCTTATTATCGCGTGGGAAAAGTGGGTTTAATACAGAAATTTCAGGGCCATACTGAGACTCAACCCTATAAGTTTCAATCGAAGATTCTGGAAGTTTTTGAATGTATTGAGCCTGTGCTGCAGAGGCTATAATAATTGTTGAAAATATCCCCAAACCCCGTCGTTTCATAATTTTAGTATAATATATGGACTCGCCCTTGGTGCATTCTGCCATCAGTTTTCATAGCAATTGAAGCCCGAAAAAGACTCATTGCGTCTAAACGTCAAAGTGTATAAGACCCTCTTCATAACTTTTGTTTAAAATAAACAATGAATAGGGCGTGTAGTTTGGCGAAACTCAAATGGCTTTTAATGTTTTTCACTTTGTCTTTTATCTCAAAGGCACACGAAAACAAAGCGACACAAATCTTATGTGACAAAGCTATAAGCCAACTGAGCCCTTTAAAAACTCCTGTTCTTTTCTACACTAAGAGACCCTTTAAAAAAGGAGAAATTAAAAACGCAGGAATCATTTTAAATCCTGGAGAAAAACTTGATCCCGTTAAATTAAAAATCAATTCTTTTGGGGAATACATCTACATACATTTATCTAGCGGCCACACACTCATTTCACCGAGAGTCCCCGAAGATGCCACTCCCGAAAAATTCTTTGCCTCGCACTTAGGTCTTGTGTTGAACGCTCAAAAAAACATTAAAACTCCTTTTGATATTATTGGAGCTGGGGAATTTATTTTAACCGATTCTCACATCACAAAATTTAATAACAAGTCGGGGCTTCTTCGAGGAAATTTAATCAACCTTGAAAACTCTGCACGGGACTTTGATTCAAGGGGCATGAACGTTTGGAGAGACCCAGCTGCATTTAAAGACTTTTCAAAATATTCCGACGAATCTCATCTCGCAGAAATCAAGAAAGCTCAAGGTGAGCTTAGATGGAGACTTGATCCTAAATTAAAACTCATTCGCGAAAATTTTGAAAAGGCTTACAGCGCCTTTATAAAAAAAAATAACAACAACCCATTTATAAAACCTGAAAATTCTCGATACTTTTATAAAGGCGAGCCCAAATTCGAAGATTATCTTGAAGTCAAAACTCCACTTGGGATGAATCTTTATTACGTTCCTCAAGATGGAGTTATGACTTTTCTAATTCGCTCAGAAGAAATTTCTGGACTCGGCCCTATCGAAGCTCTGACCCAAGAATTAAATACGCTTAGCGGGC
>CAZSSP010000054.1:0-10137 GCA_964609695.1 uncultured Bacteriovoracaceae bacterium
AACCGAGCGCAAATTAATGACGATGGTGAAATTCTTCTTAAGGGACCAGGTGTTTTTAAAGAGTATCTTCATAAAAAAGATTTAACTTCGGAATCATTTAAAGAGAATTTTTTTACAAGTGGAGATATTGGTGAAATAGATTCCGAAGGTTATTTGTTTATAAAAGATCGTAAAAAAGATATCATTGTTACAAGTGGCGGTAAAAAAGTAGCTCCGCAAAAAATTGAAAGCATCATCACCGAAGACCCACTCTTCAGTCAGGCCTTAGTTTTTGGTGGGGAAGGGCGAAGTTTGGGAGTGCTTTTAAGTGTTAATTCCGTTGAGGCTCGAAAATATTATCGCGAACAAAATCAAAAAGGGATGAGCTTTGATGATTGGTATAGAGGCCTTCCATTTAAAAATTTAATTGATAAGCATCTTGAAGCAAGACTATCGCGATTGGCGAGCTTTGAGCGTCCTAAAAAATGGCGTCTTTTACCTAGAGATTTGAGTGTTGAAGCTGGAGAGCTCACACCTAGTTTAAAAATAAGACGAAAATTTTGTGTTCAAAAATTCGCTCCACTTATAGAAGAGATATCGTAAGGAAACTATATGAAAGCCAAACAATTTATGGAAGAAGTTCTCAGTGTAAAAATTTCCGCTAATTCAGGAGCTTTTCTTGAAACAGGTCTCAAAAACACTTCTCTTAATGTGTGTATAGATTCAGGTGCTTGGACTTTAAGTTTTGATGCTGGGGGAAATGTAGCCTTTTCAAGTGCTTCTACGGCGGCTTCTTTAGGGACTAAAATTGAAATGTCGGATGCAACTTTTGAAAAAATGATTGCTGGAGATCTCAATATTCCTTTTGCGTATATGATGAGAAAAATCAAAGTATCCGGTGATTTAGATGTGGCCGTAAAATTTGGTCTTTGTCTTAAGAAAATGCTTTGAAGTTCCTCTTTGGGTAGTTGACGTTGTGCGTTATGTGGATTAGCTTTCGCCGCAGATGCTGGCTTATCTTCGTGTATTTTTTTGCCTTTTATTCATGCTTGAAGGTTTCATTTTGCGCGCAGAAGACGGCTCCAGTCTTCCATTAATAACTTCAAATTTTCCAAATTGGGCTCTTAGATTGCGCTCTCAAAGTTGTTCAGAGTCTCTCTTAGTTCTACCAGATAACACTTCTAAGAAAAAAATTAAAAATGAAGTGATTGGTTTAGAAGAATACTTACGCTCCTTTGGGCTTAAAGACGAAGCTCTAGATCTCGCGTTAAAAGAATTAGAAATTATCATCGATAAAAGTGGTTTTTTTAAAAATGCATTGCTCTCTCATTTAGTTTTTAAAACTCTGAAACCCATTTTTAATTTAAAAGACGATGCTTCGACTGTTTCTATGTTGCAAAAGTTTTTAGCGCTCAGACAAGAAGATCGACAGTTCGTAGTTAAAACTATTATGGATAAAATTGCAATTTTAATGAGGGCCTCTGTCAGGCAAGAACCTGAAAAGATGGCGTCGATGCTAAATTTATCCTTAAAAGATTATTTAGAAATTCGTAGTTTTTGGGATTTGTATAGCCAGGAAGATCCAGCTCTTTTGAGATTAGAAGTGGCTGTACGCTATATTTTAGAAGCCAATTCTGAATCTATGCAGAATGATTTTAAAGATTGGACTCAAATGTGGCGTTTTAATCGAGTGAAATCTTACGATTTTAACCCTAGTTTTAGATATGAGCCTCAAAAAGTTAGCGGTAGTGAACATTTAAATATTGATTACAGTTTTGATAAATACGGTATTGACACTGTTTGGACTTGGCAAATTCAAAATAATAAAAAGCAAAACATCTTTGTTGAGGATGAAGGGAAATGGAGAAATTTTAATAGTCCTTACTTGAGGTATTTGATTTTAAGGTATTCAGATCGTATCACTCTTGAATTTTTAGATACTAGACTTTCAAAAGATCATAATTTTGATGAATCCGATTTTATTTACGTTTTTGTAAAACAAAGAATTGAATACCTTAAATCTCATCGTCAGAAGCAGCGAGAGAATGATTCAACGTTAAGTAGATTTCAACTTCAGCGTAAAGGCCTAGATATAAGTCTTAGGGAAAGTGCAGATCGTATTAAAAAATTAACAGAAATCATTGAAAGCCTAAAAAAAGAAAGTGAAAATCCTGAAATAAAACTTATTAAACTTTCGAATCAAGATTGGGTTAATTCAACAGCCTACGCCCAGCTTAATGAATTGAAAACACGTCGAGAGGCTTTGATGGGTGAAATTGAGGCAATATCTTCACGAATTGCAAAGCTTCAAGTTTTTGAAGGGGCTAGTTCTATTCAGGGTATCGAAGAAGGCCCTTTAACTTTAAAGGTGAAACTTTATTTCCAAGCTCAGAAAGAAGCCTTCAAAAAAACTAATACGTATACTAATTGGACACTTAATACGTCTGCTCAATTGAAAGATTTAGAAATCTTTATTGATAATTTTGGAGTTGAGGCCACTTCGAATGACTCATCTAGGGCCATTTTAGAAGTGTTGAAAGAAATCAACATTTCATTTAATGCCCAAGATCATTTATCTTGGTTGTTATGGTTTCGTTCCCGCTGCAGAGGCTTAGCTTTTAATCGCATAGATAGGGGAAGGGTTATTGATCAAATACAATTAAAGTTAGTCACAGGAATTTTCTCACATGATCCGAATAAAATGCATGTATTTTTAAATTTTTTTCAACATGAGCGAGCTTGGTCTAGTGGTAAGCGATCTGAAATAGATAAAGGATCTGTTGGCAATTTTAATAAAAATTTCAGAGAAAACTTAGAGGCATTAATAGCTGAACGTAAAAGAATGCTCAGTGAAAAAGAAGAGCTCGAAATTCAATTTAGGAAACTAAGGCGCGCTCTTGTTGGAGATCAAATAAAACATCTTAGTGCTGAATTAGAAAAAATGAATCTTGAGGACATTTCTTTGCTTCAAAGTGCTGGCGAATTATCAACTCAGGTGTCTAAGCAAAATTCCTATAATATTGAGCAAAGACAATTATCCATAGAAGAAATTTCTTTGATGCTAGAGTCTTCCAGGCTTTTGCAATAAGGCGTCTAGCGACTTTTACCACTCGACCCCCACCTTTTAGCGGTGAAGACTCGCTTAAATGCTTCTCGCAGACTTTAGAAATTTATAGAATCAGCGTGTATCCCGCGTAAACATTTGAGTTCTTCTTTGTCGCAAACATGAATACCGCACCAGGGATGATCACCTTGAGGAGAAAGATTCGTGCGGCAATTCAAATTCTCAATAAACATAACTTTATGTTTATTGAGATCGTAGGGGTGATATTCGAAAGGGTCCTCCGGGCCAAAAAAAGTGATGCTTGGAACATCAAGGGCTACTGCGAGATGTTTGGGTCCTGAATCATTACCTACAAAAAGTTCAGCTTCTTTAATTAAGCTAATAAGCTTTTTAATTGAGGCTTGTCCTTCAATGTGTAGCATTGAAAGGATATTCAATTTCTTAGCCTCATTTAAAAATTGATTGGCATATTTTAATTCGTTTGGAGCGTGTAGGGCAAGAACAGATCCCTTCTTTGTCTCAATCCATTTTTTAGCTAAAAGTGCAAAGTTTTCTTGAGGCCACATTTTGGTTTCTCGGCTCGCCGTAATTCCTAAAACCAAGAGTGGCTTTTTTAGATTGTGCTTTTTGAGGTAGCGTTCGCTCCATTGTCGATCGAGTTCGTTTGTTGCAATGGATGTTTTTAATTCATCTTTTAACGTCCATCCCATAGCTTTTAAGCAAAGAGCATCTCTCATGAGCGCGGGGTGAAGCTTGTCGGAATCGGGTATGGGGAGGCTGCTAAAGAGTTTTGGGCCATTGAATAAGTGATTATGGACTACGCGCAATTTTATTCCAGCAATGATTAAGAGCCAAGCACTGCTGCTACTGGCATGGAGAGCAAAGGCTGCATCGTAGTTCTCTTTTCTTAAACTAAGACCTAATTGAAAAATTTTCAAAATTCGTAGAGGATCCTTTTTTGAAAAATCGAGAGGGATGACTTTGTCGATGTCTGGGTGGCCCTCTAAAGCAGGTGCCCATGATTTAGGGCATACAAAATCAATTATGCATTTGGGTTGAATTTTCTTTAACTGGGAAACAAAGGCCGTACTCATAACCGTGTCGCCCAAGGTGCGTAGCTTTACGACAAGGTATCTTTTGGGAAGAGCCTCGAGTTTCATAAGTACAAAATAAGAAAGGCGGCCTGTTTTCACAAGCCGCCTTTTCTCTTTTAGGCGATTATTTTCGCTAAAATTTAGCGATTCACTAAAGTGGGCATTCTAATAGTGTTTTGCAGTTGTAGGGCCGAGTTAACAGCTCTACCTGCGTTGACTATTCCTGCGCCGTATTCATTGTCTCCGCTTGGAGAAGCAACTGGAGTTGCAGAAGTTTTCAACAATCCTTTTAGTTGTTGTGGTGTGAGCGATCGGTTAGCCGATTTCACTAAAGCTGCAACACCAGCAACGTGAGGAGATGCCATCGAAGTTCCGGCGAAGGCAGCATAGTCGGTGCGAGCTACACTGATGCTGGCCGTGACACTTTCTCCTTTGTTAATAGCTTGGACGGCAGTTTCACCTACAGTTTTTTCGACCATGGCTACAGGTATCGATAAAGTGCTGCCATCTTGAGTGATGCTTCCCGATATGAGGCCGCTAGTATTGTTGTAGACAACAACTCCAATCACTCCTGCTTCTAGAGCATTTTGAACTTTTTCAGCAAATGGAATCTCGCCTCGAGCGATCAAAGCAATCTTTCCTTTGTAAGCTGCAGCGTTGCTGAAATCTTCTGGCTTGCCTAATCCGGCAGGAACCAACTCGCCTGTGAGAGGGCTCTCATTGTCTAAAGAACCAACAAAGCTTGTGCTTTTAACTTGAGCATCTATGCCGCCTTGGTGGATGAGAACTTTAGATTCACGACCAGTTCCTACAGGAACACTCGAAATAACTTCTGTTCCAGGAGCTGTGATTTGAAGATTGGGTCCGTATTGTGAAAAGCTAGCTCGAGTAAGTTCAGGAGTGACTGCACCTACAGAGAAAACAGAAGGATATCCCGCAGGGAAAGAAATTTTATTCTTTTCTGAATCACCATCATTTCCAGAAGCCGCAACGACGACAATGCCTGCGTTCTCTAAAGCTTGGCAAGCATCCGAATGTGCTCTTGAGGGAACGGGTCCACCGAGAGACATGTTGACAACGTCAACCTTCTTTTCGAGAGCCCAGTTTAATCCATTAAGAATTGCAATTGAGCTACAACCGATTCTTGAGCAAACTTTTCCAGCTAAAATTTTTGAAGCTGGAGCAACGCCTACAACTCCCACGCCGTTTTCAATACCAGCAATGGTGCCGGCTACGTGAGTTCCGTGACCAACATCATCGAAGTATTCATAGGGGAGTTCGCTGCCTTCTTCGCTATCAAGAATTTCTTCAAGTAGGAATGAGCCCATGATTCCAGGGTTCTTGCTTAAAGGACCTTCAGATTCAGAGCGATTAAGAAAGCTTTTGCCTTCCATGAAGTTTCCAACGAGATCTGGATGATCTTTGTCGATACCAGTGTCGATCACAGCCACTCTCACACCTTGGCCTCGAGCTCCAGCGGCCCATGCTCCTTGAGCGTCGATGGCGTTGAGTCCCCAAGTCACTTCACTTCCATCAAGATTATCTTTGATGGCGGGTGGTGCTTGTACGAAGAATTCAGGTTCAGCGTATGCCACTAAAGGATTGCGCTGAAGTTTTGCGGCATCTTCTTTAGTGTTGACGTTTACGGAAACTAAATTAAGTCGATTCAACGATCGAACTGCAAGGGCGTTGAGTCCTAGCAAATTAATTTTGTTGCTTTTGAAGCGGGCGCCAAAGAGGTCAAAACTATTTTGAGTTGAATATTTTTGAAATTCACTTTGTACTTTCTGAACATTGTTCTCGTCTTTGAATTTGACAATGTACCTCGCCGAAAACGCGGGTAATGCCACCGCCTGTGCAGCTAATGCGATTGATAATAGTTTCATATGCCCCTCCCAGTCCCTTTTCCCTAATGGCCTATATTACAAAATCTCTGAGAAAATTAAACGTTGTCAGCACATAAAAAATCTTACATAGTCGTTTTAATAACACTATGTCACAACGTCTTTACATCGTCTTAATTTCTTCACTTTTAATTTTTTCAATTTTTTATTCTCTCAATCGCTCACTCAAAGCAAAAAGTTTTGTTGCGAGTGCTGATGCGAGTGATTCTAGAAGTGTCTACATTGTGAGTCCCTTCGAATGGAATCAGCTCAATCAAGATGACAAATTGTGGCCTAAAACTTTTCATAGAAATTTCCCTTTAACTCCCTTACAAAGTCCTAAAATTTACGATCAAGCACAGGCTCAATTAAAAGAACTCGATGTGAGTCCGTGGGAATTAGAGCTTATAAGATCGTGGACTGTTCTCTTAAACAGCCATCATCCCTCGGCTTTGTTAAGAGCTTTGTTAAGAGATTCATTAGATGAAAATTCTTTCGCCAAAGCGATGAAGAGTTTTCGTTATGGAGATTATCCTCGTTGTCACCTTTTTTGGTTAGAGGCACTTTTTCGTTTGGCTCAATTGAAGGAAGAGTGGAGGCCAGAGATTTCAAAAATGATTTCTTCTTGCAACGCTGGCACAGAAAGTTTTCTTTGGTTTGAAATGCTAGACACTATCAAGGTGTCCGATAAAAAAAGAACAGAAGATTTGGTCGCTAAGTTAGAAAAGCATCAAGAAGCTTATGCGGAACAAAGCTTTGGTCGCTTTTATTTAGAACAGATGATTAAGTTGTTGGACTTTGCGCAGACTCATGGAAGTAAGATTCAATTTGGGCCTTAAGCCAATCGATATCATCTTTGCGTGCTCGGCGTTCAATGACAATTTTGTTTTTAGGATTTTTTTTATCAGTCACTTCCATAAACCAGTGACCGCGGGTTGAGTAGCGGTCGCTTTGCCCATTTTCCTGGGCTTTAATGGCTGCAGTGTTGAGAGCGCCTTTCCAGTTTTTGATGTCGAGTTCATTGAGGCTTACGTCTTTAACGAGATGTTTTCCCCATTCTAAAAATAAGACTTTATTTTTAGTTTCCAAATCGTAAGTAGAATTCTTTTTTGAAATCACGACAACTTTTTCGAAAAGAAAACATATGGCTGCAAAAATGGGGTAGAGGGCCACAACCACCGTGAAAAAAATGGCCAGTGATTTGTCGAAAAGTGCTCCTTCGCGAAGGAAGGTGTCGAATAGAGGTTTAGCGGCATAAAACATAGTGCCCAGAAAAGTTCCACCCAAAAGCATTCCCATCCCTAGGCCGAATTTTTTCTTACTGCTTTTGAGCAAAAGTTTATTATCATTACTGGCTTTAAGATCGGGTTCAACGGCGAAAAGTAATCCCATGCAGGGCTTTATAAATCCACTCCTCCCCCTTTATCAATCAGATAGGATCAACGGTCCCTTTTGAGCGATATTTTATGAGAGCTTTATTGCTTTCACTTTAGTTTCAAATATTTCATATGGCTCAACAAGCCATGAAATTTCACGAGCAGCCTCTATAGATCCTTGGGATTAATTCGGATAGGTTTGTATAAATGTCGGATTCTAATGACTTTCGCGAACAGGCCTTAGCCTATCATAGGGCGGGTTCCTCTATATTTTCTAGACCAGGAAAGCTCGAGATATCCTCTACAAAGGCTTTAATCACTCAAAAAGACCTCAGCTATGCATACACTCCAGGAGTGGCAGAGCCTTGCTTGGAGATTTCGAAGAATCCAGCAGATGCCTATCAATATACGAGCAAAGGTAATTTGGTTGCTGTAATCACCAATGGTTCTGCCGTATTGGGGCTTGGAAACATCGGGCCTCTAGCTGCAAAACCTGTGATGGAAGGTAAGGCTGTTTTATTTAAGAAGTTTGCCGACATCGATTGTTTTGATTTGGAAGTCAAAGCAGAATCCATTGATGATTTTATCAAAACTGTAAAATCTTTAGAGCCCACATTTGGTGGAATCAATTTAGAAGACATTAGCGCTCCAGATTGTTTTGAGGTTGAAAAACGTTTGCGCGAATGTATGAGCATTCCTGTTTTTCATGATGACCAGCATGGCACAGCTATTATTAGTGGTGCAGCATTACTGAACGCAGTCGAGGTGAGTGGAAAAAAATTAGAAGACTTAAGAGTCGTGTTTTGCGGTGGAGGCGCCGCCTCTATTGCATGCGCTAAGTTTTGGCTCTCGCTTGGAGTGAAAAAAGAAAATTGCATTATGACCGACAAAGACGGTGTTGTTTATGTGGGTCGTAAAGAAGATATGAATCCTGAAAAAGATGCGTTCGCTCTACAGGGAAATGCTTGGCATAAAAAAGCACCCAGAACACTAGCCGATGCCATGAAAGACGCTGATGTTTTTATGGGCTGCAGTGTGGGCAATGTTGTAACAGCAGAGATGTTGAAGTCTTTGCGTGCCGAACCCATTGTTTTTGCTATGGCCAATCCTAATCCTGAAATCACCTATGAGGTGGCCATGGCTGCTCGGCAAGATATGATTTTTGCAACTGGACGTTCGGATTATCCAAATCAGATCAACAACGTTCTTTGTTATCCTTTTATTTTTAGAGGAGCGCTTGATGTTCGTGCTCGTACCATCAACGAAGAAATGAAAATTGCAGCGGCCCACGCCTTGGCCGCACTAGCAAAAGAAGATGTTCCTGAGGAAGTGATGAACGCCTATGGAGTTAAGTCGCTGCGTTTTGGTCGTGATTATATAATTCCTAAACCTTTTGATCCTCGAGTCTTCATATGGGTTGCCCCCGCTGTGGCGCAGGCTGCGATTGATTCTGGAGTGGCTCAAATTGAATTTCCTGGCGGATCGATTGAAAGTTATACCGTCACTCTCGACAGAAAACTTGGAAAAACGCGTTCGGTGATGCAAGATCAGCGACAACGTTTGTTCTCATTGCGAAAGGGTAAAGACCCTGTTCGAATGGTTTTCCCCGAGGCCTTAAGTGAAAAAATTCTTAAAGCTGCTTCTATAATTAAAGACGATAAAATTGCCGAGCCCGTGCTTTTAGGTGAAGCCGAAGCTATAGACGCCAAGATTAAAGAATTAGGATTGTCCTCTTTAAAAACTTGCGAGAAAATTCGTCCCTCTCAAAGTCCTCTACATCCTGAATATTCACAAAGACTCTACGAAATGCGCAAAAGAAAAGGGATGGCCTTGGGCCAAGCCGATCAACTCATGAAAGACCCTTTTTATTTTGCAGCTATGTTGGTAGAAGAGGGCAAGTGCGATGTTTCCCTTTCTGGACTCACTCGTCCTTACCGTGAAATTATTCTACCTAATCTCCATGTCATCGGAGCGCGCCCTAAGAAAAAAGTAGCCGGAGTCTATATGATTGTTTGGAAAGAGCGCGTGCTCTTTTTAGCGGACACCACTGTCAATATAAGACCGAGTGCAAATGATTTAGCGGATATTGCTATACATGCCGCCAATGTGGCTCGCGTGATGGGCTTTGAACCACGAGTGGCTATGCTAAGTTTTTCGAGCTTTGGAAGTAATCGCGATGAAGAAGCACTAAAGGTGGCCGAAGCCGTAAGTATCATTCAAGAAAAAAATCCTGATTTCATTGTTGATGGTGAAATGCAAGCCGATCTTGCGGTGAATGCTGAGCTCCTCGCTGAAAAATATCCTTTCTGTCGATTAGGTGGCAAAGAAGCCAACGTTTTAGTTTTTCCAAATCTAGCATCTGCCAATACAAGTTATAAATTATTAGGGCAGTTGAGTGATGCCGAACTTGTGGGTCCTATACTTGTAGGAATGAAGAAGCCGGTTCATATTCTTCAGAACACGGCCGACGTTTCACAAATTGTGAATATGGCGATCATTGCGGCGCTTGAGGCAGCAAATCGAGCTAAATAGTCGGCTGGAATTTTGACGAATTTTAGTTTTTGCTAATCAACTTATTCAACAAAGAGTGAATGGCGCGCTGCGCACGCTACTTTATCTGCGCAGCGGCGGGCTTTGATTGTTTTTCCTAAGGGCCTGTTTAGAATGGATTTTAGGAGGGGACTTTTTACATGGGACATTTAATTGAGGCTTATATAAGCGGCGGCTTTATGATGCACTTC
>CAZSSP010000055.1:0-10018 GCA_964609695.1 uncultured Bacteriovoracaceae bacterium
TTAGACATCACCAACTCAAGAGCTTTGGGATTATGATTTTTCGACAACCATTGGCCATAGAGTTCAACAAGTTCCGCTGCAGTAGTAGCCGTGTAGACATCGCAACGCCCACTGAGTTCCTTTGCAAGTTTATCAACATCAAGATTTTCACTGGTTAAACTGATTGAGCTTCGCTGACGATTCACCTTTTTCAAAAAAACAGCATCTGCAATGGGTAGCAGTTTTAATAAATCATTATAAAATGCATTCGAAGCTGCTGTGGCCGAATGAAACTCCATAAATGCACAGAGCTTACGATCTGGAAAACTTTCCTTAGCACTTTTTAAAGTGAACTCATAAGCTGTGGGATGATGAGCAAAATCCTCAATGAGCAAATGCCTATCGTTAACGGCTAAAATTTCCATTCGCCTTCTTATGCCAGAAAATTCGCTGAGCCATTTCTGATTGTCTTGGATTTCTGAGAGATAACCTGAGGCATATAAAGTGGCTATGACAGCCACAACATTGAGTTTCTGATGCTCTCCAATCATGGGTGATTTTAAAATATAATCTTTTCGTTGTTGCTCATTAATTTTTACGTTTAGATGTAATTCCACACCTAATCGTTTTTCACCCAAGAGAGTTTTCCATTCACACGCAATCGAGTTTTTCTTAATCCTAAAATCAGAGTTTTCATTAAAACCAAATCGGATCAATTTAAGCCCTCGGACACTGGCTTCCTGAGCCAAAACTTTCATCATCGCTGGGCGAGGGGAAGATTCTTCATCGAGCAACACAACACCTTTCGTTGTAATTCTAACTAAAAGTCGAAACTGATTGAGTATGTCTTCTTCATTTCTAAAAATGTCGGCATGATCCATTTCAAGAGCATTCACAATAATCCAATGAGGGTCGTAATATAAAAACTTTGAATGGTTTCTATGAGTGATGGCCGTATTATATTCATCGCCCTCAAGCACAACCGGACCCTTCGCAGTTCCATAATCAGAACCCGTTTCAAAATCTTTTGGCTTTCCACCAATCAAATAGCCCGTGTTTTTATCTAAAGATTTTAATGCATAAGCCAACAATGACGTTGTGCTTGTTTTTCCATGTGTGCCCGTGACCACAAAGGAAGGCCTTCCATGAATAAAGAATTTATTCATGGCCTCAGGCAAACTTAAGAGAATCGACTTATTTTCTTGGACCAATTTAACCGCTTCAAAAAATTCAGGATGCTCCTGCCCAACTGCATTTCCTAAAATAAGAACGTGCGGGTGTTCTCTTTGATTTTCTAATTTTAAATGAAGCCATTTTGTTTTTGAGAGATTTTTGGGATCTCGCGATTCCACGTAATGAATTTTTTCTTCCCTTAAAATTAAATTCATCGGTGGGTATAACTTGTCGTCACTTCCAGTGACTTGATAACCCTGACTTTTAAGCAAGGTTGCTAAATTTCCCATGGCCGTTCCGCCAATACGAATAAAGTGAATCCAAGCGTCTTTTGGTAAAACTAACTTTGAAAATTCTTCTTTAACTTTAGATAAAGCCTGAAATTCCGCCTCTACATCTGAACTGATGTAGCGAGGACCCGTGGTCATCAAATCATAGACTTTTTTAAAAGCAGGATTTTGAAAATATAATTCTTTAAGATCTGCCAAAACGAAGTATCCCCAACCACCATTGTATCAGGTAGTTGGGGATACAAAATATGAACTAAGAGAACAGAGCAGCAATTAACGTTTGCTGAACTGAGTGCCTCTACGTGCGCCGCGCTTACCGTATTTTTTACGTTCTTTGCCGCGAGCATCTCGAGTTAAAAAGCCACCGCTCTTAAGAGTGGGGCGAAGTTCAGGATTAAATTTTTCTAAAGCTCGGCTAATGCCGTGTCGGATTGCGCCAGCTTGTCCAGAATGACCGCCACCGTCGCAATTAGCGAAGACATCAAAACGACCGATCATGTTTAATGCTTCAAGAGGTTGGTTAATAATGAGTCGAAGGATTGGACGACCAAAGTATTCTTCAACTTTACGACCGTTAACTACAATGTTTCCTTGTCCTGGTCGTAAACGAATACGGGCTACTGACTTTTTGCGTCTTCCAGTTGCATTAACAAAATTCTGACTCATACTTTATTATTTCCTTTTTGCCTGACGGCTATAACGAAAATTCCACACTTGAGGGTTTTGAGCCGCGTGAGGATGTTTATCGCTTGCATAAACTTTTAACTTCTTCATTTGATTTCTACCAAGGACTCCGCGTGGAAGCATACCAGCAACCGCGATTTCAAGAAGTCTCTCAGGGTGTTTTTCACGAATTTGACGAGCTGAACGAACTTTTAGTCCTCCAACCCAACCAGAGTAATCGTAGTATCTTAAATCTTCTTCTTTTTTACCGCTGCTGAATTTAATTTCGCCAGCATTCAAGATAACAACAAAATCACCAGCATCATTATTAGGAGTGAAGCTAGCTTTGTGTTTTCCGCGAAGTAACATCGCGCACTCAGTCGCTAAACGACCTACAGTGAGTCCCTTAGCATCGATCAATAACCATTGACGCTCATGATTCACAGTGGGAACGAATGGAGTCTGACTAGCGAGCGATCTGATTGGACCACGCTGATCAGTGATGCGAGAAGATTTTGCAGCAACACCTTCAGGTTTAATTTTTTCTCTCTTATTAGTTGCTGAAGATTCTTGTGATACCGCATCTTTAGAGCTTTTCTTTGCGGCACTAGTTTTAGTTTTTCCAGTGCTAGATTTTTTTGCTGCCATAGCTTTTAAATTCCGTTTCTACCTAAAATTTAAGTACTTATTCTTTAGTCGAATAAACTCCAAAGTAAAAGACTTTTTTATTGTGTTTGAAGTAAATTAGAACTAGACAAATTGCGCTACGCGTTATAATACGTCTCCATGAATAAAATTCTAAGCGCTCTGACCCTCACTCTTCCCATATTAGCCCTCGCTGACATTCAAAACAGCCCCGGAGCTATTCGTCTTTATGGAGTCAATCTCGATCACGCCCTAAAACAAATTAATAACGACAGTAAAACGAACAATGCGGGGCAAATCATTGAGATTCCAACACAAAAATTCCCTGGTGATGTTCAAAAGCCAAGATTAAGCATTCAAGCTCAAAAGGTTACAGTCGAAGGCAAAACCGTAAAAATCTACGGAGCTTTTGCCGAATTCAAAGCCGATTACTGGAAATACAAAGGAAGCGCCGGACGCTTTGTAGCTGTTCAAATTGATTGTAATGATTTTATCGCTCGAATGAACTTTGAGAACCCCCTTAGCCTTGAACTACCCGAGGAGATCCAAACAACTATCAAAGCTAAAAACGGCAGCTTAGCAGCAACAGTTAATTTCGACATTGAAGCTTGGACTCGCAAGGTTATTGGACCTTATTTTGAAATGGCCAACTTAGAGAAGAATCTTGGAATCGATGCTTCACGATGCTCTGGAAGTGACGGTAGTAATAAGGATGCTCTCCTTGGAATTATGGCCGCTCAATTAAGAGCTGCTCTCAATAAGCTCCCCGAAGCCGATTCCTCTGGCTTTAGTCGTGAAGTTAAGACCCTCATCCCACACTTAAATAGAGCCATCGAAAGCACCTTAGCTAAAGAGAACGTTATACTTCCCCAAGCTCTCGATCTTAATTTAACGACGTCTCTTAAATATGAAAACAACTCTTGGGTACTCCAACCCAAAGGCGCTAACGACATGGAAAGCACTTTAAGCCCTATGGCTAAAGCCTTGTTATCTAAGAACAGAGCACGAATGCTCAACGACAATCAGAGCATGCTTGTAGAAGCCGTGCTCAGCCGACCCATGCTTAAAGACACTTTGTCTCTATTAATTGAACCCCTCCAAAGAAGTGCCGATAAAATTGAAATTTTCAAAAAAACGCCCACTTCAAAAGATATCAACGACATTAAAGAGATCGGTGCTTCTGCTGGTGAACTCAGCATAAGTTTTTCTGGTATGACATGCGAAGAGCAAAAAGCTAGGCAATTTTTAGCTCCTTGGGTTTTAGGACAAAAAAATGGAGCTTTTCGTCAGGGCCTCGATATTAATGCTCCTGTAGTTCTAAACATTTACAACAAAGACCGAAGCCAACTTCTAGCTCAACGTTGGGCTGAAATCCGCTCTATTATAGAATTCAGCAACTCAGCAAATTCTGTAAAACTCAACATCAATCAAATTGCACTTGTTGGTTCTAATGCTCAAATGTGCGGTATTAAGGGTCTCAGTCAAGACGACGCCAGCTCACTGAGCGCATTAAGTTTTTCTGAGAACTATATGAATCAAAGCAATAAGGAGCTTCAAAAGAATTTCTCTCCAAAAGGAGAAACTCAATTTATGGCCTCTGTACTTTTGCCTGGAGAGATTCCTCAGAAAGATGCCTCTATGAGTGGAATGGATCTTTTAATTGCATCTCTTAAGCGTGATTCAATCAGAGAACAAAGCACTTTAAGCGATCAAAAAAATGGCATTCTTTTTAATAGTTACGGTGAAGCTTTGGTCTTGTTTGTTAAGAATCCACTTTTAAACAACAATCGATAATAGGTTTGATTTTGCTTTTCGTAGATATTGATTGAAAAGCGTCAAAATAACTTTCTACGTCTTGTGAGCTAAACGCATAGAATAGATTCATGGCACGCTTTCTATGTCCAGTCTGTCGAGCCCCTAGGGAGCTCGACTTAAGAGACCACATTTCTCTTAATGCTCATATTAAAATTGCGTCGACCTCTCTCATGTTTGCTTCATTAGGTTATCTTTATCGAGGTTTTTTATTCGGTTTTAAAGTTCTACTTTTTGTTCACCTTCCACTTTGGGCTATCTCGGAATTTTTGCATTGGTCAAAAATGCGAAAGGAAAGTCGATGCCCGCAATGCTATTTCGACCCCATCCTCTACAAGCGTGATTGGAAAAGCGCACGTAAAATTGTAGAAGACCGCCTTCAAAGCATTTCCGATCAAATTGTAGCGGAACGAAAAAAACGCGCCTCACCTGAAACAACTCAAGCCAATACGGAAGCCAGCCAATCAGGCAAAGCAGCAAAGGCTCAGCTTCCAGTGGACCAAACGCGTCAAGTTTCAAAGATATAAGAAGTTCCTAACCGCCAAGCCGCGCCCCTTTTGTGTTAATTTGTAGCCTATTATGAAAGAGGCATTTTTAGTCACCGGGGTTCGCACCCCATTCGCAAAAGCAGGCACAGAACTCAAAGATGTTCATGCTACAGAATTGGGCCGACACGCCCTTTCTGAGCTCATCGCTAGGCTCAATGTTCCTACACAAGAACTCGGGCGCATTGTTGATGAAGTAATTATTGGAAACACAGGCTCCCCCGCCGACTCCGCCAACGTTTCAAGAGTGGTGGCTCTTCGAGCTGGGCTCCCTGAATCTATTTCAGCTTATACTGTTCAAAGAAACTGCGCTTCCGCTTTAGAAGCTCTTTCTCAAGCCACTCTAAAAGTGAAAAGTGGAGAGGCCGATATTGTCTTTGCGGGTGGAACTGAATCCATGTCGCAAATGCCACTGATGTATAACTCTAAGGCCACTAAGTTTTTTGAAAAACTCTCACGCGCTCGAAGCTTGGGAGAACGCCTTCAAGTTTTCAAAGACATTCCAATTCCAGAATTTTTAAAACCTCGAATTGCTGTTATGGAAGGACTCACCGATCCTTTTTATTCAATCAACATGGGCCAAACCGCAGAAATACTTGCAAAGGAATTTCATATTTCTCGCAAAGAGCAAGATGAATTTGCGCTCTGGAGTCATCGAAAAGCGATTAAAGCCATCGACGAAAAACGCTTAGGCGACGAAATTGCCGCTTATAGCATTCCACCAAAATTTGAAAAAAATCTCGATCACGATTCTGGTCCGAGAAAAGAACAATCTCTAGAAGCTTTAGCCAAACTCAAACCCTTCTTTGATAAAAAGTTTGGAAGTATTACTGCAGGTAATTCATGCCCCATCACCGATGGAGCTGTTATGGTTTGCGTGGCTTCTGAAGAAGGTCTTCGAAAATTAGGTCAGCCCCAAGCCTTGGCACGAATCAGTGGCTATGCTTTTGCGGGTCTTGATCCTCGTAGAATGGGACTTGGACCTGTATTTGCTACTCAAAAATTACTTAAGAAAACTCACGATCGCTTAGAAGACTTCGATGTGATTGAACTCAACGAAGCTTTTGCGGCCCAAGTGATTTCCTGTTTAAAAGCTTTTGATTCAGACAAATTTTGCCAAGAACACTTTGGCGAATCTCGAATAGGGGCTATCAATCCTCAAAATTTAAATCCCAATGGCGGAGCCATTGCTATTGGCCACCCAGTAGGAGCTACAGGAGCTCGTATTGTTCTTACAGCAGCTCTTGAACTGAAGCGCCGAGGCGGCAAAAAAGCATTGGCCAGTCTTTGTATCGGAGGCGGCCAAGGCGGCTCGCTCTCTTTGGAAAGTGTTTAAAGGAATTTTTATATGGAAATCTTATTTCAAGGAAAAGCATTTAGGCTCGAAAAAGATGGAAAAGTAGGCGTTCTAAATTTTGATTTGGAAGGCGAGAAAGTTAACAAACTCGGAGAAAAACCCCTGCGAGAATTAGAAGAAATTTGCCTCAACATTCAACAAGGTAAATACCCTCTCAAATCTCTTCTCATTCGCTCGTCCAAAAAGAATTCTTTTATTGTAGGCGCCGATATCAATGTGATTCAAAGTCTTAAAGACGAATCTCAAGCCAACGAAGCTTCTTCGCTTGGCCAACTCGTTTTCTCAAAAGTTGAAGATCTACCAATTCCCACACTAGCGGCCATCCATGGAGCTTGTATGGGTGGGGGCACCGAACTTTCATTATCTTGTCGCTATAGAATCTGCTCGGATTATGAAAAAACTGCGATTGGCTTGCCCGAAGTAAAACTTGGAATTCTACCGGGTTGGGGTGGAACTTTTAGACTCCCTAAACTTGTGGGACTCATGAGCGCTATCGACATGATACTTGCGGGTAAATCTATCTACGCTTCGAAAGCTGGAAAAATTGGACTCGTTCATCAAGTAGTTCCAGCGGATATGTTCGAAGAAAAATCCTTAGAGTATGCTCACGAACTTGCCGACGGAAAAGATCCATTCAAAAGCGTTCGCAAAGAAAACCTTCAAGAAAAACTTCTCACAAAAAATCCTGTCGGTCGTTGGATATTTTTCAAGAAAGCCAAAGAGCAACTCTTAAAAACTACAAAGGGACATTATCCCGCTCCTTTAAAATCATTAGAACTCATTCGCGATCACGGCCATCTTCCACGAGACGCCTATCTCAAAGAAGAAGCCAGAGTCTTTGCTGAACTTTGGGCTACAGATGTCTCCAAAAATCTTGTGCGACTATTCTTCCTCACTGAAGACGTTAAGCGAAATCCTGGAACCACAGAAATTCCAGAAAATGAACTCAAGCAACTCAAAGGCATTCAACACCTTGGCGTATTAGGAGCTGGAGTGATGGGTGGGGGCATTGCCTACACCAGTGCCAATGCTGGAATTCGCGTGAACATGAAAGACATTCGAATGGAAGCCGTCGGAAAGGGCCTGGCCCATGCGAGCGACCTCTTCAATAAAGAACTCAAGAAAAAGAAAATAAAACAATATCAAAAAGATCAAAAAATGAGTCTTCTTAGAGGACAAACTGATTTCTCGGGTTTTGCTTCACTCGATTTAGTGATTGAAGCAGTTGTAGAAGATCTCAACATTAAACAAAAAGTTTTCAGCGAACTCGAAACTAAAGTTCGCGAAGATGCCATCATTGCCACCAACACTTCGAGTCTTCGCTTAGAAGACATGCTTCCCGCATTTCAAAAACCTGAAAGATTTGTAGGATTGCATTTCTTTAATCCTGTACACAAAATGCCCCTAGTCGAAGTTGTCACTCACCCACAAATTTCGGCTCAAACAATAGCGCGCTCAGTGGCCTACGTTAAATCGATTGGAAAAACTCCCGTAGTCGTAAAAGACGGTCCCGGATTTTTAGTCAATCGACTACTCTTGCCATGGTTGAATGAAGCTGGACATTGTTTAGTGGACGGCTACGACATTCTTGAAATGGATTACACCCTCAAACAATTCGGTATGCCCATGGGTCCATTCGAGCTTCTCGACGAAATCGGATTAGATGTGGCCTGCAAAGTGGGGCATATTTTGCACAAATCCCTTGGTGAGCGATTTGCGCCCGCCGACGTGCTCGACAAAATTGTAGAAGACAATAAAAAACGAGCCCCCGATGCTCAAAGACTTGGAAAAAAATCCTCGCTCGGTTTTTACCACTGGAAAGACGGTCGCCGCCAAGACCTCGATGAAGATGAGATTTATAATTTTGCACCTAATTCAAACGCCAATCGAATTTCCCCAGAAAGCGACGATTTAATTGCTCGTATGATTTATCCTATGATCAATGAAACTGCCGTATTACTAGAAGCAGGGATTGTAGAGCAGCCTTGGCAGGTTGATGTGGGAATGATCTTTGGAACTGGCTTTCCCCCATTCCGAGGAGGCCTCTGCCGTTACGCAGACACTGTTGGACTCGATAAAATAGTAGAAAAGTTAAATGAACTCTCAGAAAAACACGGTCCACGATTGAAAGCTTCTGATTCACTGGTTAAGCTCGCCAAAACCAGAAACTCTTTCTATGTCCAATGATGAAGTGATTGAAAAGGCCCGTAATCTATTAAATATTGAAGCCGACGCGGTTAGGCGTTGTGCTGCGCGATTAGATAATAATTTTCTTGAAGCCATTAAGCTTCTTCGAAAATGCATTGAGAATCGCAACAAAATAGTTTTTATGGGCGTAGGAAAAAGCCATTATGTGGCTGCCAAGTTGAGCGCATCACTTATGAGCACTGGAGCCACATCGGTTTTCGTTCACCCTGCAGAAGCTTTTCATGGCGATCTCGGAGTCATTTCTTCTGGAGATGTGTGTATCTGTATATCTAAAAGCGGAAGTACAGCTGAAATTTTAGGACTACTTCCATTTTTTAAAAATCGAAACCCTGTTATTTCAATAACAGGAAATCTCAAATCTGCACTAGCACTAAAATCTGATGTGGTCTTAGACGCTTCAGTTGAGCAAGAAGCTTGCCCAATAAACTTGCTTCCTACTGCGAGCACCACCACAGCTCTTGCCCTTGGTGATGCTCTTGTTTCAGTGATTGCTGAAGACCGAGGATTCGATAAAAAAACTTTCGCAGGATTTCACCCCGGAGGTTCGCTAGGAAAACGACTCAACCAAAAAGTTGAAGATGTTATTATAAATATTCAAAAAGTTCCTTTTGGCCCTTCAGAAACCCCCTTAACTCAAGTAGCGCAAATGATGAGCGACAAACCTGTAGGCGCTTTTTGTGTGCTCGATTCCAAAACAACCCTCATCGGAATTGTAACTGATGGTGATATTCGTAGAGCTTTTGCTAAAAGTTCGGCAAATTCACTTAAAGCAGCAGATGTGATGAATGCCAAACCCGTATGTTTAAGCACAGATTTACTGCTTGATGAAGCCCTTGCCGTAATGGAACAACCCGATAAAAAAATTCAATGTGCGCCGGTCACCGACTCCACCGGTAGATTGCTAGGTATAGTAAGACTCCATGACCTCATCTAATACTAAAGTTCTTGTTGTTGTCCCTCTTCGTTTGAATTCGCAAAGACTCTCAAAAAAAATATTACGCCCCATAGGTGAATTTTCCTTAGCTGTCCGTTCCTTAAAAATGGCTTTACAAGTTCAATCCAAAATTCAAGGAGTGAGAGTTGTCGCCGCTATCGACGATAAAGAAACTTTTGAGCATCTGCGAAAAAACTTTTCTGAGAAAGAACTCCTCATGCTTTTAACGTCTCCTGAACTCGCCTCGGGTACTGATAGAGTCTTTGCGGCCTATCAACAAATGAGAAAAAAGCACCCCTCCATGATTCGCGGCTTAAAATACATGGTCAACATTCAAGGAGATATGCCTTTTTTTGATCCCGAACCCATCACTTTAATGATTAAAAAATTATTGAAGCAAAAAAATTCGCGA
>CAZSSP010000056.1:0-5125 GCA_964609695.1 uncultured Bacteriovoracaceae bacterium
AAGCCATAAAGATCACCCTTCTAAAATACAAGTTACGCTTTAGTATTGGCCAAAATCAAAAATTAAAATTAATTGAAAAAATAAGTCAGCAAGTAAAAGCCGATGATCATTTTTCTAAAAATGAAATTATTTTAGAACTTATACGCCAACATATAATTATGGGTAACTATTCCAGTGCACAAGAACTCATTAACGCAAATAGGCTTTCCATTTTGGGGCAAAAAAGTCAAAGACAAATAGCTCGCTTTCATTTAACCCAAGCTTACCTATATCTTCTTATTGGAAAAAATGATTCTGCACAAAAAGAAACTTTTGAAGCTGAGAATTGTTTAAAGAAAACTCACGATTTACCTCTTTTAAAGTCAATCTTCGGCATAAAATATAAAATATACAAAAAACTTTCCCGAAAAACTGAGATCCTCAAACTAAAAAAGGATCTTAAAATACTTTCCAAAAAAGGAATTAGCTATTTAGATTTGCGAATTCAAAATAGAGAAAATGGAATTCCTAGCGGTATTCTCATAGGAGAAGATCCCCTTGGAGATCTCTTAGACACTCTTTACTCTAACCCGTCTAAGCATTTTAGCGATTTGATAAAACACAAATTACTTGGGTTTATCCCAGATTTATTTAAAATCGATCTTCAAAAAAATCATTTACTCATTGATCCTGAATCTAAACATTTATTAATGGCCTCTGAAAATGGAATCGAAGTCAGCCCTAAAAAGCTCGGCCCGAACACATTAAAAATATTAATGTTGTTAAACAGCAAAGCCATAAGTAAAGAAGAATTAATCAAAGAAGTTTGGGGTTACGAATATCACCCTCTACGACACGACACTCTTTTTCACTCTTCTTTATCAAGAATAAGAAAACTTTTTAAAAACTCTAAAGATTTTATTAAACATGAAAATGGAAAGTTTTTTATAGCACCCGACTTTAAACTGACGTGGATAAATCCACTCGAAATAGACACCTCTAAAACGGAAAATGAAATTCCAAGCTCTACAATATCTACGGGCAAATTAATAACGACTCCCGTCTGGACTCGTTCAAGTCTAATTTACAAACTTAACTCACGACAAATAACTTCATTGAGGGAATCAAAGCCCCAACAATTTTTCACTGTCAGGGACTATTTAAAGAAACATAATGTCACTCACATGACGGCTTTTAGAGACTTAAACAATCTTTGCGAACTTGGAATTCTTGACAGATCAGGACGAGGAAGATCTACGTTTTACTTCTTAAAAGAAGACATAAAATTATAAATTATTTATCACGACCACGCATTCTGTATTGAAGAACCCCTAAATGCTCATCGAGAAATATTTTTGCCATGGTCAATTTATCAGCACGTTGCTGAGGAGAAAGAGTCAAATCAGCGTTAAGCTCCTCTTCAACTTTTACGATATCCACTGGAACATTTAGCATTTCCAACGAACAGCTGTAATAACGTCCTTCTTTAACACATTGTCCGCGATTTACATTCTCGCCGCTCCACTCACCACTCACATTATCCTTGACCATTCTAAAACTAAAAGCCGAACCGACCAATTGAGCAGGTAATTCCAACTCCAAAACGTCGGCACTCCCAACATCATTTGTATTGCTTTTAAATTTTACGGGGTAAAATCGATTTTCGGGATCTGCGGGCTTTTCTGCATTAGGATTACCACTCAATGGAACTTCATAAGTGCCCCTAAAAGGACGAGCTGCAAATAAATCGCAAATACTTAGGGCCAAAAAAAATCTAGTAAAGAATTTCATATTTTCACCACCCGCTATTATACCTTTATACTAGATCGTGACATAGAACTCATGCCGCTATTCATCAAGGTTGTGAAGCTTCTACTGTGGAGTATTTAAAATCAACCCGAGATGCAGAGCGGTCACCTGTAGATAAATTAACACAAGCAGACTGTAACTTGTTGGCAATTCCAAAGGGCGTCATTCCATATATTAAAATCTCAGCTGGAGCTAGCTTGGGAACTATACTCACTCCTATATTATCTCCAATAATTGAATCATATAAATCAAAATACTTAATTTGCGCTAATGTAAATTCTTTAGAAAAATCAACAACTCCACTCATTGGGTTAATTACAAAAAATCGATCTTGTGCGCGATAATTCCAATTTAAATTTTTACTTGATGAATCTAATATATATAATTGCAAATAATGAGCATAAGCATGCTCTTCACGTGACCTTCCATTGGGTGGACAAGTCCAAGATGATATATCGACTCGTGAAACTACACCCAAATAATACTTAGACTCTAAATTCACACTGTAAAACAATGGACTAGGCTCAAATAAAGAATCTTCGACAACGCCTCCATCTTTAAATCGTGGAAAACGACTAAAATCTGGAACGGATTCCTTTAAAACACATTCGTAATTTATCTGATAGGCCACAAAGCCATCAGCCCACGTCAAAACTGAATGCACTAATGTCACAATTCCTAAAAAATGTTTAAAACGTCTAATATTTAAAATATTCATAAACTCTTTCCTTTCTAAATATAATAATGAAGCATGAGCCAAGCCAAATCAGTCCACTGTGTCTCAGGGGAACGTAATTTCCTCCTGTTCCAAGCCAACTGAATTTCAAAATGGGGTCTAGGATAAAACACCAAAGATGTTCCCAAACTATCCTTCCTCGATGTAGAGTCTTTTAAATTTTTGTATGAGAGCTCTGATATGAACTGCCAATGAATTCCTCGAGTCATTTCATACCCAAACTTATGATACATAATGTATCCATTCGTTTTAGTCTGACTCAGAGAATCGCTTTCAAAAACCTTATCGATCTCATGGAGTGAATAGAATTGCTTATTATAACCAAGCAACGCAAAAACCCCCACTGTCGCCGAGTCTCCAACACTGGCTTCTGTGGCGAAACTTTGCGCGACTCCTACCTTGTAACGATTCTCAAAAGCATAGGATAAATTTTGAGTCTGAATTTTTCTCAATGAAGTTGAAGTTTTCTTATGAGACGGCAATCCCAAGGTGGCCACATAATTCCACTTTTCTTCAATCCAAGAAAATTCAGTGGCCACAACTTCATTCTTTGGCGTGAAACCTAAATCATTTTTAATATAACTAGTGTGTTCAGCAATATTTAAACCGTGCTGCGCTTGAAACAATCCCATTTTAAGAAAGACATCAGACTTAATAGGCATAAGTACATAAGCTTTTCTCCAATCACTTACAGGTCTTCTCTTATGCTCAACAACACCCCTACCCACCTGAAATGTTATTCCCTTTAAAACCAATCCACCTTCGCCTTCAGCTTGCATCCAAAGCCAACGCCCTTCACGCATATAACGATTTTCTCTATGAATTTGAATTCCCCGCAAATCTCCACCAAAAGACGAAAGCCAAGCGGGACTCTCATAGGGATTGATGGCTCCTTGCAAATAATGATGTTCGTTTTTTGCACTCCATCGACTTAAGGCCTCTTTCGAAATTTCTCGACCATACGAAGTCAATGCCCCACCCCCAGAAGGAGATACATGACAAGACATGCAATTCACATAACCATGCCTGATAAACTCCGGAAAAGAGTGGACGGGAATACAGAGTATTAACAAAGAAGAAACTACAAATTGTCTTAACTGAATTCCCGTCCAAGTCTTCATTAGATAGATCCTTTTTCAAGTTGCGTAACCACTTCTAACTTAACTTCATCAGCTACAGTAATTCCTGCAAAACTTGGAATTTCAATTCCATAATCAGTAAGTTTTAATGAAAACTTTGCATTTAAATTTTCTCCGCCCTTTTCACTCTTAGATCCCTCTAAAGTCCCTTCAACAGCTTTAGTCACACCGTTTAAAGTTAAAAGTCCCTTAAACTGTCCGCTCCCCAAACCTTCCCCTATAACAATAGACCCCTTAGAAGTTTTAATTTCTTCTAATTTCAAAACGGCTTTAGGATTTTGAGAGACTTTAAGATATTTCTCCTTCATATGTTCATTTCGAGTGTCAATTCCTGTATCAAGACTAGCTAATTCGAATGAAAAACTACCCTTAGCTTTTCCACTTGTGACTTCAAGAGTTCCCTCTGTTCCACTTCCTTTTCCCTCAATTTTTAAAAAGGAAGGACTACCAATGGCAAGAAAACTGACATGACCAGAATTGGCTTTAGATACATACGTAGATGCAAAGCTATGAGCGGCTAGCATCCAAACACTTGTCAACATTCCTATCTTTAGAAGTTTATGTTTTGTTAAATTATAATGACTCATACTAAAATCTCTCATTCTGGAGCGCCTCGACGAATCCACTCGAGAATTACGCTCCGCTCTTCCTCAGTGGTAGCTTCAATGCCTCGACCTAAAGGCGGCATTTCACCTTCTTCCAACACCTCGTAGATTTCGCTACGAGATGGTCGTCTTCTATCAATTAATTCTGAATTCACGATGGCTTCGTAAGAATCGAGCGCAATTCCATCAGATGGATTTTTTAGCGAATGACACATTATACATTTAGCCGCAAAAATGTTCTTTCTTATGGATGAGTAAGTGGGAATCAAAGGTTCAGGTGGTTTTGGCGCTTCACCCGAGCCATCTGGAGCTCCAACACTTTTCCACTCAGACAACAAATTCTTTAATTCTTGAGATAAAGGAGTAGCTCCTTTTGGCATTCTATTTGAAGTTATTGCTAATTCTATTTTATCTATTTGAGATTTTACGTTTGAATATGATTCAAATTGTGAATGACAACCCATACAAAAAGGTTCAAAAATTTGCCTTTTTAAATTTGCAAAACTGAGTCGGCTAGGTGGATTACTTCCTTCATCAGGGGGAAGAGGATTAGGGCCAGGCGTTGAAGCCGGAGGTAATGAAGCATCCAAAAATTCAGGAGCACCCGCAAGAGCCCACGACCTCAAATCGGATTGAAGTGCCGAACTTAAGGCTGCTTTAGCTTTCGGCATTCTTCCCGAATAAACGGCGGCTTCTATTGCCGATAAATCTGCTTTTACTGAAGCATAGTTCACATAAGTTGAGTGACAAGATACGCAATTAGCTCGAAAAAGAGTTTCACGAAGTTCTACGAATGATATTTTTCGAGAGGCATCTACTGATATGGGTAATTGAGCTTTTTGCGCTTTGTAGGAACA
>CAZSSP010000056.1:5225-9606 GCA_964609695.1 uncultured Bacteriovoracaceae bacterium
TAGCTCTTCAATTCATATTATCTATTAACTTATTCTTTTTTTCTGATTTCATCACGATCTCCCTACTCTTCGCCGTCACGTTATTGATAAGCCTTAGATGGCGGGGATCTTTTAACGGGGGAAGTGATTCAATGACCTTGCTAGTTTTAGGAGCCTTAGTTATCGCCATCACCTTCAAAGATCACCAAAAGGCTCCAGTAGCCGTTCTTTGGTACATTGCTATTCAAAGTTCATTTTCCTATTTCATCGGTGGCTTTGTAAAAATAAAGGAAAGCAGTTGGTGGAATGGAAGCGCATTAAAGGATTTTCTAAGATCAAGCCAATATCAAATTCCTGAAAGCATCAAAGCGCTAAGCCCCTACAAAGTCCTTTTAATTTTATTGTCATGGACAATTATGCTTTTTGAAATTTTCTTCCCATTCCTTTTATTTTTTACAGACTTTAAAATGGAAATTCTTATCATCGGAGCATCGTTTCACGCACTTAACATTTACTTATTTGGCTTAAATCGATTTTTATTTGCATGGGTAGCCACCTACCCTGCTCTTTATTTTTGCGCTCACACAATTTAAATTTATCATTTAAAAACTAAATCAAAGCTAAGCTAAAAACGGTGCATAATAATTTTCAGAATTGGGCGTTTCCCATAAAATTTCATTTTCATAGTCATCCACAACTAAACACATATGACTTGCACTATAAGAATCTAATAAATCTTTTGCTTTCCTAAACCATTCTTGTGAATCCACATGTATTGACATCAATGCCTTGCCATTTTTTATAAAATTCTCATAATTTTTGGCCTCATATTCTGGGATTTTTAATGCTTTGAGGGCTGTATTCAAAGCACTCAAAGGCCCATCAGTTTCAGCCACCACGACAGCCGAAGCAATGGGACCAGCTGCGGCTAAGTATCCGATGCCCGGCACTGTAATTAAACACACTCCGCTCAACCAACTTAATGGATTATCTATAAAAGAACCCCCTATTGCTCCCGCACTAGCATCCTCGAGAGATTTTGTAGCTTTAGAGTAAACAAAATTTTTTGAGTTAGATTCATAAGGAAGCAAAATAGAGATGTCCGAACTTCTAAAAAAATTTTCCTTAAGTTCATCTACGGCCATCTCAATTTGCCCCCTATTCTTCAGAATTCCAAAGACTGCATTTGTATTCCTAGTTCCCATAGCTATTCTCCTTCTTGTCCTAATATGGAAACTAACAGAAGAACTAGGCTCAGATATAATATATAAAATCTATCGAATTCATGACTTTTTATTATGCTTTAAGTTCTCACAAGTATCGTATTGAATTTTCGCTCAGATTGTCTTTTTTTAACTCGTTCCTTATCTCCGAACCTATTCAATCTTTCTAAGATATGATCAACAACATCGGCTAAAGCCACATAAAGACTCGAGGCCGATTTCTCTAAACGAATCCCCGAATATTTACCTCCTTGTAAAAATGCTTTTACGGTAAACAAATCAGGACCAGCCTGATGTGGGGAATTCTGCATTTCGAGAGTCATATTTATTTTTGTTTTATGAAGCTCTGGAAATTTATCAGATATACTTTCAAGTCGTTCGACAACAGCTTCTTTAGCTAATTCAGAACGTTCTAAGTTTTTAAAAATTACCTTAATCATATAATGTCTCCTTATATTAACTTACGATTTTTATTTTATTTACCCATAAGCGGGTTTCAGGGACGTAGATCGGACAGATTTTTGATATTTGGGCAAGACGGGATCAATAGGTTCACATATTGCCAAAATTGAATTTCCACCTGGAACATCAGATTTTGGCGACAGCACTACCTTTCCGCCATTAAACAATACCGACTGGGCTAAATCGTCTAACAAATCATCGTCTTCATGATCTAAATCAAAACGATGAAGTTCAAGTTCGCCTGTTTTTTTATCTAGTTTTCCAAATATATTCACATCATCTGCAATCATTAATTTTCTCACACGTCCCTGAACGGCTGCCTTGGCAATATCAAATATATTGTTTTCAGCAATTTCCAATTTATTAGCATAGTGAAACTCAAGAAATGATTTTTCCAAAGTTCGCTGGGCCATAAACGAAAGTTCCTCTCGAATTTCAAAACATATTTTACTCAGATACTTAGGCTCAAAAGAATCCCAGCTAAGGTTATTTGAAATATTTCTATAAGAAAGTTCGAACTTCAAAACGTCTGTTAAGTCTTTTTTCCCTGCAATATACAATTTGGGTTTAGAAGATTTAGTCACTTGCGGAAGCCAATCTTCTATCCATTGGGCGACGTCTTCCATTTTAAAAGTTTGATTTTTTTTCTTTTTCCAAAAAACATATTTTGAATATTTGCTCTTTTTTTCAGAGACAAAGGTCATCGAATCAACATGTCTTAAAGAATATTGACTTCCTTGGTATAAATGAACAGCACCCTTATCGATGCCAATTAAAATAAAATCACGATCGACCTGAAGCCAGCTCAATAGAGGTTTCACATGAAAACTATTGGCGACAATACAACAATGCCTGACGTTAATGGGTATATGTAAAACTCTAAACGAGTTTTGAGTTCTGAATATTCCAATATTCCCTTTAAGAGTTTCTAATAATCGAGAATCCTCCATAAAAGTTCGTATGGGTTTTAGAAACTTTTTTCTTTCAAGCCTCGACATCACTGGCTGAATATTGACTGATGCAAGCTTCAAAGCATCCGCCACTTGGACGCGAAGTTTCTCTAAATCTCCGGTGTTTTCAACATAGGCAGTTAAATGAACACCTCCAGACGACTCAATAAGTGATTTTAGAGCATTTTTCTTTTCTGAAATCATAAACCCTCCGTTGTTGTCTTTATTGAGAAAGATTCCCAATAAGACTACTTTACGGTGTATTTATGAATTGTTAAAATAGATAAAAATACTCACTTACATCGCATAAAACTATACATTGAAAAGCTGCATTAATTTTGAAGCAATGACGTTCTCAATTTTACGTTGAGCAGTAAGTAGATAGAGTTCCTCAGAAACTCCTTTAAGAACACCTAGTTCCACTAGCTCGCCACTTAAAATTTGTCTCGTTACTGTGTGTGAAGCCGTGGGTATAATTCCCATTTCATTTATGGCCATCAATTTTTTGACAGCAATATCTTGGCTTTCAATAATTATATTCAACTCTAACTTATGAACCTTTGCCCAATGGTCGAGGTCTTCACGAATTTTACTGTCATAGGTTGGTAAAATCATAGGTTGACCCGATAAAGACTCTGGAAAATTCTTACGCAATCCTTTGAATTTTGGAGCTCCATAAAATGCAATATTTTTCTTGGTTATTAGGCGATGAAATAAAGCTCGCCCATCCATTCCAGAGGGGAGAAAATTAGTAAGGACCATATCCATTCTATGAGACTGAAGCTCACGTAACAATTCTGAAAACTTTCCCTCTGAAAGCGTCACCTGACAGGGAGAAATTTTAAAAGCTTGCTTCACCAACTGAAGAACAATTTGTTTTGGTACTGAATCTAGTGCCCCTAAGTGCAAAGTGGGCTTGAGTGGTTTGAGACGATCATGAAGCACTTCATACATCTCTGAACCCATTTTAAAAATATTTTTCGAATAATCTAAAGCCAGCTTTCCCTGTTCCGTTAATATGAGTTTCTTATGTTGCCTTTCAAAAAGCTGAACGCCCAAAGTCTCTTCAAATAACTTTAATTGGGCACTCAGCGTAGGTTGTCCTATACGAAGCTTTTTAGCCGCACCCGAGACACTGCCCTCCTCGGCCACTGCTTTAAAATAATACAAATGATGATAATTGATCCAAGGACTCATCTACTAACCCCTCTGAACATTTGATTGGAGCCCAAGATGGTGATCGAAACCACGACCTCTTCCTTACCAAGGAAGTGCTCTACCACTGAGCTACTTGGGCGCAGGAATTTCAAGAAAAGTACGACTTTTAACTTGCCTCGTCAACCCATTGCCTGAGAACCCAATAACATGCTATTCACTTTAAAAAGCGCGGCAGTAGCTCAATTGGTAGAGTATTAGCCTTCCAAGCTAAGGGTTGCGAGTTCGAAGCTCGTCTGCCGCTCCATAATAGTGAAGTTTCCATCTCAGTAAGGATTTCTTATATGGCAAAAAAATCAAAAAACGACTCTGTAGCTGAAAATCTCTCATCAATACTGGCCGACATCGCCATTCTTTCTTTGAAGACTAAAGGCTATCACTGGAATGTGACTGGACCTTTTTTTGAACCTCTCCATGTTTTTTTTCAAAAGCTTTATGAAGCCCTCGATGTGAACCTTGATGAAATCGCCGAACGTATTCGAGCGCTAGATACTTTTGCCCCTGGGAGTTACTCAGAGTTCTCCAAAATTAGCGATATCAAAGAAGCCGGAA
>CAZSSP010000057.1:0-9470 GCA_964609695.1 uncultured Bacteriovoracaceae bacterium
CAAGCCCTTGGACTGGTTACAAGCCCTGCTGACTCTCCTAAAACTTTAGACGACCAAAGAAAATCTATTAACGAATTAAAAAAACATGAAAAAATTACTGGCAAAGGGGTCAGTGTTATTTTCGATCCAGATGTGATTGAACAACTCAAACAATCTCACGGTCCAGTCATTTCATTAGTCACTTACTCTCGTGACTTAAACCCTACTGAAAATGTTCAAGTGGCCACTCATCTCAATGGTCTTTTTTCCACAATTCCCTCTGGGAAAGCTATGATTGCTTCTGGTGGAACCATGGGAGAAAGAGGAATAGACTCTAGCTACGGCGGTGGAGTTGGAATGGCACACCCAATGGCTATGAAAATGGGATTTGAAGTGCTTTCATTCACCTCTGCCGGTGGATACAAATATAAAGCGGCTCCAGCCAATTACGTTTTTGCCTCTACTGGAAAATTCGGCTCTGAAACGCAAGTCATGTTACGCCACAGCGATGGAATGGTTCTTCTTGGTGGCGGAGGACAGGCCATGACTGAAGCCAAGCAGTATTTAAATTACAACCCCAAAGGGCTCTTGGTAGTTATCGACGATGATAAAGTGGGTGGGACAGCTCAAGCACTAAAAGATGATGAACATTTTAAAGTCTTGGTCCAAAATTACCCTGAACGAATTAAAATTGTAAAATCTGGAAGCGAAGCCGCAGTTGAAATCAACAAAACCTTTCAATTAAACAACAATGTTGGTGAGCAATTACAAAAACTTTCCGAACATGGTCACCAAAACATGAACATTTTTAGCCCTGATTTTGACATCAATTCTCTAGGAGAAAATCCTCGAGTCATCGCATTTTCTGGATGGAGCCAATTTTCAAAAACCTCAGTTGATCTCAAAAATAAAGGACAAGAAATTAAAACAAAAACAGAAGAAGCTTTAAACCACATCAATGAAGCGCTGTTAGCTTCTAAAAACAATTTATTTTATTCTACGGCTGGAAACGATCCTGTTCATTCTAATGAAATTCCTGCATTTGAAACTATGGTCCACAACTTAGATGGTAAAGACAAAGTGAATTTTATTGCTGTCACATCTGAGTCAATGAAATTAGATGAACTTAATCCAAAAATTAAATCCATTGCCTATGTTTCAAAAGATTGGTCTCAAAGAACTCAGCAGATAGTTGCCAAATCCCACGCTTTAATTACATCGGGGGGTAACGTTACAGTCATTGATCAATCTAGAGTAGCGGCTGCTTCACAAAGACCTCAATTGCATATATTGGGAGCAAATTCATTAAGCGACTTAGCCATTATTGATTTAAAACGTAAGAACAAAAACTTACACACACTAACTCCCGAAGAAATCATAAAACTATCTTCCGCTGAAATAAGAAAAATCCTTGGATGCAGTAGCGAATAAAATAAGAAAATATTTATTTAGATTTTTTGTAATAAGGAGTTTCAGTAAGTGGAACAGTAGTTCCTTCTTGATGCTCGTAACCTGGCACTTTGCTTTTTTCTACATAAACTTGAATATCTTCGGCTTTAATTTGAGTGGAATCATTGCGATTCACTTTTAGCAACGCTGGGTTATTTTCAACAACTCTGAACTGATATTGAACTTCTGATTCTCCAATATCCCTCGATGCACTAGAGTCTTGTTGAAGTTTGTTGATATTTCCAAAAGCCATAGCACTTGGCAGACTCAAAATAAAAATGGCAAACCCCAGGAAAGACGACATAGCCTTATTATATAGAACAAATCCTAAGGCGAGGCGTCAAAATTCTGAGCTAATTTAAACAAAGCGAGCTAAGTTTATTCTTGTGGTAATCCATTTTGAAGCTGAGCTTGCAATTGCGATAAAACCTTCTCAGCTCTATAGATTTTCTTTTTCTTTTCAAGCTCTTGGTAGCTAGAATCTAAGTAGTAATCTAAAGCTTGAGTGGCTTTTTCTGCCCTCAATTCATCAGGTTTAACTTGAGCTTCTTTTATCTCTGATAGCCTCAAAAGTGAGATAGTCTCAGCCTCAGGAATCACGCGAGGATACATATCTCCTTTAGCTTTTGTAGCTAAAAGCTCTTTTACATCCAACTGTGTCACTGAAATATTTCCAAGTCGCTCATCCATTGCCGTCCATGGGCCAAGGGCTTTCCATGAAGTTCCAAGATTTTTCTCTTCAGCTGAACTAAGAGCTTTTTTAGAATTCAAAGCTCCTTGTAATAATTGAGTCGCATAATCTCTTTTGAGTTTATCTTTTAAATAATTTTCTAAAATTTCATCTTTAACTTGTTCGAATGTTTTATTTACAGCTTCGTTTCGAGCCACAAGTTGAATCAAGTGATAGCCAAAAGCCGACTTAACAACTGCCGAAACATCTCCAGGATTTTTTAATGCAAAGGCTGCAGTAGAAAAACTTGGATCCATTTGCTTAGAATCAAAAAACCCTAAATCTCCACCCTTAGGTGCATTGGATTTATCTATAGAGTATTTTTTAGCCGCTTCTTCAAAAGTAATTTTTTTAGCAGCAATCTCTTCACGAATAGACTCAAGCTTCTTTTGGCCGCCTTCCTTTTCAGTAATTAAAATATGTTTGGCATGCACTTGAGCATCTCGCTCATACTGAGCTTTGTGTTTTTGGAAGTAAGCCATTAATTCAGTGTTCACCTGAGGATTGGCCGCCGCTTCCTTTTTCGCACTTTCAGGAAGATTGGGTTTATAATTCATTCTTTCTAAATCCACTGTCAGGATTTCAAAAACCCTAGCCTGCTTAGCTGCGCTTAATTCCTTAATTTCCTCTTGAGAAAGTATGGAAAATGGGAGACTCAATCCGTAACGCATAGAGTCTTCGAGAAGCTTCTTTCTTATAGAGTCTTCAAACTCTCCAGGGCGAGCCACTTTTTCTTTGTAAGTTAAGGGGTCAAAACGACCGTCTTTTTGAAAAAATTTTTCCTTTTCAAGCGAGTATCTAACCGCTGAATCAGGCACTTTAAAGCCCAACTTTCTAGCTTGTGCTTGCCCAAAACGCTCCTTTAAACTCTGTTCGAGCAAATAAGCGGGGTTAAGTTGTGCCATGAGGATTTTCTCATAAAGTTGACGCATGTTAGGATCATTGGCTTTATCGCCCAATTGTTGTTTTAAATAGGCTTGAGACTGCTCATATCGATACGAAAGAGTTCTTGTGAACTCCATATAGGAGATTTTCTCGTCTAAAACCCTTCCTACAACTCCAGGGTTTAAAATACTCCCACCGCTTCCACCGCCACTTCCTGTTCCAAACAGTGAAATTACCATTCCTACTGCGGCAATAACGAAAATTGATGAAAAAATACTTCGGTGACGACGTATGATCTCGAGCATCTCCCTATAATCGTTCATCTATAGTTCTTGTCAACTCAACTTTTCTTTTTAAAAAGAAACCCTTAGAATAGATTCAGGGTGATGTTTTACAACAAGTTTTGGCGTCGTTACAAAAAGCAGGGTTTTATCCTATTTTTATTTCTTATTCCCTTCATTCCTTTTCTTTCGCAAAAGTTCAGTTTGCCACGCATCCATTTCGACGAGCTCTTATCGACATACATCATCCATCCTGTGGCCTCATTGAATAAAAATCTTTCAGGTGGAGTGGTTCACTTGTGGGACGATTATTTAGCTCTTGTTAACACCGAAAAACGCAATCGCGAATTAAATCTAGAAAACCAAGATCTCAAAAAGAAAATTCTAGAGCTCTCCGAGCTTTCCAAAGAAAACGAACGACTCAAAGAAATTTTAAAAATTAACAAAGACAATCCTATTAAATCTCAAGCCGCTCGAATAATTGGTTATGACTCGAGCCCTGAAGCTTTCATTTTTTACATCAATGCAGGACGCGATCAGGGACTTAAGGAAAACATGCCTGTTGTCACCCCACACGGAGTGATTGGACACATTCACAAACTTTTCAAAAAAACTGCAGCGGTGCTCACGGCCATTGACCCTCAACACACTTTAGATGGACTCATCGAACGATCAAGAGCCAGAATGATCGTTGAAGGACAAGGCGATGAGCTCAAAGCTCGACTTAAATATCTCGACAGATCTGAAGATGTGCAAGTAGGTGACAGCGTAATCACCAGCGGTCTCGATGGAATTTTTCCTAAAGGACTCATGGTCGGTCAAATTATAGAAATCAAACGACCGCAATATGGAGTCGTCCAAGAAGCCTCACTCAGACTGTCTGTCGATTTAGGAAAACTTGAAGATGTTAACGTTCTCCTCTTTCAGCAAAATGACGAACTGGGAGAGGCCCTTTGAACACCTATCAAAAACGAATTTTTGAATGGCCGATACTCCTTATATTTTTGTGGTTAGAACAAAGCCTAGAAATAGCTTTCATCAATCGATTTTTCGCATTTCAACTTCTACCTATATTTATTATTTATATTGCTTACACTCGGGATTGGCCCAAAGTAGCTCTTCATAGCGCTGTCTTAGCTTATATGGGAAGTTCACACATCGGGTATGATCCCACATTATTTGTATGCGTGTCTGTTTGGACAGCTCTGACCATTAAATTCTTCGTTGAAACTTTTGCCATGGAAGAACGACCTGCTTTTATTTGGTTGAATATTGCCGCCCACACTTTTTCAAAAACCCTGACTTGGATATTACTAAGTTCTGAGAAACACTCTCTCAGCTTCGGACATTTTCTTGCTGATACCATTCTTGGGATCCCTCTTATTGCCGTGTCGGCCTGGGCCCTTTACCCTGCACTTTTAAAGTGGGATGATTACTTCGAACATGAAAATCGTAATAGCAACGATCTCAACCCTATTTATAAGGGTTAAGGAAATTTAATTTATGATGTTGGGACAAAAAGAAACTGTCGACCAATACAAAAAAAAACTTCCTTGGTTTGTTTATTGTCTTGTGGTGGTTTTTTTAGTTTTTTCGTTGCGCTTACTTTATCTACAAGTTTACCTAGGCCCGACCTATAAACTCTTTTCACAACAAAACTCATTGAGAAAAGAAAAAATACCTGGCACCCGCGGACTCGTTTTCGATAGAAACATGAACCTTCTAGTCGATAATAGGCTTCAATTAAATTTAGCCCTTTTACCCAGTAGAAATCGCGACAATATTGAAATACTAAAAAAGCTTTCTCTAGTGTCTAAAATCCCCTTTGAAGATTTAGTTAGAAATTTTCACAAACAACGAAGAATTCAAGCAGAATTTTCAGTTCTGGTCTTAGCCAAAAATTTATCCTGGGATACTGTGGCACGAATAGAAAACAAACGTTCAGAGTTGCCAGGTGTTGAAATTCTCCCCAATAACAGACGACTATATATAGACAACAAAGTTGGCGCCCATATGTTGGGCTATTTAGCAGAAGTCGATAAAGACGATCTCGAAATCTTTCAAAAGAAAAATCTTTCTTATGAACTTGGAGATTGGGTAGGTCGCTCTGGACTCGAAAGAAAATGGGAGAAGTATCTTCGAGGTATAGATGGATATCGTTATGTAGTTGTGAATGCTCGCGGTAGACGATTGGGAGATTCCGAAACTCAAAAATCTTTGGCCGGAATTCTCAATGCTGTTGAACAACCCTTACCTGGAAATAATTTAGTTTTAACAATCGATCTCGATTTGCAAAAAACGGCAGCTCAAGCTCTCGACGGAAAAATGGGGGCCGTGGTTGCCATGGACCCTCGCACCGGGGAAGTGCTTGCCATGCATTCCATGCCTGGTTTTGATCCCGGAGAGCTCAGCATGAGAGCGTCCGATCTTTGGACAAGTTATTTGAAGAATCCCTACGGCCCCTTGAGAAATAAGTCTATTCAAGATCACTTTCCTCCAGGATCCACATTTAAAATTTTTACAGCCTTAGCCGCTCTTAAGGAAAAAGTCGTCACGCCTGAAACCACCGTCTTTTGCCCAGGGCACTTCCGACTCGGAAATCGTGTTTATTCTTGCCATAAAAAAGAAGGTCACGGAACTGTAAACATGCGAACTGCAATTCGGCAAAGTTGCGACGTCTATTTTTACTACCTGGCCACCAAATTGGGAATCAACCAAATCTCTGAGGAAGCTCGTCTTTTTGGTTTGGGACAATCTACAAAAATTGAACTCGATGGTGAAACACGAGGACTACTTCCTACTGAGGAATGGAAGCAAAATACATTCGGGAAACCTTGGGTCCAAGGTGAAACACTTTCTTCAGCTATTGGCCAAGGATTTAACTTGGTCACTCCACTCCAACTTGCTAGCGCCTATGCTACTTTTGCCAATGGCGGTAAAAACTACCGACCTTACTTAGTTTCAAAAGTAGTTTCTCCAAGTGGAGAAGTGATTAAAAGATATGGTCCCGAACTTCTCCATGTTCACGAAATTCCGCCTGAACACCGTGAAGTTGTGCAGTTAGGACTGTCTGATGTTGTGAACGATCCTCATGGAACTGCTTACAACAAAGTTCGTAGCGAAAAACTTCATATCAGTGGAAAAAGTGGTACAGCACAGGTGATGTCTTTCACTCGAGAAGAATTATTTAAACCCTGCACGCAATTACCCTTCAACAAACGACACCATGCTTGGTTTGTAGGTTATGCTCCCTCTGAAAATCCTGAAATTGTTGTAGCAGCTCTTGGTATGCACGAGTGTGGTGGAAGTGTTCAAGCGGGCCCCATGGTCAAAGCCGTTATTGAAAAATGGTACGAAAAGAAAATGGCGCAAGAACACAAAGTCGCATCCCTGCCCAACAATTAGTTTTATTTTTACACTTAACTAAAGAGATTTCGAACTTCAGCTGGAGAAACTTTATAAAGCTTCGAACAAAACTCGCATCGAACTTCATAATCAGGTTCTTTTTCATCGTCTTTTTTTAGAAAATGATTTCTTTCTCGAGCCGTTAATAATGAAATAGCTCGAAGCACTTTTTCTTTCGAACAGGAACAGTGCAAAACTACTGGTTCAGAATGAAGCGTCCTGATATTAGGCTCGCCAGAAAGATAATGAGCCATGACTTGAGTTCTTTTTTCAGAGTTTCCTTCGAGCAACCATTCCGAAATAGGTCCCAAATTTTTTAGATGTCTATCAAAAGCTTCTATTCGTCTTGGATCGACACCTTTGTCGTTGGGTAATAAGTGAAGCAAGTAACCTAAAGCTCGATCAATTTTTACAGGATTATTTTTATTAGGAGAATTTTCGTCGAGAGAAAAATGAACACTCAAACCCACTCCACAGACTTTTTGCTCTGAAGATTGAAAGTATTCTTGCAAATCTAAATTCACATAACCCTGTGAGGCCACATTACCTTGAGACGTTAAAGAATCTTTAGTCTTGCGACATTGAAAAATCCCCTGACCTAAAGAATTTTCTAAGTTCGGCAGAATCAGCTCGGGCTTTTGAATGTTTCCACGAACCTTACCTAAACCTTCTGACCTGGCGTGAAGAGTTCCAAAAGGGCCATCGGTCATCCATTGCAATTCAATTTTTTCTTCTTCTTGAGGATCATTAATAGCTTGAACTAAAAGGGCTCCCAAACAAGCTTGAGCCAGATGCAACATAGGCGAAGGCATCACAGACAACTGCGACATTAAATTTTGTAAAACTTCTTGAGCATCAACTGTAACAATCAAACAATCGTGATTTGCAGTGAGGCTGCGCCTAATATTATCAGCCAAGGATTAAATAGCTTTGTTAATTAAGCCTTCGATAACTTCGCGAGGTTGGTTGCCTACGATTTGATCAACCATTTGACCGCCTTTAAAAAGAATTAAAGTCGGAATACCGCGAATCCCAAATTGTGAAGGAACCTGGGGATTAGCATCAACATCGAGCTTAACAACCTTAACTTTTCCATTAAATTGAGTTGAAATTTCTTCAAGTTTTGGTGCCATCGCACGGCAAGGACCACACCAAGTTGCCCAAAAATCTACCAAAACCGGAACGTTAGCTTGAAGAACGTCTTGTTCAAAAGAAGTGTCAGTTACGCTAGAAATGTTTGCCATAAGTTCTGGTTACTTTAGTAAGGAAATGCTAATTTTACAACGCCAATGACGCGAACGACACTGCTCCTCATAGCTCTTTTGCCTTGGTTGACGGATATACTGTTCAACAAATCCCTAATGGCTTCGCTGCTAGGCAACATTATTTGGGGAACGGCTTTATTAATTTCATTTCTATTATTTCGCATTCGCGACGAAAAACTTCGAAAAAGCCTGCACTACTTTTTAGTTTTTCTAGCGGGTGCTTGGTTTTCATTGATTTCAACATCCATCTACCAACACTTTGATTTTGCCTGGAAT
This sequence comes from uncultured Bacteriovoracaceae bacterium, assembly GCA_964609695.1. Taxonomy (GTDB): domain Bacteria; phylum Bdellovibrionota; class UBA2428; order UBA2428; family UBA2428; genus JAGNHS01. The sequence goes on from CAZSSP010000057.1 coordinate 8,271, forward strand.
TCTCGCGGGCTTTATTGGCTCAAAGTTTTGCACGGTTCCCTTTTAGCCAGTGGTTTTGGAAGCATTCTTACACTTTCGATTCTAAGCCTTCTCTGGACATTAAAAGAATATAATCTGAGAAATCAAAATTCTCGTTTTTTTAAAAAATCACTTCCATCACTTGAGGGTCTAACAAGAGCCTCAAGCTATTCCTTAAATTTCGCCATGCTCTGTTGGGGCTTTGGACTTTTTTTTGCAATCATAAGTGAATGGTTGCAACTCCGCGAAGCACACACACCTGAATCCGTTGAGAGCATGATGAGTTTCAAATGGCTTTACTCTCCAGAAATCATAGGTTCTTTTATTTTATGGTTTGTTATTCTATTTATGAATTTTGTTTTAAAGCTCTTATTTAGTGAGGCCAACCCTCTCCGTTATAGAAGTTATTTAATATTGAGCTTTTGTTTTATCGTCATTTTTATTTACATCATCTCTTCAACGGGATCTTACGGAAGACACGTTGATATTCCGTGGTTAGCGCGATGACAGAAACTCGAAATCGCGACACATTTTTTTGCTTAAGCTTCAGTGCCCGCGAAGGACATCCTGCAGAGCTGCGAGAAAAAGCTCGACTGAATGAGGAAAGCCTAAAAATCATAATCAATGAATGGCTTTCAGAATTTCGCGAACGGGATCACGAAGCCAGTCTATTTTATTTAAGCACTTGCCATCGCATAGAATTCTACGGCTATAAGATTCCCCTACAAGCCCTCAAAGACAATTGGAAAAGCCTAGGTCTCAAAGATGTCGAAAAAGCTAAATACTTTAGTTCTGAACAAGCTCTTGAACACCTCATTCGAGTGGCTTCTAGTTTGGAAAGTGAAGTCTTAGGTGAAACGCAAATCACTGGGCAAATTAAAGAAACCTTTAAAGAAGCCGTGTCTCAAGATTGGCTCCGCGGCTCGACTTTAAAACTTTTTCAACAAGCTCTAGCCGTCGCCAAAAGAATTCGAACAGAATGTTTTGCTCATCTAGGCACTGTTAGTATTGCGCACGTCGCAGTTGATGGAAGTGACGATTTCTTCGAAAATTATGTGCATAAAAAAGCACTTGTCGTTGGCGCTGGCCCTATGGCTAAACAAGCTATCGAACGCCTCAGACATAAGGGTGTCGCCCATATCAGTTGGATGAATCGAAGTTCCGATAGAATTCAAAGCGAAG
>CAZSSP010000058.1:0-9460 GCA_964609695.1 uncultured Bacteriovoracaceae bacterium
ACCGATAATTTAACGATGTTTAAATATTCAACTTATCAAAAATTATTTTTGCGAACGGGTTTAATAATGATAGCGATCATCTATACAGATTTTAGTTTTTCTCAAAATTGTAATGGTCGTATTCCTTGCCATGCAGTTCCAAGTGGAGCTAGCAACGTTGTATCGCCAACTGTAAGACGAATTGTAATACCTACTTCTTCTGAGGAGCCTGCTGCGGTCCCCGTATCCAATCGAGGAGGAACTACTTCGAGTGGACCAAGAAGAATAGTAATTGGAACTTCGAACGGCGCTAATGAACAAAGAGATGATATGGTCACTCTAATAAATAATGAGAGTGGTATTGAAAAGCGATTTTCTTTAAGCATTGTTCAAGTTGATTTTAGTGTCATCGAAGCTATGGAAAATCCTAACTCTCAAGTCAAGCCTGAGTCTCTTGTGGCCTCCTCTGGAATGCTCGCTAAGGTGCCAATTGCAGGAAGAATAAATCAGGACAAATATACAGGGGAGGTTGATATTCCGATATCTCCCGAATGCCAACAAGGTTTAAAAAATATTATAGATACCGAAAAAATAAAGGTTTTTGGATGTTCGACTTTGGCTAAAACTGCTACAGGGTCTTGTGTAACCAATGTCACTTATCCTTCCGAGGGTCAGAAAGAGTTGGTGGGTGCTGTTATCAGTACATATAACGACATATGTTTTAAGCGTAGATAACTTGAATTTCTTTAAGTGAATTGTCCAATAATCATAAAAAGAAAGCCATCCTTGGCTTTGTGAGCTTCCTGCTCGACCGAAGTCTTTCTTGAGCTTCGGTCTTTGACTAAACGCTTGGCAGCTGGGGAGGGGTTGGGGAGTTGTATGAAATTAATTGAAATACTGCCAAGCGCGTGTCGACTGGTTACGGCCGTTTTTCTTTGATGCGTAGAGAGCGGTGTCGGCCTCTTTTGTGGCCACTTTTAAATCATCATCGCTCTTCCATTCAGCAAGGCCAGCGCTGAAGGTGACTTTAATATCTTTGTTGGGTCCCACTCTAAGAGAAGTTTCAGCCAGTGCTCTTCGAGTGTTTTCAATCCATTGAAAGCTTTCTGTTAGAGAGCGTGGAATGAGGAGGGCGAATTCTTCGCCCCCCATCCGACAAATCAGGCTGCCGTTGGGAGCTTGGTGAAGCAGGTGGGTGGCAACCTTTTTTAACACATCATCGCCGATGAGGTGACCGTGGGAGTCGTTGATCTTTTTGAAGTGGTCAATATCGACAATGACTAGGGTCATATTATGAGGGAGTAAGCCAAAGCGTCTTCTGCTATCGAGGATTCTCGCTAGAGCTTCTCTTCGTAAACAGCCAGTGAGATCGTCGTGCTCAGCTTGTCCGCGGAGCTTGGTGATTTCAGCTTCGAGTTCTTGGACTTTTCTGGCTAAGTTCATAAGGCGTCTCCTTTTCTCTCTTGAGAGGACAACACAGCAAACGTTCTGCTCAGCTTTTTTGAGAGTTGTTGGCGTTACACACATATAAATACACGGTCCGTGCCACGTGTGATTTTGAATACTTAAGAGCTTTTGTGAGGCATCTGCACCACAAATTAGAAGGGCGAGCTTGCCTCAGATTTTTATAAACACTTTCTTAACCAAAACTTCTTTAAGATTTATCTGCCCAAGTGCCGATTTCCATAGCAGAATAAGTATTGAGGAAATACACGTATGCGAGAAACCTCTCCAGTTATAGGATTTTCGAAAAAACCTACGCTCATATATTTATTGAGCGCATTTTTGATAATCAATCCCTTTATTAATTACTTCGTCACTCTCTATCAAATGAATGTTGCCGATTGGTACACTCCGAGTGTGCTCTTGGCATACGCTCGGGGCTTTAGTTTTAGCACTTGGTTTTTGCTGGGAGTTACGTGGGCCTCTGCCATCGGACTTTTAGCCGTCAGTCGATTTTCACTTTATTTTGCGGCGGCATCTTTTGCTTCACTCTTTACCTATAATTTAATTTTTGAAAAGCGCTTGGTGCTTTTTGCGGTTTGTTTACCCGCTTATTTATTGTTCACTCAGTTTAGAACTCCTTACCTCAATAAGCGTTTGAGATGGTGGGAGCAAGCTCCTCGTTTTGATGGAAGTGGCCATTATATAAAAGTGCTTCGCACGCAAACTTTCTTGCCAATCTGTAACCTCTCTATTTCTGGTATTTTGATTGATACCCAAAGAAAAATGAAATTGCCTTTAATCGGAGAAACTTTTTCAATAAGTATCGATGAGAGAACAGAGATTCCATGTGAAGTGATGCGCGTCCATGGAACTTTTTTAGGTTTAAAGTTTAAGCGTCTTTCGCAAGCTCAAAAGCGTGCCCTGAAGACTATGCTTGCAAGATTAACAACCCCTGCTCGTGATTTAAGCTTTGAGAATAAGAAACTCGCCGCTTAATTGAATCAACTTGTCAGCGAGGCCTGAGACTCTTATAAGTCCTGCATGCTATTTGAAGCCATCGTTCATGATTTAAGTTGGGATGGGCGAAGTGTGCTCAAAACAAAAGAAGGAAAAGTTTATTTCGCTTTTGGGGGAATCCCAGGTGAAAAAGTATTAGCCGAGGAGCTCAGTTTTCATTCCACTTTTGGTAGGGCTCGAATCAATCGAATTTTAAAAACATCCTCTGATAGACGAAAGGCACCTTGCGTTTATCATGGAGAAGAGGCCACACAGTGTGGGGGCTGTCCTTGGATGATGATGAATTATTCTTCTCAAGTGAATTGGAAGAAAAAAAAGTTTCAAGAATTGCTTCGAACTGAAAATCTTTGGCAAGAGGATGTTAAAATTTTTGAAGCTCCCAATGAATTGGGTTATCGACGAAGGGCCTATGTTAAAAAAGCCGGCGCCAAACTTGGTTTTTTATCTGCGGATTCTCATGCCTTTGTTCCGGTGGAAAAGTGTTTGGTTTTGAGTCCAAATCTTCAGGAAAAATTTGATAATCTCAAAGCATCATTGCCCGAGCCTAAGAGAAATCCTCCCATGGAAGAAATCTTTATTAATGAGAATTCTAGTCTTGAAAATTTAGTCGAATCAAAAGAGGCTAGTTTTGAACAAGTCAATGAAGCTCAAAATGAGACCTTAAAACAAAGATTGAATCTCATTATTGAAAAATTTCCAGACTCTCAAAGTGTTTTGGAATTGTTTGCTGGTTCTGGAAACTTAACTCAAGAATTACTGGCAAAGAATCCTTCAGAGCTTCATTTGATGGAATCTGATGCCAAGGCTTGTGAAAAACTAAAAGAGCTTTGTCCTTCTGCAAAAGTTTATGCCAAGGATTTGTTTGAAGCGGATACTTTGGATCGTGTTAAGCGCTTAATGACTGAGGTTCGGGTGTTATTGCTCGATCCTCCTAGAGAGGGTTTCGATTTACTTAAGTCTTGGGTTGAGGCACTACCAAAATTAGAGAAAATTATTTATATCTCATGTTCTCCCGAAACATGGGCACGAGATGTGAAATCTTTAGCGGCATCAAAATGGAAAGTAGAGAATGTAGAAATTCTTGATATGTTCCCTCAAACTCCACATGTTGAAATTATAAGTTGCTTAACTCGTTAGTAAGTTAATTAATTTATAAGTTAGGTAGGCGGCGAGTTTTCCAGTTCGGTTGTCGACATCATAATCAGGATTGAGTTCGGCAATATCAAGGCTAATGAGTTTCTTGGATTGTGCAAGCAGAGGAAAAATTTCTAACATGCAATCAGGGTGTATGCCATTGAGGGCAGTGGCGCTCACTCCGGGGGCAAGATGCGCCGAAAACACATCGAGATCAATGCTGCAATAAAGATAATCAACAGTTTCTATAAAGGCGCTGACTTCCGTGACGAGCTTTTTAATATTCCAGGGGCGGCAATCTTCAGAAAGTATATATTTTGCATCGAGCTTTTGGGCCGTTTCAAAAAGAGCTTTGGTGTTGCTGGCTTCTTGAATTCCAACGGCCATGTAATGAAAGGATTGTCCTTGGAGTCTTTGGTAGTCTGCAATTTGTAAAAATCCAGAACCCGAGTGAGGTCCTTCGGGGTAGGGTCTTAAATCAAAATGGGCATCGATATTGAGAATTCCTATTTTTTTGTCTTTTTTATTGCGGAGAAATTTCTCTAATCCTCTAAAGTGACCCCAGCTCACTTCATGACCGCCACCAATAATAAGAGGAAAGTATTTGGCTTCGAGCAATTGATAAACTTTTTCCCCAAGGACTTCTTGGGCTAGTTCAAGATTAGAATCCGGACAGAACACATCTCCTGAATCATAAAGAGCAAATTTTTTATGGCAGGCCAAATTGGCCAGTGCTTTGCGGAAAAATTCTGGGCCTTTAGAGGCTCCGGGACGGCCAGAGTTTCGGTGCACTCCTTCATCGCAAGCAAAACCCAAAAGTGAAATGGGAGTGCTTGATGAGCTGCTTTTAATAGAGTCGCTGAGATCTAAAAATTTTATAATTTGATGAAATCTCTGAGTTTGAGAATTTGTACTATCAACTCGTCCGGACCATTGGCTGCGTTCAGTTTTCTGATACATCCTTGAATCTTCCTCTTTTAATCACGGCACTAGGGCGTAGCTGTCCTTGATGATAAAGGATTTCGCGGTAATCCTGGCAAGGAAAAAGAACTAAATCGCAAAGACTATTAGCTACTATGCGGCCTCGATCTTTCAGTCCGAGCGCTTGAGATGCTCGATAAGTTATTCCTGCTAAAACTTCAGAATTGCTTAGTTTTTGAGCGGCACCTAAGAAGGCGGCTTGAGCTAAGAGATCGCCGTTTGGAGCCGATCCTGGATTCCAATCACTGGCGATGGCTAGGCAAGCACCTGCATCCAACAGGGCTCTTGCCGCAGCGAAGGGCTGACCGAGACCTAGAGTTGCGCCTGGCAAAACTGTGGCCACGCAATTGGATTGTCCGAGTCGTTTAATATCTTCAGCGCTACTGGCTTCGAGGTGGTCGGCACTTTGCGCATTCAATTCAACGGCCAATTGCGAGCCTCCATTTTTGAATTGGTCGGCATGCAGGGTGATTTCAAAGCCTAATTTTTTAGCTTCAAGAAGATATGTTTTTGCCGTGGCCACGTCGAAAGCTCCATCGTCTACATAGATGTCGACTCGTTTACATAAGCCTTCTTGTTTGAGGGTGGGGAGTAATTTTTTAACAATTGCGTCTAGGTAATCTTTTTCGGATCCCGAAAAGTCAAAGGGTTTAACATGTGCGGCAAGACAAGTGGCAACGATGTCTACGGAGGGGTGTCGTGATGCGGTTTTGATGGCTCTTAAATGGCGAAGCTCTTCTTCAACGGATAAGCCATAGCCGCTTTTTATTTCAACAGTAGTGCATCCGTTGAGATTTAAGTATTCAAGGCGACCTAAAATATTGGCCACTAAAGTTTCGTTTTTTGCAGCACGAGTTTTTCGAACGGAATCTTGAATTCCTCCACCTCGTTTGGCGATTTCAACGTAGGGCACTCCATTGATTCGGTCTGAATAATCGGCTGCTCTTGAGCCAGCCCAGCAGAGATGAGTGTGGGCATCGATAAATCCTGGAAGCACTACAGTGGCTTCTTCGATGCGCTTAATTTTTGAATCAAGATTTTTTTTAAGAAGGCTATCAAAGTTTCCTACTTCAAGAATATTTTCGTCTTCAAAGAGAATTCCGGCATTTTCAATAATTTCCAATTGAGAGTCTTTAAGGGGACCTTTGAGTGGAGCTTTTTGAAAGGGAAGAGCTTGTGAAAATGGACCGATGAGATTTTTCATTTAAGTGAGAATCCCAAGTTTGTGTTTTTGGGCCCATTCTTTGGCTTTGGGATATCCGGCATCTGCGTGGCGAAAAACTCCCATAGCGGGATCGTTGAATAAAACTCTTTTTAAGCAGCGTTCGGCGCGTTCGCTTCCGTCGGCCACAACCACCATGCCCGCGTGTTGGCTAAATCCCATTCCCACTCCACCACCATGATGAAAGGAAACCCAAGTGGCTCCGCCAGCTGTGTTGGAGAGTAAATTGAGAAGCGGCCAATCTGAAACGGCATCACTGCCATCGAGCATGGCTTCGGTTTCTCTGTTGGGTGAGGCTACAGATCCACAGTCGAGGTGGTCGCGCCCGATGACGATGGGGGCTTTGACTTTTTTATCGCGAACAAGTTTGTTAAAAATTAATCCCGCTTTTTCGCGCTCGCCTAAACCTAGCCAGCAGATTCGAGCAGGCAAGCCTTGAAAGGCCACTTTCTTTTGCGCTTCTTTAAGCCAATGAATCATGCTTTTGTTTTCGGGGAAGGCATCGATGAGTGCAGCATCAGTTGTGTGAATGTCTTGAGGATCGCCCGAAAGTGCGACCCATCGGAAAGGGCCTTTTCCTTCACAAAAAAGAGGCCGAATATATTCTGGCACAAAACCTTTAAAATCGTATGCGTGTTCTTCTCCACCTTGACGGGCAAATTCTCTAAGATTGTTTCCGTAATCAAAAGTGATCGAGCCGCGTTTTTTGAGTTCGAGCATGAAGTGAACATGTCGAGCCATGCTTTTTAGCGATCGGGCTTTGTAATCTTCGGGAGATTTTTTTCGTAATTCCTCGGCTTCTTTTAAGCTTAGTGAATTTGGAACGTATCCATAGATGGGGTCGTGCGCTGAAGTTTGGTCGGTGAGAATTTCAGGGATGATATTGTCTTTGAGAAGTTTTTCTAGAGTGTCGCCAATATCTCCCACCAGTCCTACGGATATATTTTCTTTGTTTTCTTTTGCTTTGAGAATCCAAGCTTTGGCTTCTTCATAGCTATGGGTCATTTTATCGAGGTAGCGAGTTTGAATTCGCTTTTCGATTCTCTTGGGGTCAACATCGACGCCCAGAAAAGTGGCGCCTGCAAGAGTCGCTGCTAAGGGTTGGGCTCCGCCCATTCCGCCTAAGCCTCCTGTCACTATAAGTTTTCCAGCCAAATTTCCATTAAAGTGTTGGCGTCCACATTCTGCAAAAGTTTCGTAGGTTCCTTGAAGGATTCCTTGAGTGCCTATGTAAATCCAGCTTCCAGCTGTCATCTGACCATACATCATGAGGCCACGTTCTTTGAGTTTTTGAAATTCCTGCCAATTGGACCAGTGAGGGACAAGATTGGAATTGGCAATTAAAACTCTTGGAGCATCGGGGTGGGTGCGGACGATTCCAACGGCTTTTCCAGACTGAATGAGTAAACTTTCGTCTTCGTTTAAATTCAGAAGTGCTTCGATGATTTTGCGTGCGGCCTCGGGGTTGCGTGCTGCTTGGCCAGTGCCACCGTAGACAACTAGTTCGGCGGGATTTTCGGCCACATCTTTGTGAAGATTGTTGAGAAACATTCGTAGGGGCGCTTCTGTGGACCAGGATTTAGCGTGAAGTTGAGCTCCCGTTGGCGCTTCGTAGTGAGGATGAGTGGCGTATTTTTTAATAAATTCTGAAGAGTTCATCGTGTTCTCCGTTGAGGTCTATTTTATTTTTTTGGGCGCTTTCATCGCAGCATTGGCGAAGTTTTCCACTGTTAATTAAGAGTCGTGCTTTTTCGATGTCATCACCAAAGACTCTGTCTTCTTCGGCGTGATCAATATGTTTTCGGATGAGTTGGTGGCAGCTTTCTAAGATTGGAGAAGATTTGAGAGGGCGCCGAAAGTCGAAAGCCTGCGATCCGCAAAGCAATTCTATGGCTAGAACTTTTTCAACATTGTCGATTACGGTGATGAGTCTTCTTCCGCTGATGGATCCCATGCTCACGTGATCTTCTTGTCCGTTTGAAGTTGGGATGCTGTCGGCACTTGAAGGAAAGCAAAGACCTTTGTTTTCGCTGACCAAGGCCGCCGAAGTGTATTGTGGAATCATGAAGCCAGAATTGATGCCAGCATTTTTCATGAGAAATACAGGGAGTCCTTTTTGTTTTCCTTCTAACAATAAATAAGTTCTTCGGTCGGAAATGTTTCCTAATTCATGTGCGGCAATAACGGCATAATCCAAGCAAAGGGCGAGGGGCTGTCCATGAAAATTTCCTCCGCTTAAGACTTCGTCGTTTTCAAATATGATAGGATTGTCTGTGACAGAATTGATTTCAATTTCGCAAAGTTCTTTTAAGTGCAGCCAAGCGTTTCTCGAGGCCCCATGAACTTGCGGCATACAACGAATCGAATAAGGATCTTGAACTCGATCACAATCAATATGTGAAGAAAGTATTTTTGAATTTTTTAATAGGGAGCGAAGGCGATGTGCGACTAGCTGATTTCCTTTGAAGGGACGAATTTCGTGGAGTCGTTTGTCGAAGGGGGTGGCCGATCCCATAAGTCCTTCGAGCGAAATGGCTCCAAGAATGTCGGCACAATCAAGAGAGTTTTTTAAGCGTTCCAGTCCGGCTACGGCATAGGCTGCGATAAATTGAGTGCCGTTTATCAGGGCCAAACCTTCTTTGGGAGCTAAGAGTATGGGTTTGAGTTTGTGTTTTTTAAGAAGTTCAGAAGATTTGATGGGACCTTTGTCGGAGTAAAAAAATCCGAGTGCAATGAGGGGAAGGCAGAGGTGCGCGAGCGGAGCTAAGTCGCCCGAGGCTCCAACAGAACCTTGTGATGGAACTGTAGGGATGAGGTCGTTGTCTAAAAAATATTTTAAGCGTTCTAATGTTTCGAGTTGAACGCCGGAATGCCCGAAGGAGAGAGAGTGAATTTTAAGCACGAGCATGATTTTTACAATTTCTTTGGGCATGAGAGCGCCAACGCCAACACTATGAGAGCGAAGAAGATGGTCCTGGAGTTTTTGGAGCTCAGTATCTTTTATTTTTGTTGTGCAAAGGGGGCCTAGGCCAGTGTTAACACCGTAAACGGCATCACCGTTTTTCGTGATACTGGCAATGCATGAAGCAGCCGCTTGAATTTTCTTTTTAGCTTTGGAGAAAGAGCCCTTAATCTTTCCTCGAGCCAAATCTAAGGCAAGGCCGGTGCTTAATTTATCGACGCCAAATTGAAATTCACCCATGGAAACCTAAGATAAGCTCAGTGGTCTTTGTCATCAAGGCGGCGCTGCAAAAGAAAAACCCCCTTGAGCGGGGAAGCTCAAGGGGGCGTGGGGGATGGAAGTTCTTGAGGAAGTCTTTTAGCGGTCTAGGATGGGGTTGATTATTTGAGCAATGGTATAAACGGGTGTGGGTTCGGCATTGATAAGCATAACGCCGTCCATGGTGCCGCAGAATCCTTCTCCATCGCGAACTTGTACAACCCAAGTGGCGGGTGCTTCTTCGCAAGATTCGCTGCGTTTGCTGTGGTCAATGAGGGTGATGGCTTGGCGGTGGCCGTTAAAGAATTTTTGAGCCACGTAAATGAGTGATCCGCATTCGTCTTCTCGTATTTGTGTCATAGCAAGAGAAATATTTATGGCGCTGTGAGTTTTGTTTTCAAAATTAACTGAAATGCTACTTGGATTTTTTTGCTGATTTTTTTGATTGAGAGTTATTTTTA
>CAZSSP010000059.1:0-4436 GCA_964609695.1 uncultured Bacteriovoracaceae bacterium
TTATTTGCAGGTAAATTCCAATTTATGAAATCTATAGGCTTACTCGCACTATATTGCTCATAAATACTATTGGAAGGTTCAAAACCTTTGGCTCGCATTCGTTCAATTAGTTTTTCGTGATTACTAAATATTTTAGATGCTCGAAGCTTAGCTTGAGCCAATTCAATTCTTTCTAAAATAGGCCTGCAATGATCGTAGGCGTTTCCAGAATTTAATGTAGCCTCATATTCAGTAGATAAATTTCCGAGCTGGTTAAGAGCAGAACTCACGCCAGACCACGATTGATTATATTTTTTAAGAATGCCCTTGGGCGAAAATCCCTTGGAAAGAACTGTTAAAAGTACGCCTCCTCCGCCCAATACGTAAGCTAGATTAGCTCTCTCCGCAATTTCTTCTTCAGTCAGTTGAGAGGCCCCTTGAACATAGGGATTGGACGGTTTCTCAACAATGGCAGGATCGCGACCATCAGCCCAAGCAATGTTGGATAAAAGCTCAGCCGATAAAAGAAAGGAAATTAATAGTTTTTTCAAGGAAGCGGCTCCTCTCTAGGCTTAAGCTTTATTTTATCTTCATTTTCATCTTTTGTGAGCTGGTTTAAATCTATTCTTAAATTATGCTTTGAAAGTGGCACTGATGATGACTCTACAGAGTAAGTGCCCACTTGAATTCCGCGTTGATAAAGATCTTTTAACTCGGCTTTATTTAAACCAGGACTTAAAACGCGATACCTAAATTCCTTGGCATAATAGGTTCCAGCCTTATAATTCGAAGGAAGATTCACGGGAATCTCCAATTGAGTGCCATCTTCATTGACGCTATCCCCATCCATATCAATATAGGACTCCACGCTTTCACCAGTATCTTTATTTATTAGAATCGCTTTTCCAACAATTCGATATCCTCTTTGGACCATGCTTCTAGCATTTGCACCCAACGGAATATTCAAATTTAAAGTTTTATCACTGTTATAGGTATTGGCTTTTGAAGCATCTGTTTTAATTTCTAATTTTCCAGCAGCTAAATCAAAATCAGGTTTTTCGACAGGCAAGCTTCCCTTAAAATCAATACTTTGTTTTTGAGCCGCTATTTTCTCAGCTTCTGTTTCGGCAGGATCGACAATCTTCATCTTATTTGAGGAATCAAAATAAAGTGCACGCCGAGGAGTATAAGTATCATCTATAAAGGAATTTCTTCGCACTAAGACTGTAAATTCAGAGCTGCCATCGGGTAATTTTTTGGCTTGATTGGGTTGTCCTTCATATCGCGCGATACCTAATTTCATATCTGATTCAGAGTTTTTTCCTCGTAATTCAAGCGTGAAACTATAAGGCCCCGTCTCTTCATACAGGGCATTGGGAACTTTTACATTATAAAGAATTCCACGAGGATCATCTCCAATCTTTTCGACACTCACATGCGACCAATAATTCTCTTGAGTCACTCCTTTCACTCCCATGTTTTTAGAATCTATATCAAAACGTGCGCTAAGCTTTTTACTCAATTCTTTTCTACTATGATTTCCACTGAGCATTATAATTTGAGCACGATTAGTTTGCTCTGCATTCCAACCATATACGGGCCCTTTAGCAAACTCTTCAGCTTTTACTGAATTGTAATAAAGTTTATAAGATTTTTGATTATTGTTGGCATCGACAATACGCACTTCTTTAATTCCATAGAGTCCGGAAGAAAGATCGCTTTTATCTAAAATAATGGGATCGCCCCATTCTTTTCTCAATCCTGCTGTATTATTGGCGTCGGATCTATTTATATATGAACCTGATTCAGAATCCACAAGCCCGCGAGTGGGATCAATACTAATTCTTTTTTCCCACGCAGTTCCTAAATTAAACAAGGGAACTAGAGTTAAATCAATTCGTTTCACCCCAGCAATATTCTCGTTTTGAGAAGAATCGAAAATATGATTGATTTTAAAATTAAGTATTGCGTGATTTTTATCGCTATCGTCGACTCTGATATCCAAACTACCACCACTCTTCCATGATGGTGCTAATAAATCTTTTCCAGACTCTTCAACTTTAACTTTAAATTGATCGAGAGATTCGCGGGAAATATCATGACCATGAAACACATAATGTACAAAAAAATCACGTTTAGCTCGAATTAAAGGATCGTTGCTATCTGCAGGCAATAATTTATCAAACAAATCGCGACGATTTACATAATAAGTAAAATAAGTAGAAAAGTCGTCGATTGGGTTTGTAACTTTATCGTTGGCAAGTTTTGCATGAGCTTTTGGAATAATATCGAAACCTTTAGTCTCCCATTCATTTCGAGAGTAACCTTGTCGATATTTTTGAGGCATACTCTGATACAAAGCAGAACCTAATTGATACCAAATTTTTTCATCGTGCTGGATACTTTTGGACCCCATAACTTCATCGGGTTTTGTTCCAGCGCCACCGCTATCTACAGTACTGCCATCTTTGAGATCAAATTCAGAAATAAAAAAAGTGCCAGAAGCCACATCAAAGCCCGTGCCCCTCACACTTGTTCTTGTAATTTTTTTAATTGGCAAACGTGGAAGTTCTAAATCTTTTCCATCAGATCCTACGGGCGCTCGATATTTTCGACCCGTCAGTGGATGACGATCGCTGAAATAAAAACTGGGCATATACCGTAAGGATAATTGTAGGTTCTTTAGTTCGTTCTTCGACCATTGATCTACTTTTTCAATTTCAATCCCATAATGAGTTTTTAGAAAACTAGGCAAATACTCAGGCTTAATCATATTGTAGTGAGTTTGAACTCCAGTTATTTTATTCTCGTAAGTTTCTGAACTTAGGGTTTTAGAGAATTGATCGAGCATATGCAAAACATCATCACTCTTAGCAGAGCTCAGTTTTGTAGATAAATTTAAATCAAATCCTGAATGATCGGCACGCGAAGAAAAATGAAGTGCATTGGGCTCTAGGTTTTCCTTAAAACTTAAATCTATCGGCAGTATAGGGCGCGGCTGCGAAGGATCTCTATAATAAACGATTAGAGAAGCCACAAAGTAATTTAACTTAGTATTTTCTTCAGCGCTTAATCCCACAGGAAACTTCACCTTCATACGAAGTTCATCCCATAATTTTGACTCAAGCTTTGATCGAGTGTCTTGACCCTGAAGAATCTCTTCTAAATCTGGAGGAATAACATAACTCCTATAAGAATTAGATTGAATGTCGAAATTTGTGTTTATAGGGGCTTTTGCGTGAATAAGCTCCTCAGCGCAAAGATGATCAAAATTTAGACAGATGTATACTAAAAGACAAAAACTAAGCTGTGAAAAGCTCATCAAATTCGCCCCCCTTATGCCGCACTTCTAATCTCTTAACTAATATGTGCAGAAGGCATGCCAGAATTGTTAATTATTAAAAGACTTTATAATTGAGCTAATTCTTCAAAAACTCCCAATGCAAAAGTCCAGAATTCCCAGTTTTACCCGCCTCACCTTGCGGACCAAACTTTGCAAAAATCCAATGTGATGGTCCAAAATGAAAAGTGTCTAGGAATTCAGTAAAACTTAAGCCGCCTGGCCCACCCGGCCCTCCTTGACCGCCCATTCCTCCGAATAAATCAATTTTTGAAAACTCCAAATTTATAGACTCATCGGAAATCAAAATAAGATCGCCTCCCCTACCCCCTAAGCCGCCTGCAGAACCCACCTTACCCTCGCTTTCTTTAGGAGGAATCGGATTGGCGTAGTCATGATAGAACGGCAAACCTTGTTGCCCTTGAATGCCATCGCGACCGCGATGTCCTTTTAACTTTATTTCACCCTGGCCATTAATATTTTTTGCATAAACAAATAAAGACCCCGAAGAAGACCCATTCTGCAAGTCAGTTTCATAGGAGACTATAGAGCCATCAATTTGAAAATAATCAGCTTCGATTTGCAGATTGAATTTATTAAGACTCAAAGTATCACCTTTTCGCAAATAGACTCGATGTGCTTTTATAAACTCGTTCTTTTTAAGTTCCTTTCCTAAAACTTGACTCAAATCTAGATCATCCATCGGGAAAAATATTTCCGATTCATAATGTTTTGCAATACGATACTGAGTTCTTTGAGAAGTTTCTCTGTCGTAATAATTACCTGACTCATCCGTAAATCCTGCGGGCACCCAATCCTTATTGATAGACCTTTTCTCGACAGGCCAAATTTGCTCATGATTCAAATTCACATGAATTTTTCGAATCCACTCTCCTCCAAAACTGCTTGGAGGAATTTCACTCACTTCAAGAATTTTAGATAAAATAGATGAATTTTTTTTGCTATTAATTGAAAGCTTTTTAAAAAGCACTAGTCCCTCTACACCCGACACTCCAGGCATCCCTTCTTTGCCCGAGGGACCATGAACTCCTCCACCACGATTTAAACGTGCATCATGAAAGGACTGACCTGCATCTAATCCGCCTATTCCCGCAGC
>CAZSSP010000059.1:4536-7422 GCA_964609695.1 uncultured Bacteriovoracaceae bacterium
AAGTCATAGACTCCCTCAAACTCAGGGCTTTCGACTTCACCCCTAATTCTATATTTTGTATTCTTCGAAATATCACTATCTTCAAATATTGAATTTTCATCTGTATAAGTAAAATTTTGCCAATAGTTATTCACAAATTTTTCAACACGAACAAATTGCGAATTAGGAAGCCGAAGCTTTATTCTTCGTCTCCAAACGCTATTATCAAAAGGCTCAAGATGCTCAACTTGAAAAATTTCATTATCAGATTGTAGTTGATGATTTTGAGAGGCATCAGTTTTTGGAGAATCCAAAGTTTTGTCTTCATTAAACGCATCTAAACTCCTTGAATGATTCCCACATCCGACAAAAAATAGAGTTATTAAACAAAGTATTCCAAAATTTTTCATAAAAGATCCTTCTTTCATGACTCAGCCCTTACAAAAAGCATGCCTAAGTTTGCTTGACCCCTATCCAAACATGAGTTGTTCTATAATGAAGTGGATCAACTAGAAGACTTTTACCAGCTATCGCCCGATAAAATGCTCGACTTTGTTGAAGGCTCTATAGAGGGTCGAGGCCGCGTGAGTGGATATTGCTGGCCCCTGAACAGTTTAGAGAACAGGGTCGTTGAAATAGAATTCGATGACAAAAGTCGCGTTGTTGCAAAATTCTATCGACCTGGTCGATGGTCCTTTGAACAGATTCAAGAAGAGCATCAATTTATAGATTCTCTAAAAAATGCAGAAGTTCCCGTAGTGGCTCCTCTTAGCCTTAAAAAATCAGAATGGGCAAAATCAACTAGCTGTCCCACGCTTTGCCAAAGTAGCGAAGGAATATACTTTACAGTTTTTCCAAAGTTTCAGGGAAGAATAGAAAATGAATTGAGCGAAGATCAACTCAGAATCCTTGGACGTTTTCTTGGTAGAATTCATTCTGTAGGCTTGGGCTTTAAAGCAAAACACCGCTGGAAGCTCGATGCAAAATCCTGGATTGAAACTTCATTGACTCATCTTAAAATTGGCAACTTTATTAATTCCCCAATGGCTCAACGTTACGAACAAGTCGTAAATGAACTCAAAAATTTACTTATCGAAAAGACTCAATCAATGCCTCTCCAAGCCATTCATGGAGATTGTCATTTAGGTAACACTTTATGGCTTCATGATAATCCTGTTTTTTTAGATTTTGACGACATGATGATTGGGCCCCCCGTGCAAGATATTTGGATGATTATACGGGGTGACGACGACGAGGCCATGCGACAACGTGAAATTCTCATTAGCTCCTATGAAAGTATGCGTGAATTTAATTGGGAAACACTTTATATTATCGAGGCTCTTCGAGCTCTACGGATTATTCATTTTTCAGGATGGATCGCAAAAAGATGGAAGGATCCGAGCTTTCCTAATACTTTTTTAAATTTTGGAAAAACAGAATACTGGCAAGAAGAAATTATGGCCCTTGAGAAATGTCGCGAAAAAATCAGCGGCAGTTCATTTGATAATTTTAATTCTTAATCATATATGCTTAAAGAATATCTTGACTTTTGATTGTCGTAAAACGCACTAATGACTACAACAATCCCCGTAATGGGTGAGATATTAAAAATAACAAATAGTCTTGATTTTCTTTTATGTAAAATGGGCCGAGTCTGAATAACTTCTTGCCAATGACTTAGTTTTACAACAACGCTATCACGAACTGGATCGTAATCTTGAAAAGTATAATCTACTTTATTATCGATAAACGCTTTCCGGACTATGTCTCGAGAAATTTTTCTTTCACTCATTCGCTTAAGGGCATGATCTGTAAATATGATTTTATGATTTCTTGCACTTCTTTTTACTCTTTCACCAAACCCAGGATTCGAATTTAACAAATCGAGAATCTGTACCTCTCCTAAAGGTACTTGTTCAACGGTCTCAATAGAATTATAAATTGCAAAATTCAAACGTCGTATTTCAATTAAAAATTTATCATTTTCAGAACCACGACTTAGTTTTATAAATTGTCTTTGCCAGTAATCGAGAAGATTTAAAAATCTTGTATCTCTAAACTTATCAAACACTAACAAAAGGCCCTCAACATCAAATAAATGTTTGCGCTCAAGTGGATCTATCTTTAGTGCCCATGTCATTAAAGAATCTTTTTTATCTTCAGGAAGAATGTCCCAGTTTAAACGAGAATATAATTCAATTCTTTTTCTAAAATTTTCGTGATTTTCAAAATTAATTATATTTCTTAATATTTTAAAATTATAATCTTCTAGAGATTTAAGGGAGTTTTTAGCTCTCCATTTCAAAGAAGAGTTATTAGTCAATTCATGCTCTCTTTCTCCAATAAGTTTTAGAAGTACAAAGCTTTTCGAGTCAGGAAATTTCTGAAAAAAATTGATGTACATACCTATAAGAAATCTTTTAGGTATTTTAGATTTTAAAGAGCCAGACACTTTAGCTATCCAATCATTAAGAATTATTTTTTGATGATATGGACTTATTTTTCCCCAATTCAAACGATTTAATCGCGCTGAAAATTCAGCATGATTAATATCAGGGTCTACTAATCTTTTAATATTAAAGTGAAGCGGGTCACTTTCATAAAACTTAATAGTGTTCGAAATTAATGGATACTCACAAAGATCACTTGAAAATAATGAGCTAGAATTTATTCCAAAGATTAGGAATAAGACTAAGATCAGACACCTCATGACGCAATGCAATATCACCGGCAGCCGCAATGGTCAAAACGATATTGGCGTTTCTCTCTAAAACTAAGAAATAATCTAATCAAATCAAATAAATATTTGTTCAATTACTTAGCAGGGACGTAGGATTTAAGAGCCTCTTCGGAAGCGTAGTAAGCACCCTTTTCATCTTTAAAAGTAATATTAACACGCATTTCGTC
>CAZSSP010000059.1:7522-9405 GCA_964609695.1 uncultured Bacteriovoracaceae bacterium
CTCAAGTTAGGTTGATCTCCATCAAAAATTGGAACTTGGTGACCTGGAGCCATAAGCACTTTAGTAAAATCGATTTTGCTTTCAATTTTATTGGCAGGGAGAGTGAGATTAACTCTTACAGACGAAGCATCGTCTTTTTCAAACTCTTCTACGATTTCAGCATATTCAGCAGGAGTAAGACTCAATGGATCGGTGCTTGCTTCATTAGGCAACAACAAATCGATAGTGACAGGAGCACCGGCTTTCATAGAAATTTGAGTGGCTGTCCAATTTTTAGTTTTTGCATAAGGCATAGATCCCACTCTATTTAAATAGGTTACGGGTGCACTAGTGCCATCGGCCGCTTTGAAACGACCTTCTTCCATAAGTTCAAAACTTTTTGCGAATGAACCCTTAGCAAAAATAGCATTCAAAATAACAACGACTACGTCAGGCTTTAAAGGCTGCTCTAATAATTTTGGAATTAATTTTTTAGTTTTCTCGGAAACCCAGCCATTAATAAAACCTAGGATACTAGGATCAAATGTTTTATGAAAAATTTCAGAATCATAATCGTCTTTAATTCGCCGAGCGTAGCCCTCATCTAAACTAAAAATATCTTTGTTTGAAACTACAGCTTGGGCTCCCACAAATTCGAATGGAATAATTTTTTGACCAGACTGAGCCGCGGCATCGGCAGCAGCCTTATAACGTTGGTAAAAAGCCTTAAGACCCTTAGTTAAAGTTGCTGGATCGCTTTCAGTGGCCAATAAATACTGTATTAGGGCTTTTTCAGTTTCAGCTTTGGCACCAGCAGTAAGAAGTGCCATTGCAGAAAACAAACTCAGCGGAGAGTACACAAAAGATTTGCCCTCTTGTTGGGCAGCCACTTCTTGAAGTTGGCGAAGCCCAGTGTGAAGGAAACCCTGACCAACAGCTAAGTTGGGATCTTTTACGGGAGCAATAGAGGGCGTCGTTGGAAGAGCAATTTTTATCGGCTCTTTTTTGAGCACTTTATCAGAAGCTGGAGCGGCATCATCCGATGCAGGCTTATCATACATTAAACCAATAGCACATTTAATTGGCCTTCTAGGTTTCGCCTTCATTTTAGCTAGAGCTTTTTTCTCACCCGATTTTGGATCTGCAGCTTGAGCAAAATTTGAAATTATTGAAAGTGAAATTAAAAAGGGTAGGATTCTTTTCATATCTCGGACTTTTTCCACAGCCCTCAATAATTTGCAAGAGCAATACACGAAGTGACAATGGCTTGTTAAAATAATATTAAATTTAAATAACATTTTTTTAACAATTGTTTAGCTAAGTATTTACTTTAATTGCAAATAAGCTCTGCGATAAGATACTAGTGTGGGCAAGCCTCTAAACGCGGTACGTATCCGCCCTTTTATTAGTAGAAGAGTCTTTGAAAAACTCTTCTTAGTAATCACGCTGTTACTCTATTACTCCGCCTGCAATCAATTAGCCGTTAATCAAATTAACAAACCCAAAGAAGGTATGGTCATCGCCTCAACTCCTGAATTCGATGCTCAAAACTGGCTAAACTCCTTAAGCATCACTAACCACGACACCACTACACTTGAATTCGTTAGCTCTCTCTCAAAAATAGAAGATTCAAGTCATTATACGTTTAAGTTTAGAGTTTTTAGAAAAATTGATACAAATTTCAATTTTAAAATCGTTGATTGGACTACGGCAACCCTTCAACAAGATCCTACACTAAACGTCATTTTAGGTAGTGGAGATTTTATTATAGAATTAAAAGCCGAACTTACATCGAACTCAAGCACATATTACACAAGACAAATTGAAACTCCACTTAGCAACACTTGTCCTAGTAACTATGTCATGACTCCTGGATCTTCTGCTCAAAACATTGCTCCATTTTG
>CAZSSP010000060.1:0-8968 GCA_964609695.1 uncultured Bacteriovoracaceae bacterium
CACACTTGGCACGATGATTGCTTTAGTAGTTAGCAAGCGGCTCAAAGAAGAGCCCAAAGGAGCATAAAATGAACACAGTAGAACAAACAAAAGAAATCAACACTCAAAAGAACGAACTAAGTGCCGATCTTTTCAACCTCTCCGGAGAATTTGAAGATATCACACTCGCTATCGATACTTTGTCTGGCGATGTCAGCATGGTCGTAGCGTCTCGTCGTTGCTAATATACCTACTCATTTGGAGGTAGGCCCACAAAGCCTACCTCCAAATTAACTTCATATTTTTTATAATCACATAAAGGAACTTCAAATGAGCAAAAATTCAACATTCCATTCAACTCTTCCCGGATTAATTCTTGAAGCGAGCAAAACAGATAAAAGTTTCCTTTCGTTAGAACTTCCAACAGTTATTAGGGGTGGGGTCAAGAACTGGCCGGCATTTGAAAAATGGACAGCAGAGTTTTTCACTAAGAATTATGGCGACGTTGAAGTTCCCTTAAGTAACTATAAAAAAGATCCTTACCAAAAAGCTTCCACTAAAAATACCTTATCGATTAAAAACTATCTTGAAAGTGCCCAACGAATTGCTGCTGGCGAGGCCGACGACAACGAAGATATGTACTCAGCGGGTTGGTTTTTTAAATCAGAGCATTCCGAACTCAAAAACGACGTTTTATTACCTGAATACTTTCAAAAAAACTGGGCAGACAAAGTACAAAAAGCCATTCGTTTTGAAACGGATTCCATTTTGTTTGGACATCCCAAAGTTGAAAGTCCACTTCACACGGATTCGTTTTTTGTGAGCACTTACATTGCCATGATAAAGGGTACAAAACGCTTAAGATTAGTCCACCCTAAATACACTCCCTTTGTTCACAATGGTTACGACGTTTTTGACGAGCAAAAACTTCAAAGACTCTTTGAACAAGATGTCCCAGTATATGAATGTGTCGCCGAAGAAGGCGATTTAGTTTGGTTTCCACCAGGTTGGTGGCATCATGTAAAAAATGAAAGCTTCACTATATCTCTCACCACTAACTTTGTGTGCGACCAACATTTTCTTGCCTTCGAGCAGCAAGTCAGAGCCACTATTGTCAAACCCATGCTCGCTTTATCAAAATTAAAGGCCGAATGGGAAAATGAATCACAAGGAGCTTATTCATTAGAAAATTTAGAAAACTCTAAATATGTAAAAAACGAAGAGGCCTATATTGAACACTTTCAAAAAGACCTCTCCCAAAGCATGAACTTCATACATAACCTTAAGCTTTAAACAGGATCCAATCCCATGAAAATCGCAATAGACTCCCTACCTCAGACTGGATCGATTTTTAATTGCTCCGATTACAGCGGTCTTCAGATTCATCTTCTCTCGAACACTCCCATGGCTGAAGCCGCTGGAAACTTTGGATTTGTAAAAAGTAACGACGCCAAATCCATAAAAGTGACTTTTGAAAAACTTCCCTTTTGGAATAATGGTGAAATTGTTTCAACTGAAGACTATTTAAGAGGTTTTGATTTTGCTCTTTCCAACAATCCTTTTCTCAAGGAACTCCTTTTACGCGATCTCATCAAAAGCAGTTGTCAGGAAAATTCGATATTATTCGAGTTCAAAAATCCTCAAATTTTCTCAGAGCAAATTTTAAAAGCACCCTGTTTTTCGCCAATACACAACAATCTCATCGGCGCCAGTTCAAGCGGTCCTTGGACCTTTAGTAGCCTCAATCGCAATAACTCAATGAATTTTGTAAAAAATCGATACAACAACAATGATTCATTAGATCGCCTTCAAGTCCAGCTCATTAAAGATCCTGAAGAAAACTTAGAATGTTTTTTACGAAGTCAAATCGACATCACAGCGGATACGGCATTTCCCTTTTTCCGCACGGATGAAATAAAGGATTTAGGCTTAAATCCAATTGAGAACTCTGTGGGTCTTTTAGGATATTTTGATTTTTCAGATAAACTCGCTCAAGAGGATGCTCAAGAATTAAGAGTTTTTATTTCAAAGATCATTCGTCAACTTGACACAAACACATTGAGTCGCGGTTATTACATGCCTACTAGTTTCCTAATTAATAATGAAAATACTCAGCTCAATTCCAAGATAGAAAATCTTACAATTGCTTACGATCCTTATTATCCCAATAAAGAAATTTGTTCAGCGCTAGCCCATGAGCTTGAAAGGCATAACATCACTGTAAATCTAGTAGAAGACAGCTTTGAAAGACCCTTTCAAAACTATGATTTAAAATTTTGTATCATGCGATCCTTAGCCGCCTCTCACTACACCAGTCTTGCATCGCTCATTTTTTCCAAAGTCATTAAGTTCAATAAAAAGCTTCAACACGAAATGGCCACCCTGTTGATTAAAGCGCAAAGAGGATCGTCTGAATCGCTCAATAAAATGGAAGAAATCTATACTCAAATAGTCCCTATTGTCCCCTTTATAAAAATCCCCAGTTTACACCTTAACCGTTTTGGAACTATGAACCCCCTTATTAGAAATTTGGTATGCGAATGAAATTAAAAATCTCTTTATTTTTTCTACATGAGTTTTTTGGCAGTCTCGACTTTGCACGAGGTTTATTCGTAGTATTTTTAATGAGCAAAGGATTAAGTTTAGGCGAAGTAGGCATACTTCAAACACTACTATTTTGGAGCAACATTGTTTTTGAAGTGCCTGCTGGAATTTTAGCAGATCGCCTTAAAAGAAAATATTCCATTGCCTTAGGTTTAGGAATCATTTCCCTTGTCGCATTCCTCATGCCTCACGCCAATTCTTTTATAGACTATGCCTCGCTTTTTATTCTTCATGGAATGGGATTTGCCTTTAGATCTGGTGCCGACCAAGCCTTGCTTTTCGATGAACTTCAACATGAAGGTCCAGAGTGGGCTGAAAAATATCTAAAATTAAGCGCTCGCTCAAAAAGTTTAGTCAATTTAGCACTCGTTTTAGCCATGGCCGCAGGGGGCTTTTTGCAAGGCATTGGATGGCATGCTGTTTATACTCTGTTTGGAAGCTGCATGTTGATGGCCATGTTTTTTGTCCTCGCCATTTCAGAGCGTCCTCACAAAGCCCTAAAGAAAGAAATCTCCTCTTCTACAGAATCAGGATTTAGAACACTTCTAAACTTCAGCCGCACTCAAGAAGGAAGAATGCTCACTTTGTTTGTATTGGGCATGGGATTTTTTGAAGCCACTCACGCCCCATTCTTTATTTATTCTCAAAGTTACTTAAAACAAGAAGGATTATCAGAAAGTTTAATAAGTATTGTGATAGCTGCTTCCTTGGCTCTGACTTCAGTGGGCTATCTTTTCGTAGACAAACTCTCTGCCATTAAATTTTCTAAACTTGTCATTAATAAAGCTCTACTTTTAGCATTATTAATTTCTATTTTTCTATTTCATCCAAACGTCATTGTAGGAATTCTACTTTTTGCTGTGATTGACATGATACCTTCTCTACTTTTTGTACATTCTGACAATTATATAAACGAGAAGCTTCCAAGCTCAATTCGCGCGAGCCTCTTATCTTGCCAATCTCTAATAAGTTCAGTTTTTATAAGCATAGCCTTTTTAGCTGCAGGAAGAATGTTAGATTTTTTTGCTGCCTGGAAAGTATTAGGACTTTTATTCCTCTTACCCCTCTGCGGGGCACTATTACTTTCAGTTTATTTCAAAAAAAGAGCCGTTATTCATTTAGAGGCCTCTCATGTCTAAAGATTTACTAAAGTCTGGAATTCAACTCAGAGGCGATGCCTTAATCTCAGTCGAAAATCATGAACTCAGCATTCTAAGCCATGAAAAATTATCTTTTAAAGATCTAGATCACGATGAAGAAGCTTTAGTTTTTTCTCTAAGAAAGGGCATCAGTGCAGAGAGCATAAACTCTGCCATAAACACCGATAGAAAGAAAAAAATTGTAAATCTTCTACATTCAAAAGGCTTATTAAAACCCTTTGTCGACACAAACACTCTCAACTCGCGCTTCGGCAGACAAATAGATTGGCTGTCCCATTTTTCATCTCAACCTTTAGAAATACAAAAGACTTTGGCCACTAAAAAAGTTTTAATCTTAGGATGTGGCGGCACCGGCTGTATTATTGCCGAACATTTACTCCGAGCTGGTATTTTAAATTTCATCCTAGTTGACGGAGCCCAGCTCGATATTTGCGATCTTAATCGCCAACTGGCTTACAATGAAAATGATCTAGGCCAAGATAAAAGCAGTTTATTGGCAAAAAAATTATTAAGCATTGACTCCGCTGCCCACGTAAAAGCCATTCAGAGTATGATTGAAAATGAAGAATGGATAGAAAAACTTCTCATTTCTGAAAAACCTGATTTGCTCATCAATTGTGCCGACACTCCAACAGCCTACATTCATGCTTGGGTCAGTGGCGCTTGTGAAAAAATCGACACCCCACTTCTACTGGGTGGAGTGGGTTTAAAAGAAGGAAGTATAGGCCCCCTACTACTCAGTTCCGAATCAAAACTAAAATATCGTAATCAAATGCTTCAAGCGGCTGAAAATTTATCTTCTTCTCAAAATATTATAAAAGCGAGTCTTTCTTTTACGAACTCTCTCACATCTATACTTATAGCCTTCGAGGCCTTTAAATTTCTCTCTGCATTTTCTGAACACCTAAAGGATGGAGACATTAAAAATCTAAACTTCTTTTCCATCGGAGAAAGCCTCTCATGAAGCGACTCAAAGTGGATCTGATCCTAAGAGAAAATGAAATTCAAAATCAAAGTCCAAGAGAAATCGAAGTTAGAAAAATCTTTGGACTCAATGGTTGCGAAAATGAATGGACCCTCCATAAAGATATAGAAGTTCCCTTAAATGGTCTCGTCTATATTTCAGGTTTTAGTGGGGCCGGCAAAAGCACGCTGCTCAAAAAAATCAAAGAAGAATTAGGTCCCCTCGTTGTAGAAGCCAAGGAATTAGAAGCTGGAAAATGTCCTATAGATTGCTTTAACGCACCTGTTTCCGAAAGCATTCAATGGCTTTCTCAATTCGGCTTAGGAGAAGCGAGAGTACTCATCACTCCCAACGAAAAACTTTCCGTAGGACAAAGAGAGAGATTGCGTTTGGCTCTATTAGTTTGGGAAAAACCTAAATATTTTATTATTGATGAATTTTTAGCTTCGCTCGATAGAGTCACCGCTAGAGTGATTGCCTTTCAATTTCAAAAAATCGTTCAAAAGTTTAAGCTCAATTGTTTTGTGGCCACAGCACTCAATGATTTAGAAGATGCACTTTTTCCCGACGCAAGCTTAACTCTAGATTTAGGCGGCCTACACACACTCAAAGAACATGATTGGAAGCAAAAAACTTTGCCCGAGACTAAAGAACTTAAGGAGTCCGAAGGCTCCCTGGATGATTACAAGGAACTCAGCCGCTTTCATTATATGGAAGGCCAGGCCGGAGAAGAATCTCTTCTAGAGAGTGAAGTGATGTCGATACGTAAGGTGACTTTAAACAATAAACTCATTGGAGTTAGAGTTTTTACAAAAGTTTTCCCCTCTCGCCTTGAATCAAAGCTCCCCGTTTTTAAGTTACTCAATAGTCTATGCACTTTAAGTTCACGTGTGATTGTTCACCCAGCCTATAGAGGACTCGGAGTTTCCGCTCTGATGAGTTTTCCGACTCACAAATTCCCCGAAGTCAGAAAGATTTTTACGCATTCCGCACTCGCTCTTCACTTTCCATTTGATCTTAAGGGTGGATATGAATTGCGAAAGCATCCTTCAACACTTCGAAGTCAATGGCACGACTCCTATGAGCAAGAACTTATTCATTTGGGCTTAAGTGATATCCAAAAGCTTAATCGACCCCAAGAAGCCCAATGCTTTTGGAATTCTCTAAACGCCGATCAAAAAACTCAATTAAGCCAAATTCTAATCAAGCTCTTGGCCGATTATGACTTTCGTTATTTTCAATATATTTGCAATGAACTCGATTTTGAGATTCCCGAGCCGAATCTTATAAAAATGCAGGCCTTCTTTGAATACGACTTTGAGGGCCTAAAATCCATAGATTTAGCCCCCCTACTCAGCGAGGGCCTACATTTTCCAATGCAAGGACTGGTCAAAACACTTGCCGCCAATATTTAACGCACCTAAGCCATTAAAAGAACTAGGCTCAAGGCCAAAGCTGTCCTATACTTTAAGTTAATGGAAGAGCTTAGTGTAGAAGTGCTCCCTAAAGGAACTTCAAAAGTTGCAGAGATTTCTCTTGGTGGGCTTAAAATCAAAGTCAGAACAGACGCCACCCCAGCAATATTGAAGAAAACCAAGGATCTTGTTCAAGCTAAATTTGACGAAATTCAGGGCAAAGCCACTATCGATATTAACTCCCAGCAATTGAGCATTCTTGTCGCCCTTAACCTTGCTGAAGATCTCATCAACGAGCAGGAAAAACTAAAGGCTTTAAGGCGAAAAGTGCTTGAGAGCTCAGACGCGCTTATTAACCGGGTCGAAGCGCAGTTGAGCAAAACTATTTAGACCCGTTTAGTATTTTACTATTTGGACGAAGCCAAAGCTCTCAGCTTTTAGCTTCGAAGAGAAATGATTGAGCAAATGGGCGAATTACGCCGGCCCGATCCCGGACAAAAACTCCAGGATTTTAGGGAAATTTTAAGAGAACAGCAGCTCAAAGCACATCAGTTGCTTGGAAGCTGGCGCCCGTGGAATGCTTTTTCTCTAGAAGAGCATCTTCGAGAAAAGTTCGGTGAAGTTCCAAAAAATTTAATTCTTGGTTATTTTGCTACACGCACGGATTGGGATGAGCCTGAATCCCTGCCAGAAGCCCCCGCAAATTGTCGCGTGGCCTACCCTAGAATTAAAAATGGCCATTTAAGTTTTCACTTATGCACATCTTCTCAATTGGTCTTTAACCGTAGCTTCGGAGTCTGGGAAGCCCCTTCACACGCTGAAGAGTGTTTGCCCGGATTTATATTTGTACCTTGTTTTGCAGCCGATCTTTTTGGTCGCCGTCTTGGACGTGGTGGAGGTTACTACGATCGCTATTTACGCGATCATAAGGCCTTACCTCATATTGGAATTTTGAGATCACCCTACGTTTTCGAACAATTGCCTAAAGATTGGTTTCACGCTGGAGATGAACGCATCGAAGCGCTTCTCACAGAAACCTCATTTTATTTTGACCTTAAGGAGTACTCCCTATGATGATCGCTATGTATATTATCATCGGGCTTTTTGCGGGATCACTTTTAGGAGTGATTTTGTTCAAGGCTCAACAAAAACAAATTATCGCCAACGCTCAAAAAAGAGCCAATGAAATCGCACACGACGCCAAGCGCGAGGCCCAAGACATTCTTCGCGAATCCGAAAGAAAAGCTCGCGATGCCGTCGAAGAAGCTCGAAGAAAAATGGAGCAAAGCTACCACCATAAAGTTGAAGAAGCTTCGCGTGCAGAACAAAGAGCCAAAGACATTGAGCGAAACATGAAAAATGATCGCCAAGAAATGCTTGAGGCCAAAGAACAAGCTGAATTCGCTAAGCGTGAGGCTGAAAAAAAAGCTCAGGAATATGACCGTCTCAATAATTCGGCCATGAAAACTGAAGAACATTTTAAAAAATCTCTAGAAGAAATTCGAAATCAACTTGAAAAAGTTGCTGGTATGACTCAAAAAGAAGCGCAAGTCGCTCTTATTAAAAGCGTAGAAGAAGAAGCCAAACTATCCTCAGCTCGCTCTCTCAAACTCATTGAAGAACAAACCAAAGAAGAAGCTGAGAAACTTTCTAAAAGAATTATTTCCGTAGCTATCTCTCGATATGCTTCTGAATACATACCCGACAGAACAACCTCTTCTGTGAGTTTACCTAGCGACGAATTAAAAGGTCGTCTCATTGGTCGAGAAGGTCGAAATATTCGTGCTCTAGAAGCCGCTACCGGTTGCGACATGATTATCGACGACACACCTGAAACAGTCATCGTAAGTTGCTTTGATCCCGTACGACGTCATATTGGAAAAACAGTTTTAGAACAACTCATTGCCGATGGTCGAGTTCACCCTACACGCATTGAAGAAATGGTTGAAAAAGTCACCAAGCAAGTCGACTATCAAATGAAAGAAGCCGGCGAAAAAGCTCTTATTGAATTAAAAATTGTAGGAATGCATCCTGAACTTGTTAAAACAATTGGCCAGTTAATGTTCCGCTACAGTTATTCTCAAAATCAATATCATCACGTGATTGAAGTGGGTCACCTGTGTGGAATTATGGCTGCAGAATTAGGATTGGATCAAAAGAAAGCTCGAAGAGCGGGCTTACTTCACGATATCGGTAAAGCCCTCACTCACGAAATCGATGGATCTCACGCAGTTATTGGTGCTGATTTGTGTAAAAAATTCGGTGAAGCTCCCGACATTGTTTATGCTATTCGCGCTCACCACGAAGATGTTAAACCTGAATCTTGGATGGACTTCTTAGTGATTGCAGCCGATGCCATTTCTGGAGCAAGACCAGGCGCTCGTCGCGAACAACTGGATAGCTATGTCCGTCGTATTCAAGAACTCGAAGTCATTGCCAACTCTTTCCGAGGAGTCGAACGCAGTTTTGCTGTAGCTGCTGGAAGAGAATTAAGAGTCATGGTGGAAAATAGCCGAGTTACCGATGAAGAAGCTGTAGTGCTTTCACGTGAAATTGCCTCTAAAATTGAGCAAGACATGACTTATCCAGGCCAAATTAAGGTGACTGTCATTCGCGAAACTAGAGCAACATCATTAGCTAAGTAGTTAACACATGCTCTAGCGACATAAGAACTAAGCAATTCTATTCAATAACGTCCTCGTCGCAAGAACTTTATAAAGTCAATGACGAATACGGTATGCGCCTGCGGATTGTTATTGAATAGAATTGCTTAGTTCTTATGTCGCTAGACACGAGATAAAATGCTAGAACTCAAGTTTCTATGAAAATTCTGTTTATTGGCGATA
>CAZSSP010000061.1:0-2978 GCA_964609695.1 uncultured Bacteriovoracaceae bacterium
GTTTCGTTGACAGCACCAGCAGCTCCGCTTTGATCGGTGTTTGATCCGATAACCCAATCAAAAGCAAAGTTGTCAGCAAAAGCAGTTAAACCAATTCTTGCAGTCGTATTATCGTTGATGCTTTGTCCTTTTTGAACGTCCCATAGACGATAATCGAGACCACCGCGTACAGTTAACCAAGATAAAACGGTGTGTTCAGCAGCTAAAAAAATTGGAACAATGGTGCGCTTTGCAGAAGTCATTCTCCAATAACCAGTCCCGTAAAATATTTGTGTCTTAGGTGTTGGAGAAGCTTGGTGAGAGATGGCTGAACCATATGATTCAATTTGTTGTTTATCTTTTCCACTGTTCCATTTGAAATAATAAATGCGATAAGCGCTGAACCATCTAAATTTTTCATAGTTCGCCTTAAATCCAAAGCTATTTGAACGATGCGCATATTTGTCTGGAGTTGAATCTTCTTGTCCCATGAGTTTCCATGAAAAATAAGGATCCACTGAAATTTGATCATTGAGTTTTAATGAAACGCCTGCTTTGGAATCTAGGCTTCTATCGCGTTTCTTATTCAAGACGTTTTCAAAGTAAGAGAGACTTAAGCCGCCGCCAAAATTAGAAACTTTAGAGCCTGCAATGATTTCGATGGGGCGTACGATGTTTTGTCTATCGTAAAAGCGTGAATCACCAGTGCGTCCAAGAAAAAGACCAGTTTTTACGGGTCCAACACTTTTAATGAAAGCTCCTTGAGCTGTTGTTTTAGGATTGTTTGATTTTTCAAAAATAAGTTGGTCTGAATTATCATTAATGTAAGTGGGATTTATGAAGACGCTATAGGCGGTGTCATAATAAAAGCTTCCACCATTTCCGTTGGGATCAACTACTATACCAGTAGGATCGCCTGAACCCATTGTAATAACACGAGCACGTGACGCCCAGAGGGGAGCTGCAAGGAGAAAGAAAATAACGACCAAGATTAAAGAGAAATACTTCATGGCCACGAAGATAGTCTGATATGTGTATGCTGACAATTTTATCACGGCTTCAAATAGTATCAATTTTCGCAGTGTTTCTTGTCATAGGAGCTTAGGAATGAGATGACCTCTTTATGCATTTTTTAGGAAACCTTCTATACGGATTCTTATGGTGCTTAGGCTATTTCATTTACATTTTACCTTTTTTTATAAAACGCACGATAGCTCAGGGAGTGGCTCGATTTTGGTTTTATGTCGCTCCCTTTCGCTTGCGAGTCATACTTCATAATTTAGCTTTGGTGTTTCCGCGAAAATCTGGAGAATCCAATCAAGATTTTAAAAATCGATGTAACAAAATTGCCTTAGCTAATTTAGAACACATGCTACTTTCATTTATGGAAGTTTTGGAACGCTTTCATTGGAAAGTGTCGGATGAGGGTAAAAAATTTATTGTTGAGGGCCTTGAGAATTTTGATTTTCATTTTAAGGATCCCAAAGCCGGATTTTTTTGTCTCTCTGGCCATCAGGGCAATTGGGAGCTTATTACCTGGATTGGAAATGCAAAAAAAGTTAGAGTTAGTATTGTCACTCGATTTCTTCGTAATTCATTTTTCGATCAAATTTGGCGGCGATCACGTTATGCTTTTGGATTAGAGTTGTTGGAGGAGAGTGGGTCAGGTTTAAAAATTGTAAAAGCTATAAAACGAGGTCGATGTATTGGCTTTATATTTGATCAACATACTGGCGAGCCTCATGGAATACCTTCTCATTTTTTAGGGCTTCCTGCTTGGTCGCCCAAGGCCCTTGCTATAATCTGTTCAAAGCTTCCAGTGCCCATTATTCCTGCATATGTTTATCGTGATTCGAAGGGGATAAGCCACGTTGTTATTGAGAAGGCTATTGAGTTTCGCACGGAGTCATCTGAGGATCCTCAAAGCTATCATGTCCAGCAATGTAATGACAGAATAGGAGTCTGGGTTTACAGACACCCAGAGCAATATTTATGGATGCATCGACGGTTCAAAAATTTTCACGATTATCGGCAAAACTTGCCCTGGTCGTAGTTCTTATCTACTCATGTGCTCGTGATTTAAAAAAGGAAAGTGATATCGTAGGTGGCCCACAAGATCTCACACAAAAAATTGAAGACGTGAGCCAAGATAAACTACAAAAGCTCATTGAAAAAGAAAGAGCTGGAAAAGAATCTAAAGTAGAAGTCAAATCTAAAGATCTCTCTCAAAAAGAGGCGGCTCAAAAGAAACAAAAAAAATCTAAGATTCCTTTTTGGACTCCTTCCCATTGGCCCTTTGGGGTGGGCGAACGAATGGTTTTGGCCATGAGATATGGTCCCATTGAGGGCGGCTTGGCTACCATTGAAGTTAAAGAGCCCAAGATTGTCGATGGAGAACCCGTTTTGCATTATCACGCGCAAGTGAAGAGCTCTAAAGTCCTAGAGTTTTTTTATAAAGTTGATGACAGTATGGACACCTGGGTTGGAGCCAATGATCATCTTCCTAGGCGTCAAGAAATTCAACAAAACGAATCGGCTCGATGGGGTCGAAGAGTGGTGGTTTTTGATCAAAAAGCTAAAGCGGCTCGTTATTATTCTCACTTAACGAAAAAAAATGGTGAAGTTCAGGAGATTAGAAGAGACGATCCATTGGAGAATTATCCGCAAGATGTCTTTGGCGCACTTTTCTTTTATAGATTTGCGGATGATTTGAAAAAGTTGAATTTTCCGGTTCACGATCGTTTTCGACACTGGAATAATGAATTGATATTCGAAGAACAAGAAAAAATTAAAGTTCCTGCAGGAGAATTTGATACACTTCGTTTTAAAATCAATCCGAGAATATCAGGAGATCTTAAACCCCAGGGTGATGTTTTGGTTTGGTTTAAAAATGATGAATCAAAAATTTTAATTAAGTTTAAGGCAAAAATTAAAGTGGGCGCTGTGACCGGTGAATTGCGAGAGTATCAAGCCGGACAAAGTCCTCAATTAAGTTTACC
>CAZSSP010000061.1:3078-8365 GCA_964609695.1 uncultured Bacteriovoracaceae bacterium
TAAGAAAAGACCCAAAACAAAAATTGAAATGTGGATAAAAGTTTTGATTAAATTTTTTGAAAATTATATTTTAAAAATGGGAATTCTCGATGGAAAGCCTGGTTATATAATTGCTCGAGGATCTGCCCTGAGTCTTTGGTGGAGATTAAATAAAGCTAAACAACTTTATATGGAGACTCCAAAATCATGAGTATTATCATTCAAACCTCCTTTTTGGGTGATGCTATTTTATCACTTCCTTTTTTACATGAAATTTTGAGACTAGAGAGCGATTATCATGTTTGGATTGCTGCCCCAAGAAATAAAGCCATTATTGAGTTGGCTTTACAAAGAGGATTAAAAAACTTTGCTCATAGAGTGACTCTTGTTGAATACGATAAAAAGAAACATTCAACACCTTGGTCGATGTATAACTACTCTCAAAATTTAATTAAAAAATTTCCCGATCAAAAAAGAATATATTGTTTACAAAGAAGTTTTCGAAATGGTCTATTGTCTTTTTTTACTGGATTGTCTGAGCGAGTGGGTTTCTCTACTGGGTCTGCTAGTTATTTTTACACTGAGTGTGTTCGGCGTGAGTGGGATGGACCCATAGTAGAGCTTGAAAAGAATCTTGAATTACTAAGACATCATTATGGGAATTTTCCAGCTTGGAGTCCCGATTCAGCGCCCTCCTTGTTGAGAGAAGTTGGAAAGCAAAGAGACTATCAAAAGGGAACTTTGGCTTTATCTTTAACGAGTCCTTGGCCCACTAAGCAGTGGGATATTTTTGAGGCGCAAGAGCTTGTTAAAAGTTTAATTAAAGAGGGTTGGGATATTTATTTATTAGGCGATGCTAAAAGCGCCGATTTTAATAAACAGATCACTCAAAGTATTTCTTCGAAGCTGCTTCATGATTTGAGCGGCCAAACCCCTATTAAAGAATGGGTCGATAGAATTGACCAATGTGAAATTCTAGTGAGTGGAGATTCTGCTGCAGTTCATGTTGCTTCTGATTTAAATGTTCCTGTGATTTCGATATTTGGCCCTACACATCCTTCCTTTGGTTTTGCACCCTGGAGAAAAAATGCCAAAGTTATTGGGGTGGAGTTGCCTTGTAGACCTTGTCATATTCATGGCCCCAAACAATGCCCCTTGAAGCATCACAATTGTATGAAGCTAATAAAAGCGCAGGATATTTATCGCGCTATTGAAGAGCTCAGAACTTAATCGAGTTTAGTTTTCTTGTTGCAGAGCGCCAAGTCCTAGTTTCAACTTGCCAAAGCTAAGACCAAGCTATTGTTTAGGGGGTAGACATGCATTTAGAAGTTGTTGGAACATCTATCAAGAAGCGGCCTCTCCCAATTGTTGCCATTGATGGCCCAGCTGGAGCCGGTAAAAGTACGGTGGCTCGCCTTTTAGCCTATCAACTTAATTTTATATTAGTCGACACTGGAGCTCTTTATCGTTGTTTGGCCATGCAAGCCATTGAGAGAAATATTTCTTTAAATGACGAAAAGGCTTTGTCGGATTTGTGTTCGAATTTAAGTTTTCAATTTGCATCATTAGAAAAACATAGAGTCACACACACCCAAGGACTTTCTATTCCTAAACTTCAAGTTTATTGCAATGGAGTCGATGTGACAGATTCCATTCGTAGTCCTGAGTTAGGTATAGCTGCTTCTAACGTTTCGAAGCTTCCCCTTGTTCGAAAAGCCCTTTTAGAAGTTCAGCGATCTTTTGGCGATAAGGGGGGAATCGTTATGGAAGGTCGAGATATTGGAACTGTGATTTTCCCCGATGCGGAATTAAAGTTTTTTCTAACAGCAAGTTTAGAGAGTCGAGGATCTCGTCGTTTAGAGGAATTAAAGGGCTTAGGTATCGAAAAAGCCCTTGAGCAAGTCATGAAGGAAACTTCAATGAGAGATGAGCAAGATCGAAATCGTGCTATTGCTCCGCTCAAACAAGCCGAAAATGCTATTTTAATTGATTCCACCGATAAAACTCTTGAAGACGTGGTCTCCCAAATGTCAAAACTTGTGAGAGACTATCTCAAGAAATGAGTTCAAAAAAAAATTCTTATAAAGACCTTTCTCATTTTTGGAGAAATCCAGGGGTGGTGAAAAATCAGAAATGGCAAATAATTTTTCGTTCATTTTTTCCAGCCGCATTATTGGCGGCTGCTTTTCCAACTTTAAATTTTTGGCCATTATCCTTTGTTGCTTTTGCCGTATTATCAAATGAGCTGCTTAAAAATTATAGCGTCTCTGAATCGGCTCTTTATTTGGGCGCTTTTTCTTTTTTTTGTAATTTAATCGGTTTTTATTGGATTTCTTATACTCTGAGAGAGTTTGGAAATTTTTCTTGGTTTTTATCGGTTCCAATTACTTTAATATTCTTTTTCCTCTTAAGTTTTGTTTCAGCATTTTATGGTTTTATTTGGGCTAAACTTCGTTCTCGTATTCAATCGCCTCAGTTACTCATCTTGGCCTTAGCTCTTTTTTATTGTTTTTGGGATCGCTTTGATTTGAGGTTGTTCCCCTGGTCGCCCTTTATGGCTTTAGGATCCCAGCAATATTTGTTGGCCTCAGTCGGAGTTTTGGGAAATTGGGGTTGGCGAATTTTGTTTTTTACACTGAGTCTTTTGTTGTTTGGTGTTTGGAGGAATCGTAGCCATCGTTTATTTTCTGCGCTTTCCTTAATTCTTTTCTTTTTATTCTTATTGATTCCTTTTATTTTAGGGTCTCAACAAATCCATTCGTTAAAACAGAAATATTCGTTGCGACAGCCTGTGGCCATTTTGCAAGGAAACATTGGTAACTTTGAAAAAAGAACTCAAATGGGCTTGGAGCCTACCACGCAAAATGTTTTGAGAATTTATGAAACTTTGATTGAAGAAGCTTCTATTCGCTTAGCGCCACTTTCAAAAAGTGATGA
This sequence comes from uncultured Bacteriovoracaceae bacterium, assembly GCA_964609695.1. Lineage (GTDB taxonomy): Bacteria > Bdellovibrionota > UBA2428 > UBA2428 > UBA2428 > JAGNHS01. Next base: position 5,995 of record CAZSSP010000061.1, read on the forward strand.
GAATCAACGAGGTGTGGAGCCATGGTATTTTTGGCCCGAAACAGCTCTTCCAGCTTATCCAATGGTGGAAAGAGATATTCAGAAAAAATTAGATTATTGGACCAATTTGTCTAGAGGTCTTCATCTAATTGGCTCTTATCATCAGGGACGTGAGAAGTTTCACTCAAGAGAAATCAATCTCGATTACAACATCACTTTGCTTTTGCATGAATCTGCTGGTTTTATGGGATTTTATAAAAAACAATTGCGCTTAGCTTTTGGAGAGTATTTTCCGGGTGATCAATATTTAGAACACATTTATGAGTGGGTACCCGCTGTAAACCATTTTGGAAGAGGTTATAAAAACGAAGTTCTTTTGCATCCCGATCCAAGCGGACCTGCTTTTGTGTCTTTAATTTGTTATGAAGTTTTATCGGACTCCCTAGTCACTGGATTTATTGACGAGGTTGAGAAGAAAAATCCTGGAAGAGATATTGTTCTTTATAATCCTACAAATGATTCTTGGTTTGGAGCCAGTTTAGAGCCTTTCATTCATGCGAGACTTTCTCAATGGCAGGCGGCGCGAGTGGCAAAGCCCATGGTTAGGGCCACTAATACAGGTATATCAATGGTGATTGCGCCTTGGGGAGAAGTGTTGAATGAAGGTCCCTTATTTAAAGAAGTGGTTGTGTATGGCGAATTACCCGTCACTCATCAACAACGACGTCTGCCTAAAGTCGCAGATTAAAATAACATTCCCTCGCATGAGTGTTTTCTAATTGTAGAAAGAATTAATCTATAATCTTTAAAATCTAAATGAATGACTCGATTATTTTGATCGCGAAAGACTGACATAAGTTTTTGGATTTCTAATAGTAGGATTCGTTCTGCTTCAGCGAGTCCATTGATGACTGCCCAAGATTGGATTCCTATTGCGTGCTGGAGTTCGAGTAGTGCTCGAATGTTTAAATTTTTAACTTCGGCTAGCCAGCGACCCAGTTGAGAGTGAAACTTAAGATATTCTGAGTGTGACCACCCATGCTCTTTTCGATAAGTGTTCGCTGTATTTCGAGCAATGACCCCCATACTTTCTAAACCTTGAATATGTAGTTTTAAAAGAATCCATTTTTCAAGTTCATCAGGAGTCTTTGTAATTGAATTCCAGTCGTTGCTCCAAGCTTTAAGCTCATTAGGTGAATCGTTAATATTTTCTACAGAAGCCACTTCGGCTGCAAATAAGCCACTTTCCTCAAGAGCTTGAGAGCTAATAGTGCTTGAATCTCTGTTGAATTTTCGATGGTCTTTTCTATTCCTAAGTGAAAAAATTCCGTTTCTCTCTATAAGAACTTTCTTACTAATAGATCCTGTATAGCGTAATCCCCAGGCCAAATTTTTTAGCGCTAAGGAGAGTCTCTTTAAAATAGCTTCATTAAAGGGTCGTTGAGTTAATATTCCAAGCGAAGAGCTGGCACTTTTCACGATAGACATAAGGGCTATGTTAAAAGCTACGCAGTAAATATGAGCGCCTCCAGCGCCAATTGCAAATGAAGCCATAGATTCTATAATCTCCCAGGTGATTTGAGATAGAACAATGGTGCTAAAAGTGAGCGCTCCATATTCTCGAGTCAGTCGAATAGAGGGGGCAAGCGCAAAAGCAATGGGATCTTTAAAGATATCTTGAACTAAGCTTAAGGGGGATAATGCCCATTTAAATAGTCGAGCGGGCCAACTAGATTTTTTAATTTTTAAATTATGACATTGGCAGTGGGGGCAAGTTGTTGTGCAAATTATATCCAATTGTCGTTTTTCAAGGTTTAAAATGTGGGTTGTGAGTTTGAGTATTCCACTTTGCTTGATATTTAACTTCTGAGAACCAAAAACTAAATAAGCTTTTGAGTCTTCGTTTGAAGCTTTAGAGTTATCCGTTTCCGGGAAAACGTTATTAAGGGCGGCGTTATGAAGTCGATCAAAAGCTTTCAAAAATTCTTGTGTCGTTGGAGAACTGCTCTCATGAGCTTTTATATTTGAAATAAAAATAAGAGTTAATAGAAGGGGGAGTCTCATTATGGGTTTCATAAACTTGACAATGATTATCATTTTTATGAAGAATGGCCAACGCTTAGCTAAAGATTTTTGATGCGCCTGCTATTAAAGATCCTCGTATTCATGATTTTCAAGGATGGCTTCTATGATGATTTGTTTTAATGTCGTATCAACTCGATATATTAAACGAGCCGAATGACCCACTTTCACTCGATGACGGCGTTCGGTATCTTTTTCACTTTTTAAAATTTTATCTTCGGGATATTCAGGAAGTTTGTGAGCATGAGCCCAGCCATGCTTTTCAATGAGAGACTTCCATTCTTCGATAGCTTTAAAAATTAAACCTTGG
>CAZSSP010000062.1:0-3546 GCA_964609695.1 uncultured Bacteriovoracaceae bacterium
TAAAATATCGAAACCCCGTTGAAGTGGGCTCCGACAGAATTGCAAACGCCATTGCGGCCACAAAAATTTATCCCGATAAAAACCTCATCATCATTGATTATGGAACTGCCACAACTTTTTGCGCCGTTAGCAAACAAAAAGAATATCTTGGGGGTGTGATTATTCCAGGCTTGCGTTTAATGATGGAATCACTTGAAGCCAATACTTCAAAACTCCCCGCCGTGAGTATTGTGCGCGCCAAAAACGTTGTTGCCAAATCCACAGTTGAAGGCATTCAAGCAGGTCTTTATCTGACCACTCTTTCGGCAACTAAACACATAACCGACGAAATCAAACGCGATTATTTTAATAACTCAGACACACTGGTGCTAGGCACGGGTGGTTTTGCGCGCCTTTATGAACAAGAAAATATTTTTGATGCCTTCTTACCTGAACTTGTTTTGAAGGGACTCTTTTACGCATTGGAGATGAACACATGAACAGAACTTATTTAAAATCTAAAATCCATCGTGCAACTGTTACAGATGCCGACCTCCACTATGAAGGATCTGTGTCTATCGACCCCAAGCTTTGTGAAGCTGCGGATTTAAGAGAATTTGAAAAAGTTGATATCTACGACATCACGAATGGTTCAAGACTTTCAACCTATGTGATTTTTGGTAAAGACGGAGAAATTTGTTTAAATGGTGCTGCGGCTCGACTCGTTCAGCGTGGAGATCTTGTGATTATTTGTTCTTATGCCGAATTCAGCGACGATGAATGGAAAAACTACAAACCTAAATTAGTTTTCGTAGATAAAAACAATCGAATGGCTAAAAAGGATTAGCAAAAGTAAAAGAGCGCCGACAAATCACAAAAGGGATTCATCAGCGCTTTTTATAAAATCAATTAATTGCTTGGAGTTACAAAAGAAAAGACCGGAGGCTGCATGTCGCAACCGCTGTTGTCTTCAATTTTTCCAGTACCATCGACTTTAAAATATGAAATGTTTCCGCCATCAACAACAAGAGCACCTGCTAAATTAATTCCATTTCCTCTTGCACTTGAAGTTGGAGGAACAAAGGCATTAGGGGCATTATCAGTAGATGTTGACATTGTGCTCAAATGGATAGGAATAGGCTGCTCTCCATCAACACAATCGGCTTCCTGAGCTCCGTTTCCTGTAGAAAAAAACGAGGCGTCTGGAAAATTTCTACTTCCACCACTATTTCTGCAAACTTCCCCAGTATATTCAGTTCCTGGATGGCATGTAGATCCTACATCCGACAAAGAAGTGTATTTGATGTAATCGCTTGCTACCATAATCACACAATTAAAAGTTCCATTGATATTTCCAGAACCCAACACGGGTTTAGTTGTGCCTAATATGTTTTGATAATCAGCATCGAGATGAACACCTTCATCGCCACCAACCCTAACCGCCTCTGAACAATCAGCATTCGGTGACACCAAAACTTCATAAACCTTCAATCGTAAAGAGCCGGGATTGCCCGAAGCCACTAAAGGGCGAATTTCATCGACAGCATTGGTAAAATCATCTGAAAAGCTCGAAAGCAAAGTGCGACTGGAAACATCAGCTCCCGCGCCTTTGACTACGAGATTTCCACTGCCTTCCTCACCACAACTGATCAAAAGAAATGAAAGTGAAGATAAGGATATTGATTGAAAAAGCTTTTTTATTGGAATCATTGAATCTCCTCCCCTGAGATATCACTCTATTATACAAAAAGTCCCGACTTTCGCTAGATGGAAAGCCGGGACTTTTAATTTTGAAGTATTTCTTTATTAACTATTCTAAAGAAATATCAGGAGTATCGAGAGTACATCCTGCAGTATCAACATTACCTGAACCGTTATAAACAAGTGTCATAGCTTTTCCAGCAGCACTAGCATTGATAGTACTAGCAAGATTCAAGCCGTTTGTTGTAGTGGTAGCACCGTCAGCTGGAGGTAAGGTAAGAGCTCCAGAAGTAGATGAAGTGTTGCTTGATGCAATGGTGAAGTAAAGAGGAATAACTTGATTAGCCGCACTACATGAACCTTCAGTGGCTCCTGCACCTTGTGAATAATAAGAAGAATCAGGGAAGTTCATAGAACCAGAAGTACAAATATCTTTAGTCAACTCAACTCCGCGAGTACAAGCTCCTGAACTTACAGATGAACTGAAATACACAGTATCATCAACAGATAAAACTACGCATTTAAAAGCACCAGTAGCATCACCAGCTGCCAAGGTTGGATGCTCAGAGGCCATCACATCTTGGTGAGTTGCGCTTAAATTTAAGCTCACTCTAGTTGCTGAAGAACAATCTGCATTTGGAGAAGTCATAATTTCTAAAACTTTAACTTTAAGAGAAGCAGGATCTTCGGTACCAGCAAACACATGAATTCCATCGTCAGCAAGTCCCGTCACTTCATCGGCAATCGATAAAGAAGTTAAAGCTGCACTTGGGCTAGAACTAGAACCAACGATTCTAAAACTACCACCGCCCTCTTGGCCGCAGCGAGATACTAAAAAGGCCACGCCCATCATGAGCACGGCTTTGGTCAATTGTCGAAATGCTTTCATTTGATACGCCTCCCTAGGTGTATTGAAATTTCAACTTTAGTATGACGCAGATTTCAAAAGAGGCAAAGCCTCCCAAAGATTCTTAAGAAATTTTCTAATAATATAGACATCAAGAAAAACGCGGCGCATCCACGCCGACTTTAGCTATTAAAAAATAAAGATTTCCCCTAAGCTGTAGAGATGTCACAAAACCTAACTCTATTAGTTGATAAATTAAGAGATATTCCGACTCTATCTATTGTCGTTACTCGACTTGTAGAAATGGTTAACGACCCCAAAACAAGCGCCTCTCAAGTTGCAGAAGTCTTAAAACGTGATCAGGTTTTAACCGCTAAAGTGCTCAGACTGGTCAACTCGAGTTACTACAATCTTTCAACTGAAGTTACAGATGTTAGCAAAGCGCTTGGGTTTCTAGGCTTTAACACCATTTCAGTTTTAGTATTAGGCACGAGCGTGTTTTCGAGTTTCGACTTAAAAGCGGCACCATTTTTTAATGTCAAAGAATTTTGGAAGCATTCGCTGTCAACTGCGCTGGCTGGAGAGCTCATCGCATTAAAATTAAAATATCCTAAGCCACAGGACGTATTTACTTGCGGTCTTTTGCACGATGTAGGGAAGATTGCACTTTTTAAAATTAGTATTGATGATTTAAAAAACGTTGTTGAAAAATCTGCTCAAGAAAACATTTCCTTTTTAGATGCTGAATCGGCACTTGGACTTCCGGGCCATACAGTTTTGGGAGAAAGACTAGCTGAGCAGTGGAAACTTCCCGTAGTCATCAGAAAAACTATTCGCTATCACCACAAAGACATTGAAAACATGGAAAGCATTTACCCACAAATGAAGCCGGTCATAATGATGGCCACAATCGCCAATGTTTTAAGTAAAAGATTGCAATTAGGTTTTTCAGGCGATCTTCTGATTCCGAATTATCCTGCCAATTATCTAAAATGTTTAAACCTCGACATAAGCTCACT
>CAZSSP010000062.1:3646-8292 GCA_964609695.1 uncultured Bacteriovoracaceae bacterium
ACACTTCCCCAAAAAATAGAGTCAGCCCTTGGACAAAAAAACCCAGTTATTGTTTTAATGACCAACACGGGAGCCCGCACAGCCAAAGCCATGTCCGCCATAATTGCCGGTCACCATGTCAGCAAAAGTCACATGGACATCACACGAAAACTAGCCGCAGCAGTTGGAGAATATATTGAAACTAAAGCCGACGATTTTAATATTTTCACAGCAGCTGCCGGAAGTGGAATAGCCTTTGTTTATCTTTGGATGCAAATTTACAGCAATGCCATAAAAGACTTTGGTATGGGCGAAGTCTCTTCAGAAAAAATTGCAAAACAAGTTTTCTTAGGAGCAGCCACCATGGCCCTGAATTCCGATAAAAGTCTCGAGCAACTTATTTCGGAAGTAGCCACACCAGGCGGTTGCACCGAGCTAGGATTAACACTAATCAAACAACAAAATTGGTCCAAACCCATCGAAGCTCTTCTCAAGGCCACGGCCGAAAAAGCTGGACAGCTCTCGGCTTAAGTTAATGGATTATGCCGCTTCTTGATCATCAAAGCTTAGGCCAAGCTCTTTGATTCTGCGTGCGAGATTTTTTCGGTCAATGCCTAAGGCATTCGCGGTTGCACTGATATTTCCACGATGTTCATTCAAAGCTTTTTCAATCCACAACTTATCGTAATAATCTAAAATCTGATTTCTTCTTGATTTAAGATCACCTTCATTGAGCGATAACAAAATCCCTGAATGATTAGTTTCCTTAGACATGACTTGAGACATTTTTTGGGAACGATCTAAAATTGGATCAAAAACTCCCAGTATCGAAGCTCTTTCTATCCAGTTATTTAACTCTCGAATATTTCCTGGCCAATTATAGGATCTCATTTCAGCTTGTAACTCGGGTTTAAGATTGGCCACTTTATGTTTACGACATAGAAATTCTGCAAGAGTGAAAATATCTTCGCCCCTCTCTCTCAACGGAGGAAGAGTCAATTCAACGATACTCAATCTATAATAGAGATCTTCTCGAAATAATTCCTCACTCATTCTTTCTTTCAAATTACGATGAGTGGCTGCGATAACTCTACCCTTAAATTCTAATTCATGGTTCGAGCCGACTCTTCGGAATTTTCGCTCTTGGAGTAAGCGCAAAAGTTTTGCTTGATGCTGTGGAGCAAGCTCACCTACTTCATCTAAAAAAAGCGTTCCCTCACGAACCGCTTCCGCCAATCCAATTCGCGATCGATGAGCTCCCGAAAAGGAACCTTTTTCATGACCATAAAGCTCAGACTCAAATAATTCTGTTGGAATAGCTGCGCAGTTTAAAGCTAAAAAGGGCATCCTTGTATCGTGGGTCAATCGATGAAGCTCTTGAGCAACAACTTCTTTTCCCGTTCCTGTTTCACCACAAACCAATAAAGTGGCCTTTGGTTTTAAGGCTAATCTTTTTAAAGTGTCTTGAATTTTAAGCATTGCAGGGCAGGAACCAATTTCGTGACTTTGTAAAATATTTTCTTCAAGTTTTTCTATTTCTCGACTCTGCAATTCACAAAGACGCTCAAGCTTTTTAAGCAATTCCTCGCGCTCAATTTCCATCTGATAGCGCTCGCCTGCTCGTTTTACAGAAACTTCGAGAGCATCTAAATCAAAGGGCTTTTCAAAAAACGCAAAAGCTCCCGACTCAACAGCTTTAATGGCCGACTCTTTATCTCCATGCCCAGTCACCAAAATCGTTGGAATATGGAGTTCTTTTAAGACCTCAAAACCATCCATTCCCGGCATTCGAATATCGCAAATCGCCACTTCTGCTGAGAAAGAAAGTTGTTTCTCAAGAGCTTCCTTACCATCGCTTGCACAAACAATTTTATGACCTCGACGTTCTAATCGCATTTTAAGCAAATCTCGTATACTCGACTCATCATCAACAATGAGAACTCGAAAACTGAGATTTTTCATGCAGCCTGACTTTCTCTTTTGTTTGAGATTTTAGGCCATCGCGCTAAAAAAGTTGTTCCGTTTTTATCACTATTTTCCAGTAAAAGTTCGCCACCATAGCGGTGAACGATGCTGTAACTTAAACTTAATCCTAATCCCATTCCCTTATCAGGATCTTTTGTTGTAAAAAAGGGATTAAAAATTCGATCCCGTATACTCTCACTCACTCCATTAGCATTATCCGTCACCCTAAGAGTGCAATAATTTTTATCATCTTCAAGCGTCACCACAATTTTTCCAATGTGCTTTGGATTCTCATTTTTTTTATCAACCAATGCATCGCGCGCGTTGGCAATGAGGTTAATCAATACTTGCTCTACAGGATGCTCTTCTGCAAGAATGGAAACCTTGTCCGAATTCTGCTTTAACTCCATCTCAATACCTTTGGCCTGAAGTTGACGATAGAACAAAGGGGCAACTCGTTTATAAATAGTTTCTAAAGAAACCGGAGTGCTCTCTATTTTGCCGAGAACCTTTTTCTCTTCTCTTGCAAAATTTCTCAAGTGAGAAAGCAGAGCCGCCATTTTGTCGGCTTGAATTACAATTTCTTTCGAAAGCTTCAAAGCACTTTCGGGATCTTTATCTTTAAGACATTCCATAATTTCTTGAGCAAAACCCTTCACCCCTGTTAGAGGTTGATTGAGTTCATGACTGATTCCCGCCGCCAACTCACCCAGTGCCACAAGCTTAGAGGCTTGAAACATTTTTTCTTGAGTGTTTTTTAGTTCTTGATGAAGTTTTTCTAATTCAACATAGGCGGTTTCGAGTGAATAATGTTTGGTTGCCAAATCTCTCATGAGCAATTGGCGTTCTGTATCGTCGGCTAATACACACAAGGCTAAATTAAGTCCATTAAGATTTGTATGCTTTATCTTCACAGTTAAATATCGCAACTGACCATCCCTAGTTGAGATGGCAATATCGTTATAAAAACCTGGATTGCGAATTAATTCGAGATCCAGCTTTCTATCATGGGCATGCTCTTCAGGAAAAATAGCACTCAGTACATGAATAGACTCGCCCTGCATTTCATCGCGCGAATAACCTGTCAGTTCTGCAAAGCTTTTATTGACGTTATGCAAACGTCCATCCTTGAGATTCACAGCGATCAAAGCGTCGCCGGATTCCTCAAAAAAAAGACGATAAAGATCCATCAAAGTATTATCGGTAGATCTCCATACTAGCCTAAGATTTTTTGTGTTAAAAAGTAGTTAAGGAGAATTACAATTTATGGTTAAGGAATTTGTTTCATTTTTGAAAAAATATGGAGTGATCGGTTTAGCTATTGCAGTCATTATTGGAGGAAAACTCAACGAATTCGTTAATAGTTTAGTAAACGACCTATTCATGCCTCTTATATTCAAACCCGCCCTTCAGGCCGCCCAGGTCGATGACATTAAAAAGCTAAGTTATGGCGGGATTTTTTACGGAAAAGTGATTGCCTCGGCTATCGATTTTTTAATTGTAGCCATTATTGTATTTATCTTTGCAAAATTTATCTTAAAAGAAGATGCCGTTGCCAAGAAATAATAATACTTAGTTATTGTTATTGGAATCTTCAGAGATACCCAACGCCGCCCCAAAGCCTATAGTGTCTGCCCTGGGTTTTGGGGGATTATTCAATGCATTTTGCGCTCCACTGAGAGCGGATTTTCTATCTCGTAATGAATCTAAATAAATTTTCGCCTCAGCAGCACTTAACTGCAGCCATTCCGAATTAACAGAATTTGAAGAGGCCTTAACCTGCCATTTATAAGAGTCGAAAGCAGCTTTAAATCCTTTTTCAGCCCCTATAATTCTTGCGGCTTCAACAATAGATTTTCTCATCTGATAGTCATCATAAGCCGTAAAAGTTTTCGACTGGCAGCGACTCATAATAGCCGTAAAAAACTCAATGGCATAAGCCTTTTTCACATTAACTAGAGAACTCATTATTTGGATAAATATTTCTCTTTGAGTTTTAGAGTCTAAGACTTCTCTTAACAAATAAAGATCTGCCACTTGATAAATAGCATCTAAAATCTTTTTGTCTTTCTTCAACTGAAGCGCATTTGTTAGAGCGGCTCGAACAGTCTCAAGATTAGACTCATCGAATTGCACCTGATTTCGATAAAACTCAGAAAAGGACTTAAGATCTTGCTCAACTTTTTCATTAGCCAAGCGCTCACGAAGTTGACGCCTCTCCTCAATCCGTTTTCCAAGATACTCTCCTAAAGCCTGAGGATAAGCACTGAGTTGATTGGGCATTGAAAAATATTCCCAAACTTCCTCGTTTATGAAAGCTTCATAATCATTCAATAAAATAGCGACGGTGATTTCACTGGAATATCGACGAAAATATTGATCAAGTTCATGAGTATCAATACTTCCATCGCGAGCAATCGGTAGCGCTCCGATCAAATAACCTCGCTCACCCAATTCTCTGTCGAATTTATAGTTAAATCCCATGAGCTTCTTTCTTTTTTCTGAAGCAGAAGCTCCATGGGCTTTAAAAATCTCATCTAAATAAACTTCAAAATCTGCTAAAAAATTATTCAATTGATAATGATCGTGAATATTTTTCCATTGAGCAATGACTCGATCCATACTCACACTTTTAGAAAAAAAATGCTTTTGAAGAATCTTTTGTTGAGCCAGATTATCCATGTCCCATTTTATGGGGAGAA
>CAZSSP010000063.1:0-8280 GCA_964609695.1 uncultured Bacteriovoracaceae bacterium
TAAAAAAAGTTAATTTTCAGTATATGGGCAGCAATCTTCAGCGGGCCAGTGAGTTATCTGCAGGAAAGTCTAGCATTGAGCTCTAAAGAGTCCATTTCTGTAGAGGCCTTAGAGTTTTCGTATTTAAGAAATTCTAAGCCATTGTTAAAAATTCCTGATCTAAAAATATTTAATGGAGATAGAGTTTTTTTGTTTGGTCCTAGTGGTTCCGGTAAAAGCACCCTGCTTTCATTGCTCACGGGAGTTTTGAAGCCTCAAAAGGGTCAGATAAGACTTTTAAATAATTTTGAAATATCTCAGGCTCCCTCTATGGCGGCCGATATTTTTCGGGGGGCGCATATGGGATATATATTCCAGCAATTTAATTTGCTTCCTCATTTAAGCGTGCGTGAGAATATTTCATTGGTTTTGGATTTAAATCCTCTTCGGTTAAACAAAGTTCTAAAATCAAGCACTGTAGAATTAGAAATCAAAAGATTGGCTCAACATTTGGATATTGAAAATATCCTAGATCGTTCTGCCATGGCTATTAGTGTGGGGCAGCAACAAAGAGTTGCCGCAGCTCGTGCTTTAATTGGTGCACCGGAAATTATCATCGCAGATGAGCCCACATCTTCTTTGGATACAGATCGTCGAGATCTTTTTATGAAGATGATTCTTCGTGAAGTTGAATTGAGTCAAAGCACCTTGATTTTTGTGAGTCATGATAAAAGCTTAATGAAACATTTTAATAAGCATTTTTCTATTCTGGATTGGAGTGCCGAGGGAGTTGCGCAGTGATTTGGTGGCGTTTGGCGATTCGTTCGCTCGTCTTTCGTTGGCAGGCTTCATTGCTCACTGTTATTTCTATGGCACTCAGTGTGGCTCTGTATTGTTCGGTTGAATCACTACGAAAAGGCGTTCACGAAACTTTTGAACAAACTGTAAGTCAAACAGATCTTATTGTGGGGGCTCGTAGCTCACCTTTAAATATTATTTTATACACCCTTTTTCATATGGGCGATGCCACGAATAATCTTCGTTATGAAACTTTTAAGAAAATTTCATCGCATCCCGTAGTTCGATGGAGCATTCCTTTTTCATTGGGTGATTCCCATCGTGGTTTTAGGGTGATGGCCACTAATGAAAGTTTTTATGAATTTTTTCAATTTCGTGGGAATTGGCATATTGAATTTTCTTCTGGAACTTTAGCCAAAGATGTTTTCGATGTTGTTTTAGGTTCCGAAGTAGCGGCCCGTTTGAATTACAAACTCAACGACAGTGTTGTGATTGCCCATGGCATGAGTTCAGAAAAAGGGGCCTTTTCAGAGCACAGTGATAAACCTTTTCGAGTGGTGGGTGTTTTAAAGCGCACGGGAACACCCGTGGATCGGGCTCTTTTTATAACTCTTGAAGGGATGGAAGCTATTCATATTAATTGGAAGGATGGCTCAGCGGATGAGTCTACGACTCCTAAAGCGATTACAAAAGATCAGATTAAAGTGACTCAAATCACATCTTTTTTATTAGGGTTGAAGTCTCGTGTTGCGGTTTTGCATATGCAAAGGATGATTCAAAATTATGCGGATGAGTCACTTGAGGCCGCTATTCCTGGTTTTGTGCTGAGCCGCTTTTGGGAAAGTCTTGGAGCCTTTGAACGCACTTTAAGCTTAATGACCTTAGCTATCTTTATTGTGGGGCTTATCGGTATGTTGATTGCCTTGTTAACTTCTTTGGATCAGAGACGAAGGGAAATGGCTGTTTTGAGAGCCTTGGGTTCTCGAGCTTATCAAATATTTATTTTACTTTTAAGCGAAGCCTATTTTTTAATGGCTTCCGCAATTGTTGCGGGCTTAGGTTTCTATTCTCTGTTGTTTTTTTTATTACGTGATTTTGTTGAATCAAAATATGGTGTGGTTTTAGTCTTGTGGCCCTTTGATATTGAAAATCTTTATATTCTTTTAGGTCTCTTTGTGGCGGGAACTATCGCGGCATTAATACCTGCTGCCGTAGCCTACCTAAGAAGTGTTTCAGATGGATTACAGCAAAGAACTTAGGCTCTTTATTGCCATGGCTCAATTAATTTTATTGGTCTCTTCTACGTAGGAGAGAATACTTTTTTTAATTTCATTCACATCATCACTGTCGACAACGTTGTCTAAGGGGTTGCCGGCAATTTCTTTGGTTTTAATGCTACTTTCTTTAATATAAATTTCCCAAATGCTTTCATCGTCTCCACGGTCTCTGTCAATGGACTCTCCTAATTGATTGATTTTCAGTAAACCGAGCGATCCTGTGTGATAGAAAAAGGCATTGTCTTTCTCGTTTTGTATTTCGTTTGTAAGATCGCCAAGATTTTTAATTCCCATAGATAATACGGTTTTATGTTTTACAAAATCGGCAGCACCTTCGGCGTATTCAAGGTGACGGAGCATTTTATAAGTTTCGGGATATTTTGATTTAAGCTCATTGAGGCACCATTGAATTTTGCTGAGAGATATATTTTCTTCTTCAAGATTGGGTTGTGGAATTGATGTGATTTTAAAGACTTCCTTTTTGTAAAGTTGGAGTAACTTGAAAACCTCAGGCTTGTTGTTGACTTCTTTTAAGGTGTCTTCATCGGAATAGTTTCCTGTAGTTTTACCATACGGGGGATGCTCTTCTCTGTTTTTGTCGCCTTCTATGACATGAAAGCTTTCATGGATAAAGGTTTCAAAAAAAACATTTCCTGATCCCTTTGGAAATTGTTTACGATAGAAAGTTTCGGTGGGAAAAAGTTTGCGTATAGGAGTTTCGTCTGGGGAGTATATAGGCATGGTGTCTGGACCTAGGGCAACGCGAAGGGGATGCTTTTTATCGAAGTAATTACTGTTAAAGGGAAGTGGAACTGGAAATTGAGCTCCCTGTAGATAAGTGAAGCCTAGAATCTCTCCTGTTCCTTGTTGAGAATCTATATTTTGAGTGTTTATATTTTTTAATTCGTAGACCTTTCTGCCCATTCTTTGAGAGAGTTCTGGATTTTCAATCATTCCAGCGACGGGTTCTTTATTCCAATTGAAGATATAAAGTGTAGCTATACCCTTTTCAGCCTTTCCAACTAAACCAATAGGACTTTTGCTAAGATTAAATTCTTTAAGAGTGGGGCCCATGTAGGCTTCAAGAGGGTGCTCTTGGTGTTCTTTCAAAAGATTTAGAAAGTCTTCGACTTTTTTATTTTCGTCTTTATTTAAATTCGGAATGATCGTTTTAATGTCTGAAATTTCTTTGCTGGGAGTGCTTTCATTTTCATTTTTTGAGCTTTTAATTACAGTGTGTTCGGCCCAAGCGCTCATGTTAAGAATCAGTGAAATAAGTATGGCCAGTAGATACATTATTAATGTCTATCGGTAGCCATTATTGGAGACTCAATGGTGGAATTAAAATAAATTTTTAAAGTCTTTGGCTGCGTTAGGAGTTGGGAATCTTAATCTGGAATGACTTTAAGTCGCATTAAAATATTGTATGGAATTCGAAGTTTAGAGCTTTTGTCGTGAGTCATCCAAACGTTGACTTCATTGACTTCGAGTTTTGTAAATCCAATTTCAAATTGAGAATTCCCATGAATTGTAAAGCCACGCGGCAGGGGTCGGCCTTCTAGGCCGGGGATTTTTGAAATTGGCTCTTTAGGCCAAAATTGAAGAAAAGTTTTCTCAAGTTGGGAGCGTTTTGTGGGTTGGCCTTCGTTCATTTGAAGGGTCTCGCTCCAATCGCTTTTTCCATTGGGCTCCCAAATGAGTGTTATTTGTTGGGTCTGACTTGTTATGAGATCGGGGCTGATGCGCCAAAAGCGAGGGTCTAAAAAAACTTCAAAGTTGGGTTCTTCATCTTTAGAGGTGTCCATTCCGATGAGTAACAAAGAGTCGTCGATCATGATTCTATGGGCTCGACTACCTTTAAAGGGAGTGGATGCGCTTGTTCTAAGGCTTCTATCATTCTGCTGAAATGCTTCTACGGCTTTTAAATATAATTCTGATGCAATGACACCGCTTAATTTGGGTGCATTTTCAAATAGCCATTCTTCAGTTTTGTTCAGAAGTGGAACATCGCAGGCGCTGTGCGTAGCCTTTGTATAAAAAATAGAAATCATGCTGACGAAGATTATCGTTTTAATGGAATAAATTTTTAATTTTTGGATCTTAATCATTTTTAAAAATCATTCATTCTCAATTGATAGGTTCCGCTGACGGGGTCAAGGTAAAAGGGGTCGTATTTTCTATGCTTTAATTCAAGTTCAAGTGGACTCATGTTTAGACTTTTAAACAAATCATCTCGAGACTTTTGATATCTTTTTAGGTTGATTTTTCGGAGGCGAAGTTCAGGGTATCTATCCTTGTAGGCCTCGAAATCATGGGCAGCACCAAAAACTAATGATACGCTTTTGATGTCAGGATTTTTTTTACGAAATTCTTCAATTCGATCTAAGGCCGCAACCTCTCTGTTGGTCGTGATTTCAGCATAAATTCTTTTAGCCTTATCTAATTCTTCACTATCTTTTGCTTTTTTTATTCCTATGGCTATTGAGTAGTATTTCACTAAGTCGGGGCGATTGACGTTGTTGAGCACCCAATTTGAATATTGTTCTTGGTTGCAAGTGGCCATAACCGCTTTAACGTGACCCAATATAAACATTAAATTCACAGCGTCGCTTTGATCGAGAAGGATTTCCTTTTGTAGCGAAGTCATATCTTCGTAAAAATCGGGGAATTTTCCATCATTGAAATGGATTTCAGTGCTTCTTTTCATGAGCAAAGCATCTCGTCCGGCATTAGTGCTTTCGTTAAAGACTTCCTTCTCTAAAATATTTTCAAAATTAGATTCTACAAAAACAGTAGAATAAGCGTTTTCTTTTAAGAAAATCATCAAAGCATGTTGAGACCTCATCATCATTTCGTATTCAGGAGATTCTGAAGTGTAAGCCTTGTTGGGATGAAGCATCGGAAAAATATCCACGTTAAGGGCAAAGCTGTTAAGGCTAAATAAACTAATAAATACTGAAAGGATTAAGACTAGGAAGGACTTTGCTTTCGAGGGCTGACTTGATGCTTTGGGGTTTTGCTTAAAACTCATGATCGCTAAGGTCTAATGCCCATAACTTAAAAGGAATAATTAATTAGTCTTAACTAAGTGTTTTTAAGGAATCTACTGTGCGACCTAAAGAGTGGGTCCTGTGAAGGATTCAATCAAGTTAAGGAGTGAGTTTGAATTTTTAAGTGATTACGTATGTTTATATGGAGTTCATAAGCTAATTGTTTTCTTGAATTGGGCTACTTTAGATTGAGACTCTAGCTATAGTCTGCTAAGGCTTTGTCCATGTTTGAGAGTCTTTTTGCCTATTTATCCTCGGCATTCTTATTGGGAGTCTCTCATAGTCTTCAGCCCGGACATGGTAAAACTACAGCCCTAACTTTCGGAACCGATCTCAAACGCAATTGGGTTGATCTCGTGATCTTGTCTTTTTCAGCGGCGGCATTTCAGTTGGCCCTACTTCTATTTTTGGGATTGGTACTTCAGTGGAGCCTATTTTCATTTTTTAAAACTGAGACCAAAACGGTTTTTGCTTTAGGTGCTGCAGGGCTTATGGCTTTATGGGGAATTGTTGAAACCATTAGGGCTTCGCTGCAGTATCATTTTAGAAACCGACATCCCGTGAGTCCTTCTGAGTGTTCTTTGATGAAGAAACCTTGGCTTCATAAAATTCTAGAACGATCTGTGATTTCTCGTTCTCGCTATTTCTCAAGTTTTTTGGTGGGACTCAGCATCGGTCTTATACCTTGTCCTGTGGCTTTTAGTGGTTTGATGACCAGTCTTTTGAGCAAAGGAATGTTTGCGGCGCTTATTTATTCTTCTATGTTTTGTTTGGGGATAGGTTCTGTTTTGCTTTTTTGCGCGAGCTCATTGCGTTGGCCTTTGCCTTTTACGAAAAAGCTTTATGCATCTCTTTTGCATTTTGACGATAGGCATCCTTATGCGTTGTCTTTTATGCGTGGAATTGTGCTACTTTTTACGGCGCTTTCACTCTTTTTAAATCTCTCTCCTGCTTGAGGAGCGCTACGCCCTGCAGCACTCGGGCTTAGAAAATTCACTCTGAAAAAAGTGTGGTAGAGGATAGTAGTCGTGCATGCTATCTTCGCTGCAGGGAAAGACACCTCTGAAAATGAGCGATAAACAAAAAATGACATTTAGTCCCTTGGATGGTCGCTACCGAAACGATTTGCCTTGGGAACTCTCAGAAGAGGCCTCATTATTTTTTCAACTAGAAGTTGAAAAGGCCTGGTTTAAAATACTTATTGAAAAAGGCTTAGCTCCAAAAATTTCAGACTCAGATTTAAATAAAGTTTTCTCAGCTGTGACCCAAGAGAAAATAGATGAAATTGAAAAGACCACTCGGCATGCAACTCGAGCCTTGGTTGAGGCCATTGCAAATGAATTTAAAGCCATTGGTCAAGTCGAAGCGGCTCGATGGGTTCATGTGGGGCTTACTAGTTTTGATACGGTCGATACGGCTCAAAGATTGCGTTTACGGGCTTATATGGAAAAAGCCTTTCATCCCGCATTGGAATCGTTGAAAAAAACTCTTCGCGAATTAGCTCGAAAAAACAAAGACACACTTCAGTGTGGTCGAACTCACGGACAGTGGGCCGTTCCAACCTTGTTTGGACTAGTCTTCGCAAAGGCACATGAGCGCATTAGTCTGATTGAGGAGATTCTCAAAAAAGCTACTGAAAGCCTAACGGGTAAATCCTCAGGGGCCATTGGCGGCTATCATGCTTCAGGACTGCTTTTTGAAAATCCAATTGAAATTGAATCAGAGTTTTTAAAGAAATTGAGTTTAAAGCGACATTTGTCTTCAACTCAAATTTTACCTCCGGAAGATCTTTTGAGCGTAGCTCAAATCTCTTATCAGATTGGATCTGTCGTAGCTAAATTAGCAGAAGACATGCGCCATCTATCGCGTTCAGAAATTGCGGAAGTTGCAGAGGGGTTGGCTCCAGGTCAAGTGGGCTCTTCCACTATGCCGCAAAAAAGAAATCCTTGGAATTTTGAGCATGTTTGTTCGCTTTATAAAATTTTACTGACAAAGCTTCAGCTTTTAGAGCTAGACACCATTAGTGAGCATCAAAGAGATTTAACAAATTCTGCTTCTGGTCGTTTTTATTTTGAATTTTTTGATGTGCTCCATTTGATGATTATTCGACTTAATAAAGTGTTACCTGGTCTTGAAGTTTTCTCGGATAATATGGCCGCACATGTGAAAAAGGCGGGTTCTTCCATATTTGCTGAAGCCTTTTACGTTTTGGCTACAAAAAAAGGTGTGCCTGATGCTCATTCCTACGTTCGAGAAGCATCTCGAGAAGCTGAAAAGCGGGGAGTGGAATTATTTGATGTGCTGAGAGAGAAAAAACTTTTTGATGCTTCAACAGATCTCAATTCACTGAGACAAAATATTTTGCAGGGGAGTCGCCAAAAAATAGCGGCGATCATGAGTTCATGGGAGGACTAATGATCTATTCGGATGGTGTTAGCTAATGTGCGGAATCATAGGGCTTCGACTCAAAGGAGATAAGCCCAATGCTGCTGAGTTAGCTCTAGGTTTATTATTTCGACTTCAACATCGCGGACAAGATGGCGCGGGTATTAGTGTCTTAGGAAAAGATCGCCAACTTCATAGTGTTCGTGGCTTAGGTTTGGTGCATACGGCTTTGTCGGATTGGGCTTCGTTGCCTGCTTCTGAAGTCGCTGTAGCGCACACTCGCTATGCCACAACGGGCACGGGTGGAATTGGTGAAATTCAGCCCTTTGTAAAAGGAGCTCCAAGAATTGCCCTGGCTCACAACGGAAACATTGTGAATACAGAAGATCTCAAAGAAAAATATAAATTACAAGTCACTTCTGAGAGTGATTTAGATGTTATTCAACAAATTCTTCTTCAGCATTGGCATCGGGGCGAGGATGGATTCGTGAATGCCGTAAAAAGAGTTTACGACGAATTTAATGGTGCTTATGCTGTTGTTGGTCTTGAAGATGATGGTACTTTGTTCGCCTTTAGAGATCCTTTTGGAATTCGTCCGTTATTTATCGGTGAAAACGACGATGTGGTGGTAGTGAGTTCAGAAACCTGTGTGTTGGCTTCGTTTCCAAAAATGAAAATAGAAGAAATTCCACCAGCTTCATGGGTTAGAATTTCTAAAAATGGAGTAGTCCGGGGCCAGATAAAAAATCAATCCAATCCCGACGATAAAAAGCGCTTCTGTATGTTTGAGG
>CAZSSP010000064.1:0-7832 GCA_964609695.1 uncultured Bacteriovoracaceae bacterium
CAAGACCTAAAGTGACACAATAATGGCCTTAACGAGCTCTAGCTTTAAGATATAGAATATAGCCTTGGGGTGTTGGCTTGAATCATTTAAAATCCATAATCAAAATAAACCTGCTGCTTTTGATCCTTCAATCAGCATCAGCACAAGAAAACACATTAAGCGAAGTGTTTTCTAACACTGATGAAAATCCATTAATCGGATATAAATTTAACAAAAGCAAAAAACAATTAGAGAAATTTCAATTTCCAAGTGGAGAGCTAAAATTCAAAGAAAAAATATTAATTGGAGATAAAGAATTTTATAAAGTTCAAAGGCTTTCCAACAACGAAGAGAAAGTTGATTCTGAAACTTTTTATATTTCAACAAATTCTCCATCATTAAAAAATCTTGAGGCTTCTGAATTTCAGAAAGAAATTGTAGAAGGTTTTAAAGACCTCGAAAAATGGACTTCCAACGCACTCACCAGCTTCAAACAAGCAGATCTCTCGAATTCCATTGATTCCTCGACGCTACAAGAAGAACTCTTAGAAAAACTCGACAACTTCGTGCTCCTTTGCGATCAAAATTCTCTATACAGAAGCCAAGGTCAATCTCGAGTTAATGTTGCGAGTATAAACAATGAAATCTCTAGCACTAAAGACCCAGGCATGCGTGAAGCCTTAACTCACATTGCAGAAGCTTTCACAGCATCTAGTGTAGATCCAAATCTAGGAAGCGAAAAATATATAAGTTATTGCGAAAATAAAATTGCCTTAGCCTATCAAAGCTTAAAAAAATCATCCTCATTATCGGCCCTTAAATGGAATACCTATGACGATGTAAAAAGTAAAATTCATGAAATTGGAAGCGATTCTACTCAATATCAAAATCAATTAGATCACAGCATTGCCGAACAAACAGCCCACAAAGAAGGGGCTTATGCTGAGATGCTAAAAGATGGTTTAGCTTTGGATTTTTTAAATAATATTGGTGATATTGTAGATGATTCCAATCCACTCGTAGGAGCTTCTAAACAACAATATCAAAGAGGTATGGATAGTAGTGCAGATTTTGAAAATTGGATGAGCCGAGAACTCCGAAATACTAACTCCTGCAAAGGAAATGATGATCAGAATCAAAGCTACACGCCTGGTGTCTACGAGCTTCAAGAGGGCAAATGGTTCTACGCCTATTCCAACGGAAAAGCTTATAAGTTACAAAATCAAAGCAAAAAGAAACTCAAACTGTTTATCGATAATCCAAATAATTTAGGAACCATCAGAGTTACGGCTTATAACCAAGATAATAATAAATACTATAATTTTAGTGTTCCTAAAGGCAGTTATGTTAGTTTCTACAAAACATTCAAAATGTGCTCCTTCTACAATAATCCCGTAGAGCCCGCACCTAAAGCACCTGTGGCTGACGAAAGCCAAAGAGATGGATCTATTCACACTAAAATAGTTCCTCCAGCTCCAGCCCCAAAACAACCTAAAACACCTGCTCCAATTGAGAATCCAGCACCAACTCCCCCCAAGCAGAGCGGAGCTGAAGTCATCGTGAGTGATAAAACTCAAAAGCTAATAGACATTGCCTACAATGGATCTAAAATTGCAAGAAGTAGCACACGAAGTGTAACGGGTAAAAAAGCATCTACAAAATCACTTGGCCGCTGCAGTATGTATACTCTTATTACCATGAGAGCCAGTGGCTGCTTCGACCGAACAGTAAGAGGCGATGCCAAAGACCAAGGTCCTACATTTCTCGAGCAAGGTTTTACTAATTTATTAAAACAACCCAACGCTGCAAGTACTTATAAAACTCTTTACGACTTTCCTCCAGGCACCGTTTTAATTTATGGTGGGGGTGACGCGGGTCATATTGAGATGAGAACAAAATTTGGATTTGTGAGCGATTATTTTTCAAATACGCCAAGAACAGGCAGCAGTGGTTCAAAAAGTGGTCGAAAAAGGTACCTCATTGGTGCTTATGTTAAACCCAGTTGTGGAGCAGGTAGTTTATGAAAATAAATTTTTTCCAAAGTATTAGTGTTAGAAATTTTTTTACAATATTAATTATGATTTTACTTCATAATGTTTTCGCTGATTCAAAAGATCCTAAAATTCAAGACACCACGCACGCCAATAGTAAAAAGCGAAAAGTGGCTAACGAATCAGATGAGATATCTCCCGATGTATTAAAATCTTTTGAACAAAGAATGGATTTAGCGTCAAAGGCGATAGCTCCCAAATTAAAAAAACTTGAAAGAGGCAGCGAAAGAGCCGCACTCGAAGCAGAGAAGCTTTTTAAAGTTCTTGAAATCACCTGTAATCCCGAAATTCTTAAAAAACCTATGGCTCAAAGTTATTCCGACAAACTCGTTCTTTTGCTAGGCCAAATTTCTTTAATAGATTCTAGTTTCTACAGTCTTGAACTCTGCGAGGAATTCTTTAAAAACCATTCAGATCTCTATCTAGTTTCTGAAAAAAAACTAGATAAAGCCATGGCCAAAGAACTCACTGAAGATGTAAAAAACTTTCATAGATCACAAAAAGAAGGCAATGGATAATCTTTTTAACTAAATATGAGATTGCGCCATGAGAAATATAAAATCATTTAAAATACAAAAACTGTATTTAATAATTTTACTTTTTTTAAGCTCAACTCAGTCAAAAGCTTCACTGAGCAACGTAATATTTGATTTAACTTGTAGAGTTCTTCTTGAATCCGTTCACGCAAAGTCGAGCGATTTTAATAGAGATTTTTCGGTTAGAATTGAGCCCTCTCCCAAAAATGGAAAGAACGGAGGGCTAATTTACACAGTTAAAAGAAAAAGCAATCAAATCCCCTGGCTTTCCGATGCCTCATCCCACAAAGCGGCTCTTCAAGGAGACCCTCGCTGGTTTATAAATACTTTTGGAAATAAAGGTGCTGAAACATTTGGCTTTAAACAAATTGACGATCTCACTCTTGAAATTCCTGATGCGGTTGAAATTAGCCGCTCTATTGACCTCATCAATGAAAGAATACGTCATCAAAGATTGGGGCAGCCCATCGCCATTCATTTTTACCCGTCTCCTCAAGAGCGAGTTCCCGTAGACGAATATCTCACTCGATGGGCACAGGAGGGCTCGCTTCCGCTAGCTGAACGTCACATGTCCATGATTCACGACACTTCATACCACGTCCCCTCGATACTCATACCGCCTCGCCTAGTAGAACTCTCAAGACTTCAAACGCAATATCTTTTGGATTTTGTAAAATTTCTAAGAGAAAGAATTCCTTTTGAAAAACATCCACCCAGTTTCGAAAATGATATCTTTGAATTAAAAATGCGCCGTCTTAGCCAAATCGACGAAGGCACCGCTAACACTGTTATGCATTTAAATGAATATTCCATACAACGAAAAGCTGAGCTTCTGAAAGAATTAGGTAAAGTTGCAGAACATGGAATGAGCCCCGCGGACACACTCATTCAATACCTGGGTATCACGGGAAAATTTCAATACATCATTGAGCTTGAAGATTTTTTTGCTATACATGCACATGATAGAAATTTTTTTCAAGGAATGTCGCAAAGTGAAATTATGAAAGTATGCCTTGAAATGTACACACAAATTCAAGCCATTCGACAGGCTGCAAATCAATAAATATTTATTTTTTGAAATTTAAACCCAGCACATAAACTTCACGGCTATTCGAACGTATGGCCTTGGGGCGTAGAAAAGCTACCTTTTCAAAGGAAGTTCTCATGTCTTTAATGAATTCTTGAAATCCAGAACCCTCAAAAACTTTTGCTAAAAAATTTCCTCCATTTTTTAATCCACCTTGGCGAGCCAAATGAAGCGAGTATTCCACAAGTGCGATGGATCGCGCACAATCCATTTCAGGCACCCCACTTGTTTTGACCATGGCATCGCTTTGGAAAAAATCAAAAGGAATTTTCTCCTTAAGAGGCTCTTCAGTCACTTTTAGTTCAAATAAGTCCATAATGACTGTTTTTCCGTTTGGAAATCCGTATTCAATTTCGGAGAGATCAACACCAAGAATAAAACCTTCGGGACCAATTTTACGAGAAGCATACTGCATCCACGAACCCGGAGCTGCGCCGAAGTCTAACACCTTCATTCCGCGCTTGATGAGCTTATGCTTATTGTCGATTTCTTCTAATTTAAAAACCGAACGCGCAGCAAAGCCTTCAGATTTTGCCTTTTTGTAAAAATAATCTCCTGGTCGACTCATAATTTATAATCTCTTCTAGCATAGAGATTTTGTTCTGAGACGCGAAGAAGCCCGCTTCGGTATACACTAAAAAGTATCCGAAGCGGGCTTCGACAAAGTATCAAAGCAAAAGATCAGGCTTTAGGCGAGATTTCCGCACTTAAAAAGTTCTGCCAGCGAGGCCCGAGGGAGCGAGGTAACCGCGTAAAGGGTTCCGAGCGACCGAGAACAAAGCTGGCAAACTTTTTTAGAAGCCCATTCCGCCCATACCACCCATGCCGCCCATGCCACCCATATCAGGAGCACCGCCGCCATGAGCGTGGTCTTTTTCTTCTTTTGGCTTATCAGCAATGACCGCTTCAGTAGTGAGAAGCAATCCAGAGATAGAAGCCGCATTTTGAAGTGCAGATCGAGTTACTTTAACTGGATCGATAACACCCGCAACAAGAAGATCTTCGTAGGTTTCAGTAGCACCGTTGAATCCAAAGCTTGAGCTGCTGTTAGCACGAACTTTATCAACAACAACCGCACCGTCTAAACCACAGTTACCAGAAATCTGGCGAATAGGTTCTTCACAAGTACGAGCGATGATTTTGATTCCAACTTGCTGTTCAGCATTGTCGCCCTTAAGGTTAGCAAGAACTTGAGCAGCTTTTAGAAGAGCCACACCGCCACCAGGAACAATACCTTCTTCAACAGCAGCGCGAGTAGAATTCAAAGCGTCTTCTACGCGAGCTTTCTTTTCTTTCATTTCAACTTCAGTCGCTGCACCAACATGAATAACGGCAACACCGCCAACAAGTTTAGCCAAACGCTCTTGAAGTTTTTCACGATCGTAATCGCTAGTAGTTTCTTCGATTTGCTTACGGATAACAGAAACGCGTTTAGCGATTTCGTCTTTTTTACCGTTGCCATCAACAATTGTAGTGTTGTCTTTATCAACCACGATGCGTTTAGCCACACCGAGATCTTTAAGAGTCACATTTTCAAGCTTCATTCCGAGATCTTCAGAAATCACGCTACCACCAGTGAGAGTGGCCACGTCTTGAAGCATTTCTTTTCGGCGATCGCCAAAGCCTGGAGCTTTAACTGCACAAACTTTAAGAGTGCCGCGAAGACGGTTAACCACCAAAGTGGCCAACGCTTCACCTTCAAGATCTTCAGAAACAACAAGGAAAGGACGCTGAGTTTGAGCAATTTTCTCAAGCACAGGCAAAATGTCTTTCATTGAAGCAATTTTTTTGTCGAAGATAAGAACGTAAGCGTCTTCAAGAACACATTCCATGCGCTCAGAATCAGTTACGAAGTAGGGAGAGAGGTATCCACGGTCGAATTGCATACCTTCAACAACATCGAGAGTTGTTTCCATAGCCTTAGCTTCTTCAACAGTGATCACACCTTCTTTGCCCACTTTTTCCATAGCTTCGGCAATGATGTTACCAATAGTAGTATCGCCGTTTGCAGAAATAGTTCCGACTTGTGCGATTTCTTTTTTACCAGCAACTGGTTTTGCAATTTTTTTAAGTTCAGCAGTGATCGCTTCTACAGCTTTATCAATTCCGCGCTTAAGATCCATAGGATTGTGACCTGCAGCCACCATCTTAGAACCTTCACGGAAAATGCTTTGAGCGAGAACAGTGGCAGTGGTTGTTCCATCACCAGCGTCATCGTTAGTTTTAGAAGCCACTTCACGCACCATTTGTGCGCCCATGTTTTCGATTTTGTCTTCGAGTTCAATTTCTTTAGCAACAGTCACACCATCTTTAGTGATAGTGGGAGCGCCAAAGGATTTTTCGATAACCACGTTACGACCGCGAGGTCCGAGTGTGACCTTAACGGCTTCAGCCAAAAGGTTCACCCCACGCAAAATTGCGCGACGGGCAGGTTCATTAAAAGATACAATCTTTGCAGCCATTGATTCTTACTCCTTATTTAAAAAACTATTCCAAAACAGCTAGAACATCTTCTTCACGAAGAATGAGGTGTTCTTCACCGTCAATTTTGATTTCAGTTCCAGCGTATTTGCCGAAAAGAATTTTATCGCCCTTTTTAACATCAAGGGGAGTGACCTTACCGTCTTCAGTACGGCGGCCTGTGCCTACAGCAATTACGGCACCTTCTAAAGGTTTTTCCTTTGCAGTATCGGGGATAATGATCCCGCCTTTTGTTTTTTCTTCTTCATTGATGCGTTTAACTATTAATCTGTCGTGTAGTGGTCTAATTGCCATATGTTTTTTATACCTCCTTGGTTTTTCTAACTAAAAACCCTTAAGCCTTAACTTAAGGTTTTATTTCCTAACTAATTACTATCGCTAGAACCGCAGCCTCCGCTTCCGTTACATGAAGAGCCTGAATCCGATGATTTTTTCTCGGTGCTAGGGGAAGCCTTTTTGTAGTCCGAGGTATACCAGCCAGACCCTTTCAACGCAAAAGAACTTTTGGAGATTAGTCGCTCTAATTTGCCCTGGGAATGACACTTTTGGCATTCTGTAGGGGCAGGATCCGACATCTTCATCCAAAACTCTTGAACGGCGTTGCAGTCATTGCAGCGGTATTCGTAAATCATTTAAAGCCAAAGCTCCTTCTCTTATTCTCGCCGCTTAATCTAGGGTCTAATTTTTGAGAGTCAAGTCCCTTGCCAGTCCAGGCAATTAAGAATAGTTTCAAAAACCGTAAAAGCTCTAAAATTACAGTATTTGGCCCTTTTTTGGGCCTGATGGCGGCATAGCCAAGTGGTAAGGCAAGGCTCTGCAAAAGCTTCACCCCCGGTTCAAATCCGGGTGCCGCCTCCAAATTGAAAGCAAAAACTAAATGTCACTTAAAAAACTCATTCACCCCACCCTCATTTTTATTTTTTCAATCTCTTTAAAAAGCTTCGCGAGCTGCTTACCCGTGAGCTTCGATCATATCTTCTTCAACGTAAGTCCAAAAGCCTATGAACAGATAGGGAAAAGTGATTTCTTTAAGACCGATCATTTAAGTTTTTTTGAAGCCTTTAAAAATCCATTCGGCGATCATCGCGGACATTATATTACTGGGCAAAAACACTACCTCGAAGTTTTCAATTCCAAAGATAGAAAAAATAAAGCACCCATTGGAATTGGTTTTATTTCTGAAACTAAAAATTGCCTGCCGATTATTCAACAAGCTTTGCAAAGCTCACTTCCTGATTTTTTCAAAATGGGAAAGAAAGAAAATTGGGGACAAATGACAGAAGCCCAAACCAACAACATGCACCTTTGGGTGTCTGAGCTTGATCCAAATTTCTTGGGATCTCCGAATGAAAAAATTGATCGCATCCACTACTTAAACTGGATTCGAAAAGCCAATGGTGATGACCCCAAGGCTCCTCGACTTAGTCACATGCAGAAAATTCAAATCAGTCTCCCAAAAATCGATGCACTACTTCTTGAAAGTGTATTTTCGCAGCTTCGTTGGAGAAAAATAGACTGGAATCAAAATTCAGTCACTTTAAGCAACGGGGAAACAACTCTCATAATTAGCGAGAGCAGCAGCCCCAAAGTTCAAGAAATTCAATTTGTTGTTGACCCCCATCAAGCTCCCAAACAAGACAAAAAATGCTCAGAAGTCTTCTTGAGCCTCAGTGAGACTGACTTGCTTTGGATGAATAC
>CAZSSP010000065.1:0-7827 GCA_964609695.1 uncultured Bacteriovoracaceae bacterium
GAATTAAGACCACTTTTTGGTCCAGCCAATTCGAAGTCTTTCATGCATTTCTTTGAGACCTTCTTCGGGGTTTTGAGCAGTAAAATTATAATCTTTCTGAATTTTTTCTGAGTTCAGTCCGCACATAAAAGGTTCTGCCACAAATTCTTTAGAGACTGGATGCTGATAAGTGCGCTCTTCTAGATACTGAGTGTCTAAATCAAATATTTCACAAAACATTTTTGCGAAATGATAGATACTCATAAGATTAGCTCCGGCCACATTATAAATGACCGAATCCAATTTAGGTTTATTTAAATAATTTTTAACGGCTCTCGCTAAATCACCAATATAGGTGAATGTTCGTTCTTGATTGGACGCCAAGCCAACATTTTCCTTTTTAGTTATGGAATCTTGAATATTGTGGAGCCATGTTCGACGAGGAATTTGAGCGCTCCCCATGATTTCTCCGTAAAGTGTTCCCAATCGAAATACGCACGTTTGTCGACCGTGGTTGAGTACTACGTTTTCGCCGCTATACTTTGTTTTGGCATAAGTGCTGATGGGCATGGCGCGATCTGTTTCGGTGTAGAGTTTTTGATTGGGAGCTAAAGTGTTTTGTCCAAAAATTTCATCACAAGAAAAGTATAAAAAATAAATATTTTTTGATAAAAATTTAAAAAAGATTGTTGGAGCTTTGAAGTTTATGGCTTCTGCTCGAGAAGCTTCTTCGCTGGCTTTATTTCTATTGTGAACTCCGGCACAATAAAGTACTGCGCGAGGTTGAAGTTTTTGCGTCATTTCAAGAATTTCTTTACCGTCAAGAACGTCGAGTTGAAAGCAATGTACACCTTCAATCCGACAAGAATGCTTGTGGTAGCACCCAAAAACTTCAAATTCATCTCTAAGAGCAACGGCGAGTGAGGATCCCAAATAACCCGAAACTCCTACAATAAGAATTCTATGAATTGGAGGAATTTTTTCTTCGATCATTTAAGACAGCCCCTTAGAAAAAAGTTTACACGAATTTTCCCAAAGTTGCTTGGCAAGCTGCTCCACAGGTATTTTGTGAATTTCTGCCATTTTCTGGAGCGTGTGAATAACAAAGCTGGGCTCATTAGTTCGGCCTCGTTTAGGAACTGGAGCCAAATAAGGTGCATCCGTTTCTATTAAGAGGCGGTCCAAGGGTATTGTTTTTGCACTCTCTCTAAGAGCTTCAGAGTTTTTAAAAGTTAAAATTCCCGAAAATGAAATGTAAAAACCTCTATCGAGAAGTTTCCGTGCGCTCATGGTGTTTTCAGTGAAGCAATGTAAAATACCGGGATTGGAATGTTCTGTTATTTTTTCTTCATCTAAAATTTTCAAAATATCGTCGATCGCTTCTCTGCAATGGATGACGAGTGGTTTTTTTTCTTTTTTAGCGAGTTGTATGTGGAATCGGAAATTTTCCTGTTGAATATCTCGGGGAGATAAATCGTAATGATAGTCGAGGCCTGTTTCTCCTATGGCATCGGCCAATCGAGCTTTGTTTGAAATCAAAGTGGCCATTTCATCGTTGAAATCTTTGGCTTCGTGAGGATGTAGTCCTGCACTCCAAGCTAAGGTCATTTTAGGATATTTCTTTATACAATCTTGGTAGAGTTTTTCGCTGGCAAGGAGGCTCTCTTTTTCTGCTGAAATAAAACAGAGCCCTAAAACTCCATTCTCTTGAGCTCGATTCATAACAGCATCGAGATCAGTCATTAATTCTTTGTAGGCTATGTGGGCATGGGTATCGAATATCTTCACACTTTAGAATTTATCCGAATATTCAAAGGGGATCTACATCAGCTCATCAAGTGTTTTGATGATCGTCAGCCGAATCCTCGTCGTCATCGTGCTCAGCTTCATGAGCATTTTGCCCAGCAACGTTACTCGGGAATTTTCGTTTAACGGAGTCAGATGGATAGACTTCAACAAGACCTTCAATGTTTCTTACAGTGATCATTCCTTTAAGGATGTCGAGCTTAATAACCCTACCCTCACCTGTCGGTGTGATAACTGTTTTTCCAACTTTAGGAAGTCCTTTTCCTAAGGCCTGATAATTTTCGTGTTCATAGCCTAAGCAGCAAAGAAGTCGACCACACTGTCCATTAATACTATCGGGATCAAGGGAGAGTCCTTGTTCCTTGGCCATTTTAATACTGACAGCGCCGAAGTCGTTAATCCAAGTGCTGCAGCAAGTGCTTAATCCGCAACGACCAATTCCACCCGCTAGGCGAGCGGCATCACGAATTCCCACTCCACGCATGTCAATTCTCACACCAAATCGTTGGCCTAAATCTTTGGCCATAGTGCGATAATCAAAGTTTTTGTTTTCTGAAGTGTAATAAACAATAAGTTTACGGCCACCGTGAGCCTTTTCACAGTCGACCATTTTTACGCCGTAACTTTCGCGAGAGCGAAGACGAGTGTCGAAGTAGTTTTTTACTTCTATGCGAAATTCATCTTTCACTTTTTCTAAATTGATATCTTGTTCAGTAGCTATTCGAAGTATCGGAAATAGTTCTCGATCGTCGTTTCTTTGTGATCGAATTCTGGGAGGAACACTCACTTGTCCCACTTTTGTGGTGCCATCATGGGCTTCAACGACGACAAATTCCTTGCGTTTGAGTACTAAGCCATTGGGATTGGTGAATTCAAACATTTTCCCCGGCCAAAGGAATTTTACACGAACAATTTCTATGGTCTCCACGATATTCCCTTTAAAGCATGGCTTTTGAGGTTTTGCCAATGAAGAAGTCCATTACCGAATCCTCTGAGAGATTTAATGATGCTTTCTAGTCCTTCAAAAAAATCGAGGACTCGTCGACTTTGAGAGTTATCCCATTGGGCAAATTTTGGTGTGGATTCTCTCCAGAGGAGTTTAAACGACTCTTCAAGCTCCTCGATGGCCTCGCTTCGTTCTTTCCAAAAACTTTCGTTGTCTGGAGGTGCGATAAAGCTATTGTTTTGAGGCGGACAGGAGCGAGAAATCCATTGTGATAAATTTTTCCATTCTTCATGGAGTTCAAGGCCTTGGCTTTTTAATTTAAGAGAAAAATGTTGGCAACGGCTTCGCAATGTAGGGAGCAAAAGTTCAGGATGAGCACTTAGCAAAAAAATATGATGGCCAGGGCGAGGTTCTTCGAGAACTTTTAAAAGTGCATTGGCCGGAGCCCCGTGTGCGGCTCTTAAGAGTTCTGCTTTATGAATGAGCACCACTCTTCTAGGTGATAGGTGATTTTTTAGAGCTAAGAATCGAGTCATGTCTCTAATTTGATCGACAGTGAAGCCTTGAGTGGATTCTGGGCTGATGCTGATGAGGTCTGGGTGCACTTGATAGCTTTGATCGTTAATCCATTGATTAAAGAGTTGGCATGAAGAGCATCGGTCGCAAGCCTTGAGGCTTTTCAAAGAAGATTCAGAGCAAAGAAGTCCTTTAATTGCAGAATAAAATATTGGGGAGCTCTCAGGGTTTAAAATGTCGTTGGGCCAGAGTTTAACAAGCAATGCATGGCTGAGTCTTTGAGCGCTATAGGCCTTTTCTAAGTAGAATGTGTTTGTGGATTCAGAATCCATGAGCGAACCTTTTGAGTGATAAGAGCGCTAATTTCGTCGGGCTTTTGGCTAGCATCCAAAACAACATAACGAGAGGGGTTTTTCTTGGCAAGCTCTCGATAGGCTCTGATGACATCCTCGTGAAACGATATGGGTTCGGCTTCGAGGCGATCGAGTTCTTGGCGATTTTTAGCTCGTGCAAGACCTTCTGCGGGCTTTAAATCAAATAGAAATATTTGGTCGGCAAGGAGGTCTTGAGTGGCCCATAAATTTAAATCAAGAATGGAGCGTAGGCCCAGTTTTCTAGCCACTCCTTGATAAGCAAGAGAAGCGTCCATATAGCGATCGCAGAGGACGATCTCACCTCTTTTTAATGCCGGTTTAATAACTTTTTCAACATGTTCAGCTCTCGATGCAGCATAGAGTAAAGCCTCTGCTCGAGCGCACATGGGATCGTTGGAATTTTTAAGAAGAATTTCGCGAATGCTTTGTCCTAGAGGAGTGCCTCCAGGTTCAAATGTCACTAAAACCTTGAGGCCCTCTTTTTTAAGAGAAGCCTCAAGGTTTTTAATTTGTGTACTTTTTCCGCTACCTTCGCCCCCCTCGAAGGCAATAAAGTAGCCTCGATTCACTATTTCAACTCTTGATCAATGATTCGTTGAAATTGTTCAAAGGGTTGAGCGCCCGCTAACTTTTTACCATTGATATAAAAAGTAGGTGTGGAATTGATACCAAGAGATTCTGAGTTTTTAGCAAAATCCTCAACAGTTTTTCCAGCGCTAGGATCAGCTAAGCAAGTTTTGAAAGTGTCCATATTCAGGCCCACTTCGCCGGCCCATTTAAGATAGTTCTCTGCAGAAAGTGATCTTTGATTTTCGAAAAGTTTGTCATGGAATGGCCAGAACTTTTCTTGTTTTTGAGCGCAAACTGCAGCTATAGCCGCGGGACGAGCTTCAGGGTGTGAGGGGAGTGGAAGATGGTGGTAAACAATTCCAATTTTATCGCCATAATGTTGAGACAATTGTTTAACAGTGGCGTGAGCCTTAGAGCAATAAGGGCATTGGAAGTCGCTAAATTCATGGACGATGACTTTTGCTTTTGCGCTACCTAATACAGGGGCTTCAGAAGGAATTTTGATTTCTAAACGTGCTTCTTCAATAAGCATTTTTACGTCGGCTTTAGCCAAAAGTCCTTGAAGAAAATTTTCACGAGCATTTTGTTTTTCTTGCTCACCCAAATAAGCTTTGATTTCTTCAGGAGTGATTTTTCGGCTCTTTCCTGTGACAGGATCTTTGTAGCCTTTTTCTAAGTTATTTTCTTTGATGAAACTTTTCACTCTTTCTTCGCTGACTTCAACGCTGGTGGCTGCTTTTGCAAGAAGTTCTTCAGGTCCACTCAAGCCTTGTTTAGAAGCTTCGTCTTTTAAAAGTTTATTGAGCAAGGTGTGCTCAGCGCTTCTTTGGTAAATTTCGATGGCTTCTTCATTAAGATTGCTCAATCGAGACTTAACCATGTCGTTAACGTCTTTAGCGGTGATTGTGCCACCGTTATATTTTAGAATGACTTCTCCGTCGGGGAGAGTTTTGACAATTTTACCCGAAGCTTCTTTTGAACCTTGAGTACAAGAAAACAAGGCTACAAGTCCAAGTCCGAGGATGGGTCTAAGATGAAATTTCTTCATTAATATTCTCCTTAAAAAAACTATATCTCGCCTATGTTATCGGGATTTGCTCCGAGTCGCGACCTCTCTTAGGCAAAAAAATGCCGCGATGCGCCGCGCCGCGCGTTGATGATGTTAAACTCTGTCGTCTCTTAAAAGTTGTTCGATAAACAAGGTGTGTTCATCTTTATAATCAAAAACACGAGTCGATCCGAGCACGTCTCCAACTCTGACACCTGTTTTTAATTTTCGCACAAAATAAAGCTCCACGATCATACAAGAAGCAAATACGAGCTGAAAAAAATAATTAAATGGAAAATTAGTATACAAAAAGATCATAAATAAAATGTTGGGTAAGTTGCGCACTATCGAAGCGTAAACACCGGGTTTTCTCCCCGTTTTAATATCGATGGTGTGGAGACCTAAAAGCCATTTTCCTGGTGATTGTCCTCGCCCTAATTGTTCCATGCTAACCCATAAAAAGGCTACAGAGAAAATGGCGAGCCATTTTGAAAACAATAAAAGTATGGATGAGAATAATAAAACAATGATGGCATCAATAAGTTTAGACCACAAACGATTGGCGGGATTGGCGCCTAAGGAACCCACTATGAGAGGATCCTTAGCCAAATGAGGAAAACGAGGAGTTTTTACTATCTTAGTTGTCATGCCTTCTCTTGTTTTTAACCCAGAATATTACTGGGGATTATTGCTTATCAAATGAACAAGCAATATCACATCTTCATCGGCAAAATCTTCGTCGGGCTCAATAGAGAGGCGAATTTTTTCTGTATCCCATGACTCAAGCTCATGTTCACGAAGTTGAAGTATCTGTTGAGGGGCCATGCTTAAACTGTCATTTTTTAAGTGAAGCTTAATTTCGGGACCTTCCCAGTGTTCGAGAATGATGCTGTGAGACCTTGGAAAGAGTAAGCTTTGTTTGCCTGTAAGGACTATGGTCTCACTTCGCCCAGAGTTTGATACCCAAAGAGGAACTTGAGAGCCATGAAGTCTGTAGGCCTTTACACTGTCGTTAATGTCGACGGCCCTACCCGTTTTAGCTCTATGGATTTGGCTTTTGCGATTTAGATTAAAGCGGTAGCTCAAATAAGCAAAACATAAGAGTCCTCCAAGGCCACATAAAAAATAGGCAATTTTTGAAGGGTATTGGGAAATAGACATGCTCGAAAAAATCCAACCTAAACCTATGCCTAAAATGAAAAGCCCTTCGGCTCCGATGATATTAAAACTTCGTCTAAACTTAGAAGTATTGTCGCTGTCTTGCTTTGTGAGATCAATCATCTAGGTCTATTATGAAAACGACTGCGGCGATTATCAACCGTTTTCAAAAAGAAAAGAGGAACGCATAATGTCTTCAAAGTCTCAAAAAACTCATGCTAAGGCCATCAGTGAATCCATGGTGGTTATGACGGAGTTGGTTTTGCCCCAACATACAAACACTTTGGGCACAGTCTTTGGCGGAACTGTGATGAGTTGGATAGACATTGCGGCTTCGATTGCAGCGCAAAGACATGCGGGTAGTGTGTGCGTGACGGCTTCAGTAGATGAACTTCATTTTCTAAAAGCCATTAAAGAAGGTTATATCGTTAATATTCGAGCTTTTCTGACTTGTGTGCATCGTACAAGTTGCGAAGTGATGGTTGTCGTTGGTGCAGAAAACCCTAAAACAGGCGAAAAGTTTCATACCACTACGGCTTTGCTGACATTTGTATCTTTAGATGAAAATGGAAAATCTCAAAGAATGCCTGAATTAATCACTCAAACGGATGAAGAAAAAGCTATAGAAAAATCAGCAAAAGAACGTAAGGAACAACGTCAGAAATATAAAAAATTACTTTTAGAACAATCCAAGCGTCATGTAGGAAAATAATGCTCAGTGAAGATCAGTTAATTTCTTGGATTAAAAAAAAATTCCCTAAGTTAAGGAACCCTCATTTTGGTATTGGCGATGATGCAGCACTTTTGCATGTGGCGGGTCAGAAAAACATCGTGATCAGTACAGATTCCATTGTTGAAGGCACTCATTTTAAGAAAGCTTGGAGTAGTCCCGAAGATTTAGCCATAAAATCCCTTCACATGAATTTGAGTGATATAGCGGCTATGGGCGCTCGCCCTGAAGCATTTTTTTTAAATTTGAAAATTTTTCCTAAAGAAAATGTTTTGTGGTTAAAGAAATATTTAACTGAACTCGCTCGTCAAAGTCGAAAAAATAATTGTCCTTTGATGGGCGGTAACATAGCCAGGTCGGATTCGGGATTTTCGGCCGACATTATGATTATAGGTAAACTTCTAAAAGATAGAAAAAAGTTTCGCAGTGGAGCACGAGCGGGCGATCTTATTTGCGTTGGAGCTCCCTTAGGTTTGTCTGGAGCTGGATTAAAAATTTTGCAATCTGGAAAAAAAATTAAGGGTGATGATGAAAAATTTCTGCTTGAAAAACATTTGAGGCCTGAGGCTCAAGTCAAACTGGGCTTGCTTTTGGGACAAGAAAAAGCCGTAACTTCTATGATGGATTTGTCTGATGGCTTGTCTCAAGATTTGCCCAAATTACTTAAAGCTTCAAATTGTGGTGCCCTGATTGATTTTTC
>CAZSSP010000066.1:0-4294 GCA_964609695.1 uncultured Bacteriovoracaceae bacterium
AGAAGGAGGGTGACAAGGCTCAAATTCCTGAGTTTTGACATGCCGCGTTAATACTATAAAACATAACCACTTTCAAGCATATTCAAACATATATTGTGCGCTAAGAAACGGCCCTGATGATCTATCACTCCCTTTAAATTCAATCACTAGAGCGGCTCGAGCGACCCATGAAGCCCAAGGCCTGGACTCATCGCTCAGCCCAAGAAGCTCTAGTGATTGAATTTAAATGAACTTTTACAATTTAACCGATGCTTTCCAGGCCCGTTTCTTAGCGCACAATAAACCTAAGTGAATGAGAATCTGTTATTTTGAATACGAAGAGACTCAGAGCCTTAAGAGGGGGTATATGCAAAAATCAAAGTATTTAATTAGCCATTGGACTCTTTTTACAATCGTATTTTTTTACCCCCTTCTCTTAAATGCAAAATCTATAAATTCATGTGATCTTAGAAATTCAGAAGCTCTCAAGATTAACAGCTTTGATCACTGTACCCAAATGCAGTTGGACCAATATTATTTAAGTCTCAAAACTGGAACACAAATACCCAACGGAGTCTTTAATGGAAAAGTGCAGATTGGAAATTCACAAAATTTTAAAAAATTCTTAAGTGGTTTTAACAACGAAGCAGAAGAGTATTTTTTAGAGCGTCTCTGGAGAGGAAAAAGCTTTAGTCAAACTCACAACAATCAAAGTATTCTCTTTAATAGAATCATCAAAAATTATCCCATGTTTCCCGCGCATGTTTATTTTGGAAAAAGTTTATTTGATTCAGATCAACCCTCCATAGTTATCGACTATAAAAACAATCAAGACATCGAAGGCTATCGCCCCGCCATAGATTGGCTCGTCAATGAAAATGGATTAGCCATTCGTGATGAGATTAGAAAAGTTAGAAATGGACTCTACCTTGGAAGAGCCTATGTTAAAGATAAGTTTCTTCTTAATTTCGTATTAGAATCAACTTTATAAATTTTTTTATTTATTTACGAGCGTTTTAATAGTGTCAAAAAAACAGCTGCGCTCCATCATGTTTTCACTCAAATATTATTAACGTTTGGCTTAATTCCATTAACATCAGAAAGATTCCCCTAGGTGTCCCTTAAAGGGAGCTTTATTATTAAAGTTGTACTCAAGGGGAGTCTCATGAAAAAATATATCGCTCACTTACCATTAGTCATTAGTGCCTATTTTCTATTGGGAGTTTCAAAATGCGATAGCCCGGAATTAGAACGATCGGGAACTCCTCCCATAAATTATACCCTTGAAGAAAAGCGACGAAACTCATCACTCGATTTTCCCACACCAGAAGTTCATCAAATACTTAGAAACGGAAAAGCTATATGGCAATTAGGCGACACGGCCCCCACCCTTTATGCGGGAGAAACACTTGAACTCGTGGGCTCTGGACTCGGAGCTGGCACCAACATTGATTATTCAAAAATACTAATTGGCCGAGCTCGAGTTCTTGAAAGTGATTTAAAAATGTATGTCGGAAATGTCGATGTCATCAAAGCAGATTACTTTGAAGAAAACAAAACCTACGACACTTGGGATAGAGAAATACTTCAGTGGTCTAATGAACATATTAAATTTAAAGTTCCCGAGACAACAGATCGTGGTCCTCTAGTTGTTTCAGTCCAAAAGAGAATAGACTCTAACAAGTCCCTAACGATTGCCGATAGAGCTCATTCTGTTTGGGATCCTAACTCCGAAAGAGTCCGAGGTCCTTTTAATCACAAATCCGACGTCGTCTCTAAATTATCAGAAGCTAAACTGAGCTCACCCATCGATGTTATTGTGGTTAATAAAAACTTCAAAGATAGAGTGCTAGCCGGAGAAAAAATATATTGGTCCTACGATTACAATATTGGCGCAGTTCACAATGCACGCAATCAAGATTGGACTTCGATTATGCAAGGGAAAAGTATCGATCCCATAACAGGAGAAAAAGCGGACCCGGAAAAATTATTTGGAGCCATTCCTATTAGATCCAATCTCATTGTTCCTAATTTTTTGAGAGAAAAAGTAACTTTTGACCCCTATCCAATCCCAAATCCACTCACAAGCGTCGTGAGTGGAAAGCAATTATACTCCGGCGAAACAAACCCAACAGGCTACGTTGGATATGTTTACGCAAGTTCACTTGAACCCAAAACCGGAAAAGAAGGTCATTGGATTGGTTTCAGTTGCGCCTCTTGCCACGGCCAACAAATCAGTTTTCCCGACAAAAACGGGAAAAGTGTAACAAAAGTTTTCGCGGGTTTACCTAATCCTAATTGGTCCATGAAATTTCTTGTGCTTTCAAAGTTTAAAGAAGTTCAAGGAAAAGAAGAAGGAATCAACGGAGAGATCGACAAAACAATGCTGCTCTATCATATTCCCAATGGAGCAGGAGAGCACAGCTTACTTCGCTCCTCTACCGTAAAAAGTTCTCCGTATCGAAATGATTTTTTATTTTCTCCTATCGCTATTCCAAACGTCACCACACACACACCACTACGGCGATCACTCTCCCACACCGAACTCTACGCGGGATTCGAAGGTTCTTATGTACATTCCGAGGAACCCGATGGTGCCATTGGCTCTATGTATAGCGACTCACTGAAATCATTGACGGCTTATATGACCACCCTCAACAAAGATGATCAAGTTTTACATCAACTCGCTATGCATAGATGGTTAAAACAAAACAATCTCTTGAATGAAATTGATAACAACAGCGAAAAAGAATTTATTTATAACGACAAGAAAAGCTATCCGATTCTTGCTTCAAGACTTGAGCGAGGAAAAGAACTCTATGCTCAACAATGTCTCAAATGCCACAGCTCTAATTTTGGCACTGGAAGCGACGAAAACATGATTCCTATCACCGAAGTGGGAACTTATTTTAGCCCCACAATTTTTCAAAGAGAAACACAGAGTATTCGCAGCTCCATGATGACTCATTTATATTGGGTGCAGAAACGAGGCCTACTCCACGACACCCACGTTAAATCACTAGAAGATTTGGTCAATCCTGATAGATGCGACACTAAATCTGCCCTCTATAAAAAGTATTACACAATTCATTCTGGATCTTTTAAAATTCCCGTTGGGACTTCTGAGCAAGAAAAAATCACTGAAAAACACGCCTACTTTTCAAGAGTGGATTGGGACTCTAAGAACTTTTACTGGGACTATCAAAAAATGCTAAAAGAGTTTGGACCCAAAGAATTTGGAACAAATCACGTTCTCAATCTTCCCAAAACTCCTCACCCATGGTGCTTAAGAGATAAAAGTGAAATCAAAGACCTCGTCAGTTATCTGCTAACTCTTTAACTATGAAAAATGGAGAGTGATGACTCACTCTCCATTCTCTTATGGTTGGCAATCAGTTTTTTCTTGAATACCTTTTACGATACTACGTGCATAGGCCATATAAAGTTCAGCCACGTCATAAGAAGCCATCAACTTTCCTGAACGATAAAATTCAAGCTTTTTACGAGCACTAGAGTTTTTGATATCAATCTGTGCAAGATGCCCCATCTTTCCATTCATTACAAAACCTTCTAATAAAACCTTATTGGGTGTTTTAATCACCGAACTCAACATAGCTAAATTTAAATCATGTTCGTTAGTTCGAATATTAGTTTCTCTTACACTGGGCTCAGCACCTTGTTTCAGTTTAGCAACTTCACTGCTATCTGAAGATTGAACATCTAGGAAATCTCCAAGCTCCAAAGAAAAGCCTTTTCTTAATGATAATACTAAATCTTTGATACTGGATGGAGATTCAGGATTTTTAGGTGGAATCATCCATGATAAATCTCCTTCATCAAAATAATCCGTTGAATTAGCGTGAACTGATATCATCAAGGTCTTTCCACTATAGTCGACAGACCTTGTTGAAGAGGCTTTTCCTGTAGAAGCATCATAAGGACGATGATTAGCCATCATAATGTTAACTCGTTCTTTTCGATTGTCTATTCCAGAAGTGATACTTCCGCCCAAGGGTCCATAACCCGCATCTTTCTCATACTGACCAAACGTTTTTTCACCAGGAAGACGAGTGAATCGAATCATAGTTTTTAGCTCGGAACGATCGCGTTCACTCAAATTTGGATTTCCCAATAAATATTCATAAGCCAAATAACTTGTGACCATAGTTAAATTTCCTTCGTGAACTTCGGGCCACAAGAACACATACTTTCCATTTCCACCACGCACTTTAGCGTCGCTTCTTCGAGAATCGCTGCTATCATCGTGACCAGGATCAAGGACAAGAAGTTCGAATCCAGATTTTTTAAGACAAGA
>CAZSSP010000066.1:4394-7493 GCA_964609695.1 uncultured Bacteriovoracaceae bacterium
CATCGTGACCAGGATCAAGGACAAGAAGTTCGAATCCAGATTTTTTAAGACAAGACGGAGTCACACCTAATCCCGACTCTGCTTTAAATGAGAAATTAATGGCTTTAGGTTCAACAAAGCTCGTTCCCAGAAATCCTTTAGATGGAGTAGGTGACGGATTCGGATTTGGATTTGGATTTGGATTTGGATTTGGATTCGGTTTAGGATCTGGCTTTGGAGTTGGCGCTGGCTCGGGTTTTGGAGTTGGAGTTGGTGTTGGTTTTGGTGAGCCCATTGCCCAAAGTGAATTTGAATAAGTTTGTAAAATTAACAATGAAGCTAGAGAGAGCTTATAAAATAAATGTCTCATTGACAGCTCATCGGCTGTCTTTTGAGCAATTTGAGGAGACGTGCGATTTTTTCTTTAACTTATTAAGTTTCGGTTAAAAAAATAAAATTTGAGCAAATCTAGCAATTATTTGCCCCCCTTTTTCCCCTTTGCACTCATAGCAACTGTCGCCAAGAGAATGAAAATCGCTAAAATCACTCCCAGTTTAACTAGAGTGAATAAATCAATATCATCGCAATCTCCTTCACCTGATTTAATTTTCTTTCTTCCTAGAAGGTCGCGCTTAGTGTTTCCGCTCTCTCCACCTAGACTTCCACCTTTTTTGGCTTTTGGACCTTGGGCTTTTGCTTCTTCTTCTTTTTGCTCATCACCGGAGGACTCAGCATTCAATCCTTCATCTTCAAAATTACCAGTAGCTTTTTTAGACTTCGTTTGACCTAGTGAATCTCCATCGGTACCAGACTCTCCCAATAAATCGCCGCCCTTGCCCTTAGATCCTTTAGACCCTTTATCTTTTCCACCACTACCAAAATTATCGGAGTCGCCAGCAGAAGTTCCTGTACCACCACCGCCAGGCCCACCCTTGCCTCCTTTGCCACCCTTTCCGCCTTTTCCACCCTTTCCACCACCCAAGGAATTAGCATCGAATGCCCCAGGATCATCACCACCGGGATTATCACCACTATC
This sequence comes from uncultured Bacteriovoracaceae bacterium, assembly GCA_964609695.1. Lineage (GTDB taxonomy): Bacteria > Bdellovibrionota > UBA2428 > UBA2428 > UBA2428 > JAGNHS01. The sequence goes on from CAZSSP010000066.1 coordinate 5,410, forward strand.
ATTTCCGTTGCCAGTGCCGTTGCCGTTTCCATTGGAATTACCACCATTAGCATTAGAGCCCGGACCAAATGAATATTGCTCCAAACCAAACCAACGAATTGGAATTCCAATTTGGTCTTGAGCCAAAACACTCTTTAAATCTCCAAAAATATCATTTCGCACACCCTCTATAAATCTTATAAAGGCTGGCCAAAACACCCCCATAACGACAACGGCAACTATGGTTGCCATAAGAATGAATTCAACAGTCGTTTGTGCTTTACGAGATTTTGATTTTTTAAGTTTTAGAATCAAAAAGTTCGTCGAGGCCATTAAGATTATCTTGCCACACCCTCGTAAAAAAAGAATGTCGCAGATGCTTCATATTCTTTTGAGAGACCTCTGAATGACTTGGATACACCCGATTGCTTAATAGAATAGCCGCTTGACCGCTTTGCATATCCCACCAAAAAGCCGTTCCAGTCCAACCCAAAAAACCTCTCACAAAATCACTATTGACTTGTCCTGCCTGAGAGATCACTCCGGCTTCTTGAGCGGCCGTATCCCAACCACAAACAAATCGATCTGTAGCACTTGATAAAGATTTATAAAAATTAGAATTATTGCAAATAAAATTCGCCATCCAAAACAACCAATTTTTCACATCTTCGATAGAGGCAAAAAGACCCGCATGGGAAGAAATGCCATTCATAGCTGCAGCATTGTCATCATTAACCTCACCCGACAAGTGACGCATTTCAGTTGGTAAAATAAGGCTTCGAAAATCTTTCGGTGGGCAAAATGATAAATAATGTCCCCATAATTTTTCACTTTCTAAAAAATCTTCCCAAAGCTCCATTAAATTTTTTGAATATTTTCTTTCAAGATAAATACAAAGAAGAATAAATCCCAAATCGGAATACAGAGTTTGCCCCTGATGATTCCTTTTTTCTTTTAGCAGTAGCGATAAAAGTTTAGAATGAAGCTTATTCCTTCGATTCAAACTAAATGGAGCTTCTCTCAATCCATTAAACAATAAAGTATGCGCCCTAAATCCCGATCGATGATTCCACAATTCACCCAAATTAAGATTGTGCCAAACAGTGCCGTTGAGCTCTGGAATCAATTCAGACACTTTTCGACTTTGCAAAGCCTCTAAAGATTCGCCCTTTGATTTGGCTTCCAAAATCAATAAAGTGCCCGTCACTATAACTTTAGTGAGTGAGGCTAAATCATAAATTCTATTTTTCACTCCAAAAGGAGGCCCCAAAGAGGATTCCTTCAAAGTTTTCTTAGTTTGGGTGTTGCCTACCCAATAATCAAATGAACAATTCATGAACCTTTAGACGGACCAAGCCATCGAAAAATCATTAAATCATTTTTTGGAGATAAAAGTAGTAGTCTTGCGTTTCTAAAAGCTGGAGGTGCCAGAATACCTTGTCCTAAATAATTTGTATGAACAATAGACCCATTGTCTTTATCAATAACCAGAAGTCCAAAACGAGTTGTTGTTAAGGCTAGGTATTTCTGATCTAAAACAACAGGAGTAGAGGCCACACCCTTATTTCCTAAATCCATAACCCATAATATATTTCCAGATTGAAGAGAAACTTTTCGAAATTTATTATCATTGGTTGAATAATACAGAACACCCTCTTCTTCGTTCACTAAGGGTGAATAATGAGAAGCTAGAGGAAGATTCCAAAGAGTTTGACCATTGGCCGAATTTAGAGCTTGTAACTCTGAATCAACCACGCTCAAAAATATTTTTTTTCCATCGCGAGACAATACAGGAGTCGTATCACAATCCTTAAAACGACCAGGGCGTTCAAAACTACGTTCCCAAATTGTATCTCCTGTTTCTGCTTTAAGAGCTACAAAAGTTCCATCTGAGAAACCGGCATAAAGGACTTTTTTATCGGGACTTAATACGGGTGTAGCCGCGCCTCTTAATGACCACAAAACACCCGATCCAGTATTCGGTCTTTTATAAGTCCATAGTGCACGACCTGTTTTCGCATCCAAGGACCAAAGGGAATTATCAGCTGCGGTCACATAAAGCATCTGCTCAGTTCCACTCACTCCCCCAGTCGATTCTGCAGATA
>CAZSSP010000067.1:0-7484 GCA_964609695.1 uncultured Bacteriovoracaceae bacterium
AATGTCTTCATCAACCCAAGTGATAGACGAAAACTTAGCATCAAATCCTTGGATGAGAATATTCGGATTTTTTTTAATAGCTAAAGCATAGATCCAACAATACAAACACATTCCATGAACAATAAGTTTCTCAAAACCACGCGATTTAACAGTGCTCTCGCTATAATGAATGGGGTTATGATCGCCCGAAACCCAAGCAAAAGCCAGAAGATCGTGCTTTGAAAAAGAATGCTTTTCAATCCAAAGTTCTTTCATCTTAAGTCATCTCTCTCACAAATAAGCTTGTAATTGAGCGCGAAATCACTTCGTCGTTTCTATAAAAATTAGTTGTAATTTCTAGCAATACAAAGGGATTAGCCGACTTTCGCTTACTCAGAACTCTCGTGATTCTTGGAGAAGTTCTAATTTCATCGCCTACAAAAGCTTCATTTAAATATTCAAATCTCTGAGTGGTGTGTAACAATTGAGCCAATTCGATTCCCAACACATCAAAAAGATAAAAATCGGCATCACGCAGACAAGCTAAAAAAACCTGTGGTACTTTATTATTAGAGTTATGAAAATCGGATTTAATAGGAATGCCCACGCTTCTTTGAAAATCATTAACCCAATTTTGATTGATTTTGAAAAAAAAATCTGGAAACTGGCGTTCGGTCAATTCATGAGTAAGGGAGTCTAATTTTGCGGCCACTAAAAATCCTTCTCCTCTTCATAACACTTTTTCAGCTCAGCATCACCGTGCAAGCTAAGGCGCTATATTACCCGCAAAACATTGAAGACCTCTATCACGGAATGTCGGAACCCTTTCTTTCTTTGGCACATTACGGCATACAATATAAAAATCGCCTAGCATTTCACCAACAAGAAAATTCTGCATTGAGCCTTCATGCAGCCCTACCCTTCGGATCTCGAAAGCAAGAGATCAGAGCTTCAGGATGGGCTTGGGGAATCGGTGGAGGCGTTAGCGATTATCTCAATAAAGGCGACCGAATTTTAGCCCCTTCCATTTATTTTTGGGATCTCATGATTGGTCGAGGCACTAATGAAGCTGATTTAGGATCAAACACTGGTTTACTTGGATTTTTTGAAATTGGCTTTAGAGATGAGCGACCCAATTATCTCAACGATCAAAGACAAGTTCTCCACGATGCTGATCGTTCACTTCCCGAACATCGCCATAGCTTTAATTTTAGAATGGGGGCTCGTTTTCATCCCCTAGGCGATGGTCTAGTTGAACAACACCCACGACATTTTTCAACATCAACCTACGTTCTAGTTTCTGCCCCTTATAAATCTACCGAATGGAGAAGCCAAGTGAACTTCGATATTTTGGCAAGAGTGAATTCTTGGTACATCTTATCCTGGGAAAATTCCATTTTTAAATCATTCGATAAAAAAAGTGTTTACATAGTGGACGATGTAAAACACATATTTTCAATGGGACTTAAAAACGATTTTTATTTTAGCCCAAGAAGTCTTTTTCAACTTGGATTTAATTGGAAGTATTTTAGAGGCTCAGAACGCCACTATATTTCCCCTTGGCCCACTTTGCTCGCAAATTTTAATTTAGCTTTTTAGTGATTTAGGACAACGACATTTTTCAAAATCCAATATTAAGCAAATCTATTGCTTTGAGTCTCATAAATTCAGGAATGGATCGTTCAACTTGCCTTGCCATTAACCGTGTGTCCAACTCACTTCGCAAAACAAAAAGTGAGGAAAGCAATTTCTCATCTGAAAGGTTTTGATTTCTTAACAAGACTAAAAGTTCATCTTTTTCATTGTTTAATCCCATATTGCCCAAAGTTTCAAAATACAAACTCAATGAGTCCATAGACTTTCCCTCTTGTCGAAGCACTCGAATCATTCCATCAATGGCCGCGATTAACGCAATTCGATTGGCCATCTCAAAAAGGTATGCGGGTTTTATTTGCCCAGTGGTTTCAATAGCTGCTGCAAAGAATAATGCCACGCAGAGCTTTTGCTTTTCCCAATCTCCCACATCTTGACGAGCACATTCAGAACGGACTTTTTCGACTCTAAAATTAAAATACTGTCCAAAAACAAAACTTGAACCCACTAATTCTTCTGCAAAAAGATTCCAACGATCAGTAGATATATTTTTTAGTTCACCCGACTTATAAAGCGAATAAAATTCCTGAACCTTTGATAATTTTGAAACTGCTAAATTTCCATTTAATAATGCAGAAATGCTCGGCCAGAATATCGAAAGTATTAGCAAGAAGTAACAAAAAACTCGGCTTAATTTTTTCGACAAAAAGAATGACCAATCTAAATAAACTGGAAGACGTTCTTTGTTAAAATATCTCAAACCCAAGCAAGGAATGATTAAAAGAATAACGATAAAAATGAAGAACTGATCTAATCTAAGACGATGAAAAAACAATAAATCTAAAGAGGCGCCACTGATCATCATAAAAGGGTCTAAATTGTTTAAGGGCGACAAAACTCTCGACCAGAAAAAGATTTTTAAAAATATTGCCAACATAAGGCTCAAAACCGAAAAGGACCATTGGCCAGCGCTTATCGTTTTAGCCACTAAATTTGTACGATGAGTCTCAGTTGGTTTTTGATCGATATGATTATATCTAAGAGTCGGATTTTTTTGAGTCTTAGTGCGTGTCGCGTTTTCTTCGAGCACTTCAGTTTTTTCGAGCGGTAATTGCTCCGCTCTCCAAGTGAAATCTACTTTGACTTTTCCAATTTTAACTTTAAGTTTTGTATCGAGAGGGGTGAATTGTCTTTCTCGAAATCTTTCTTTTTCATCTTCAATAAAACTACCGAAACGCGAATCCAAATCACGCAAAATAACTATGGTTCCGCTCCATTCAAATTCTAAATGCAATGATGATACCGAACGAGACTCCAAAAGAAGGTCAGCAGCTTTTGAGCGACCAAAGCGTAGCTTCTGCCCTGGACGCAACTCAAAGCTGAGATTTCGCCCCTCTATATTGAGCTCCAAAACTAAAAGATTCACTCTATTAGTTTGAAGGAGCCCTCAGACTTTGTCTACTTGTTCTCGGCTGCGCGTTTCTTCTGGTATTCCTTAATCATTTCCTCTTGGACGTTGCGAGGAACGGGCTCATATTTAGCAAATTCCATTGAAAACTCACCCTTACCTTGAGTGGCAGAGCGAAGATCAGTGGAATAACCAAACATTTGAGAGAAAGGAACGTTTGCAGAAGCTGTAAAATAACGCTCTACAGTTTGAGATTCTAAAATAACTCCGCGACGTTGGTTAAGCTGACCAATAACAGTTCCTTGGAACTCCTCAGGGGCTGCAACTTCAACCTTCATAATAGGTTCCAAAATTACAGGACCTGCAGCTTTGTAATTTTCACGGAAGGCGGCCATAGCTGCCAATCTGAACGCTAATTCAGATGAATCCACAGGGTGATAAGAACCATCATTAACGTTAACTTTAACGTTAACTACAGGAGCTCCAATCAAGAGACCCTTTTTAAGTTGCTCTTGGAATCCTTTATCTACAGCTGGGATGTATTCCTTTGGAATAGATCCACCCACAACTTTATTTTCAAATTCATAAGTCTTTCCAGCATCGGCAGGAATCGGCTCAAAGTATCCAAGCACTTTCGCAAATTGTCCCGCACCACCCGTTTGCTTCTTATGAGTGTATTCATAATCTGCTCTCTGAGTGATTGTTTCGCGATAAGCCACCTGAGGATTACCCACTTCAACTTCAACACCATATTCACGCTTCATTCGTTCTACGTAAATTTCGAGATGCAACTCACCCATTCCAGAAATGAGAGTGTCGCCAGACTCTTCATCACGAGACACGCGGAAAGTAGGATCTTCTTTAGAAAAGCGGTTCAATGCTTTAGAAAAGTTCACCTGACCGTCGCGATTTTTAGGCTTAACAGCCAAAGAAATAACGGCATCAGCCACGTGCATAGAGGTCATAGTGTAATCCACTTTACCGTCGGTAAATGTATCACCAGAAGAACACTCCACACCGAATAGAGCAACGATATCTCCAGCCACTGCCGTTTCAACATCGTGCATTTCATCAGCATGCATTCGAACTACGCGAGGAATTTTAACTTTTTTGTTTCCAGCGTTGACATTAAAAATAAAGTCACCCTTATTGAGTGAACCTTGATAAATACGCATATAAGTTAACTGGCCATAACGACCATCTTCCAATTTGAACGCCAAACCGACCAAGGGAAGTGTAGGATCTGATTTCAAGATAATTTCTTTTTCACTATCTCTTTGATCTAGCGCCTTGTTCACAACTTCATCAGGATTTGGAAGATAACGACAAACACCATCCAAAAGAACTTGCACACCTTTGTTTTTGAAAGCTGTTCCTACGAATACAGGAACAAATTGCAAAGACAATGTAGCTTTACGAATAGCAGGAATTAATTCCGCTTCTGTAACTTCTTCTTCATTGAGATATTTTTCAGCAATTTTATCGTCAAAATCGCCGAGAGCTGCAACTAAGTCATTTCGAGCCGCTACACATTTTTCTTTATATTCAGCAGGGCATTCTTCAACGCGAATATTTTCACCATTATCGCCATCGAAGTAATACGCTTTCATATTTAACAAGTCGACCATTCCCTGGAACTGATCTTCAGCACCCATAGGATAGTTCACCATCCACGCATTGAGCATAAGTTTGTCGCGAAGCATGTCGACTACGCGGAATGGATTGGCGCCTGCGCGGTCCATTTTATTAATGAAAGCCAAACGAGGCACGCCATAACGACGCATTTGACGATCTACTGTGATCGATTGAGATTGAACGCCCGCAACCGCACAAAGAACTAGAACCGCACCATCAAGAACGCGGAGTGCGCGCTCAACTTCAACGGTAAAGTCTACGTGTCCGGGAGTATCAATTAAGTTGATATTATAATCGCCCCAAGTGCAATAAGTGGCGGCAGATTGAATGGTGATACCTTTTTCACGCTCAAGCTCCATGAAGTCCATGGTAGCGCCCACACCGGACTTACCCTTAACTTCTTCGATTTTGTGAATTTTTCCAGTGTAAAACAACACACGCTCAGAAAGTGTGGTCTTTCCAGAATCGATATGGGCCGAGATTCCGATGTTTCTAACTTTTGTGATATCGCCTGCTTTTGCCATTTTTTATTGCTACCTTTTCAAAATTAAAAATTACCCCAAAGCTATACTATACTTTGAGCGCTACTCCTAGCCCGTCCGCTGTGGGAATGACTAAACATTTTAAATCAGGATTAGACTCGAGCTGGGCCCATGTATCTGCCATAGCATCGAGACTTTCTCTTTCGACGGAATATAGTCGATTTTCTTCAGAAAATGCAGATATTTCTATGCCCTTTTTATATAAAGACATAGCGCCCCAAAGATAAGCGTTATCTATAATTAAAAGACCCCCTTTACGTATCAAAGGAAGCAAAAAGCGCACATAATGAGGGTAATTAATTTTGTCGGCATCAATAAAGGCAAAATCAATCTCACCCCAGTCTCGTCCCATCAAAATATCAAGAGCCTCTCCTTCGCAGAGTTCTAAACGGCCTCGGTCTATTTCAGAAGCTAAATTTTGCCTTACTAGGGCAGCATGTTTAGGATTCCGTTCGATGCTGACAAGCCTTCCCTCCGGTCCCAAGGCCCGTAAAATCCACGATGCGCTATAACCCCCTAAAGCCCCTAGTTCGATCCCTTTCTTGGCTTTTATCGAGGTCAAAAGTATTTCAATAAGCCGCCCCTCTAAAGCTCCAATACTAATATTTCTTAGAGCTTCTTTTAAAGAACTCTCAAGAATTTCCCTTTGCTCTGAAGTCTCTTTTGCAAAAACGGCTTCAACAGTAGCGTCCAAGCAACTAGAGCGAAAATCTCTCCGCAAACCATGCGATCCATGATGAACGAGCTCAGAAAATTCCCACTCAGCTGATTTTAAAACTTCATTCAACACATTGTTTTGGCTATCAAAGTTCCGAAGCTTTTCCTGAATAGTTTCAAAGTTCTGACGATCAACCCACTCTATAGTCCACATGTAATTGGCATGAGTCGATTTTAACTGCAAAATCTGGGATCTAACGAAACCTGGAAAATCACTCATAAACTTCCAGCGTTCCTGACAATGAGCCCTATAGGCACGCTCCTTATCTATTTTCAAAAATACACGCTCGGTGCAATAGAAAGACATGAGCTCAGCTCTTATCCTATTTAGCCGTCCATGATAAGCATAAAGCTATGCTAAGAAGCAAAGTCATTATTACGGGGGGCGCGGGATTTATAGGGTCTCAGTTAATCCGAGCTCTTTTAAAACACGCGACACCTCACGACTCCATTTTAGTGGTTGATTCAGTTGAGGCCTTCAAACAAAGACCCTGCACTCAAAGCTTTAGAGATCGCATAAACTGCCTAGAAATCGATGAATTTTTAAAAAAGCTCACACAATTTAAGGCCGATGTGATTTTTCACATGGGTGCCTCCTCTAGCACTGAAGAATATCGTGAAGATTTCTTAAAAAAAGTGAATGTCGATTATTCAAAAACTCTTTGGGATTATTGCGTTCAAGAAAAAATTTCTTTTTTCTATGCTAGCTCTGCTGCCACTTACGGAGATGGTTCATTGGGCTTTGATGATGACCCCACAAAATTCTCTCAATTAAAACCATTAAACCCCTACGGCCGCAGCAAATTGGCCTTTGATCTCTTAGTGCAAAAGGATCTTGAAAAGGGAAAAGAACCCCCACGATGGGCCGGTTTTAAATTTTTCAATGTTTACGGCCCAGGAGAGGAGCACAAAGGCTCACAGGCCAGCGTCCTTTGGAGTTCGCGCAAGCAAATCAAAGACAAAGGCATTATCAAACTTTTTAAATCTCATCGGCCGGAATACAAAGACGGCGAACAACTCAGAGACTTTGTCTACGTAGGCGACATCACACAATGCCTCATTTCATTTTATAAAAAAACAGCAAAAAATGGGATTTATAATCTAGGATCAGGACAAGCCAGAAGCTTTAAAGATTTAGCTCACGCAGTGGCCGCTGCCTACAAAGTGCCTGCCCAAATCGAATACATACCTATGCCTGAGCACTTACGCCCCCATTACCAATATTTTACAGAAGCTAAAATGAATCGCCTCCTAAATTCGGGAGCAGAATTTAAAAGCACCACTCTTGAAGAAGGCATACGCCTCTCCATTGAAGACATCGAGAGCACATAATGAAATTTAGTGTTTTACTAGCCCTAGTTTTACTATGTTCTAAAATACAAGCTTCATGGGAAGCCTTCGACAATTACATGTTCTCCGCACCTCGCAATACTGACGCCGTTATTATTGCCAAAGATGGAAAAATTCTTCATGAAAAATATGCCAATGGCTTTGATGCTCACAAAAGCCACCTTCTTTGGTCGGCGTCTAAATCCTTATGGCAACTTATTGTGGGTCATGCTGTGTTTGAAGGTAAAATTAAAATTGAAAATTCAATTTGCGATTATCTT
>CAZSSP010000068.1:0-7337 GCA_964609695.1 uncultured Bacteriovoracaceae bacterium
GCTATTACAGAAATAAATTAGGGGTGAGATTGTATTTACCCCCTCGAGAAAATATTTATTGTATTGGGAGTGTTCCTAATCCAGCTCAAGCCAAAGCTGATCGTTTGAGAGAAATTGTTTCCAGAATTAATGCAATGCCAATTGATCCGGAGGCGCCTAAAGTTTTGAATGCCGCTGGAACTGCCCAAGACTCTTTGCATTTGGTTGGATTCTCTGATGATGATGGACTCAATCGAAAATTAGCAGAAGAAACGATGAGTAGATTTCTTGGATCAATGCCTCATGTCAAATTTACTTTGTGGGATTCTTCTCGGAGCCCGGCCCTTGGAAAAGTCTTGATTCCAGGTGGCTTTTCTCGACCACTTAAGCCAGCTGAGTTTGATGAATTTATATCGGATTTAGAGGAGCAATTGCATGGTACTGATGCGCCATTAAAGGATTGTGAAGCGGCACTTGAGGCCAAAGCCTCTTAATTTAATTAAGTCTTTAACACAGACTTTTATAAAAATTTTTCTAGCGTCTTTTCATAGTCCTCTATGAGTTTTAAAAGAATTCTAAGAGGTATTGCATGGCTTTTAAATGGCCCAAGGGAACTTCACTAAATTCTCCACAAACTCGTAAGGCCTTACGTCAGGCGATATTAGAGTCTATTTATTTAGCGAAGTCTGGTCACCCGGGTGGATCCTTTTCCATGGTTGAAATACTCACTGCGATTTTTGAAAAGAATTTTCATTATGACCTTAAAGATTTTGCGGCCACAGCCAATGATCATTTTGTATTATCTAAAGGTCATGGCGTTCCAGCTTATTACGCAGTTTTAAGTGCTCTTGGACTCTTTCCCGCAATGGAAATGGCAAAGTTACGCCATTATGGACATTTTCTTCAGGGACATCCTGATAGACTCAGATTTTCCGCTATGGAAGCTTCAACAGGAAGTCTTGGACAAGGAGCTTCGGTGGCTCTTGGAATGGCCTTGGGCTTGCGATTGGATTTTCAAAATAAGAAATTAAATCGATTGCCAAAAGTATATTGTGTTTTGGGTGACGGGGAAACTCAAGAAGGTCAAGTTTGGGAATGTTTGATGGCTTGCGGAAAGTTCCAACCTGGCAATCTCGTTTTCATCTTAGATTACAATAAGGGCCAAATTGACGGAACGACTAAAGAGGTTATGGACCTTGAACCCCTCGTTGATAAACTTCGTGCTTTTAACCTCGATGTTCAAGAATGTGATGGACACGATGTTGAAAAATTAAGTCAGTATTTTAGTCAAATCGAAGCTAAGCCTCAGGCTAAAACTAAATTTTTAGTGGCTCACACAATTAAGGGTAAAGGTGTTTCCTTCATAGAACATCCTAATAAGTGGCATGGAGCTGCTCCAAATAAAGAACAATTAGACCAAGCTATAAAAGAATTATTCCCTGAGGGATCACCTCAAGGCTCGCTGTTAACAGCGCTATAAGAGGTTGCGATATGAGTTTGTTTGAAAATATTTTTGATTTAAGCAAAAAGGCTAAAGCGAGTCGCTTGGCTTTTGGTGAAAAAATTGCAGCACTTGGTGATGAAGAATCTAAAATTGTTGTATTAGATGGCGATTTATCAAAATCGACACGAACAGATTTGTTTGCTGCTAAATTTCCAGATCGATTTTTTAATATGGGGATTGCGGAAGCTAATATGATTGGTGTGGCTGCTGGCTTGGCACGCTCTGGAAAAATTCCTTTTGCCGCTAGTTTTGGTTGTTTTCTTACAGGACGCTTTGATCAAATAAGAATGAGTGTATCTTTCACTGGAGCTCGAGTGACTTTAGTGGGTACACATGCGGGTGTAGGGATTGGAGAAGATGGCCATTCTCAAATGGCTTTAGAAGATTTGGCATTAATGAGAATTTTGCCAGGTATGAAAGTTTTTCAACCAGCGGATGAAGCCGATACACTTCAGATTATTGATTTTTTAGTGAAGTCTAATGATAGTCCTGCTTATTTAAGACTCACTAGGCAAAATCTTAGTCCTATAAAAAATAAGACAGCACTTAAAGTTGGTGAATGGGAATTTCTAAATACTGCAAAAGCTTCTAAAAACGTGGCTATAGTAGCTACTGGCGGTGTTCTGGAAGCTTCTGTAAAAGCTGCAGATATTCTTATTTCATCTGGTAAATTTTCTGAAGCTACAATTGTGAATGCTCAATGGATTGAACCCGTGGCTGAGTTAAATATTGATAAAATATTAGCTACAAAACCTGAGCTTATTGTAAGCGTGGAAGATCATTATCCCCAAGGGGGATTGGGAGGAGTCTTGGCTGAAAGACTCTCAAATCGAGTCTCTGCACCAAAATTACTACGAATTGGAGTTGAGGGATTTGGACAATCGGGTTCTCCTGAGGTTAACTATCAGAAATATGGTTTCACACCAGAAGCTATTGCCGAAAAAATTTCGCGTGCCTGAAAATAAAACAGGCCTTAAGAAATTTTTAGATTTTCAAGTTAACGCCTCTATGGCTTTTAGTAAAAAAAATTGGATCACTTCTGAGCATTTGTTGGAATTAGTTCGTCGATCACGACAAATTTATGATGTGATAAAATTTTCGTTTCAAAGTTAATGAAGACTTTTGGAAAAATTCTTTTAGTAAATTTCGTTTATATTTTACTTTTTTTATTAAGATGCACTTGGAGAATAGAAGAGGGTGAATATCCGGGAATTTCCAGGGAGAGAATAAAAAACAAAATTCCAACAGTGATAGGTCATTTTCATGAACATGATTGGCCATTAATAGCGATTCATTTTTTTCGTCCAGTCGTGGTTTTAGTCTCGTTAAGCCAGGATGGTTCTTTGCTATCACTTTTTTTAAAAAAACTTGGATTTCATGTGGCCAGAGGTTCCTCTAGTCGAGGTGCTGTGAGTGGTTTTAGAAATTTGCTTGAATCAGCTCAAAAATCTGGATGTCCATTAGTGAGTCTCGCTGTAGATGGGCCACGGGGTCCTCGTCGAGTTGCCAAAAAAGGACTGCTTAAGTTGGCCCAACTTCTAGAATCACCAGTACTTTTTGCCTATAGTGAAACACGTCCAGCTTGGATACTTGAAAAAAGTTGGTCAAAAGCCGTGATTCCCAAACCCTTTGCCACTGTCAAAATGCAGTACAAGGAAATTTTCAGTTTAGAGGAAGTTCAGCAAAGTCTTGAAACTAAAGAATCAGAAGACCAGGCTATGCTCTTGATTCAACAAAGAATTGAAGAATTTGCTTCGCATTCATTATTCTAAAACGTCAATTATTTTCTAGCCAAACTTTTGGTGTTTTATCATTGAGCTATAGCTATAGAATAAAACTAAGGGGATACCTTTTTGTTTTATTTCATTTTAAGCTTTATTCTTATTTTTTCTGCAAAAGCTGAGAGTGATTTTGATCAAGCCTATGAAAAATTAAGTTTAGAAGAGCGCGTGTCTCAACTTCTTTTTATTGGTTATAGAAGTGTAGATCAGCTTAAAGATATTAAAGCAGGCGGGGTGGCTTTATTTTCTTGGAATATGTCATCGGCTTCTGATGCAAAAAAATTATCTGATGAAATCAAAACAAAAGTGAATTCAGCATGGCCTCCTTTCATAGCGACAGACCATGAAGGTGGAAGAGTTTTGAGAATCCGAAGTGGAATCACACCTTTTCCAGATGCTTTAGCCTTGGGGGCAACGGCAGATCCTAAAATGGCTTTTGATGTTGGTAAACTTCAAGCACAAGAGTTAAGAGCTTTGGGTATTAATACAAATTTTGCACCTGTGTTGGATTTGGGAAATGCACGTTCATTTTTACAAAATAGAGTGTGGGGTAATGATCCTGAGCAAGTTTCAAAAATGACAATTGCTTACATGCAGGGTCTTAAAGACGCAGGGGTGCTTTCGGTAGCCAAACATTTTCCAGGTCATGGCGGATCAGATGTGGACGCTCATTTTGGTCGACCCATTATTAAAAAAAGTTGGGAAGATATTTGGAGATGGGATTTGCTACCTTTTAGAAAGATTATTGATGCGGGTGCACCCGCTTTAATGACTGCTCATGCTGAATTTGAATCAGTGGAAAGAGGGCCGGCAAGTTCTTCTAAGGTGCTTTTAACTCATGTTTTAAGACAAACGCTTCACTATGAAGGATTGGTCATTAGTGATGATTTGGAGATGCAAGCCGCCAGAGGTCTAGAGGGATTGTCTATTGGGGATTTGGCCCTTCAGAGTTTAAAAGCGGGCGGAGATATGGTGATGGTAGTTTGGTCTCGCTCGGATCAAAAAAAAGTTAAGCTACGATTAATGTCGGCAGTCATTTCTGGTGAATTGCCCGAATATGAATTGAAGCAAAAATTAAAACGAATTTGGGATTTAAAAGCGCTTTATAAAAATACTGAGTCTAATGAAAAAGAAAATCAATGGCGTCAGCAGCTGGCCAAGCGCTCTTCTATTGAATTAGTGAGAGAGATTTTAAAAAAGGCTTTGAAGTGGGAAGCGGGACAAGAAAATCCTATTCTAAAAGCTTTTTCAAACCTCAAAGATAAAGCGTGGAAAGTTTATGTTCCCGATGGAAGGCTTGTGGGAAGTTGGAACAAGTATCGTCAACACGATGAAGTGAGTGTGATATCCAAAAGACTGAATCCAACAGACCGTTCGCATTATTTAAATGAAATCAAGAAAAATATAAAAGAGGGTCAACCCATGCTTTTAATAACGCCCCCTAGAGCGCAAGGTGATGAGCCTTTGTTTTTAGGCTTTTTGGATATGGTTAAAAAACTTCAAGCCAAAGAAAAAAATCCTTTACCAATTTTATGGCTCCATCAAGGATCCATGCCCATTCAAGTTTCAACAAGGATGGAAAAGGACTTAAAAATTGGGGTATTGAGCCTAGCGAGTACTTCCCCCTATAGTTTAAGTGCTTTTACAGAGTTTTTTAGAGAAAAACTCAAATCCATAGAGTAAAACCCTAATTCATGGAAATTAGCTTTTTTGAGATGCTGCTTGTGCTCTTAATTGCATTTTTAGTACTTGGCCCTAAAGAGCTCGTGATCAAATCTCAGCAAATAGGACGTTTAGTAGGGCGGTGGCGAACTCAGTGGGAGAATTTAAAAATCTTGGCTCAAGAAGAAGCTCAAGCTTTAGAATTAAAAGCTAATCTAAAATTAAAAGAAGACAAAAGCTCAGAATTAAAACAAGTCTTTAAGGAACCGCTGGAGCCGCATGTCTGAAAAACAACCTCTCTTAACTCATCTTGATGAATTATTAAAAAGAGTGAGATGGATTTTTTTAGGTCTTTTGGGGGCCTCCGGACTTGGCTATGCATTGAGTAGACAAATCATAGAATTTTTTCAAATTCCTTTAAAGCTTTATATGCCTCAAGGTTTCAAGCTTGTTTATACACAGCCTTTGGAAAAATTTTGGGTAGTGGTAAGGGTTTCTCTAGTCGCTGGAATGGCCTTAGCGCTTCCGTTTATTGTGTATCAAATTTATGGGTTTTTAAGACCTGCCTTTAAATCTGGAGAAAAAGCGTCCTTTATAAGGCTCATTTTAGGAGCCATGCTTTCTTTCTCTATAGGAGTTTATTTAGGATACCAATATGTGCTCCCTGCATTGGTTCAAGTCATTATAAAGTTTGCTTCTCTGGATGTCTTGCCTTTTCTAACTCTGTCTTCTTACGTGAATTCTGTTTTGGGATTGCTTCTTCTTTGTGGGTTACTTTGTGAAATACCAGTCGTGATGATTTTTTTATCGGCTAGGGGTTGGGTGGCTTCGAGTTTTTGGATTGAACAGAGAAAGCCCGCAATCATTATCAATGCGGTGCTTTCTGCTTTGCTCAGCCCTCCTGACCCTGTGAGCATGTTGGTTATGATGATTCCGCTTCATTTGCTTTTTGAAGCTGGAATACTTGGGTCTCGCATGGCAGAATACTTCTCAGTAAATGAAAAACAAAAGCTTCTTCACAGCAGTTAAACAACATTTTTTTCTTTTAATATTTGGCTTACTTTTAGTTTCGTGCGCACAAAATAAAGAAGAAAAAACTTCTTGGATTTTAGGTTTGCAACCCAATGAAGCCACTCGAGATGTGACTTCCTTAGAAACAAAATTAAAATCAAAATCTAAGTTGCCCCTAAAAATTGTGATTTCATCGAGTTATCAGGAGACAGTCGAACAGCTTAAAACAGCTAAAATTGATTTTGCTGTACTTTCTCCTTTGAACCTCATTCAAGCCGAAAAGGAAATGGATGTTAAAGTTTTGCTTAAGAAAGTTTATGGTGATTCTGAATTTTATTTCTCTGCCATTTTAGTCGGGCAAAA
Organism: uncultured Bacteriovoracaceae bacterium; assembly: GCA_964609695.1. Lineage (GTDB taxonomy): Bacteria > Bdellovibrionota > UBA2428 > UBA2428 > UBA2428 > JAGNHS01. The sequence continues at coordinate 6,301 of CAZSSP010000068.1, forward strand.
ATCAAAAATTAAATCTTTAAAAGATTTAGAAAATAAAAAAATTGCTTTTGTGGACCCACAAAGTGCGAGCGGATTTTTATATCCTCATGCCATGCTTAAAAAGGCGGGAGTGGATTGGTCTAAAGTTCAAGCTTTGTTTTTGGGAACACACACTAAGGCCGTTGAAGCTCTTTTAAAAGGAGAAGTAGACGCTGCCGCTGTTTGGGCTGATGATCCTCAAAAGAATCAAGGGGCTTGGACGGCTGCTGAAATTCCAGAAGCTCAAAGAACAAATCTTAAAGTGCTTAAGTATTCTGACCCTATTCCAAATGATGCCATTGTGGTTAGAGGAGACATTCATAAGGCTCACCCTGAAGAAGTTTTAAAGTTTATGGATGCTTTTATTGATTTGAGCGATGACCCCGATAAAATTTTAAAAGAAGTTTTTGGAGTAGATAAATTAACGACTGCAACATCGAGACATTATGATGTTGTTAGAGAACTCGATAAACTGATGAAAGAGGAAAAGTAGATATGATTGCTCCTATAGAATTTCCTTGTTTAGTGTCTAAACAAGAACTTGAAAAAATGATTGAAAGAGTGGCTGATAAAATTGATAGATCCTATCCAGAGGGTGAAGATTTAGTTTGTATTGGAGTGCTCAAGGGAGCCTGGATATTTCATTCCGACCTTGTTAGAGCCTTAAAGCGTCCTGTTTCTGTAGATTTTATTCGAGCTTCTTCTTACGGAAATGCTATGGAGAGCTCGGGAGTGGTTAGAATCGATAAAGATATTGAAGTGCCCATTCGAGGTCGCCATGTGCTTTTAGTTGAAGATATTGTGGATACCGGTAGGACTCTAAATTTTCTAAAAAAGAGAATGGAAAATGGGGGCGCTAAGAGCGTAAAAATTGCAGCCCTTTTAGATAAAAAAAGTCGCCGAGTTGTGGAATGTGAAGCAGACTTTGTGGGAACTGAAATCGAAGATAAATTTGTGGTCGGTTATGGCTTGGATTGGGCTGAAAAATATAGAACCCTGCCTGGAATTTATTATGTTCC
>CAZSSP010000069.1:0-1409 GCA_964609695.1 uncultured Bacteriovoracaceae bacterium
AAATTATTAAATTTAAATTGGGCTGAGCTTGCAACAGAAACTGGCATTGTAAAGCGATTAACTTTGCTCATTGATAGAGATAAGGAAGCTCGTTTTTATGATAGAGGTTCTCGCTATCAAGAGATTAGCTTTTCCTTTAATTCCAGTGGTCGATTGTCGGCAATTTCTATAGCGAACGGAAATTATTTTGTGTTTGGTTCGCGTTTTCAGTGGGCTGATGAGACCATTGAATTCCGCGATAAGATTGTCTTGAGTCCAGCAGCTTATATTGGTGAGCCTGAAGTTAAGACCATTGAAGATTAAGGGAAGAGTGCTTAATCTTACTCTAAAAGATGATCGAGTCTTATGGCTCGCTGAAGAGCTCGGTTCACACCTTCTTTATAGGGACCTTCTGGAAGCTCTCCCAATTGAGTGTGCCAAAAGGATATTAACTTTTTAAGCTTAAAATGAAAGGATTTAATCCACAAATTATTATGATGAGAGTCTACGTTAATTTCTAGGGCTTCTCCGTTGGGTCCACCCCAGATGCGTATAATAAATTCGTCAGAATTGTTTGTGGCTGAGATTCTACTAAGAAGTCGAGCGGCTTCAGCGGTGTCGCTATCCCAGTTGGTTGCGTGATTATAAGAGACCCAAAGGTTAAGAATTATAAAATATACCTTTGCAAATCGACTCATGTCATAGCGAGCTAGCCGAAAATCATCTTGAGAGTCAATGAAATTAACTCAGTTCAAAGTTACTGGTTGCTCTTCCCTTGGCCCTTAAGTAGAGAATACTCGGGGCTGGGTGTAAAAGCTCTACTCAAATGCTAGTTTTAGAAGAAGTGAAAATACAAATTACAAAATTAGCTCGTGATTTAAGTGAAATCGATTTGAGAAGAATATTTGAAAAATACGGCACTGTCACTGAGTGTGTTTTGGTTATGGATGAAGCTAAGGGTACCTCCAAAGGTTTTGCCTTTGTGACAATGCCCGATGAGATGCAGGGTTTAAAAGCTATTAGTGAATTGAACGCTAAGGCTATTAATAAAGTGCCCGTTAAGGTTAAGCGAGTAGAATAATTTTGTTTGTGTAGTGGGGATGTTTTGAAAATAATGAAGAGCGGCATTTTTAAGAGCTATTCAGTGCATTTTTCCATGAAGCCATTGCAATACTGTCAGAACCTCGTATTCTTTAAGAATCAATAGGCATCTTTGATGCTATAGGAGAAAAAATGGCAACTAAAAAAGCGACTAAAAAAACAACTAAAAAGGCAACTAAAAAGACCAAAAGAAAACCAAATGCTGCATTTATGAAAGCATTAACTCCAAGCCCAAAATTGGCTGCGATTGTAGGTTCTAAAGGTCTTCCTCGTACTCAGGTTGTTAAGAAAATGTGGGATTACATTAAGAAGAACAAGCTTCAAAATCC
>CAZSSP010000069.1:1509-6946 GCA_964609695.1 uncultured Bacteriovoracaceae bacterium
TCGTTTATTATCTTTTCAGTGAGTTCTAAAACTTTATTCCCACTGACTGTAATTTCTTGAGCGATCTTATCGTCCAATTGAACGATTTCGGGAGACTCCATGAGCATTTTAGGAAGTTTAGCTTTGAGTGAATTTAAGGATTCATCGATTTCAATTAGGTTTTTAAGGTGCGACCTTAGCGTTGAAAGTTCTAGCGTAATATCAGAGTTTTTAGTTTTAATTGAATTGTTCTTGGCTTTTATTTGAAAGGCCATAATTTCAATATCTAAATTTTTGGATATTGTTTCAAGTTCAGATTTAAAAGGGCTGTTTTCAAATGCCGACCTTCTAGCGATTTTGTTGAAGTGGTCAATTTTAGTTTTTTCAAATCTCGTCACTAGGGCTTGTTTCTCAGTTGGAGCGTTTATGTCTAGTATTGCAGACATAGATTCTACTTTTTTAATAACTTCTAGAGTGTTTTGGCTTATGAGTTCATTGTGCCTTTTGTTTAGGGCATCTTTTTGTTGCTCTGGAGTTAATTTTAAGTATTCATTTTGCAGTTTATATTTTTCGAGTTCCGCAGCTATGCTCGTTTTGAGATGTTGGCTTAACTTCTCAAAATATGCGTCTAGGCAGTTGCTAATATCTTTGATGCTTTTTTGTTGCTTGCAGTATTGTGTCCATTCCTTTTCATCAAGACTTTTGGGCTGTTTTGATTTTTCTAGTAGGTCTAATATTGGAGGGGAAAGATAATTGTAATATTCTTCAGCATCTTTATAAAATACAAAAATGACAGTGCTCACTCCTAAAGTCGCGAAAGCTATTTTTCTAATGGGCCAAAGTTTTTTGCGAACTTGAAAATCTTTAAGAGTAGACAATATGCTTTTCTTTTTGGGATGTATCAGTGAATATTGGAATTCTTTTGAAAAGCTTTCTTGAACTGTTTTAAATAAATTAATAGTTGAATTTTTAGGGTCTAGAAGTGCTTTATTGACATGGGAATCAAAATGTAAATTATCGCGGGTGTTGTCGAGAACTTGCTTGATTTTAGCCATCATTAGATAGTCTTCAAGGTAGGATTTGTAGTTTTTCTGAAAATTGATGAGCCCCGTATTTGGGAAATGCATTATTGAAACAGGTTTTCTATCAAATTCGCGCACGACATAGGTGACTCTTGGTTTTGTATTGAAATCTGAAACCAAATAAGGCTCAACAATGTAGAGGCTTTCTCCTTCTTTAGTAGAATTTCCTATTTGATTAAGTTCTTTCATGTTTAACTTGTAGAAATTATCTAAAGCTGAGCTAATTTCTGTTTCAGCAGGGTGGGCAAATCTTCTAAGGACTCTGGCATTGTCTGTGAGAGTGTCCAGTTTTGCTTGCGCAAGATTAAGAGCCGCTTCTATTTTTTCCTTGCGATGTAGGTAGAGGACTTCAGCAGATTTAAAAGCTTCTTCATCGGTGAAATCTTCTCGGCGGGGAGGGGTGGGTAACTCATCGTCGAGATGTTTAAGTATTTCTATATCCGCTTTTTTTATTAAACCTTCAGGCACTTCTGCTTTTTCTTGTTTTTTAAGTGTGACTTTGAGTTGTTCCCAAATTGAGCCAACCTTGTATTCATTTTCTAAATGTTTCAAAGCTTGAGAAAAGCTTAGATCGCTGAGTTGTTCCTCAACTTCTTTAGTGTCAGCTTTATTGAGTCCTCCCAATCCCTGACCTCTTTGTACCTGTTTTCGTTTAAAAATATTTTTAAAGCTCCAACTTTGGGTGGATATTCCATGTTTATGAAGAAACTTTGTGGGGTCTTTGGGTTCTTGCGCGCTTATCTGCTTGCTGATTATATCGGCTTTCCCGCTCGGACCAATGGCCCATGCGACTGTAAGATTCTCGGGTAAGGATGCCTTAATGTCATTTCCGGATATTTTTTCTATTAGAAAACTGCAATCTTCAATAGAGGCATGAGTGGGAAAGATAGTTATTAAACTGAAAAGGTATAAGAGCAAATTAAAGAATTTCAAAGTCGATTAATTCCCCTTTTTAAACTGTAGCAGAATTAGATGATAATTTGAATTTGATGAAAGTGCTTTAAAACCACGCGCTCATGGTCGGGAAACGTAGTAAATTGTTAAAAGTATATTAGCTGTCATAAAACTGTCAGTACGTAGCAAATTTCTTTAAGCCTAAGCTATAACTCTGCCCTAAAAGCACCGATAAGTATCGGTGTCGAAATCAATTCACCTCAATGTAGCCGCACTTGTGGGCGGGCTAGGGTTTGCTTTAATTGTTGAGCACTTTACAAATTTTTTTGCAGACAATTCAAACAATGAAAAAATATGGGGCAAAAGACCTTTCGGAGAATTGTATTTTAGCGAATTAAAATATTTTCAAGAACAAGCGCCAAGCTTTAAACAAAGTTTAAGAGTACAGAGTCAAAAGAGCCAAATTGAATACGCTATAGTGGCTCTGAAAAATTTACCCAAAAATATGAGTCTCGAAACGAGCGCTGCAAAAATTGTTAAAGATTGGCAAATCGGCTCTGCCTACAACGGCCGGGGAATACTTTTGCTTTATTCCGAAGCCGAACACGCTTTCAAAATAGAAGTCACTTATGCTCTTGAAGGTAATTATACCGATGCTCAAATGGGACGACTGCAAGACATGTCGGCAAGTTTTTTTCGATCGGGGCATAGTATCGATAGTTTTTCCGAACTCCTTGGCGCTTTTTCTGAAATTGCACAATTAAGCGGCGATGATCGCAGCACTGCTGCAGCCAACGCGGCCACTCACTTATCGGGTGGAGCAGGGGCCGCAACCTATAATTTCGAAAAAATCATGAATGATCGCATGCTAAATATCAACGGGATATCCGCAGAGGAATTGAATAAATATGCACCGGCTCAAAGTGCCGAAGAAACGGCTGCTCGCTACATTCGTTCACTTGAAAATGGGGTGGGCGACCCTCGACTCCCCTTGCTCACCGAGGGCGCACAATTGATGTCACTCGAATATCCACGGTCTTCTAGCTACCAAATATCTTTAGCTGAAAAAATGAAGAGAGTGTCACCCTATAAAGTCATCATCAAAGGCGATTTAGCGGCGCTGAGATTCAGAGAGGATGCGGGTATTTTTCCTGTATATCTCAGAAAAACAGACAAGGGACTTTGGTTAGTTGATGTGCCCAAGTCGTTTGCTTACACTCAGCTTTTTGAAAATTCCGACAAAATTTATCACAAGAACAACACGCATCCCTTTATTTTTGCTTTTCCGGAAACGCTCACTAATCCAAATTTTATCTTGGGAGCCGGTCGCACAAATATTCCAGAACTTTTAAAATATCCTTTCAATTTAAAATCGATAATCAAAGAGGCCGAGCTCGATATTGCAAAAAATCCAGATGATGCCGCAAAATACTTTAGACTATCTGAGCTTTTGTATTTTGAATGCTACTGGATGCAAAGTGCCGTGGATCTTTTAGAAAAAGGACTTAAGCTTAATCCGAACGCCAAACACTACCATTGGCTCGCTACCGAAATTTACGCCAACATTCCCAATATCAATCCTATCAAAGAACACTGGGAGGCCATTCTTCGTTTAGACCCCAAAGATTCCAAAGCACGCTTGCTCTACAAGCATTATCTAAAGTCTTACTTCCCTGGCGATAAGCGAATTTCTGAACTCTAAAGACAATTCGTCGCGTTGTTTATTTGAGTCAGACCACCTAGCCCTTGTTTCCTTTTGCATATTTCTTGTAACTTCTTAAGAAGCTCATCTTGAAGCGAGGTCATTTCGTTTTTGATTAAAAAAGCAGTTTGACTCAAGAATGATAATACAAAAGTGAAGAGTGGTTGCTATCAACCCTGCAGGCTGCAAATTCAGTGTTTCATAAAGATGCCAGAATCTGATGTTCACGATGAACAAAAAAAGGTGAATCACGCTTGCAATCAGGTGCCATAAATAGTGGTAACTTTTTGTTGCCGCCAGAATAAGACTGATTCCTAGCAGACAAGCTAGCCCATAGGCCTCGACGAAAGCAACTGCTGCAACTTCATTCGTTCCTAAAAATGAAAATGGGCCATTGGAAAACTGAAAACCCAAAATAGAATTTAAACAAGTCATTCCGCCAAGACCTGTAAGTAAAAATCCATGAAATTTAAGGATTTTCTTATTTGGCCATTGCACTTTGTTTTTCTCCTTTAAAGTAAAGAATCAAGGCAATCAGCTCCAAAGTAACGAATGTCGCATGGATTGAAATGCTAAGTTTAATTGTTGAAGATCCCATAACTTGATGGATCTGCTCGTACATTAGAATCAACGTCGTAGGTGGAATCAAATGCATCACCAGACCAATTATATCGAATACATAAAACTTTTCTATTTTAGATCCAATAATAAGAGTCACTCCGACCAAGGCCGCTAACAAATATGCCTGCATAAAGCCAACTTCAGGAAATGGATTTTGATAAAGGAATTGAAATGGTCCCTGAATTTCAATTTTGGTTGCAACAAATGATGCAGTGGCGTTTGCCATACCCAATAGAAACAATAATACCCCATGTGTTTTTAAAATCTTTTTCGCGATATTTCGAAAGTTCATTTTTGACTTCCTTTCCTTGCTGATTCAGCAATTTGTATTGCAAGTTTGTTTATGTAATTTATGGATTCTTCCTCTGACATGTGTGCTTCGCTACGTAACAACATCCAGAATGAAGCTGACAGAATCACAGAGGTTTCTTTAACCAACTGATTTGCATTTTCACATCCCGCAAAAAGTTCACTGATGTATTTATGTTTTTCCTCAAGCCACTTTTGCCTTGAAAAACTTCCTAAAGGTGATCCTAGGTATGCTTTTATCAGTTCACTATTTTGATTAAACTTTGAAAAAAGGGTTTGAGCGTACAACGGCAGTTCATTTGTTTTTAACGTCTTTAAATCCTTATCCAATCCCAAGATTTTGTTCATCTTTCTGTTCAGTTCTTGAGATAGTCCTTCAAGTCCATCGAATATTCTGTAAAGATGCCTTTCACTACAATCTGCTTTCTGTGCAAGTTTACGGAGACTAAATTCTTGCTTGTGCTTAACAAGCAGCTTTATTGTTAAATTTAATACGCGCTCTTTAAGCTCTGTAGCTTGCTCTGTTCTGCTTTTGCCATTGTATCTTCTAACTTGCGTTTTTCTCATTATAGAAACCTGCTTAAATAGCCCATGACCTTCATCACAAAGTGCGGAGGATTTACAGAACTCACATGATGGTCATATTGTGAAATCACGCCGGCCAAATGAAGCATGGTTTTGGGTTCACCAATTTTTTTGAGTTTTCCGCTGTGTCCTAGTTCTTCTAGTGTTCGCATCATTTTTGTGAAATCTCCGCCAGGGGTTAAGCGGTATTTGAAAACACAGACATTATTACTTTTATTGGCATAGGTATGGGGGGTGTGTTTGGGAAAACAAACACTTTCGCCAG
>CAZSSP010000070.1:0-4769 GCA_964609695.1 uncultured Bacteriovoracaceae bacterium
ACTTTATGAAAGGGTATTTTTAAACAAAGTTTCATACGTTGAGTTTTGATTTCATCCCAACGCATATCCACTGTTTGATCTTCACAAAATGTATTTTTAGAAAGTTTCTTTTTTATAGAACGACGTCTAAATTCATGAATCTGCCAGAGATTCCTTAAATAATTTTTAGGGTTTTGATTTTCAGATATTATAATTTTAGTTCCATTATGATTCGAGAAAACAATTTCTCTACTCATAGTAGAGTTAATGGATAATAAAATTATTGAAAGTAAAAAATATTTTTTCACTATAATTTCTCCGCATTATTCATTTCACAATATTTATAAGTTCCATTGACTGGGCAACCTAAAGCTTCCCTTATGACAGGATGCGCCCCTAAAATTCCATTCAATCTCCTGATAGACGACAAATGCACATCATCATTAGCTCGTTCGAAAATATCAGCCGATCGAGACGCAAAACAATGAAATGAAATCATTTCATTTATTAAATTTAAGCGATTTTCTTTTGGAGTTTTCAATATCTTAAGGGCTAGAACTTCAGTGGCCATCCAATCAGCAAAGCACTCTCCCATTTGATCTTTACGAGCAGATACAGATTCCTTTGAGGCTAAACATTCCATTAATGTTTTATAATCATCACGAACGTCAATACCTGATTGTCTTAAAGAATTGGGATCTACGCTATGCCCAATTTCATGAGCTAAAATTTCAGTCAGCGCTTCTTTTCTATCTGAAAACAAATTCACCGTGCCAGGAAAAATAAATACTTTCTTACTCACCGAAGAGAGTTCGGGAACCTCAGGAATATAAAATGCATTAATTTGAGTTAAGCCTCTTAATTTAGGATCTTCAAACTGTGAATAATACACTTCAAACATATCAAGAGCGTCTAAATCCAAGCTTTCAACACCTGGTAGAACTCCCTTTTCCCAACTCAACTTATTGGGATCGGGAGGAATACCTAGAGATGCATTTTCAAAACGCTTTAGCACCTTAGATCGTTTTTGAGCGTCCTTTATATGAGGCAAAACCTTAGTCTTAAGCACTTCAAGCTCTAAAGTCTTAGTGCTGTTAAAAATTTCGTTCTGTAAGGCTTTGTTTTTGTCAGAATAAAAATATTCCGTAACTGCTTCTACAACGGGTCTGGAGAGTGACATTTTTGAAAATGTTTTTTCGATGCTTTCATTGACGTGTTGAGAGATAAGCTCATTTCGCTTGTTACAATAAGTTCTATACAGAAAGAATTCAAAACTTTGTTTGTCTTCTTCAAAAGTATTTTGGAAATCTTTTTCATAAACCCAACGATTTCTGTTTTCATCATTTCTAAGTTTAGTTAAAATATTTTGAAATATGGGAGAAAAGCTCTCAGATTTAGCTTTAGATTTTCTTAAACTCACTAACTGATTAATTTCTGTATCGATTATTTTTTTGTCTTTTTGATCGATGTTGGCATGTTCTTTAAAAACTTCAGCTATCTTTTTAGGGTCGGCCTTAGACAAAGCTTCTAATATTTCTTCTTTTAAAATTTTAATTTTTTTATCGTTTTCTTTAATTGTAGACTCATTGCTCACTATCACTTTTAGACCATTTGTAATGTGTCGATTGGAAGTTTCCCATTGAAGCTGGCTATTGATATCTTTTTGGCCATAAAATGCTTTATGAAGTTCTTGTAGAGTCCAAATATCAATTTTCTCTTTTTTACGATTTTTAAACTCCTGCTTTGTTATTTCTATAACTCGCATTGACGCTTCAAATAACTTCTCTAAATAAGCCTCATATAATTTTGGAAGTTTTTCGCGATAGGACTCATCATAATCTGCCCGGTCATAGACGTAGGCTAGCTCATCAACATATCCAGAAGCATTAAACAACTTTTTGCTTTCTTGAGTCCAAGCATTTTTTTCATCTGACGATTTGACTGAATATACTTCTGAAAACAATTGGGAACTCACCGAAACCTTTTTAAAAAGAGGTGCGACCTCATTTTTTAATGATTCAATTAATTTTGCTCTCTCTGAAGAAGATATTTTAAAAAATCCATCTTCTTCCTCACACGTATAGTATTTAAGACCCAAAGAACTAAAAACCGTTTCTTCAGTGGGTGGAGTCAATCCCAACTCTTCTGGAGAAACTTTGTGAAACTGCGGAGGTATTAAGGAATACTGAATGACAGATTCAGGTATATTGTTTTTTAAATTAAAACCTTCTGCTTTGAGAGTTTTTAGAACTAAGTCTCTGGCTTGCCCTCCTTGAGTTTTTTCAAAGGAATTTTGTAAAATATCTCGAAGATCGCTTTGTATTTTTTCTAATTTATCGACTCTTTCTTTAAAATTAGCTTCACTGCAAAGTTTTCCTTGTAGATTATCGCAATCAGAAGTGACTTTAGATTCAGTCGCAGATTGATCGTTATTAGATTTTGCGTGATTGCTTAATAAAATATTTGCTGAATAAAGAGACGTCGATGCCAGAACAACATTAAATATAAAAAAACCCTTAGCGCCCATTTAAATAATCTTAAAGCTTAGCTTTAAGCCTAACCATGATGATTTTATGGCACTAGAGAGCTAAAACTTTACGTGAAAATCAGGCTTGGCAGCCGGGTGCTTTAGCGCAAAGTAGTCAATTCCCTTGGCCCCCCAATCGATAACTCCTGTTAATTGCAAAGTAGACTCCTCGAAGCAACGAGGTAGCTTAAGATCCAAATTTCTTTGTTTAGATTCATGGCTCCAGGACCAGGATAATGGGCTACGGGCTTCAAATTTCTTATTCTTTTTACGATACTCCGAAAAGGCAAAGAAAGCCCAATCTTGGCTTGGTGAAAAATTCCATTCTACATAAGATGTGCTTTTTTCATCGAATTCAAAGACTTCAAGACAAGTGCTTTCCCACAACCCCTCTTTATAAGTAGGTTCAGGGCTTTGCTCTGGATAGTTGGGTCTAATACTAGATTCTACTAACTTAAAACTGACACTCCAAAGCTTTGCCCCCTGATTCATAGAAGCCATCAACTTAAAATCATCTACTTTCCGATAAAAGGGCTTAAGTTCGAAGCTATCTTTGCTCACCTAATACTATTCTAAAACTGAAGTGACATTATTCAAGCATAAGCACTAATAAGTACGCATTTCTTCTTTGACTCGAATGCTCTGCAATAATACTTAAAGAGGCCTTATGGCAGTTGTATACGCACTCATATCTGCACTTTGTTGGACAGCTGCCAGCCAGCTCTATGCCTGCGTGACTCGCACATTGAACGTTCGTAGAGTGAATTTCATAAAAGCAGTGATCTCATTAATTCTTTTTGGACTTCTCAGTTGGTTTTGCTTTCCTAGCCAAGTCCTTAGCAACAAAACTATTCTTCTATTGTCTATAAGCGGAATATTTGGATTTGCTCTTGGAGATCTATTTTTGTTTTATGCCTTTTCAAAAATCGGTCCCGCAAGAACTCTTATGTTAAATGGATTTGGACCAGCAATCATTGCAGCTGTGAGTTTTTTACTTTTTAATGAAAGTTTTCCCCAAAAAAAGATCATCGGATTATTTCTTATGATTGCCTGTTTAGCTCTGCTGAGTCGCGAAAAAAAATGTTCTACTGAAGCCAATAAGAAAATTTTGCTAATTGGATTAGCTGGAATTTTTCTTGATGCCATTGGAGTAGCTCTCACAAAGCATGCCTTCACAGTGACTCAATCACTCAACCCTTCTCAAGCCAATTATCATAGAATATTGGCTGCACTCCCCGTATTAGCTTTTGCCTATTGGCAACATGATGCCGCTCCTCGAGGAAAAGTCACAAAGCGAGAAATTCTGATATTGGGATCAGCCATTTTTCTAGGAACCTTCTTGGCTTTATTTTGTTATTTAAAAGCGCTTTCATTAGAAAACGCGGCAATAGTAGCCTCAATCACTTTAAGCGCTCCTGTTTTTTCCTCTATTTACGAACATATTCGTGACAGAAGATGGCCCAATCAACATTTCGTAGGAGCTCTTGGACTCATGCTCTGCGCTGTATGGATTTTAGTTTAAACAATTTCATAAACAAGAACGATTTTAGTGAATATAATTTACTTTTTTCAATGGAGTTCTTGGACACCCTTCACATCTAAATCGATTTTAACATATATGACCAGGTCAGAACTCCATTGAAAAAAGATTATTCTATTCACCCAAGTTATTTTATTAACTCAAAACAAAATCCAGACGGCGCAGAGCAATTTTGAAATTGCTTTAATATGGGATTTAAATCTTAAAATAAAGTTCTGACCTGGCCGCATACGCTTAGTGCTAATTAAGTTTGACGGGTGTCCAAGAATTTTATTTTAAGATTTAAATCCCATAATAAAGACTTTTTAAAGTCCTGATCTGGTCCTAGGAAATAACTCATCAATTAAGCAAGATGGGCATCCAAGGACTTTAAAAAACTATAATCTGACTTAGATTTTTTTTAACTTGCTCTGAACGCTATCAATTTTATCTTGCATGCTTTGCTCACGATCGGTGCGCGTCCCTACTTTGAGTGTGCTTGAAATTCTCACAGTCCCCTGTGCATGAAGCGTTTCATGACATTCCTTAATGGCGGCAAAAACCTCATCCCACTCTCCTTCGAGGTTGGTCCCATAGGCATGAAGTTGAAATTGAATCTTATGTTTTTTAAATATTTTCTGACATTCAGCAACCTCTTTAGAAACCGAAAGACCGATACCAATTGGAATTATACAAATATCAACAATACACTTCATAGTTCTTTAAGTTCGCTCTCAAAATCAG
>CAZSSP010000070.1:4869-6374 GCA_964609695.1 uncultured Bacteriovoracaceae bacterium
TTAATAATAACTTTTTTCTCTTCTAAATTTAAATCACTAAATTTTAAATCTTTAGATTGGTTTATTATTTGAAGTATCTTGTTAAAATCTACAAGTTCATTAGAGTCAGAACTTTCGGTTAAACTCATTAAGTTTTCTAAATTTTTCTTTTTATTTTGGGCCAAATCAGAGGCCTTTTTTAAAGCCGTAGACTCATCAATGAGTCCGCCTTTTAATTCAGCAAGAATTTCGGAATAATCTGGATGATGATAAAGCAAACGCTTGAGGTCTTCATCATACATAACGGAAGCACCCAACTCTGCCGCTTCCTTTTGTAGCTTTTCAGGATCGGCTGCTGTATCTTTTAAAGCCCAGCTCCCTAAAGCTAAAGCACCCGCCCCCACATTACTAAAAATTAAAAGATCGCCCAAAATTGTGGGCTCATATTGGGAGCCCGTTTGTTTCTGGCTGTGTCGAGCCAAGGGAAGCTCTAATGGATTAAATGTAGCTCTAAGAATTCCTACTTTTTCAGGAAATGGTTTTTTGCGAAGTTTTAAAAGTTTAAATTGATTAAGGCGTGCATAAACACCAGTTTTTTTGAGTAGTTTTTCGCAAGGAATATCAGATGTCTCCGCTGAAACATTTAAAGAAATTGTATTTATAATTAAAATAAAACAGTAAATGGATAAATCGAAGTTACTAATAAACCTCAAGTCTCCCCTAAACATCTACTTCATTTTAGCAGCACTTATTCTTTAGTTCTCTTTTTAGGGACTATTTTAAGTAACAATAATGCTTCCAAAAGTGGCAAAATTTTAGACACTTGTAGAACCTATCTTGATAAAAAAGGCTCAAAATTCTTTGAAGCCAATAAGCTGCCAACTTTAAACTATTGAAATTTCATAAAAATTTCTGGCACTACTCCTGCATTTAAGAAAAGAACGGAGGACTTCAAATGTCACACACAATAAAATTTCTTAGCCTTATAACTGTTCTTAGCTTTCAACTAGCTGCTCGCGCTGACGACGATCAACTTAAAAAGGATTTAGCCAATCCCGATGTTGATGTTGTTAAACTTACTGATCATTTCAAACATAAGACTATACATGGACTTGAGCCTATTCTTTTTAAAGATATTATAGGAGAAGTTGTTATACTTGGTCTCGGCGGAACTGAATTAGTTATCCAATTATCAAAAAAAGCAGACGAAGATAAAATAATTAGAAAATTTGTTAAAAAAGGATTTAACGTTGCCGCCAAAGCTGCTCGCGTTTACTTCATCACAGATGCTGCAACAAAAATTGTGCTACGCTTTCAAGATTTAGACCCCACAATTACAGCACTACCAGGTGCTGCAGGCTGGGCTCTTCGCGAATCACAAGAATTAGCCTTAGAGGCTCCTGAAAGAATTCGCAGAATTCCAACTCAAGCTCATGAAGCTAGCAAAAATGTCATTAAACAATTTCAAGGCAAAGTGAACGAATAAAGAAAGTGAATGGGGAAATATATATGAAAAATTTATCAAA
>CAZSSP010000071.1:0-2890 GCA_964609695.1 uncultured Bacteriovoracaceae bacterium
TAGATATCCATACCTTAAAAATGGAAATACTCTTACACAATGCTCCGCCCTTACTTCTAAGACACACCAATCGTAATCAATTTGAAAACCCCACTTATCTTCCCGAAAATCTATACAAAGAAATTCAAACCGATAAAGCTTTTCATTATGAATGCACTTTAAAACCAGGTTCTAGATTTTTTTACGTGGGTTCCGCTTGGAACAAAAATCCCGACATGGAAACTTTCTTTGCTCCACTTCAAATAGACAAACTCAGCAAAGACGGAGCCTTACAAAACGACCTCAGTCATCTTGTAAGATATGCTGAGCTCCATCAAAAAAACAAAAACCCACAAGAAGATATTACTGTTGTGGGCTTTGAAGTTGATCAGCGAAAAATCCATCTCGCTTAAGCTTTGCAACTTGATCGAGATAGGAATTTAAACGATCGCGACTTTTAACAAAGGATTTATGCGATTTTTCAATAGCATATCCAAACTCATTATCTCGTTCTTTGAAAAAATTCTGATGAGCTTCATAATTTTGCATCAACGATCTCAAAGCTAAATCTTGAATCTCGTTGAGAAGCTCCATTCGCAATTTATCTGGATCAGCTTCCTTCTTGGAAATTTTCTTTTCCCAAGCCGCATAATTATAATCTGCATAGGGAAGATTCCATTTGTTATCTAATTCGATGAGCTTAATTTCACTAAGACTTTGGCCGGTGCTCATTTTAACCATTGAACCCACAAAAAATCGCTCTAACCAAGCGTAAGCATCGGGAGTATGAAAATCCACCCAGCCAATATCATGAGAAATATCGATGAGCATAGTTGGCCAACCCACATAAGGAAGTAAATAAGTCAGCGAAGTAGCACTATCAGCTGCTGTATCGACCATAATATCCATTTTGTCGTAGGCATTATCAACTTTATTAGCATCCATAATTCCAGTTGTGATTCGAGCGCTCACAGCAAGGAGTGTCACTGCGAATAAAAGTTTGCCATTTTCTGTATTATTTTTAAGCCACTTAATTTTTGGATTGGCCGCAATGCGATCGATTGTTTGACCTATTTTTGGATTGAGCTCAAAAAACCTTGATGTCGCGCGCGCTCCCAAAAGCAATCCCTGAGGAGCCAAATGCAAGGTGGCATATGTTTGCGCAATCCAACTATTGGTTTGCCAATATTTTAATTGTGACTCTCTTAACTTAGCGAGCATTTGCGGAATTTTAGTCACAAATAATTTCAAATTATTTTCAGACCAAGGCATTTTGGAATGAACAGGGAGGTAGGCTTGAGCTGCTTTTAAAAGAACTTGTAAAATACGAGCTCTATAAAGATCTGCGCCACCCACACCACTCGTTAAATAAAGTGTGGCTCCACCCAAAGAACTGCTCTGATGTTCAAGGAGTATCTCAGAAAGGTTTTGACCTTCGCTATATTGATCGTTGAGGAGTTTTCCAAAATCGATGACAAAGTCGCCTTCTTTTTTAGGCAATGGTTTAATAAAATCTCCGTCGAAGCTTGAAAACAATTTAAAAAGTTCTTTTGCTTCCAAGGTGCTGAGTTCCATAACAGGAACTTTAATTTTTACACCTCTAAGAAAATCTTGAATTTGAGGATCTAAAACGACCGAGCCCGGATCCGACAAAGCTTGTAACAATAAAGCTTGTGGTCGATACCGATTCACCACTCGATCAGACGGGGTGAGCTCTTTAGTTAATTTTTCAGCTATAGTCATGATGTCTTTAATATCCACACCAAGATCCAATAAGTTTTGTAAAAAACCTTCTGGAGGCATAAAGCTCACAGAAGACGCTTGATCTGTTCCAATTATTTTTCGCTCTAACAAAGACAATCTGTCCAAGGCTCCTTGGTTAACAACCGTCTTAGGAAATATAACACCACCACCTGGAGGTGTTGGAATTGTAGGAATAGAGGGCCCTCCGGGATCGCTAGGTTTTCCGGGATCACCAGGAATTGGAACTGGATTGGGAGCAGGATTTATAATTACAGGATTAGAAGTTTTTTTAGTATTGGGATATCCGTAATGAGAGGCCTCTAAGCGTGCTGCCGCAAGATTCACTGGAGTTAAAGCATAAAGATCGAAAGCATAAGTGGCATCAGCGGGGTATTCAATTTTTCCTAAACTTTCTTGACCAGGAAAAAAGTAACTCTTCAATGCATTTTCTATGTAAAGTATTTCAGAATCATTGGATTGATTTATTGGAACGCGAAGATCCATAATGGCTTCATTGACTAAATATTGCGCCTCTAAAAACGGGCGAGTGAGATGACGCAAATCAAGTCGTTCACGAAGAAACTTTTCGGGTAAAAACTTCGCCATAATTGTTGAAGCTTTTCTGAGTTTTTTTATAACGGCCGGAGGAAGAGTGCTTTCATTTTGAGCTACAAAACGAAGAAGCTCATAAGCCTTGGGCCACTTTGTATAATCTTCCATCAAGACTCGCGCCCAATACAAACGCGTTACGGATCCTTGCTTTAATTTTACAGAATCAATTTCATCTGCACGGCTCACAAAAGAAAGACAAAGCATGGAAATTAAAATAAATTTTGCTTTAAATTTAGACATTAGGCTCTCCTCGCACCGTGCAAAATTAGGAGTAATAGCGTGAAGAGTCAACTTTGCTTTCCTTACATTTTCTGAGGTAAAACAACTTCATGGGCAACAAAGATTTTTTACCTCTATTAGGAACCGATCATATTGAGTTTTGGGTTGGAAATGCCAAACAAGCCGCTTTCTACTACCAACATGCTTTTGGATTTAAGCCCATTGCCTATGCCGGACCTGAAACAGGTCAAAAAGATCGAGCCAGCTACGTTCTTAGCCAGGGTAAAATTAGAATCGTATTAACAACTTCTTTAGACCCCAACTCCGAAATTGCGGA
>CAZSSP010000071.1:2990-4962 GCA_964609695.1 uncultured Bacteriovoracaceae bacterium
TGGGGAGCTGAGCTTGAATTCAAACCCATCGGCTTAGAATATGTAGATCATTGCGTAGGTAACGTTGAACTCGGAAAAATGAATGAATGGGTTAAATTTTATCAAGATGTGATGGGCTTCGACCTACTCATCACCTTTGATGATAATGATATTTCCACTGAATACACCGCTCTAATGTCGAAAGTGGTGAGCAATGGAAATGGTTTTATAAAATTTCCCATCAACGAACCCGCCAAGGGAAAGAAAAAATCTCAAATCGATGAATATCTAGAATTTTACTATGGAGCAGGCGTGCAACATATTGCCGTTGCCACAAACAATATTATTGAGACTGTAGGCGAAATGCGAAAACGAGGCGTAGAATTTTTGGTGGTTCCCGAAACTTATTACGAAGATGTTCCTCCACGCGTAGGAAAAATTGATGAAGATTTAGAAACACTAAAAAAACTTAATATACTCATTGATAGGGATGAAGATGGATATCTCTTGCAAATTTTTACCAAACCCGTGGAAGATCGCCCCACGGTATTTTTTGAAATCATTCAAAGAAAAGGAGCCAAGTCTTTTGGCAAAGGAAATTTCAAAGCCTTATTTGAATCGATTGAAAGAGAACAAGCTCGAAGAGGCAACCTGTAGTTTTATTGCTTCAAAGCCAATTCCTTCTTTAATTTAAAAATTTTCAAAAAGCTCCTAAATGTTTTGATTCGTCATTCAAATTTAAAATCGTCTATAGACACTCGGGGTTCCCCCTATTTTATAAAAGTATTTTAGTTTTTTAAACTCAACGGCGCGGGCGGCCCCTGAGGCTTGGAGCTGCCTTCGCAGCTCCGGCGCTCACCCCGCGATGTATCGTTTGAAAAACTAAAATACTTTTATAAATTATGCATTCTCTTCTCTGAAATCTTTCAATAAAAAACCTGGGTGTTTATACAGATTGTATAAGCACCCAGGTTAATTTTTGTGAACTATTAAGAAATAAATCTTAGCCTTAGCCCTCAGCACCTTCAGCTAAAATTTCTCCGCATTCTTGACGTAAATCATTAATGAGTCTCTGACCTGTACTCTGAGATTCATAAGGAATTAACTCTTCTAGCTTGGAAATAAGATTATTAACCAAAGCTAACTGCAAACGAAGACCTTCTGGACTCACCTTAGAAGTAGTTTTCTCAGAAGTTTTTGAACTCTTTGATGTTGATACAGGTGTGTTGGTCGACTCAGCCAACTCTTTCTCAATTCGTTGCTTCTCAGCTTTTAATTCAGACTTGAGATCGTATGGCAATCTATTTGGACGAGACATAGTTTTCATCCAATCTGACCAAGTCACGTTTCTACGATTTGCACCTGAATGGAAATAGTAATCAAAATAAAAACTATCGCTTCCACTGCTCAAAATATCTAAAAAGGTTTGATGTTTTTTAAGAAGAAGCTCAGCTTTCGCTATATCATCTTCAGTTTTGGCAGTTCCATAAGCGCTTAAAGCTTTCTTATATTCACCAACCAACTCATCTCTTAACCAAGTTCCAAGTTCAGCTGCGAATGCTTTAGCTTTTCCAGCTTGATAATCAGCCAAGCCCATAACAACTGCACCTTTACGGTCAGTTTTAGCAGCTTGTTCTTTATCAGTAATTTCTTGAGAAAGTAGCAAATAGAAATGAACTGCTTTTAAGAATGGATCAGAAACAATTTTAAAGCCGGGAGTTTGAGCATACTGATCCATATACTTAATACGCTCGCCAATATCTGGATGTGATCCTTCTTCAACAGCAAACTCTGGACTTACGGTTCGCTCTTGAGCCAGTTCTTTACTTTGTCGAATCATACCGTCGTAATTAGCCCATTTTCCTCCCATCATTTTCACGAAAGGTTCAGCAGCAATTCGACTTGTAGCCGACAAAGCACGAGCCATATGATCGCAAGTTTTTTCGTTTGAACGGCTCCAAATGCCATCCACTTTTTGCATGAATTTTTTCAA
>CAZSSP010000071.1:5062-6292 GCA_964609695.1 uncultured Bacteriovoracaceae bacterium
TAGCTTTTGCATCTTCACGAGTTTCTTCATCTTTAGAGTTAATTTCAGAATCAACATCAGGAATGAGGTCGATTGCTGTAGAAATAAAAATCGCAATCAACTCAGCACGCATAGCTATATGACGAGCCATAATGTGCTGAAGTTCGTGGGCCATAACAGGACGAAGCACATCTAAATTTTTATCAAACAATTCCCAGAGGCCAGAGTAAATGGCAGCAATGATTTTGCTTTGACGAGCTGAAAATGTATAGGCGTTCACTTGTGAACTGCCTAAAAAGAAAATCTCAGCACCTTTACGAGCTTCCGCGGGGAAACCCATCGCTTGAGCTAAGTCACGAGTGACCTTTAAAAACTCTCCGTATTGAGTGTCATTTTTTCCAGGCTCACTCTCAACGTCATAAGCTTTTGCAGCTCCACCTAAATGTTGCACACGATATTCCAAAATCGCATCGTCGAGATCTTTAGCAATTTTTTTTCGAATTTTTACTGCCACTGGATGATTGTCGAGCACTTCGGCCACTTCAAACTCTAATTCAGAACGAACAAGTCGATTGTGAGAGCGTGTGTATAACCAGTAAATATAAGGGTCTTCAACACCTTTATCCATAATGTTATAGAGTGATTGAAGTTCAGAATCGCTCATTTGAAATTGAGCATTGGGCCACTGCTCTTGAATAAGAGTTTTTGCACCTTTTCCTTCGCTTGCATCTGCCGCGCTGAGATTTTTCGAAATCGAAATCAAACTCGCGATGGCAATAGAAAATGAAAAAATACAGGTTGAAATTTTTCGCATACTGGCCCCTTTCACACTTTGGACTGAGCCTTGGTAGTAATTGACGTCAACGGAGCAATCAAGTAATCCGAATATTAATTGTACTTACAAATACTTAAATTTTCTTTAGTATTGCTTTTACTTCCTTGCTTAAACAACAAAAGCTTCAGCAACGAGAATGCTGAGAATACCGCTGCTTGCGGCAAATTACTCACTGCAAAAAACTCTCAATGGCTTGAGAATTTTCCAGAAAAAATGCGTCGCATCGCAAAACTTATTCCTGCGGATGCCCGAGAAAAAAATTCTTATTATCAAAAGTTAAAATATCAAAAATCTCTATCACTTGGCGAACAAAGCACAATCACAACATTCGAAATAGAATCTTCGTTAAAGGTGAATGGTTATTTAGCTCAGCTTGGAAGCACCGTTGAAATTCTTTTTTATTTTTTACAAGCACG
>CAZSSP010000072.1:0-1576 GCA_964609695.1 uncultured Bacteriovoracaceae bacterium
GTTAATCAATTAGAAGAAAGAGTTAAAGAGTTAGAAAGCCAAGTTCATTAATTGAAATTTGCTGAATTTGTTTTGATTCCATAGTTTCAAGGATAGTAGAATTATAAGGGTCGCACTTCTAGTAAGTGTGGCCCTTTTTGTTTTTCCACAATCAAACTCAAAACTTCTCAAAGTGATCAATTTTTATTTTCACTAAATTCAACGAGTAGACGCGTGGCGCAGAAGTTTTTTGTGAAGTCTGAGTCTAGTCTAAACTCTAGGTCATATTGGGTCGAAAAGACTTCGTGAATTCAAGGCACTCTAAATTCAAGAATAAAATTCAGGAGAAGAGTGGGCAAATTATTATTTTATTCGTGATGATGCTCAGCACTTTGGTGATTCTCATTGGTATGGTGATTTCAGTTGGGCATTTAGTTCAATCCAAAATCAGTTTGCAAAATAGTGTTGATTTAGCAGCCATGAGCGGTGCCTCTTGGCAGGCTCGTTACATGAATGGAATTTCTCTTGTGAATTATCGAATGCGGCAAAATTATCGTTGGCTTCTTTTCGACGTTTATGTGACTCAAAGTCGATTCAATGGAGCCTTCCGACAACAAGTTGATGGTGGTGGAGGGGGTGAAGTTGGAAGCCCTGAACAAGTTTTTGGAATTTGCCAGCAATCCTTTGGTTATCAACCAGCAGCTTTTGAGGGTGGCCGTGGTACGACAGACACCACTGATATGTGTAAAAACGCATTGACGGGCGGTGGTTTCATTCCACCCATTATTCCTTCTCCAGCTCCCTCCTATAATTCTATTTATATAGCCATTAACGCAGCCATCATTGCCTTGAGTATTGAGGCTCAACAAATTTGTAGCGATTCTGCCAATCAAAATTTAAAATATTTCGAATACACTACCAATCGTTTTGCTGAGACAAACAATTATCAAGCCTCGCAATTTCAAAAAGCTGTAGGAAATTTCGATACTGCATTTAGTGCTGGAACTGCTGTGGGGGGGGCGAGTGCGGATAACACGATGGTCTCAACTTTTCGTGATAACTTACTAAGAAATCTTAAGTCGAGTAGCCCTACCTTGATGTGGCTCAATCCTTATTCCACTAGAGTAAAAAGTATGTCCAACTTCGAACAACAAGATGTTCGTTTATTTATGAATTACGTGAATTTCATAAACTCTGGCGGATGTTCAGTTGTAATCGAGCGTACTACAGGCCGACAAGGTAAAGTGGGTTATTCGTTGGTCGATCCAGGGCAAAATCCAGTTCATGTGGCCATATCTGGAATAGCACAACCTAAAATTCTTTTTTGGCCCACCGGGGGATTTCCTGTCATGACCGCGATTGGTGTGGCAAAACCATTTGGGAGTCGAATCGGACCGCCAAAGCAAGCTTTTGAAGTGGAAACTAATTCTGGATTGGCTGGTTTGGCTAACTTATTTGTAAAACCTGATGATAATGGCAGAGGTATGTTTCAAATTGATTTCTTGAAAATGATACTTGGTACATTTCCGGCACGTATGTCGGGCCGAAATCCTTTGCGTCCTAGCGGCGGAGATTTTCTAAAAATGGTAAGTGCACC
>CAZSSP010000072.1:1676-6003 GCA_964609695.1 uncultured Bacteriovoracaceae bacterium
AGAGGCGCTCTTGAGAATTTATTTTGCACTAATTCTAATTTGAGGATTTTTCACTGATGGGAGTATATAAAAATGGCGTCTGATAAAAGTAAAAAATGGAAAGAGAATGATGTCTTTACGGGCACTCATACAGAGCTTGAAACTTCTCCCGATGCGAGAGTTCAAGAGCTTTTATCGGAAGCCAATAAATCGCAACCGGCCTTCATTGTGGTGCAGGGTGAGAGTATGGGGCGAGTGTATCGACTTAATCCTGGTGAGATGTCGGTAGGGCGACATCCCTCATGTGGCATTGTTATTCAGCAAAGAGCCGTAAGTAGTTTTCATGCAAGAATTAAGATTTCGGAAAATTCAGTCATTATTGAAGATTGTAATAGCACTAATGGAACATTTTTAAATAAAGAAAAAATCACACGACCTGCTGTTTTGCAGGCGGGTGATTTGGTGAAAATTGGAAGTTATGTTTTTAAATATGTGGATTCTAGTTTGGATGCAAAATTTACAGAATCTCTCCATGCTCAAGGAACGCGCGATACTTTGACCGGAGTTTTCAATAAAGGGCATATTCTGGCTTCATTAGGTTCTTCGATTGATGTGGCCAAAGCGGGATTCCCTTTAAGTGTGATAATGCTGGATATCGATTTTTTTAAAAAGATAAATGATACTTTTGGGCATATCGCTGGAGATTACGTGCTCAAAGAACTCTCTCGCCTTTTAAAAGATTCCGTATTGCGTTCAGACGACTTGTTGGGACGCTTTGGTGGAGAAGAATTTGTGATTATTCTTCCCGATTCTCCATTGCATGTGGCAAAAAGTATTGCTGAACGTGTGCGTAAAACGATTGAAGACCATAATTTTCTTTTTCAAGAAAAAAAGATATCAGTGACTTCTTCTCTAGGAGTGGCTCAATGGACTACAAAATATAAAAACGCAGAAGAATTTATTGAGTATGTCGATCAACTTCTTTATCAGTCTAAAAATAATGGTCGAAATGCAGTGACCGTTGGAGTCCTTTAACGAGTTTTACCGTCGCTAGTCACAACTCTTCTTGGGCAATAGATGTCGGATTTGCTCATGGATTCTAAATCGGTGAATTTATCGTATTCATCCCAAATGGCACTTAAAGTTTTACCATAGAGGCCACGAGATTTATCGGACAGTAAATAACTCACAAGCTTAGCGGCCTTTTCGGGGGATTGGCCTCCGTTTTCCTTTTGTTGGATTGATTTTTTATAAAATTCGCTACCGACTTTTTCGGGGCCAGCAGCAATGAGGTCTTCTAAGAGTTTAGTGTTTACTGCTCCGGGTGCGATGGCGTTGAGATAGATATTGTCGGCCGCAAACTCAGCTCCAAGAGTTTCGGTCATTCTCCATATGGCTCCTTTAGAAGTTACGTAAGGGCTAAAATTAGGCATGGGGCCTTGGCCGCCACCCGAAAATAGAATCACTCGGCCTTCACCATTTTTAACTAATAGTGGATAAACCGCATGAAGAGTGCGGGCTGTGCCATTTAAATTTATATTTATGGCTTCGGTCCATTCTTCAATAGGAGTTTCGCTAAACTTACCAATCGAGCCATAAACTCCTGCGGCAGCAACAACTCCATAAAGTTTAGAGAATTTCTTTTCGATTATATCTTTTATTTTTAGATTGTCTTCTGCTTTAGAAACATCAGCTGCCACAATGACAACTTCGACATTACTTTGAGAAGTGATTTCAGATTTAGCTACTTCAAGTTCTTTTAAATTTCTTGAGCATAGAACTAAATTGGCGCCAGATTGAGCGCAACTTTTGGCAATGGCCAAGCCAATGCCTCGGCTTCCGCCAGTGATAAGAATGCATTTTCCTTTTAAAGTGTCGTTTGTCATATAGTCCTTAAGTTGATTTTTCTTGGCAAGGTTGCCATAGCCGTTTGTAGCTCCAGTTAAGATCGGTGATTGAATTTGCGTTTAAAAAGTTTTGGGCATCTAAAATTAATGTGTGTGGAGCCCAGTTTTTGCTTTTCCAGTTGAGTTCTGCAAAAGTTTTTCTAGCAGTGAGTAGCATCACGCATGAAATATTAGAGTTTGGGATTTCATCCCAATTTTCTATATGCTTCAAATAGGGCGCAATAGAGCTATAATCTTTTTTGTTCATGAGGGGGTCAAAGCCGATGATTTCGATTCCCTCCTGGCTTAATGTTTTAGCAACATTTACAGATAGAGAACGCCTAAGGGTGTCGGTGTCGGCTTTGTATGTGTAACCTAAAATTAAAACTTTTCCCTTTTGTTTGGCAACTTGACGTCGGGCAATTTCGCAGACGACATCGGTAGTGGCTTCATTCACATCTAAAACAGCATCAAGTAATTTTGATGGAATTTTATTTTCACGAGCCACTTTTTGCAGAATTCTTAAATCTCTTGGGAGAGTTCCACCGGCAAAACCTAAGCCTGGAATGACGTAAGCAGCAGCTCCAATTCGCTTGTCTAATTTTAGAGCTTGGCCCACTCTCACAGAGTCCACTCCATGAGCCTCGCCAATTCTTGCAAATTCATTAGAGAAGCTTATGGATGTTGCAAGAAATATATTAGTAGCATGCTTGATCATTTCAGAAGTCGGCAAATCCGATGTAAAAAATTCAGTTTTAAATTGCGACATTAAATCTTTTACGAGTTTAAGGGTGCTTTCTTTTTGGGCGCCAATCACAGTTCGGTCTGCAAATTCAAAAGTTTCGATTCCTTTACCCAGTCTTAAGTTCTCAGGAACATAGGCCACAGGAACACCAAGTTGTTTTTCGAATTCTAGGCAAGTTCCAATCGGAACCTGGCTGCTAAGAATGAGTAGTTTTAAAGTTTCTTTGTGTTTTTTGAGTTCTTCGATGGCTTGATTGAGTGGTGAGCAGTCGACTTCATCTCTATCGTTGACTGGAGTATCAATAGCCATCCAAACAATGGGGGCTCTCCAAGTTTCAAATCCGTTAGAGTGTTGGAGTGAGTTTTGAGCTCGTGCTTTTGAAATTTTATCTTCTAATCCTGGCTCCATAACTGGAATGGCGGGGAACTCTGTCCAAGGATTTTTTTTGTCGTGGTTCACCCAAAGAGTTTTTTTTCCGTGTGAGGCTAAAACTGCAGCAGTAACGCTCGAGAGATGCCAATTTCCAAGTACGGCAATATCAAAATTTTCAATCACAATTTATCCTCTAAGAACAACTTGGGCGCCTAATTCATCGAAGCGAAAGGGAACGTCTTGAAGCCCGGCTTCTCGCATAACTTTTCGAAGTCTTCTTTTGTCGTCGGCTAAGAACATAAGGAAGCCACCGCCTCCAGCGCCAATGAGTTTTCCGCCTAAAGCGCCGTTTTCGCGAGCGAGTTTGTACCAATCATCAATAATGCCACTCGACATGTTTTTTGAACGTTTTTTCTTAGATTCCCAATGAACGTTCATGAGTCTTGCGAATTCATTGAGATCGCCTTTTTCGAGGGATTTGCCGATTTGGTCTCCGAGTTCTTTTATGAAATGTAGGTTTTCAATCATTTCATTTTTTTTGTCGGATTTTTCAGTTTTTGCCGCTTTAGTTTGATCGTCTTGTTCTTTAAGTAAATGATTGGCACTGCGTGAATATCCAGTGAAAAATAATAACAAATGATCTTCAAGATCGGTTTTCGTTTCGGGAGGGATTTCTAAGGGGCTCGCAGTGACCTTGCCTTCTTTGTCTATGTTAAATCGAGTGAGACCACCCAGTGAGGAAATGTATTGATCTTGTTTGCCGATAGGCGATTTCAAGATG
Organism: uncultured Bacteriovoracaceae bacterium; assembly: GCA_964609695.1. Taxonomy (GTDB): domain Bacteria; phylum Bdellovibrionota; class UBA2428; order UBA2428; family UBA2428; genus JAGNHS01. The sequence goes on from CAZSSP010000072.1 coordinate 5,440, forward strand.
TCGATTTCAATTTTGCAGGCGTCTGCAGCTAGTTGAAGATTGTCGTGAAAGTGGTTTTTGTAAGTATAAAGAGCTTTGAGCAATGCCACGGTGAAAGTGGATGATGAGCCTAAACCCGTGCCAGATGGAATATCCGCAAAACTACTGATTTCAACGCTGGAGTAGACGCCCGTCATTCTCATGGCTTCACGAATAATGGGGTGGCGTATTTCGTTGATGTTCTGAACTCGTTCGAGTTCAGAATACTTGATGATGATTTCGGGAATGAAAATGGGATGAACCGAAATATAAATATATTTATCGATAGCGGCGCTGATAAAAGTCGATCCAAATTCTTGATAATAGGAGGGTAGGTCGGTGCCGCCTCCGCCAATTGAAATTCTTAGGGGCGCTTTGCAGATAATCATACAGCTTAATCTTTAGCTTTAGGCTGCTGGGCAGTCTAGCCCCCGTCCGCAGTCCTTCTTCTCGCTCTAAATATTTGTCTTTCAACGTCCTCATCCCAAGATCCTTAAGAGACAGATGACTCATGGGGTGTGGGCTTGCGGATTGTTGAAAGCCAAA
>CAZSSP010000073.1:0-5728 GCA_964609695.1 uncultured Bacteriovoracaceae bacterium
AAAATTTTAGAATCTAAAGAAAATTTTCCTGGTCCTGTGGCTAAAAATAATATCGCAATTGTTAAATAAATTGCCGCAAGTTCGTAGGATCCACCGCCTGGGCTCATACTCACAAAGGGGTCCTTAAGCATGACCATATGAAGAAGTGTGGCTACAATCATGGTCACACCTATTCCGGCAGAAGCCAGAGGAAGTATAAGACCCACTATCCAGCAGAGTCCTCCTCCAAACTCAGAAAGAGCCGCTAAAAATTGCAAGAATGCTGGAACTGGAGCTTGTGGTCCCATCCATCCAAAGGCATTTTGAATTTTGCCCCATCCGTGAATCATGAACGCAGCACCGGCTACAATTCTTATAGTGAGTAGCGCCAGTGATACGCAGTTTGAATGATTCGTTACTTTGAAAAACTTTTTAATTTTCATGGAATATTCCCCCAAATCTAAGTTTAATTTAACTTAGATTTGGGGAATTCATAAGTCCCTAAACCGAACTATTTTAGCCTTCTTTCTATAATAGTTTCAGCTTTATTGAGTTCATCGCGAGCTTTTGAGTTGTTGTGGCCAATATTGTCGAGACTTCTTTCTAGGTATCGAACGGCGTCGCTGAGCTCGTCGTCATGTCGAGAGTAGGGATATAAAATATCGAGAGCTTTGTTTTCTTCTCTTTTGGCTTGTGTATGATTGCGATCTACAATCAGGCGATCAGCGCGGTAAATGTGGTCTAAGGTCTCGCGGAGTTCAGATTTTGAAATTCTACGATTCACTTCATTGATTTTATGTTCAACAATGCTTTCTGCATCGTTTAAGTGGGTGCGAGCTTCAGAGTCATTGTAGCCAATGTCAGAGAGACATTGATTGAGCTCGTGTTGGGCTTCTTGAATTTCTTCGTCTTGCTCAACGTAGTAAAGCGAATTTTGAGCCTCTTGAACTTCATTGTGAGCTTGGGAGTAGTTTCTATTGTAGATGGACTGATCGGCCCGATAAATCCAATCGAGAGCTGTCTGTAGATCGTTGCTCTCAATAGAAAAAGCCAAGCTGGTCATAAAAACACTTGTTAATGCAACAAATTTTCTAAACATAAATCCTCCTCCAGGTTTTACGCCTATAGTTTAATTTTAAATGACTTCGCTAGATACTAAAAGTGTAGACGCTCCAGATCGAAATCTGTCAGTCTTTAACGCGTTGCTTGACATTTGCGGCTCATCCTAAAAACTAAGAATGTGCTAAAAGCAAAATATTAGAGGATTATAACTAAAACTATATGAATCATTCTAAGCCTAATCATAATTCAGCGTCTTCTTGCTGTTCCCATAAAAGCCACGACGTCGCTTTGTCAAAAAAAGTGATCGATCCCGTTTGCGGTATGAGTGTAGATCCTAATACAGCTAAGGGTGGGTCTTATTTATATAAAAATCAAAAGTATTTTTTTTGTAATCCCAAATGTCAGGATAAGTTTCGTGCAGATCCAGAAAAATATTTGAATAAAATTTCGATGGAAGCAACGATCCCAAAAGAAGCTCCCAATGAAGAAGCTTTGTACACTTGTCCGATGGATCCGGAAATTATTCAAAAAGGACCAGGAACTTGCCCTAAGTGTGGAATGGCTCTTGAACCACTTGAAATTAGTTTAGAGGAAGAGGTCAATCCAGAGCTTATAGATTTCACTCGACGTTTTAAGGTGAGTGCTCTTTTTACTATCCCGTTATTTTTAATCAGTATGTCTGATTTGCTTCCAGGCTTTAATTTACATCACATTTTGTCTATGGAGCTTATGCTCGGAATTCAATTTGCACTTGCGACTCCAGTAGTTCTCTACGCTGGATTTCCATTCTTTAAGCGTGCCGTAGAGTCTTTGAAATTTCGAAATTTTAATATGTTTACATTAATCGGTCTTGGTACGGCTGTGGCCTATGTCTACAGTGTGATTCTCACTTTTGCTCCTCAGCTCTTTCCAGAAAATTTGAGACTTCATGATGGAATGATTGCTGTGTATTTTGAAGCTTCGGCTGTCATTATAACTTTAGTGCTTTTGGGACAGATTCTAGAATTAAGAGCTAGAAGCCAAACGGGAAATGCAATTCGAGCCTTGCTAGGCTTAGCTCCTAAAACAGCTCGCAGAGTCAACGCTGATAATAGTGAATCAGATATTCCTTTAAACCAAATTCATTTAGGGGACCTCATAAGAGTTCGGCCTGGTGAAAAAATTCCAGTGGATGGGATTGTTGTGGAAGGTCAAAGCTCTGTTGATGAGAGCATGATTAGTGGTGAATCTTTTCCCGTTTCAAAGGCAAAAGGATCTACTGTGACTGGAGCTACGATCAATGGATCGGGGTCAATTTTATTTAAAGTGACTAGAGTAGGGCAAGACACACTTTTGTCTCAAATTGTTAAAATGGTTTCTCAAGCTCAAAGAAGTCGAGCTCCTATTCAAAAATTGGCCGATCTTGTTTCTAGTTATTTTGTGCCAACGGTGATTTTAATTTCGATTGTGTCGGGGCTTCTTTGGTTATTCCTTGGACCAGAGCCTGCATTGGCTTACGCCATTGTTAATGCTGTGTCGGTCTTAATTATTGCATGTCCGTGCGCTTTGGGCCTGGCTACGCCAATGTCTATAATGGTGGGAACAGGGCGAGGAGCCTCTCAAGGCGTTCTCATAAAGAATGCTGAGGCCCTAGAAGTCTTTGAAAAGGTGAATGCCTTAGTGCTGGATAAAACGGGAACACTTACAGAAGGAAAGGCGAAGTTTTCGAAGCTTATTGTGCTCGATAATTTTAATGAAAACACATTGCTTGAGATGGTGTCCGCAGTTGAGGCTATGAGTGAACATCCTTTAGCGGAGGCCATCGTAAAAGAGGCCCAACAAAGATCATTAAAAACGCTTAAAGCTGAAGATTTTAAATCGGACTCAGGCAAGGGAGTTCAAGGTCTTGTTGAAGGAAAAAAAATTATTGTTGGAAATAGAAAATATTTAGAACAATTTAATATTCAATCAAATCTTTTGCAAAAGCCTGTTTCTGAACTTCAATCACAGGGGCATGGTGTGGTGCTTGTGGCTGTAGACGGTGTTTGTGTGGGTGCCATTGCTGTGAGAGATCCTATAAAAGAAAGTGCAAAAGAAGCCCTTCAATATTTTCAAAAAAGAAAAATTGAAGTGATTATGTTAACGGGTGATAGTTCAAATACGGCTTTGGCGATTGCAAAAGAGCTGGGTATTTCTAAGGTTGAGTCCGATGTGTTGCCCGCTCAGAAGAATGAATTTATACGAAGATTAAAATCACAAAATAAAATTGTGGCGATGGCTGGAGATGGAATTAACGATGCCCCTGCTTTGGCTGAAGCTCACGTAGGTGTGGCCATGGCTACAGGCACTGATGTGGCTATGGAGAGCTCTGGAATCACTTTGATTAAAGGAGACCTCAGGGGGATTGTTCGAGCCCATAAGCTTTCTAGAGCTACGATGAAAAACATTAAACAAAATTTGTTTTTTGCATTTTTTTATAATGCCTTAGGAGTCCCAGTTGCAGCCGGCTTACTTTATCCCTTTTTTGGAGTGTTACTGAGTCCCATGTTTGCCAGTCTAGCTATGAGCTTAAGCTCAGTGTCAGTTATTGTGAATGCGCTCAGGTTGAGAAAAGTCGATTTGAATTAAATGCGATCCTTTGAAAAAGTTTATTTTGATAGCCAGGAATATTTTGATGAACTTTTTGTAGCTATTTCTAAAGCTAAGAATGAAATTCTAATTGAGACCTATATTTTTAAAGAGGGAGAGATCACTCATAAGCTTTTTGAGGCCTTAAAGAAGGCCACCAGCCGAGGCGTGAAAGTTAAAATGATAGTGGATGGGGCTGGGGGTTACGGTGACATTGATGACTATGTTGATTTTTGTACTGTCTATAATATTCAGTTAAAAATCTATCATCCGATTTTGCTTTCGAATTTAGTCAGAACTTTTCAGTTTCTTAATAGAAGAAATCATAGAAAACTGTGTTTGATTGACTCTAGCTTAGCCTTTGCAGGTAGTTTAAATTTAACGGATGCCCATATAAAGTATTCTTGGAAAGATTTCGGTATTGCTTTTAAAGGACCGGGTGTTTTCGAATTAAAAAAAGCTTTTGAGAAAACATTTGATAAATCAAAACTTGTAAAAACATTAAAAAATGCAATTTTGCTAAAAAATAAAAATTCCTCTCACTCGGCAATATTACTCAATGATAGCGTTTTAAAGCGCCATGAATGCCATAAATTTCTAATCAATCGTATTAAGCGAGCTCGAAAAAGAATTTGGTTGGCTAATGCCTATATACTCCCCGAAATTAAAGTTCAGCACCAACTTGAAGCTGCTGCTCGGAGAGGGGTGGATGTTAGACTTTTAACGAGCGGAGATACCAATGATGTTTTTTTTATGCCTTGGCTTAGTCGTCTTTATTATAAAAAAAACTTAGAAGTGGGAATAAAGCATTATGAATACACTCCTTCATTTTTCCATGGGAAGGTGTTTGTTATTGATGATTATGTGAGTATTGGAAGTTCAAATCTAAACCATCGATCATTATTTCATGATCTTGAATTGGACGTCATAGTGACGAGAAATCAAAATAAAATGGCGATTATTAAAGATTTAAGCAACACATTCCTAGACTCAAAACTCATTGATGAGAGTGATGTAAAAAAAATTCCACTTTGGAATCAATGTTTGGCAAGAGTGCTGTATTTGTTGCGCTATTGGTTTTAAATTTGGATGGAGATAGTCAATTGAATACGATCAAACTTTTGTCTTATAATATTCATAAGGGTTTTAGTTTAACCAACTCTCAATACACGCTTGAATTGATTAAAAAAGGGATTCAAGAGTCAGCGGCAGAGCTTTTGTGTTTGCAGGAAGTTTGTGGGCACAGCAATCACAGTCACAAAGAAAAGCTTCATCCCACATCCACCCAATTCGAATTTTTAGCCGATGGAGTGTGGAGTCATTATGCTTATGGAAAAAATTCAGTCTATAAAAAGGGGCATCATGGAAACTTGATACTCAGCAAATACCCCATAGTGGCTCATCACAATCTTGATATTTCCAATAATCGCTTTGAGAGAAGGGGTTTGCTTCATGCAAAATTACAATTGCCTTCAAATAACTTTTTACATGTAATGACGGCTCACTTAGATCTTTTTGAAAATGGCCGTCAAAAACAAAAAGATAAGATTATCAACTATGTTAGAGCTTCGGTGGGCCAGAGTGATCGATTGTTACTGGCTGGGGATTTTAATGATTGGAGACAAAGTTTAACTTTGCAATTTCAGCAGGAGCTTCAATTAAAAGAAGCCTTTTTGGAAACTAATAATCAACATGCCAAAACTTTTCCAAGTTTTTCCCCATTCCTTTGCTTGGATCGCATTTACTTTAAAAATTTAAAAGTTTTAGAATGTGAATGCCTAGATGGTGACACTTGGTCTAGGCTTTCTGATCACACCCCTTTGTCCTCAGTCTTCGAATTCTAATTTTTGATTGTGCGCTAAGAAACGTGCCTGGATATCTATCTATGTCTTTAAATTCAAACACAAGAGCGGCTTGGGCGACCCCTGAAGCTCGAGGCCTTGCCTCATCGCTCACCCCAAGATGCTCTAGTGTTTGAATTTAAAGATATTAATAAATTTTGGCTTTAATACTCCAGGCACGTTTCTTAGCGCACAATCAAAAACTTTAGAGATTAAATCAAGGTTAACTACTTGGAATT
>CAZSSP010000074.1:0-5674 GCA_964609695.1 uncultured Bacteriovoracaceae bacterium
CTTTTTGAAAAAGAAAAAAGCCCTCAAACAGTAGTGAGCTTCCTTCATAACGACATAAAAAATCCCGCACTAAGAATGATTAACGAGAAATTTTTAAAATCGGGAGATGAATTTAGCCTCCATTTTATTGATACCTTTAGAAAGCTTCAATACTACTGCCCGAAATTTTCCACACAATATACTGCAATAAGTTTAAAAATAAATGCCACTCACCAAGGATCCATAAAGAGAGATTCACTTTACCCGCACTGTTTAAAATTTTACTTAGAACTAACTAAAGACAAGGAAAATGCATGCAAAATTTAAAATTTAAATGCATGATTCTTTGTGGATTTGTTTTGAGTGTTTCCTATGCTTTCTCTGAATCTACACACACATGGAAATTTTGGAGAAATTGGAAAAATGCTTCGACTGAAAAATCTAACGATGTACAAAGTCGCGATAGCACTAAGACGGAATTATCATTCGACGAAATGGCCTGTCGCCCCAACGTCTTACAAGCTCTAAGTCGATCCTACATTGCCAGTCTTTTTTACCTTCAAGAAAACGGTGAGTACCCTGATAAGAAATTTTCCTACTCCAGCGGCAATGACTTATACTATCTTGAAATCAATGCGAGAACCAAGGGGCGCTACCTTTCGAAAAAATTAAATCCTTATTTTGTCGACGTTGAAAATGACCATAGCGAAAACTTTAAAATCGATATCAACAGTGTTCCTCATCAAGTATTTATAAGATTTTATGACCCAGACAGAAAAACTTTTAGTCCCTACTATGTCTATTCATTTGAAGGTGGAGAAATTAAAAGTATTAATGTTGGAAGAATTGATAAAGCACTTAATTCAAAAAATCCCAGAAATCACAAATCCATTGATTTAAATTGCCCTGAAAATCAAAAAACTGAGGCCCTAAGAGATTTTGATAGTTATTATTACAGATCGCTCCCCTCTGGGAGCTCAAAAAGTGAAGCTCAAAAGCGTTTTCAAGGTCTAAAACGTGAAGTTTATGGCGAATAAATAGTCATAAAAAAGGGTTCTTGAACCTAAAACTTTTATTCGACAATTTAGGGACCTTGATGCACACTGGGCGCCAGAAAAGAGGCCCATATGATTGCAAAAGGAATGGTCGTTTCCATGACCTACACACTCACAAACGCCGAAGGTGAAGAGCTCGACAAAGCTGGAGCTCACGAACCCTTTGCTTATTTACACGGATCAGGAAATATTATTCCTGGGCTAGAAGAAGCTCTAGAGGGATTGACTAAGGGTGACGCCAAAACTGTTACCGTTGAACCTAAAAATGCCTACGGCGAAGTGAACCCTGCACTTCGGTTAAAAGTGCCTCGCACTCAATTTCCTAAAGATGAAGTTTTAGCCCCCGGCATGCGTTTTCACTCTGAAATGCCTGATGGTCAAATTATGGCTTTTACAATTCTTCAAACAGATGCAGACAATGTATTGGTTGACGGGAACCACCCACTAGCCGGACAAACTCTAACTTTTGATGTTGCTATTGTAGACGTTCGAAATGCAACGATGGAAGAAATGGCGCATGGACATGTTCACGGTCCCGGCGGCCACCACCATTAAACGAAGCGTTAAATAGTCGGCGTTTTGAACGCGCCGACTATTTGAAATTTATAGGAAGATCCTGCCAGCATTCAGTATAATTCTTCTGCCGAGCAGGGCCATTCAATCCCCAATTTGTAACCCTAAACGGCAATCTTGTTTCAAACATAAAAGCTAAAGTGTTTTCATACTTAACGGGCTTCAAATCAGCATAAGAAGCTTTTATGAATGTGTCGGCATCGGGACCGTGTCCACTCATGCAATTGTGAAGACTGACTCCACCCGGAAGAAACCCCTCTTCTTTTGCATCGTACACGCCTTCGATTAAACCCATAAGTTCATTCATGACGTTGCGATGAAACCAAGGTGGACGGAAAGTGTTTTCAGCCACCATCCAGCGAGGTGGGAAAATTGCAAAATCAATATTACCTGTACCTACTTTTTCCGAAGGTGAAGTTAATACTGTAAAAATTGAAGGATCGGGATGGTCAAAACTAACAGTGTTAATGGTATTAAAATTTGAAAGATTATATTTATAGGGACAATAATTTCCATGCCATGCCACAACATCAAAAGGTGAGTGATTGATTTGCGTCTGCCATAGCTGCCCTTGATATTTTGCAATACCAAAAGTTTTAGCTTTAGTGTTTTCATAGGCCGCAACAGGCGCCTGAAAATCGCGAGGATTGGCCAAACCGTTGGCTCCAATAGGACCGAGGTCGGGAAGTATAAATGGATTCCCAAAATTCTCACAAAGATATCCACGAGCAAATTTTTCGTTTAAATCTACAGCAAAACGAATGCCCTTAGGAATGACTGCAATTTCTTTTGGAGCCAATTCTAAATGACCCATTTCAGTGCGAATTAAAAGATTGCCTTCTTGAGGGACAATCATCATCTCCGCATCGGCATTATAGAAAAAACAATTTTCCATAGACTTCGAAGCCGCGTAAAGATGTACAGCACAGCCTTTGAATTCATTTGGACCACCCGAACCTGCAAGAGTGTGAAGACCTTCAATAAAATTTCTGGATTTTCCAGAATCTTTAGTTAGAGGATCCCAGCGCATTTGAGTCGGGGGGGCCGCACAAGTTGAAAAATCTCCAACAAAACTTGGATGCTTATAGAGCTTATCAAAATCACCATGAAGCACAGAGGGACGAATTCGATAAACCCAAGTGCGAAGATTTTCTTTACGAGGAGCTGTAAAAGCCGCTCCACTGATTTGTTCAGCAAAAAGTCCTCGAGCTACTTTTTGAGGTGAATTTCGGCCAATAGGTAAAATGTTTTTATCGGCTTCACTGACGAAATGATTCCCAAACCCTAGTTGATATTTCATAGGCAAAGAATAGATGCTCTTTGCCCACATCTTCAAGAAAGAGCTTAATAAGACTTAGCAAAAATGACGCGTTTGCTACTGGCTTTACCGGTTAAAAAGCATTTACCAGTCTCATTAAAGGCTTCTGAAAAAGGAATACAGCGAATAGTAACCTTGAGCTCTTGTTTAATCTTAGCTTCATCTTCGCGAGTTCCAGCCCAGTGACACAGGGCAAAGCCTCCATGAATTTCGGGTTTATCAGGATTTTTCGGAGTGAAAAAACTTCGAAACTCATCGAGTGAATCAATTTTCTTCATGTTGGCATCTCTAAAAGTTGTGGCGCGAGCTAGAAGGTTTGATTGAATATCATCGAGCGTTTCGCAAACTTTATCGACACAATCTTCAGTCGGAATAAAATCTTTCTTTTTATGTTCGCGATCTCTACGCATGAGGGCTACAGAATTTTTCTCGATATCTCGAGGACCAATTTCAATTCTTAATGGAACGCCTTTTTTAATCCACTCCCAATTTTTCACACCGCCATTTTCATCACGGCGATCCACTTCAACAACTAAATCTTGTCCGTGATATTGAAGCGCGCGCAAACGGGTCGCCAGTTTATCGCAAGCCTCTAAAACTGTTGCGCGAAGTTCATCCTTAGGAATTACAGGTAGTATCACCACATGAGAAGGCGCCACGCGAGGAGGCAAAATGAGTCCATCATCATCGGCATGGGTCATTACCATTGTTCCCACGAGTCTAGTGCTCACACCCCAACTTGTAGTCCACGCAAAGTCATGTACACCTTGGCGGTTGAGGAATTTAATATCGCAGGCCTTTGAAAAGTTTTGGCCTAAAAAGTGGCTCGTACCAGCTTGTACAGCTTTACGATCTTGAACCATAACCTCAGTGCAGTAAGTATTAACAGCGCCGGGGAATCTTTCGCTTTCAGATTTTTCACCAATCAAAACTGGGAGCGCGAGTTTTTCGATCATAAAAGATTCGTAAACCTTGAGCATATCCATAGCTTCTTTTTGAGCTTCTTCAGAACTTTCATGAGCTGTGTGTCCCTCTTGCCAAAGAAACTCTGCTGTTCGCAAAAATAAACGCGGGCGCATTTCCCAGCGCATGACGTTGCACCATTGATTGATGAGCAAGGGAAGATCGCGATAACTAGAAACCCATCGGGCAAAAGCCGCTCCAATAATAGTTTCTGAAGTTGGACGAATAATAAAAGGTTCCGTGAGCTCACCCGCAGGGACCATTTTAACTTTTCCATCGGGTGTTTTTTTAGCTTCCAAACGATGATGAGTGACCACAGCGCATTCAGTGGCAAAGCCATCCACGTGACTAGCTTCACGCTCCATGTAACTCACAGGTATAAGAAGAGGGAAATAAGCATTCTTATGTCCAGTGGCTTTAAAGATGCGATCCATTTGGGATTGGATTTGCTCCCAAATTCCATAGCCCCACGGTTTAATAACCATGCAACCTCGAACCTCGGAGTTTTCAGCCATATCAGCAGCGCGTACGACTTGCTGATACCATTCAGGGAAATCATCATTACGTTGGGGATTAATTGCCGTCTGTTGAGCCATGCGGTGAAATTACCCGCACTTGTGAAAGGCGTCTAGCGACTTCTACGCTTCGACCCCCACCTTTTCACACTCATTATGTGAAAAGGTGGGGGTCGAAGCGTAGAAGTCGCTAGACGCCTTTTATCAGAAGTCGCTAGACGCCTTTTATCAGGGGCAGCTTTTGTGCTTACCGTCGAGGGAATAGCTACCGTAGATCAACGACATTTTAGCTTTTTTGGCTTTTGAACATTCAGACGAACTGTATTTTGTGTATTCAATTCTAAATACAGCTTTGTTCTTATCTATAAAAGGTTTAAAGCTACCGCATTCTTTATAAGCAGCACATTCTTCCACCACGGCCCAACTTAAAAAAGACGATACGCTTGAAGCAATTTCAGAACCATTTTTCATCCCCAAAGAAAGCCCATATTTTTGAGCTTCTGTATTGAGTTTTTTTAAATAACTAATAATATCGCTCTGCTTTAAGGGAAAGCCTGTTTGTCCATAATAACCATCTACGTTATCTGCATCCACACCATTACATCCCTTCGTAGAAGCTAATTTAATACGCTCATTCATAACCGAAATAACTCCAGCATTTCGAACATCCAACCATCGCTCCCCATCCCAACCCTCTAACTTTTTACCCAAAGCTTCAGTTGGAATTTTCTTATAATCACTTCTCCAATCTTCACCGCTACCAGCACTAAAATAACAAACCACTTTATTGCCGCTATTTTGTAAGTTTTTTATTGTGGAAGTAGAGGTATCAAAAAGATCTAAAAAGTATACTGATGCCTCAGAATGCTTTACAACTTTACCTTGTAATTGATAGCTGAATTTAGTTAAGGGCTGAGGATTCAAAACAGCAGCCGCTTCAAACGATATTAAAAGAAGTGATAGTAATTGTAGTTTCCATTTCATGGAATTTCCCCCTAGAAATTTTTGAAACTACATCCAGTAAAAACAGGTTGCGCTGAGATCTGAATTTCGTCAAATAAAAACTCACTTCATAGGGAAATTCACTAAAACTTAATATAGATTTTACTCAAAAAGCATCCAATTATGACCTGAACTTTTCTTGATTGAGCTTTAGAAAAAAGTGAAAATAAAAAGATGAAAGTCTTAGCGCTATTTATTTTCTATCATTCTCTGAATGTGGACAAAGCCTTGAGACTTCCTCAAGAGCCCAAGAAGAGCACCTGGCGTAT
>CAZSSP010000075.1:0-5559 GCA_964609695.1 uncultured Bacteriovoracaceae bacterium
GGCAATCCATAGGTTTTCGAAAGTGATGATACGCTAATAGCTTTATCAGAAAGTGTGGCCGCAACGGGAAGCTTAGCTTCAAAAGCCATATCACGATAAGTTTCGTCGACGAGCAAATAAACCCCTTTGTCGGTGATGGCTTTAACGATTTCTCTAAATTTTGATTCCGACAATTGGGTCCCCGTAGGGTTGTGTGGAAATGTGAGGCTCACTAATTTTGTAGTCTTCTTAATTTTCGACAATATCCATTCTAAATTGGGCGCAAATGAATTCTCAAATTGAAGCGGTATAAATTCTACTTCGGCACCAAGGCTGCGTGGAGTTTCTATATTAGTTGCATAATTAGGATGCTCAACCAAAATATGATCGCCTGATTTTAATAATGATGTTGCTATGAAAAATAGCGCGCCCGCAGCTCCAGGAGTGAGCAAAATATGCTCGGCTTTAAGACCTGCATCCTCGGCGATGAGCTTACGCAAACCAGGGTGCCCCATGTGATCGCCGTAACAAAGCATCAATTTGCTAATGTCGAAATTAAACTTGCTGAGGTCTTGGTCGGAATAAGAACTCTCAGTGAGATTATATTTAATATTGGCGTAACCCATTTGCTCAGGTGATTCGATTTCAATTGGCATTCTTCTAAAGTTCATAGAAATTCGACTCTAGCATTGCGGCACACTGAGGATAAAGAGCGTTGAGAGATTTTAATCTTTTAAAAACTCCTGTATGTTAAAGACATGAGCACTAATAAAGATTCTCACTTTTTTTCACCTATGGAAGAAATTCTTTTTGAACAACGCTATGTGCAAGTGAGCGGCCCAGTGGGGTCTAAGCTAGCTCTCGAAACCAACCGCATGCTTTTGGCTTTAGATAAATTATCCGACTCTAAACCCATATATCTTTTTATTGATAGCCCAGGTGGCGAAATCAATTCTGGTTTTGCGATTTTCGACACAGTTCGCTTTATTAAAGCGCCTGTTTACACAATCGTTGCCGGCCTTGCCGCAAGCATGGGCTCCATCATTGCACTCTCGGCAAAAAAAGAGCGCCGCTTTGCACTTCCCAATTCTAAGTTACTCATTCACCAACCTCTTATTTCTGGCTATCTTCAAGGACCAGCCTCTGACCTTGAAATTCATGCAGAAGACATTGTTAAAACACGCGAAAAAATCAACCAACTTTACGCACTAGAGACAGGGCGAAGCGTAGAAGAAATTGCTAAGCTCACCGACCGCGATAAATGGCTCACGCCTCAAGAAGCGCTCGATTTAGGTTTGATTTGTAAAATTATTAAAAGCAAATCAGAGTTAGCGTAAGTCAAAATCAAAATTATTTAAGATGCACTGGTTTGTTTATATTATTGAAACACAATCAGGTAAATTTTACACAGGCATTTGCAAAGACATCAACAAAAGGTTTGAGCAACACGCGGGACTAAAAAAAGGTGGGGCCAAGTTTTTCAGATCCGACCCTCCCGCACTTTTAGTTTTTGAAGAAAGCCACAAGTCTCAAAGCCATGCCCTTAAAAGAGAACATGAAATCAAATCTATGAGCCGATCCCAAAAAGAAGCCCTCATTAGCATTTAATCTCAAATGAAATCAAAAAGAACCCTACTCAGTGACATTAAAAATTTTGGGCCCATCACACTACCCGAAATTAACTCGCTTGGTTTTAAATACGTGGAAGATTTAGAAAGCGTGGGATTTGAAGAAGTTTGCAGAAAATGGGTTGAATACTACCCTGAGAGGCTTAATGCTAATGCCTTCCTAGGTGTACTTGCTACACTTGAAGGAATTGTATGGACAAAAGCAACACCCAAAATGAGAGCCCAAGCAAGAAATCTTGCAAAACGATTTAGAAAAGAATTTAAAACATAGTTAATTTTTGACGGCAGTTATATTCCACAAACTCGTAAAATGGATAAATGAAGTTCAATCAATCTATAGTCTTTTTCGTAGCAATCTTCGCCATCAGCGCCCACTCAAAAACTTTAGAAAAATCACGCGGAAGCTACAAAAATGACTTTAATGGATTTTATTTAAAGCACTTTGATAGAATTAAAATTCCGCATCAAAACTCCATTCTAAAAAATGTATTTAGAAGCGGCAAACCCGACTACAGCAATACTGAATCAATAAAAACTTTAAACGACAATGGAATTAAGTATGTTGTTAACTTACAAGCTGAAGAAAGAAACATTGCTAAGCTCACTAAGTTGTTTTCCGAAAAAGGCATCACTCTGATACATTTACCTCTCGATACTGGCGAAAACAAAAAGAAAGGAGTGAACGACCCTCAAAAGACTTTAGATGTCTTAAATAGAATAGAGGATTTACTCAGCACTAAGCCCAACGATGGCGTATTAGTGCATTGCCAAAGAGGCGAAGACCGTACTGGAGTTTTCATTAGACTACTTCGTGAATCTAACGGCGAATCCGTAGCAAGCACTACGAAGGATTTTAAAAACTATGGTGGAGTGCTCTACAAGCCTCTGCAAAAACTTTACGAAGAAGTTAAGAAAATTGAATAGATCTAATTATACTCATCGGCATTGATATTAAGTTCTTTCAGTATTTCGTCGTTCCATTGCTGTTGCGATAAACTTGGATTCACTAATGGCGCTTCTCCCTCAATTTTATCTTTAGCTCTCAAAATAAACTTTGGGCGCGATTCAATTGTCCCAACTGTGGAGCGCCAAGATTTAATTTTTTGGCCTTGAGCAGCCTTTTCGCGTTGAGCAGCTTGCCACTGATCGATATGAGCTCGCATGTCAGTCACGTTTAGATCTGGATTTTTCTCACCCAGCTTTTCCCAAAGCTCAACCGCTTTTTGACTTACGCTATTATCGCTAAGCAACACTCCACCCGGCGCACGCTTAGCGACCTCGCGATACAAAAATGAACCCAAGGCCTTTCCTCGTGCTTCAGGGGCAAGCCACACCGTTTGAATTTGAAGAGCTACTGATTGTTTATCTTTACCGTAAATTGTGGACACACCCATTCTGCCAATAGGAGTGTCGCCGATAAATGCAAAGTATCCATTAACAGTCGGCCGAACTGAAAAGTGTTGATGCAACTCTTCTGAAGACATCTCCTTAATTCGTGCTCGAGAAAATTTATTTTTATTTGCTAATTTAATTAACAGAGCCATATCGCATTCCAATGCATATGTATTTCGCATCGAAATCGATAAGAGGATTATAAATACTTTCAATATTTTCATTACTAAAAACGATAATTAAATCCTACACTGTAAGTATCATCGCTTATGACCCATTCTTGATAGAGGGGCAAATACGAAGCTGTGAGAGTCATATCGTTTTCTAATTTAAAACTAGCGCCAGCATGCACTTTTGTTGAAACAAATCCTTGATTACCATTATGAATCATATAGTAACCCACACCAAAACTAATCCAATTCACATTGGCCGCTGCAGCAACATCAACCAAATAATTATCAGAAGCTTGAGTCCAAGGAATATTATGTTTGAAATTTATAGAAGCATACAAACTTTCGCCGCCAAGACCAACACCAATATCAATGCGATTGGCTTTGTCTTTTACGCTACGAAGAACTGATGCGATTCTAAGATTACCCATGTCGTAATAAGCGCCTAAGTCTGTATCAAGATCTTGCTTAGTAACTTTTCTTACAGTGGCCCCAACAGCAAGAGAGCGCAGCAATAGAGCTCCACCGCCTTGGTAAATTGTTGGACTTCCGCTTACAAACTTCGGCTCTTGTCTATAGTCCACACCAAGACCAGCGCCCGAACGCGTATAGTGAAACGCTGCAAAGGGTTTGTCTATTTTGGCGCGCCACATGGCTTCAGCTGTTATTCTTTTACCCTCTTGAAGCGAAGCTGGATTAACTACCAAGGCCTGGGTGGGGGCAGGGTACACAATACCGGCACCAATTGTGCGCTCGGCTCCGCCCACTTGAGCATGCAATGATTGGCAAATGAAAAAGAAAATACAAAACAATACTGCAGCGTCAAAAAAACATCGAAATTTAAATGCAAGCAGTTTAGATTTCCCCACCTAGATTAACTTTAACTGAGTCTCAAAATAAAAACTATAAATTATTTACAATCCTCGGGGCAGTTACAATGGTTTTCATAGCCCTTCTCGCATTTGCCATCGCCACACGCGATGCACACCATTTCAGCCTTGCCGCCCGCAATACCCATTCCACAATAAGAAATGGAATTGCGCTCTTCTAAATTGCCACAACAAGGTATGGCATTAGGGTCAATACCGCCGCTTCCCGGCGGACCGCCATTATCAAGAGTTTGGGCCAAATAGAGCTCACCTTTTTTGAAACATTTTGGAGCTTTATTATTTTCTGCAGCATCAACAACCTGAGTGTAGAGTAAAATTACAAATGCAGACAAAACTAAAATGTAAGTAGAAAGTTTAATTCCCATCTAAAGATTATACACTAGCTTTCAATTAACATAAGTCAGAATTTTTTACATAATTAGGATAGCATTCGCCTCATAGCAGACTTTATCCATGTTAAAATTTATTCAATGTCAAAAAACAAAACTCTAATTTACTTTATCTTAGTATTTTTAAACTCATCACTGTATGCAGCTAAAGTAAAAATTTGTGGAATTGCTATAGCAAAAATTGCTAACTCCAGTAATGGAAAAAATGTAGCTATTTACGAAAAGGGAGGGCTTATCGACTATGTGCCAGCACTTATAAAAGGTGAAAATGTAAAAGCGACTTCTCATTTTTTACCTTTATGGCTACTTAAGCGTACAAGCCCTTCTAAGTTGTTTGAACATGCAGCCACACTTTCAAAAAATGAAATTGAAATCATTCAAGTGCGGAAAAATAAATCTTTGTTCATTATCGATAAAAAAATTTTTTTACTCGAAGAATATTACGGAAAAATCCATGTTGATGAAGTTGATTCACAAGACCCATGGCAACTCAAAATGTTTTTTAATGGGCTTAGTTTGATAGAAGCAGGACCTGGTGTAATTATTGGTACAGGAATCGGTGACCTTATAATTCCACCTATTTCTCTATTATCGAGACAACCCAAACACAAAGGCTACCGTTTTACAGTTAATGATGAAGCATTTAACAATTTTCAAAGCAAGCTTAACTCATCCTCAGATAATCCAAAATCTAAATTCACATTAGATCCAAAAGATTTTTTGAGCGCAGACAACCTACAAATTGATAGATTTTACGGAGCCAAAGAAAGACTATTATCTGGCACTATGACAGCAGGAGAAGCCCTTATACTTTATATGTTAATCACAAGTGAAAAAAAGCAAAACGATGATTCACCAAAGCCGACAGAAGCCAAGCAGGATCCATAATTTAGTAATTCAAAAACTTGTGACATAATTTTTGCTAGCTTAGTATAGCGGCATGATTACATCTTTATTTGCGGGAATTTTAGGTTTAATTTACGCCAAACTATCACTCGACACCATTGCCGCCAGACGAGCTCACAAGATCTCAATTGGGGTGGGGGCCAACAACGAAATCGCTAGCATTGTAAGTGCTCACTCAAATTTTAGCTCTTATACAATTTATTTA
>CAZSSP010000076.1:0-5432 GCA_964609695.1 uncultured Bacteriovoracaceae bacterium
AGTGCCCTTCCAGCTCCACCTCAAAATGGCGTCAAATTATTTACCGAGAAGGAAGGGATAGGCGATTGAAGCCAACCCGAAAATTGAAATAATCTAAACATTATTATCTTGGTGCATGAGCTTCTTGCTTTAGTCTTACTCTGTGAATAGGAGTATTTTCGATGGAATCGGGCTCTGGAATCATTGCTTCACATTTGCCTGTCAGATTTGCTTCACGAAAGGCATTGGCTTCTTTTGAAAATCCGATTCCAACTTCAGCGCAAGAGTTCAGCTTATTACTCAAATTGTCTTTCAGAAAAGACTCTTTGGTCGAAAAAAAAGTAAATTGCTCATTGGAAGGGTTTATGATTTTTGCGACCTTGTTCCCGATATCCACAAGCAATTTTGTGGCCCCAGTTCCCATTTTATCTGAGCGTAGGAACTCGTAAAAATATTTTAAGTCTTCACGTGAGGAACTGAAGCATTTATACGGAGGTGGCGTAAGGCCGCATCTGACAGCAAATTTATTGAGCTCTAGAATAAGTTCGTTTAGACAAAAATCGGCCATTGTCTGAATATCCTTTTGGTGCATTAGCGTTATCAAAAATTGAATTGATTTATCGACATCGTGAGCAGACAAGAAACCTAACTGCTTAGCCTCAGAAGAAGTCTTAAAAAAACTTAGGGGACAACCCGCCAAAACCTGCAGTGGATTGTAGATTTTGTTTCTGATGTCTTCACTTTTTAGCTTTAATTTTGTTTTGGCCTCCGAATCGCCGAAATTAATTTCTGTTTTGTATTCAATAAACGACTCCATGCCCGATCTTATTATTTTCACCGAGGCGGAGGGTAAAGGAACTGCGAGAATTCTCACGGCCAAATCAATAGGCGCTGGTGTTGTAATTCCTGTATGTGGCAGCAGCTCACTTCCCACTGGAAGTGTTTTCAAAAAGTTTGAAATTCCTGAAGCTGTCTCAGTGCAATTTTTTAAAACCGACTCTTCGTCAATCTGTACAATTTTGCCATTTCCAACAATATCTGGAGCTTCAAAATTGAACTGTCCATAAAGGGCGGAGGGCACATTTTTTTGAGAATCGGCAAAAGACGCAATTGAAATGTTCATTGGGTTTCCACTTTTATCGCGCTTGAGAAGTTCTAGAACATCCTTGTATTGCTCGTCACTTGCAGGAACCCCAGTGGGCGGAGTTAGCCTATCTACTTGTGAATAAAAATTTTCAAGATAATCTGCACTGGCCTGCCCGATAGGGCCTTTTCCACAATAACCGCCGATGTTCTTTAGTTTTGGAAAGACATCTTTCCAATGATTTGCTGTCGCGCCATTTAATGAGCAGCACCAAGTTTTGCTTTTTCTCTGTTGAATGAGTCGATCGCTCTTGCGAATTCTGGAGAAGAAGGGCTAGGTTTTGTTGGAAAGGGTGAGTCTGAGGGCCAAACTAGTGCTTCTTTTGTAAAGAACGAATATACAATTAGGTCTCCATTTGCATCTATCACACTATCTAAACTCGCAGCTACTTGGTCCTCAGGAAAATCTTTAGTTAAAGTAACTGTTTTACGATACAAAGCTAATGAGTTCTGTCGTTCTAAAGACAATCTTCTTTTCGCATCGAAAATTAATTCCTGAACTTTCGTTTGCGGATAACTAGGCTTGGGGTATTTATAGGCATCTTTCTCTAGGGCCTTTATAAGTATATCAACTGACTCAAGTTTTTCAATTAAAAATGGGTCAGAACTTTCAGTAAGCATATCTACAAGAGACTTCCTTTTTTCGCGAAGATTTTTGAGAGCTATTTCTGGATCCCAAGACATTTTGTTATCACTAAAGTACTTATAAGTCTCTAGCTCGATCTCAACATGGAAGAGATGAAAGGACTCTGGCCTGAGTCTGTTGTCGTGTTTCATCTTCTTGATAAGTGGTTCAGGGGTTATTGTCCATCTAACAACAGGCTCAGCTGAATATATGTTTTGTGAGACAAAAATAAGAGTGAGAGCTATAAGTATCCTCATATTAACATTGTGACAAAGGATGGGGTTCTTAACAAGACGGACGGTTCTTTTTAAATTCTAGTGGGTGATAATGAAGCAACTAAACTTTTTCCGTTAAGGTTATGTTAAAAAAATACTCATACGGAAGCGACCATTAACATATCCTTAACCGTAGTAGCTATTTTTTTACAGAATCAAAGACTAGAATGAGATTGTGTATCGAGTATTCTTTAACAGGCTTTTAATACTCAGATCATTCGTTTACGTTTGTTATATTTTTCCTAGCTGTAGTGTTATGGCATTACCTAAACATGCTAAAGATAATTTATCTGAGGCTAAACTTTGCGAAGCTGTTCCCTCGGCAGGTTCATTTCCTGGGGGAGCTGGGCTCTCTCATTTTTGGGCTCAAGAGCTTATTGGCGCAGATCTTGTGAGCGATCTCCTTAATCAAGATTCACATACAAGTGTTGATGTCGCTGTCTTAGAAGATATGGAGCGCAATCATGCTGCCAAAGTTACTCACTTAATTTCTAGTGCACCTCGCAGTCCAACATTACCCTCTGTAAGTGTTGCAAATCCGTTGAAAGTTCATGCTCTTGATGGTGGGTTTAACCCACCGCCCCCTTCTGCAAAAATAACTTCCAGTATATATCCTTTTACCAAAAATTTACCTGCACTTCCACGTCACCTAAGGGTTATAAATATATCTCGACCATTACCCACAACGCAGGATGAAGGCTATGTAAGTCGCGCTACTTTTTTAGAAAAAAGATTTTCTGAATTAAGCAATATAAACAATGGTGTTTCGATTGTGACTTCTGCTGGTAATCAACATTTAGGAGGAGAGGAAATTTCGCCACTGAAGTATAATCCACAAATTATTGCTGTTGGCAATTTAAGTCCTTCTGGTTTGATTCACGCAACCTCAGACTCAGATGCACACGTTTTTGTATTAGCTCCAGCTGGAAATAGCTATCAGCTTTCACAAAACGCTTCGGGAGACTATGAAGGGTTTGGAGGAACGAGTGGTGCGACACCTATGGTGAGCAGTTTAGTAGCATCACTGTATTCAATAAATCCCAACTTTAATAATGATATAGTAAAGAAAATAATATCGAGCACAGCAAATCCTACTCTAGCAAATATTCACGATAAAAATGCTAACGGATATGGGCTTATTAATGCGCCAAAAGCAATTGTATTGGCTCAAAAAATAACAGAGCAATGCCAGAATCTCTCTCAAGAAGATCAAGGCCGTTGTTATCTTTCAAAGTTAAACGATTCAAGTTTTTTTAATGAACCTTCAAGTAATAATTTAAAGGCAAGTATGGCAACTTCGAAGCAGATTTGGCCATCTTGTGATGCCGATAGCGGTGTGAGCGTTTCAGGTCTTCAATCAGTGACATCTACAGCTTGTGAAAAAGCACAGGCGATAAAAAAATTAAGACATGATATTCTTCTTGAAGCTAACGACTCAGTAGTCAAATCTCGAGGACTTCGAATGCTGGCTTGTATATATGGAATTGAAGGGTTTTCTGAAAATAGTCATTTATACGAGGCGCTTGCTTTAGCAACAGATATTCATAATGGAACTAGCAAAGAATCAAAGATTCGAGATTTTTCAATTAGTATGTTTCATGAGACTTTATTAGATGAGTCAAAGCAATCGGCACTTAGGGAAATAATTGAACATTGGCCCGACTCTGTTTCTAAATTAAGCTTCGACAGTCCTCAAAATACGCAGGCATTTTTAGGATACTTTTGGCAGTTAAGAGCAGAACGTGGGAATATAAAATTAGAAGAAGTTCAACTTCAACCCTTACTTAGAAATCACCTCAATGGAATTTCTATTGAAAAACATCCTTTGGATACATCAAATGTTGACAACATATTCGTAACAGCTCTCAATAGAGCAATTGGCAAGAAAGCTAATATTGTGTTTTTAAAAAAGGCCTTTCAACAAAGCAACAACGCAACCGACAAGGAGAGACTTACTAAGTTAATAATCATTGCAGCATCCACTTAATGTAGCGCTTTATTGGTATATATTCTGATCGCTTGGCGCAGGTATCCGCAGAAATTTTTCAGATTGTTTTACATTGAGACTTTTTATCGAACTATAGTTTTTTGCGTTGTGGTTTCTATTTGAAAAATAAAAATCGTAGATTTGTGGAGCTGAGCATTCGTATGAATGAATAAAGCTATACCGATTTCAAAAAAACAAGTTTGAGAGGAGTATGTGTTTTTTTTTCATATCGTAGGTAAATCATTGAGGAGTTGAGCCTGGATAGCGCGGCGGCACATCTAGGATCATTCCGTAGTCTCCCGTTCCTTCATAGCGCCTTACTCGGAATCCTAATTTGCGAGCTAGAGTAGCGGGTCCTTTAAAGGCATCGCCCTTATTCAGATACATCATTGGAAGGGGCACTGTGAAGACTGCAGCTCCACCGGGTTTGAGTTTGCTTTTGATTTCGTTGAGCCAATCGCGTAATTCTTCTGGCTTATTTGTCGGACGGTCCCAAGGCACATTTTGTGCGCTAAACAAATCCAAGCTTCCCTCTGGGACTTTCGAGATATCTTCAACAAGCGGGCAGTTGGGACAAAGTCTGAGCTTATTGGCCCCAGTATCAAATTCGATACTGTTCGTAGTTGGATTTTCCAAGCGGTTATTAACATCCCTGTTTGCGCGCGGTAAGGATAGAGCCGGTAACCCTTGGTATGCAGGGGCATTTTTTGCAGGATCGGCACCAGCATAAGTAATTTTTATCTCATTGAGGGCATCATGGTAGGGAAATTGGCCAGGTCCCAGCTCATCCAATTTTCTAATTAAACGCCTCGTCTCAACGGAATATCTACGATCAACAAGTTCCATCAAAGCATGTATGGCTAAATCTGATTTTGGGCTGTTTGCTTTGGCCGGCAAATCAGCTTGAGGAGCATCTGCTAATTGAATCAAATCTGTTTCAGAAAGGCTTTTAAAATATCCATCTCTTACGAGTGCGTTTATAACTAAGTCTCTCATCTCACGCATTCCCGCAGTATGAGCGCCTTGAATTGAGGCTTCGGTATAGGCAAGAGCGTTGAGAAGAGTCTCTCGAGGAGGCCTTTTACCTTCTGCCAGCTGTGTTCTCAAATCTCTCAAAACAGCAACATTGAGAGAACTTCGTGGGATTTGCTTAATCGTTGGTGGCGGGTCGGGTAAAGCCAGCAGATTCTCCCTAAGGGTCGGTAAGCATTCTTTTGCTAAAAGAATGTAGGCGCTTAAAAATAGGTTCCCATAAAGAGCCAATCTGAATACTAGCTTCACTCTCATAGTATATCTTAACAATTCAAAGTTACCTGGGAAATACGAGGGCCGACACTAAGAAGCAGAAAAATATTCCGGCCCTTAAGTCAATGGCTGATGCTCGCAGGGTGGCCGACAAGGCGTGGAAATCGTGAAACTGGGA
>CAZSSP010000077.1:0-5420 GCA_964609695.1 uncultured Bacteriovoracaceae bacterium
CAAAGAAATGCATGAAAGACTTCGAATTGGCTGGACCAAAAAGTGGTCTTAATTCAATTTAGTTTTTCAAAATCTATTATTTAAAACTTTGAACGATAAATTCGCTGAGCAAATATCGAACCAAATCTTCGTTACGAATTCGCTCACCTTTATAGGTCCAATAAAGCTGATCTAAAACACCCCAAGCCGCTTGCAACTCAAGAGCGGGTGGGTGTTGGCTAGAGAACAAATGTCCCATGTATTGATTAAAAGCCAAAAGTATACGACCTGCTCTTTGACCAGACACCACAAGTTTTACGCCATTACGATAGAGCATAAAATCATCAGGAGTTTGGCTCACTTTATAAATGTGGATGTGATGAGCAGGAGATTGTCGAGTTTCATTAAAAAGTTCAACATTCACTCTAAAATCATTTTGAATTTCGACTAAAAAATCTCGAGTCTTTGATTTCAAAAGTTCTTGTTTATTAAGACCTGGATGCACATCCACAGTGCCTTGGCGCTCCATTTGTCTTTCTTGAAGAGCTAGTTGGCTTGCCCATGAACTCTGAGCCTTTGTAGACACTGCAATTCCTTCGAATGCAGGCATATTTTTTTGAGGAGTAGTTTGTCGTAGTTCAGGAAGTCTTTTGGATATTTCTTGAATTGGCTCCGACTCTTCTTCGTCGAAAACAGATATGGGCGAATTGTGCGACCACTCCGATAAAGTAGAAGCTCTGAGCATAGTTTCCTGTCGCGGCGCGGCTTTAGCTTTAGAGGAAAAAGCCTGATCGATTCTATAATCCCTTAATTGACCAGCTTCTTTATTTGAACTCATAGCTCTAGTCTAGAATTGTAGAGCTACTCAATTCAAGGACAAAAGAATGGCAGGGAACCGTCTTAGCCGTCCGAAGGCGACATTTTGACCTCACATAATGAGGTGGGTGTCCTCGAAGTGCTCATAAGAGCACCCCTTTGCAGGGTTTAGGCTTCTATCACTATGGATAGCATGCACACAGCCTGCAGGCAGGACTCCCGAATTTAAAGTATAGGACAAAATGATGCTTGCCTTCTATTGCTCGTACCAGACAGTCCTTCCTGCCCATGTAAATTAGTATACCCCATGGGTCTTGCCCATTGAAGAAAAATCAATAACACTAAAAGAATAATGGCTAACGCCCCAAGCTCCACTGTTAAGATTTTATTAGCAGATGATTCAGTAACCATGCATCGCGCTGTTGCACTTGGGTTAAAAAAGGAACCCTTCGAAATTATCTATTGCGATAATGGACAAGATGCCCTTCGTTTAGCTCGACAACACCGTCCTATTATTGTGTTAGCGGATCTCGATATGCCCGGCATGACTGGCGCTGAACTTTGTCAGGCCATTAAAAATGATCCCGATCTTTCCAGGGAAACTAAAGTCATTTTACTTTGCGGTTCCTTTGATCAAATCGACGAAACTAAAATTGAACACATTCCCGCCGACGCTCGACTTTGGAAACCTTTTGAATCTCACGTTCTAGTTTCAATGCTCCATACTCTTTTAAAAATTCCACCTAAAATTCCTCAGGAAGCCACTCTTTATCAAAGTCGTCCCACTGAATCGACAGTAGCTATAAATCGCCCCTCGCAAAAAATCGAAAAAACTTTTGATGCCATGTCTGCCAAACAACCCATTCAGGAAACAGCTTGGCAGTCACAAGCAACATCCGCTATTCCTACAGCCGCGACTTCAGTTCAAATTCCTATGGAAAAAACTGCGGCTCAAACTCGCGTGATGGCACCGCCGCCTCCTCCTCCACCGCCGCCACCTCCACCGCCACCTCCAATGTCTCATACACAAGTTTCACAACAAGCCACAGCAGCTTTTGCACAAAAGAATACAAATTGGGCTGACCTATCTCCATTGCCTAGCACTAGTGCCGAAGAAACTATGGCCGCAAGTCAACTATGGGGCAATGAATTTACTGCTCAAATTTCAAATCCACCCGCTTCTCGAGGCATAGAAGAAACTGTTTTGCCGGAAGTCACCGACATCCACAACGAAGCCTTTGAAATCATCCCGCAAACAGGAACTTCTCACCACGATAAATCTCAAGATGATTTTTCAAGTTTTCGAGACGAAGCTCAACAAACACAAGCCAGTGCTGAAGACATTCGACAAATTGTACGAGATGAAATCGAAAGAGCTTTGAACGGACATTTTAAAGATAAACTCAACGATAGACTTCAAGATGTTCTTAAAATGATTGATCGTCATAGCAAATAAAACTATCTTTCATTTTTAATGAAGTACAAAAATCTTCCGATAGTTAAAGTAGATTCTTGCAAAAGCACTCAAGATGAAGCTCAAAGAGGCTTAACTCAATTAAAAAATCCTGAGCATAAAATATTTTGGTTTCAAAGTTTAAAACAAAGTCATGGGCGAGGACGCCAAGGTCACAAGTGGGTCGACAATCAAACAGAAGCTCTTCTAATTTCTGCAAGTTTTTTATGGCCTAAAAATACAAAGATTTCTCCACACCTCACGCTTATAGCTGGACTCAGTTTATGGCATAGTCTGAGACAATTTAAAAAAGATTCACGCATTTGTATAAAATGGCCCAACGACATCGTTGCTCTAGAAAATAATTCAATTTATAAAATTGGCGGAATTTTAAGCGAAGCTAGAGGGGGCCTCATTACGATTGGTTGGGGAATCAATCTCAAAGGTAAAGCACCCCTAAAAAAAGCCAAAGTTTTAAGCCAATACTTTGCTGCCAAAACACCCAAGGACACTGCTCTTGCTAAAAGTTTAAGAAAAGAATTTGTCTCAAACTTAAATCGAATCACTAAAGCTAATTCATGGAATAAGTTTCATTTAAAGCTAGAGACTAAGGCTATGGCTCCTCTCTGGGGTAAACGTATTTATGTTTTAAAAAAATATAAAGGCATTGCTATTGGCTTAGATAAATCAGGAGCACTTTTACTCAAAAAATCAGATAATGAGATTCACAAAATCATTTGAGCTCAATTTTGTTACGCATGTGTAAAAACTTTATTCAGTAGCAGTGGCCATAAAGAGCTGTAATTACTGAAATATTAGCAACTCATTCGATTGGCACGTTCACTGCATTACTCTTTTTAGGAGAGTTGTATGAAAACAAATAGATTGGCAAAGTTCACTTCGGTATTGATGATTGTGATTGCTGTTGCTGCCTGCGGAAAAAGTAAAAACAACAACCAAGCTGTAGCACCCGCTCCAACTGCAAATCCATATCCTTACCCAAACACCCCCAACGGACCCTATAATACTAACCAGGCTAGCACTATTGAAATTTATCGTAGCCAAGTGCGATGTTTTAACGATCGCAACGTAGAAGTTAGTTGTACTGGACAAGTTCCTCAGCCAAATCCTGGATGTATCTTCGAACAGCTTATGTTTAACGGCTATAGTTACAGCAGCGTTTACTGTGTTCAGGCTTCTTACCACTACTAAGATTTTACAATGTTAAACTGAGCAAACTTTGTCAGACTATGTTTTGCCTTCGGGAATCTAAGCTATCTTAAGCTTAGATTCCCTTTTTTCATTCTCATTTTTGAATATATATTCTATAAGCCCTTAAATGGGTCGAATTCAAAATTTCAATGTTGGCGAAGAAGAAAGAAAACCCAAAGACAATAAAATCTCTCACCCCGACTCACTCACCATAGTTTTGTTTCAACCTCGCATTCCTCAAAATACGGGTTCTATTGCTCGCATGTGTGCAGCCACAGGATCCCGACTCGAACTCATCAATCCTTTTTTTAAAATTGACGACTCTAAACTCAAAAGAGCAGGTCTCGACTATTGGCATTTACTCGATGTTAAAATTTTCGATTCTCTCGAGGATTGGATGAATAAACATCCCAATAGAATACCGTGGCTTCTCGAAGTTAAAGGTCCTAAAATCTACACAGACGTAAAATACGCTCCTCAAGATTTTTTAATGTTTGGAGATGAACAAGAGGGTATTCCTGAATCTCTTTTAAAAACACACCCCGAAAAGCACTTAAGCTTACCTCAGCAAGGAGTGCGCTCTTTAAATTTGGCCACAACAGTAGGCATTGTCACCTTTGAAGCTCTTAGACAATTGAATTGGCTCTATCTCAAAGATTCTTAATTTTTGGTTAAAATATCATCTTAACAATTAAGCTTTTGTTAAGGTGAAATTCCATAAAGCTCATACAGATAAACCCTCTTTCAATCGCCATATTCTTGTAACAATGCTTTGGAAAAATAGAACTATGAAAGCGGCATTATTAATAATGCCAAATTCAGATGGGGGAACGTTATATGAAAAACTTTAAAAAAGGATTCTCAATCGTGCAGATGATGCTTGTTTTAGCTTTATCTGCTGGAGCATTTTCAGTCATTGCCGAACTTCTAAAGCAAGTTAACGTAGTGGCTATTAGGGGTAGGGAAGGGGCCACTCTGGCTTCACTTCAAGATATGTTTGCACCACTAAGAAACCGTGACAAAATGCCAGACGTCATAAGTAACATGAGAAGCGGTACAAGTTGGTTTAACTCTTGTTTACCAAATACTGGAAGCACTTTTTCTTGCCCAAGCAGCGCTAATGTAGCTGCGTATCCTGAATTACAAAGTAAAGCCAGTGGACGTTATGTATTCGAAGCCGATCTTGTCGATCTTCATGGAAAAACAATTGCTGGTACTACAAGTAGCCCAATCTATTTCGATGATACGGGTAGCCCCTGTTCGGGCAGCGATTGCCGATTTGAATCTAAAGGTTTTGCAATTATTAAAAATACTAGCGATCCCGATGAAGTCACCTTAGTCAATGTCATCATTCAAAATCCATTGGCCAATAAACGAGGAACGGTATGGAAACCAAGATACACTTATCTAGAAATTGGAACTTATTGGAAAACTGTAGCCGATAATAAATGTTTATCAGGTGAATACGTGAGTGGATTAGATAGTGACCACAATGTTATTTGTACCGCACTTCCCACACCCAAACTTAGAAAAATTTATGAACTTAGTTTTGGATTTTCTCAAACATCGGGAACAAATCTAATTAACGATTCTTCTTATCCAAATTCAATTACAACATGTGCTCTCACTGCCGTAGATGACGACACTTCTAATATCCCAGACATTAATCCTCCTGGAGAAAAAAAGATTATAGGTGGACCCAATGGTTATAAATGTGAAGTGAGAAAAAGCGGCACTCAATGGATTGGAGTTGCTCCAATGTCATCTGGATCCGTTGGCTGTATAGCCACATGCACAGTATTTGAAGCTTATCATTAATAGATCAACCTAAGCCCAAGGATGGGCTCTCATCTTTTTCAAAATAACTTAGCTTTCAATAGTGAATAAATATCTTCAAAAGCACCATTAGACATCACCAACTCAAGAGCTTTGGGATTATGATTTTTCGACAACCATTGGC
>CAZSSP010000078.1:0-1940 GCA_964609695.1 uncultured Bacteriovoracaceae bacterium
TTAGAGTTTCGTTTTTGCAGTTCGTCCTTTCACCACGGCCTTAACTTCTGTTGAAGGTAGACCATCCAAGACACCCAAGGATACTGAACTTAATTCACTCGAAGGATTGCTGAAGTAAGTCATTATGATGGCTAAAACAATAGGAGCATATTGCTCATACTTAGGATTGGAAGCGAAATAATTCATCGCTACCATTAACAAAATTCCATTTAAGTTTGTGCCATCAACACCACCACTTAATATATCCTTTAGATCTTCAATGTCGGTGATTCCCATCACTGCTAGCCAATTAGCATACTTGGGATTAGACAGGGCTGAATCCAGAGCCATTTGTAGAATCGCATCTTTAATGGACCCATCTTTTAAACCCTGAAGAAATTTATTGAGACTGGCCTCATCTGTCACACCTAACTTTTTAAGAAAACTAGCTGCTTTTGGATTTTTTAGCGCATATTGAAACGCTAAGTGGCTCAAAATATCTTTGAAATTGGCTCCATTTAAATCTCCCTTCAAAAACTTTCTCAGATCTTGAGCTGTATTTATTCCTAAAGCATTTAAAACTGAAGCCACCTTGGGATCTGACTTTCCATAGATGATCCCAATATTTAAAAACAAGTCCTCCATTTGCTGAGAGCTAGAGGAGTTCGAAGATGCGGCATTCGCTTGTGTGCTAATCACAGGCGATGCCAAGGCCAGGGCCAATAAAGCATGCTTAAATAATCTCATCGTTTTTACCTCTCAAATGTTTGTCTTAGATGTTGAAGCGAGATGCTTGGTGGACTTTGCGCCACTTACACACCGAAGGAGTTTACAGACGAGCAAAGCTGATTCTGATTATAGGTCGACAATTACGATTTTCAGCAATTTACAGAAATTTAATTAATTTTTGAGGGAACGAAGCCAAGTGCGTTGTTTTTTTGCAACTTGCCTATGAGAAATAAGTATAGCCTGAGCTAATTGGGACTTATCTAAGCCCAGCTTTAGCCCCCCTATGAGTTCTCTATAACCTACCGTTTGAAAACCAGGGGAATCTTCTGAATAAGTTTTTAACAACCTATTAACTTCTTCAATCCAGCCTTCATCAAACATTTTAAAAATGCGGGCTAAAAAAACATCATCATCGGGAGCCTTTTCAGAGCCCATTATGAGAGTGTCTACATTTCCAAAAGGAAAATCGGCTCCAGATTTTGTAAGGCTTTCGAAATCTAAACCTTGTCTGATCACCAAATCTGAAAATCGCTCTAAACGATAACGATCGTTCACATGAATTTTCGAGGCCCATCGAGAATCCTTTTCCACTAGTTGTTGATGCAATACTTGATTTTCAAGTTTGGAAATCTCTTTGATAAACTCAGGATCGCTAGCCACTCCGGCAGATGGACCCTCTAAGAGCATTCTTTCGTAAAAATGTGAGCCACCCACTAAAATCACAGGTCGTTTGTTTTTTTGAGCATTTTGAATGAGGTGTTTTACAGCCCTAGCAAAATCAGCAGCCGTTAGCTTTTGATCGACATCAGCCAAATCAAGACCACACCAATCGAAATCGGATCGATCGCGACCCATCACTTTGGCAGATCCAATATCGAGGCCTTTGTATACTGCCACTGAATCTAGACTCACTAAAAGCGGTATTTTCGTGTCCGAGAAATTCGCCCTCACATGATCAATTACAACTTGAGTTTTTCCGGAAGCCGTGGCCCCCAAAACACTTAATAGATTTTCAGTCTTCCATTCCGAGATATTTTGAATCAATCGTCTCATCACTCAAAATCCTCTTATCGATGAAAACTTTCTTCCAAAGTCTGATGAGTCCAAAGTTGCCACACAGGTCGACCATGCGGACAAAGCCCCTTCCAATCCACAGCATCGAGATCTTCCATAAGCTTTTTAATTTCTTCATGACTTAGTCTCTGCCCTCTGCGAACACTGCCATGACACGA
>CAZSSP010000078.1:2040-3293 GCA_964609695.1 uncultured Bacteriovoracaceae bacterium
GAAATCAAAAGCGCTTTGGAGCGTAGAAGCTTTTTAGTCTTAAGTATTTTTTCAAATTGAACTCGCTCATGAGCTGCGTGTTGATCGACCAAAACAATTCCCTCAGGCGATTCCAAAACTAGCCAGGAAGCTCCCACTTCTCCCACAACCGTTAAAGACGAAAAGTTTGGAACTTGCTGATTAGTTAGATGAGTTATAACAGGGGCAACTACTGGCGATGGAGTTGCCGCTTGGGAGGGGGCGACCCACGCCGCCTCCATAAGTTTTTCACGAGTGTTTTCAAGCCTGGGAAAACTAGGCGCCTCAAACAAAGATGGCCTCACCCTTGGCTCTTCAGCAGTTAAAGCTGGCGTATTATCAAATGTAGATTTTATTTCATAACCCACACTGAGCTTGGGTCGAAGCACCCTAAAAACAACTGAGGCCAAGGAAAAACCTTGTGGCCACCGAATTTCTTTCTTTTGTGGGTGGATATTAATATCCAAACAATGAGGATCGGCCTCCAAAAAAACACACACCGCCGGAAAACACCCAACCTCAAGCAAGCCTGAGTAGGCTTCTCTCAGCGAATAAGCCAATCGTTTATCTTGAACAAAACGACCATTCACAAAAAGATAAATCTGCTTTTGATTCTTAAAAGCCACAGGTGCTTTAGCTGCATAAATCTGAATTGAGCGTAGCTCTGGGCAAGGATTATTCTCAAAAACTTCTATAAGCTCGGCCTCGAGTCCTAATAAAACTTTAAATCTTGTAGAGGCCTCTTGGGGGGGGAGCTTACGCTGCTCTTTAATTTCGCCCTTAGAATCTAATATAAAATATTCCCAATGAAGTTTCGGATGACTCAAAGCCAAGTCTTGTAGCATCTGAGAACAGGCCAAGGCCTCCATTCCCGCACTTCTTAAAAACTTCTTTCGAGCTGGAGTGTTGTAAAACAATTCTGAAATTGTAATTTTAGTGCCACGCTTTTGAGTGCCTGGTTTGATTTGGATTCCCTCTGCGCCCTGACTCTCTAATTGCCATGACTCAGATACCTCTTGTGAATAAGTTTCAATTTTTAATTTAGAAACCGAAGAAATAGCGGCTAAGGCCTCGCCCCTAAAACCCAAACTTTCCACACAATCCAAATCTTCAATATTTTTAATTTTGCTTGTGGCATGACGTTGAAGGCAAACTTCTAAATCTTCACGAGTCATACCGACTCCATCGTCTTCAACTTCGATGTCTTGCAATCCACCATCGCGTATTAAAATCTT
>CAZSSP010000078.1:3393-4605 GCA_964609695.1 uncultured Bacteriovoracaceae bacterium
GATAAGTTTTTTTCACCCCATGACAAACTTTGTATTTTCATAAAATCGTCTAAAAGTTCGTCAATAAACGAAATCAAGCATTAAGTGTAAACGCTTGATTTCACTTATTTTATCAAATTTGAGAAAATGGCACGCTCCCTGCAGATCCTTACGAGCCTTCGACAGAGTATTTGAAGGATCAAAAGGAGCAAACGCTATATGAGAACTCTAAAGTCTAAATTAAAAACTTTAGCTCTCGGCCTTATGGCTGTAAGCAGCTCTTTCTCCATGGCTGGAGACTCTTCGAAGACTGCTCATTATGAAAGGACTCAGTTGACCTTGGCTGACTTCCGCATGCTTCTCAAGGGAGAGAAGAAAAACGTGCTTGGAAGTGAGCTCGTTGCTGGCCTCAGCGACGAAGAAAAGCTTCGACTATCCGGGAAGATTGCGAAGCTTGAAAAAGAAAGAGCTCAAAAGATTGAGCTAGAAAAAAAGGAAGCCCGCAAAAGCAAAAGCGCCATCAAGAATGATCGCAAAGAAATTCAGCGCAAGAGACTAAACAGCTCTGGCTCTGATGATGCTGGCTTAAAAGAATCGCTTTTCTCAAGTTTACTTGACGAAGCGAACACCGATGCCCGCCTTGCTAAAAGAGTTCAAGAGATTGAACAAAGCTACCTAGTTTCTGTGTTCTACTCCATGATGGATAGCCGCACTAAACTAGAAATGATTGCTCTAGAAGATAACAGTGCAGTATGGACACAAAGCGCTAATTTCGAGAGTGTAGCTAGTAAGTAAATATTATTTAAATCCAAAACAGCGTCGAGACTTTTGAAGACGTCCTCACCCCAAGCAGTACTTCAGACAAATGTCTAAAGTGTTATGGGTCTGCGGATTGTCTCCAAAAGTCTCGATGCTGTTTACGAAGCTAAGAGAATACTCAAAGAGCCACGCGGGCACAGAAATCCCTTTCACCGCAACGGGTTACTTGAAATTTCGACCAGGGCTCAAGTTTTCCAGAGAATTGCCGATTTCCTACTTACGACTTTTCGATCGCTTTCGTTGTCCGAATATCCTTTTGACTGCGTTAACAGCCAAAAGGCTCTTTAAGACCAGTAGCAACAGCTCAAGATGCTCCATGTGCACCTCCAATCTGTTGCGCCTCAATCCGTGAGAATCAAACTTTGCGCCTACGTGGCAAATTCACCCGTAGCGATTTCCATGCCATAATTACTT
>CAZSSP010000079.1:0-2917 GCA_964609695.1 uncultured Bacteriovoracaceae bacterium
AAACGCCGAAATGATCCAAGATTTTCAGCAGTTCACCACCTCAAATATGCTCAAATAACAGAGGAAAAAACTAAGGATAAAGAAGAGAAAACGCAGGAAATTAGCCTAGAGAAGCCTCAAGTCGTTTGACTCGGCGTGTCTCCACATACTAATAGACCCGCATGTTTCTAAAATCTCAATCCCTAAACAATTCCAATCTTAGTATTCTTTTTTATTCCCTAGCATCATTACTTATAAGCACTTTTTCGATTCAAACTTTTGCCGATTCAGAAATCGATAAAAAAGTGCTTCAAATTTTTCAAGATAACTGTGCCGACTGCCATAGCCCGGGTGGCAAAAAAAACAAACGCCCCGAACTTCACAAAGACATCGACCTCAAAGCACTTCGTAGCGATTCCACCTACGTTGACACTACAAACTTTGCAGATTCTTTAATTCATCAAAGAATCACACTCCCAGATGATGATTCAGATCGTATGCCTGAGAGCAAAGGCAAAAAAGGCGATCCTAATTTTAGAGAAAGACTAAAAGAAGCCGACATTGAAATCATAAAGAAATGGATTCAAGGAACTCCCGAAACTCCAACTGCAAATTCTAATAGCGCTCCCAGAGAATTCGTCAGCCAAAACGACGAAATTCAGGCTGCCTTCAACGACCTTAGAAGCCTTCCCGCCCAAGAACGAAAATACAAAAGATATTTAAGCATTGCTAACTTGTTTAATGAGAAAAACGAAAACGGAAAATCATCGCTCAGCGATGAGGATCTTCGAATCGTTAAGATGGGAGTTGATAAACTTCTTAATTCTTTATCCAAAGAAAAATCCATAAGCCTCAGCAAAGCAGTCGATAAAAATAAAGTTATTTTAAAAATCGATCTGCGAGATTATGGTTGGAAAGCTGAAGACTGGAAAAACATCGAAAGTTTTTATCCCTACATGCTCGAAAAAGATAGTTTTGAAGAAAATCAATTAGAGCTTATGAGTGCCACAAAACTTCCACTTCTAAGAGCTGACTGGTTTGTAACTGCCACGAGCCAAGCGCCACTCTATCATGAACTACTTAAGCTTCCTGACAATTCAGGAAGTCTTCCCGCCGATGCTAGTCTCGAAAAAGAATTAGGGGTCGATGTTAATTATAATTTAAAAAACGGAAACGCTTTACGCCAAGGCTTTAGAGACAGCGGTGTTTCTACAGGCAAAAGACTTCTTGAACGCCATCAATTAGAGGGTGGGGGATATTATTGGAAAAGTTATGATTTCAACGAAAAATTTGATTCCGAATCCGGACACAATATTTTCTTAGCCCCTCTTGGGCCCACAAATGCCAACCTCAGTTCAAAATTTGCATTCAAACAAGATGGTGGAGAATTGATATTTTCTCTACCCAACGGACTTCAAGCCTACATGCTTATTAATTCCCAAGGTAAACGTATTGATCTTGGACCTTCCGAAATTGTTCAAGATAACACTCATCCCCAAAAACTTATCGTAAACGGAATGTCTTGTATCTCCTGTCACGATCGAGGAATGAAAAACCCTAAAGTTGGATTTAAAGACGAAGTTAAAACAGCATCAAGTGTGCTCGATTTAATTTATTCTGAAGTGGAATTAGTCAATAAACTCTACAAAGGAAACGAAGCTAATAAACAGGCCTTAGAAGATGATGCTAGTCAGTTTTCTTTGGCTTTGGAAAAACTTGGTATTCCAAAAGATGTTCGCGAAGAGCCCGTGAGATATGTTTACAACCTCTTCATGCGTCCGATTAAAAAGAACAGTCTAAATAGTGAGTTTGGTACTATTCAGTACGATTTACTTAACGACCTTTCTCATAGCGACAATGGGGAACTCAGAGTCTTTGCTCAAAGCTTAAAAAACAACATCCCTTTAGAAAGAAAATTGTTTGCAAAAAGATTTCAAGAAATTGGAGCTAATTTAATTTTAGGCACCACCAAAGCTGCCACAAGATTCCCAATTGAATTTGACGTTAATCCAAATGCAAGCAATGCTAACAATGCGCAAAAAAACACAAACATAAACAATGGCCCAAGGCCCAACGAAACAATCACCGTCCCTAGTTCTCAATTTAGTAGAATTCAAGACGCACTTGATTACTCTCAAGATGGCGATGAGATTTTCATAAAAAACGGTACATACAATGAAAGCCTCGTCATAACTAAGAAAATTACTTTTCGAGGTGAAAGCCGAGAGGGTGTGATTATAAAATCTACAGACGGTGCTTCAGCGGGAATACTCATTGTCGATACAAAGGTTGATTTAAGTAATTTTACTTTGCAAGGGAATTTTGACCTAAATAATATAGAGGCCACAAATCAAAAAACTTCCAAATCTACTTGGGGCTTTAAAACAGACTCGAGCAAAAAAAGTGGAGTATTTGTAGTATCGACTGAAGCTAACGGACCATTTGAAAAAGCAGGCATAACTACAGGAATGGAAATTTTATCTATCGATGGTCATAAAACTGGAGCAGGACCAGAAGCACACTTTCTACGAGATTTAAAAGCTGTTGGGAGTCATTTTAAAGTTACGGCTCGTTCTGGATCGGCTTTAAAAGATTTTGATGTTGTAACACAAAGTTCATCTAGTGTTGTAGCCTTTAGCACTGGACTTGCTCTTATTAGATTTCAAGGTACTCTTAAAAATATAACAATTAAAAATTTTCCTGGATCTGGCATCAATTCCTATGGGCCCAGAAGAAAATCAAGCGTTAAAGCTGAAAGCGAAAGATGGCGTGGTGAAAATTTAAACGTCTCAAAATGCGGTTTTAATGGAATTGCAATTACAGATGCTCCGATTATTCAAACTTCAAAATTTTTAGATAATCGAAATTATGGTGTACTCGTTAACATTTCCAATTATGAAACTTACGAAAGCTCAGACTCAAATTTT
Source organism: uncultured Bacteriovoracaceae bacterium (assembly GCA_964609695.1). Taxonomy (GTDB): domain Bacteria; phylum Bdellovibrionota; class UBA2428; order UBA2428; family UBA2428; genus JAGNHS01. The sequence goes on from CAZSSP010000079.1 coordinate 2,907, forward strand.
TATCTAGATCA
>CAZSSP010000079.1:2927-4524 GCA_964609695.1 uncultured Bacteriovoracaceae bacterium
AAATTGAAGCTAACGGCAATCAACTTGGGGGATTTCACTTCAATGACAACGCCACTGGGAGACTCAATAACTGCAAAGCCAGATTCAATAAACATTCAGGGCTTTCAATCAAAAGAACCTTCAGTGAAAGTCAGCAGCCTAGCAGCGTAAGTGGAGTCACAATATATGGCGGTGAATTTACTTCAAATAATGACTATGGGGTTAGCGCAGAAGATAGAGGTAAAATTTTATTGAGATCAAACACTTTCCTAGACGGAAATATAAAAGGTAAAACTTTTAAATCTCAAGACAGCCAAATCAGCGAGTTTTAATTTTTAGCGTCTGTAAATAACTTTGCGCTCACATCCCCAAGCGCTTTCGATGTGGCGGTAAGATTCGCAAAGGCCTGGTTCATGGGCTTCGAGTGTGCTCTTGCAATTATCAAGGGTTTCTTCTCGAGCAGCAGCTTCGTCGACTCCGTATCCTTCAAAAGGGCCATCAATATGATTGCGTTCTTCGCGAATATCTAAATAACAATGATAAGTGAGTTTTTTAAAACCTCCACCCGAGGCAAATACATTTACTGATAATATGATTGAAAAGAGAAACCCTAATTTATTCATTTAAACTCTCCGATGTGTAACTAGAATCAGTTTAGAAAGAATTTTTCGAATTACAATTCTCTTTATGCTCTTCTAATGTATAAGCTCTTAACTTTTTCATTAACTCAATTTCTCGAAATCGCTTTGACTAATTTGAGCTAGTTTTGGGGCTCTCTTTTTCTTTAACTTCTTTATTTGTAACAGCGTCAGCCGGTGGAATTTTCATTTCCTTTTCTTTGGCTTCTAAAAGCTTAGTCATCATTTCTGAAGCACTTTTAGCTTCAGATTGGATAAATTCATCGAATCTCGCTACTCTGTTTTTATCCATTCCAGTTTTATATTTTTCTTTAAAATTCTCTAAACTAAACTCCACAGAAGAAAGAGTCTTAAGTATTTCCTCTATATATTTAACTCTTTGGTCTAGGTTTGAATTAGGACCTTTATCTCTATTAAGTTCATCTATCTTTTTATGAAATTCTTCAACATTTCTAATAGTATCAGACCTTAAATTTTCAAGAGCAGTTACTTCAGGTTTTTTCTTAGATTCGCTCAATGCAGAATCTTTAGATTGCTTAGATATTTTCGTCTCTTCCTTAGGCTCTTGTTTGGATTTAGCCTCTTCCTGACTCTGATTTTCTTGAACTTTGAAAATATTATAGGCCTCTTGGAGGGCATAATTATCTATCAACTGTTGCGATACTGCATTTCTAACTATACTTTTTGCCTGCAAATAACTCTCACGAGAAACACGGCTGTAATGACGATAAAACTCCTTGTCGGATTCAGCCACAGCATTAGCATCATTTAATTTCTCTTCTTTTTTAAGTTTTTCTTTTAGAAATTTATTTAAAATTACAGCATATCTTTTTAAACAAGCTTGAACTTTTTCAAGCGAAGTTTCATCAGAACATTTTTTAATCCAATCATCATCTTTAAGCGCATCTTTAGTTTCCATCCAAATTAAAGTGGGCTGCACCACGTGATCATTTAAAAATCCCGACTGCGCTGCAACCGCT
>CAZSSP010000080.1:0-4510 GCA_964609695.1 uncultured Bacteriovoracaceae bacterium
CCGATTATTCCAAGATCTTTCAAAACTCTAGGTGAACCTGCCCAAGGCCCCAATGCACAAGCGGGCGCTTATGAAGACACTGCTCAAGACTGGTCCTTCATGGATCAATTGCAACAAGTCGCTCCCAACCTCGTTAACGCTTTCACCGGACAAGCACTTTTCATTCAAAACAAACCTCAGTTTGACTCATTTCTCCAATCTCAAGCTATATTCAGCGAATCTTTAGGTTTTGTGGATTGCTTCAAACTCTGGCTCAGTCGACAAAACCCCGATATCAGCGTCGCTGATTGCTTTAAACAAGGCGGCTCAACACTGGGTCACGAAATTGAAGTCTGGGCCAAAGATGGCGGTCAAACTTTTCTTCGCGGAGGTATCGCCGGAGCTGGATTATCAAAACTCTTTTCTGGAATTAACGTCACGGCCGGATTCACTTATGGCGGACTCACTAACATTTTCGGTTTCATGTACAACCGATATTTAAAAAAGGAAAAAATCACTCCAACTCAAATTAATAACTTGGTTTCATTTGTGAGTTCTCATACTTTCAAACAAGGTCAATGGGGTGTTATTCAACCCGGAACCGACAAAGGTCTTTGGGGTGTCACTCACACTGGTCTCATCACTCGCTACCGCACCATGAATGTTAGAACTTTTGTAGGTCGCGATGCTGATGGAACTATTCGCTATGCCGTAAAAGAAAAAAATGTACGATTGGATCTCGCAGGACAAGAACTCAACGGAACTTCAACAGTTCAATTTAATGATGTCTTTAACCCTTCGAACCAATACAAAATTAAAAAAGCAGCACTTCAGATGCAAAAATCTGGAGAAGAAAATGGCTTAGCTGGATTAATCGACCCTCAATTAGGGAACTCAGATCAACCTATGACCGTGCCTGATTCAGCAACTTTCATGAAAGAAAACGCTTTAAATTGGGTTTCCGATCCTGAGAAAACAGTTAAAAAATCAGACAGCCCCGCAACACGAGATGACAAATTGATTAAAAATGAAAACGAAACTGTCAAAGTTGAAAGTGTAAAACCTGCCGCTAAAAAGGAAACTACTTCCTCACCTAAAACAACTTTGCCACTTCCTAAAGAATCCTCTCCAATTGATGCCATAACTTATCCATCAACGCGACTCATTCCAACGGCCGTAGATCCCAACGAAAAAAGCAGAGAGAACAATCCCCAAGCAAGCACTAGCCCAGCACCCTCGCCCAGCACTGAGACAACAAAAACAGAAGCTCCTGCAATATCAAGAACACCCAGTCCCGCTCCTGCGACAGCACCTGCACCCACAACAAGCACTGAAACTCCAGCAACTTCAGCTAAAGAAAATTCAATTCCTAAAATTGAAAGCACAAAAGCTGAAGCTCCTGCAACTGGCACTCCTAAGATTGAAATCCCCGGAATTAACTTACCTCCACAACAATAATTCCAAAAAGTTTCGTGAGGGATACAATGAAAAATATATGGAATTATAGGACACCTCTGAATAAAATTCAGAGGTGTCTTTTAGTGTTTAGCCTAATTCAAAGCTTTGTAATTTTTTCATCCGATAGTAGCGACCCAATTGTTCAGCTTATTTATCAAGCCGAACAAAGGGCCGCTAAATCTGATAACATTTGTCATCAAGAAATCTATGATCGAACACGTCTTATGATTTACGGTGCCTTTCTTGAGGCTTTAAAAAAACTACCTCAAGACAGTTGGGAAGCCGCCGTAAATCGCTATAGTAGTGTTTCTTTTTTGGCTTGCATGGAAAGCAATGGGAGACCCGTTACTATCGTAACCCATAAGCGCGAAAAATATTCCAATGGCGCTAAATATGGCTATAAGATTAGCGATTTAGATCATTACCTTAACCACTTTAATAAAATGAGTTGGAATTATAGAAATGCTTCCTTTAACCAATGGTACGATGACTCTACTAATTTTGGAATATTTCAAATTTCCCCCGATAACCTCACCCAAAGAGACAACGAAAAACAGCGTAAAGTCAGTAACGCATTTCATAATACAATTTCAATTTTTCAAAACATTGCTCGCTATAAACCCAATACAATTTTAGATAAATGTTTTTCCAAAATTATGTATCTAGATGAAGGTGTCGATCCCTCCAAACCTCTCATTAAAAACTTACTTCAAGCCCGTAGCTACGACGGACTTGCGCCTCAAAACGCTCAAAGCAAAATAGATTGGATTAATCGAGCTCAAAAAATTCAAAGTTTTGCTGTTTCAAATATTCTCTGTCCTCGTTTAAATCTGGAATTGGCCAAAGTGCTCATGACACTAAAACCCGAATATTTTGGACCTCATTTAGTGGAAAGCAAACGCTGTGGTAACCGCGCACTCACCTGTCGCTCCACCCTCAACGAAATAGTGAATCTTTTAAAAACGCAGATGTCGCCTTATAAAACTGTAGACTCAAACAACTAAAAGAATTTTTAATTTGTTTCGCTGCTGCCACTTGAAGGACTCATTGTAATCAATGGGTCTACGCCACCCGACTTTAAAACATCAGTCCAGCAACGAAGTTTCCATTTTTCATCGATCTCTTCGGTGGATAAATTTCTAAATAAAAACTTTCTATCGAAAGCAACACTAAACCATGTCCCCGACCTCAATTCACCGTCGAGTTGACCCGCTTCCCAGGAAGCACATCCCACAAAAAAACGTCTTCTAGTTTTGTTCTCATCGCTCTCCAAAAGCCTATGAAATGTGTCGGGATTATTCGACAAAAAAAGATCGTCGGCTAACTTCGTGTCATGAATCGAAACTTCACTCATATCGTGTAGCGCAAATATAGCATCTGTTTGAGCGGGCCCCCCATTGAAAAGTATTTCCTCATATTCAAGAACCTTTTCGCCCGAGGCATCTCTAATTTCTGCAACCATTTGAGTTAAAGTTTCATTGTCCTGAAGCATGGGATGATTGATAACAAAACCCATGGCTCCTTCAGAATTATGATGAGTCATTAAAATTACCGATCGCGAGAATACTGGATCATTCAAACTAGGTAGAGCGACCAAAAAATAGGGCAGCTGCATAGGTCTCTATCAAAGAAGAAAATGCATCTAAAATCAAGCAGAGTGTCCTAAATCTTGTGAAACTCTGGTTTAAAGCATGCGCAAAGTCTTAGGCAACAAATTATTGAGCCTGTTTTCGACAGCTTTTGCGGGCCCAAGTGGAAAGCCACTCCAGCAACAACTTAGCAGTCCACTTTGCTCATTATTCTCATTGGATAATGATTCTCCCCGTAAATATTTCATGGCAGCTTCATTATTGAGCTCAACTTTAGGTAATGAATTTTCGCCACAAAGAATTTGAATATACTGAGCCAACGCCAAATCAAAAGCTTCCATGCGCCATCTTAAAAATTTAAGACTAGAATTCTTTTGAATTTCTTGAGTTTTAAAATCAGCACTCCGAGTATCCTTTAACAGGGCGCTATAACCTCCAGGAACATGATCCCTATGAGGCCAACGCCTCTTCTCGCCTAACAAAACAAAATCAGGATGAGTGTCCAAAAAGTTTTTAACTACTTCCTCATTTTCCTCTGAAGCATAAGTGCATGTGCTGTAAACAATTCTCCCACCCTTTCTTAAAGCTATAGCAGCTGCCTTTATTAATTGTTTTTGTTGATGCGCCATTCTTCGAACTTCAGAATGAGAAACATCTTTTCTACGTTCTTTTCTTTTTGCAAAAAAACTTTCACTGCTACACGGAACATCCAACAAAACAGCATCAAAAGAATTCTCATAGGCCATCACCAACTTCTCTATGGGTGCCGACGAAACTGCAACTTCACGAAGCCCTTGTCTGGCCGTTAAATGCGCGAGAGTTAGCGCTCTTCGATGATCGACGTCGTTACACAGAAGAAAGCCACTATGGCCCAGCATTTCACCCAGAAATGTTGCCTTTCCTCCTGGAGCCGCGCACAAATCAAGAACAAACTCGCCCCTTTGAGGCGCAAGCATAAGAGGAGCCTCCAAGGCTGCAGGGTCTTGAACATAGGCTAAACCCGCCCCTAAATGAGGAGTCTTCTTTAAGGCTTCATGCTCTTCGTTATTTAAAATATAATGCTCAGGAGCCCATAAAACCCGCTCCTTAAGCTTTAAAAAGTCAAATGAGGCCTCGGCACCGGGTTTAAGTGCATTCAGTCTTAGCGCTCTAAGCTTATTCTTAGAGAGCTTTTCTAGAGCCTCCAAGAATAGCTGACACTCGGCATCAGATTTGAGCAAGCTCTTTATGCGCGCGAAAAAATCACTCTTCTCACTAATAAGGGCTATGGATTCTTTATTCATTTTCAAGCTATAGTTCATCCTAATGATTTGGGAAGAAAGTCAACTCTATAAAAACGCAGTTAAACAACTTGATCGCGCCGCTAACGTTATGGGACTTGATCCTAACGTGCTCATTCGGCTTCAAACTCCGAAAAGAGCACTGATTGTTAGTGTACCCGTAATGATGGACGATGGAAAAATAAAAGTTTTCGAAGGCTATCG
>CAZSSP010000081.1:0-4107 GCA_964609695.1 uncultured Bacteriovoracaceae bacterium
TCAATTAATGAACTTGGCTTTCTAACTCTTTAACTCTTTCTTCTAATTGATTAACTCTTTTTGTACTCGCGGGAGTTACAGAATCTTTAATGTTTTTCCCAGTACTTGTGTTAGTAAAAAACCAAATTGCACCAATTATAGCTCCGCCTAAAAGCAAAGAACCGGTATCAATTCCATTTTCAAAGATGGCGTGAGCTGATGGAACTAAACTCCAACGATAGGCACTTTTGCTAGACTTCAATAGCTCAACCACAACTGTGTGATTATATTTTAAAGGCATTTGAGAATTATATTTGAAAGGAACAGAGTTGATTAAAAACTCACCCTTTTCTAAATCTACAATCTCAACGGCCGCTTCAGAATTTTTTCCAAAAACTAAAGTTTTATCACCTTGAGTTTTGACTGGTATAAAATCTGGGTTAGCGCCCTTTTCAGCATAATATTTTTGATGAAGTCCGATTATAAATTCTCGGTCTTCTTTGCTGAGTTGAGGCATAACTTTGTTAAGATATATCGCAACATCTTGCTGATAATCTTTTTTAGCCTCAGAGTGTGCTTTTACAAATTGATTCAATTCGACCTTAACATTTAGAGCATAAGCTGGAACTACATTCACTAATGTGAATGCCGTAAAAACTAAATACCCCCAAATACGATTGCGTAAAATTTCCATAGTTCCCCTCCCGAGTTTCCATTATTAGGCGAGATTCTCTGTTAAACAACTGTTAATTTTTTAACAAGTGTCTAAGAATTAGCTTCCCGGATTCCACCCCATTTTGATCGAAGGGGTTGATTTTCTTAAGACAAGCGCTAAAAACGGTCCAATCCATAGATAAACCATAAAGCGCACCGACGACTTGAGGACTTAAATTTTGCAATTTTATTTCAAAAACTGGGCGCCCTACTTTTTTAAGTGCCTCAAAAGTAGCCGCGGCCTCTTTGTTAAGAATTTCAGACATTCTTCTATTAGAAGCAAATTCAGTTGATTTAAAAAATGCAGGAGCTTTAAAAATAGGATCCACTGAAGAAGGCCAATTTTCTAAACTTATAAAAGCATAGGAGTTAAACGAAGGCCCTTCCATAAACAATTGTAATAAGGAATGTTGATCATTGGCGCCGACACATGGAAGCGGGCAAGTGCCCATAGGCACACCTGAATCTTGTATCTTTCCTAAACTCTCAGCCCAAAGCTGCTGAAACCATCGACCATAGGAAAACAACAACGAAGAATACATGAATTGAACTAAATTATTGTGACCTCTCTCCGCGAAATCTAAAAGTCTAGCAGAGAGCTTTTGTAAATTTTGCTCTGCTTGAGTTTGAAAAATTTCTTGGGCCCCTTTTAAAAATTTACCACAATCAATACCCGAAAACGCAATTGGAATAGAACCCACAGGAGTGAATACACTATAGCGACCTCCCACACTTTTGGCTAAATTAAATGCAGGCAAAGAAGCGCTTTGAGACCAATTCCACAAATCTCCATGCCCCTCAGTTGTCACCACAGCAAAATGTTTAGACAAATCAATTTTAGCTTCTTTATATTTTTCAACAAGCAAAGTTGCATTCACCAAACTTTCAATGGTGCCACCCGATTTTGAAACTACTAAAACAGCTGTTTTTTTAAGATCACAGGCATCGACCTGTAAGTGAAAGTGAATAGGATCCAAATTATCGAGAAAGCAAACTTTGCGTTTTTGCCTGCTATCAACACTCCAACTCAAAGCATCGATAACACTTTGCGCACCTAACGAAGAGCCTCCAATACCCACCACTAAAAGTGTTTCAAAACTTTCGCGCCATCGGGCCACTAAATCTTCTTGTTTGGAATTTGTTTTAAGCCCAAGAAGCTCCGCTCTATATCCAGAATAAATTTTAGAACTATTATTTCCAGTGTAAGTTTCAAAAGTCTTTTGAGCTTTAGCAAAATTCCATTTGTTTTCTGGCACCCAATCTAATTGTTCTTGAGAATACAATGCATCTATTTCAAATTTTACTAAACTCATTTTTTTTTAAAGACCTTTCTCAAAATCCAGGATAAACACCAGCGCGAAGCTGTCGAGCTAATATGATGCGCATCACTTCGTTAGTTCCTGCACCAATTTCAATAAGCTTAGCATCTCTCATATAGCGTTCCACAGGATATTCTTTGGTATAACCGTATCCACCTAACATTTGAATCGCATCTAAGGCAATTTTGGTAGCCACTTGAGCCGCAAAAAGTTTTGATGAAGTGCCCAACATTAAGGCCTCACTCGAAGACAAACCAAATTTATCAATAGCTGCAGCAGCTTCATAAGTTAGAGACCTTGCGGCTAAATATTCGGCAGTAGCATCAGCCAACATTTTTTGTATCATTTGAAAGTCCATTAAAGACTGATCAAATTGCTTACGATCAATCACGTAGCCTGTAGAATATTTTATACACTCACGAGCAATACCTAATGAAATGCCAGCTATGGTCACGCGCTCTAAAAGCAAATTTCGATTCATGTGACCAATACTTGAACCCTCAGCACCTACCAAATTTTCTGCAGGAACTTTGCAATTATCAAAAACTAATTCACAAGTGGGCGAGGCACGCATTCCAAATTTATTGAGTTTTCGACTCACGCTAAAACCTGGAAAAGATTTTTCCACAATAAAAGTGCTGATATCTTTTTTTGTGGGCCCTGTTTTCGCATAAACCCAAAAGAAATCAGAATGTGAAGCGTTCGTGATCCACATTTTGGTGCCCTTTAAATAATAAAAGTCACCTTGTTTTTTCGCCTCTGTTTTTAATCCAAAAGCATCAGAGCCTGATCCAGGTTCACTGATGGCCATCGACCCAATCCATTCCCCCGAACAAAGCTTGGGAAGATACTTTGCTTTTTGCTCATCAGAGCCATTAGCACTTAGATTGTTAACCGCTAAAATAGAGTGCGCTAAATAGGAAAGCGTGGTGCTTGCGCAGGCCGCACCGAGCTCTTCCATCACTAAAGTCGCGGCCACGGAATCTAAGCCACTTCCACCAAAGCGAGTGTCGGCCGTCACACCCAACAAGCCCATCTCACCCAATTTCTTCATAGCTTCAATGTTGAAACCTTGCTTCTCGTCGAGTTCCTCAGCCTTAGGGCGAAGCTCCTGATCGGCAAAACGACGCACGGTTTCTTTTAGACTATGATGGGTTTCGTTAAAAAATAAGCTCATGTGGCCTCTCTAGACCCTTTATAAAACCCCAAGCAAAATAAAGAAAGCTCTGCCTTATAAAATGAGTCTTCCAGCAAATTGACCGCCAGGAATAAATTACATATTCTGTTTTCGCATGAAAGCCATCGCAGATAGCGTCGAAGAACTCATTGGTAACACTCCCCTCCTTAGAACTCACAGGGCCTTAAATGATTTACCACTGGGTTATTGGCTAAAAGAACAGGGAGTCAGCAAAGCTCCTTCTCAACTCAAAAGTGAGCTCCTCGTTAAACTGGAGTTTTTCAATCCTGGTGGCAGCGTAAAAGATCGCATTGCCAAGCACATAATTACTCAGGCTGAAAAACGCGGTGAAATTAAAAAAGGCGCCACAATTGTTGAGGCCACATCAGGAAACACTGGAGCCGGCTTGGCTCTCATCGCAGCTCTGCGCGGTTATAAAGCAATACTTGTAATGCCCGACAAAATGTCGGCCGAAAAAATCAACGCTCTAAGAGCTTTCGGTGCAAGCGTTGTGATTTCTCCAAGTGAAGTGAGCTCTGAAGACCCTAACTATTATTGCAATGTTGCTAAAAGACTGAGCCAAGAAATTCCAAATGCTTTTTTGGCCAATCAATATTTTAACCCCGACAACCCTCAAGCACACTACGAAACAACGGGCCCTGAAATTTGGAATCAAACCGAAGGCAAGCTCGATGTTTTCATTGCAGGCATTGGTACAGGTGGAACCATGTCGGGTATCGCACGTTATCTTAAAGAGAAAAATCCTAAAATTAAAATTGTAGGTGTCGACCCCAAGGGTAGTATTTATACCAATCTTTTCAAAACAGGAAAAATATTTGGCTACGAACGCTATCTGGTAGAAGGCATTGGCGAAGATGTGCTTCCCGGAAGTATGGATCTTAAATTGATGGATGAATG
>CAZSSP010000082.1:0-3969 GCA_964609695.1 uncultured Bacteriovoracaceae bacterium
GGTTCTACCTTTGAAAAGGAATAGTCAGCCGATCCTGTTGAGACTGAGCTATTAGGGTCATATGTGGTAAAGACCCCATAGAAATCCGAACCGGACTCTTCAATGATGGTAACATTACTTGTCCAGTGCACGCATTCTAGAGTGTTGTCGTCGAAGCTAATGGATGTTCCAGGCGACATTCCGGAATTATTTGTAAATATTTCTTTTGATTGGAGTAAAGAAGGCGGAAGTGAGGCAGTTTCTGCAACCGCTGTATTGCGTGAAAACTTTCGAGAGATATTAAATCTATGCAAGTATCCTGGGCCATCGTTTGTAACGGTTAAATTTGAGACCTTAGCCATGTTGTTTTGGCCCTGAACAACTTTAACTCTACCAAAGCACAAAGCTTCGCTTCGCGATTGCCCGTCGGGAACGTGGCAAGTAGGTAAACATTCACCTACCCCAGATTCAATATGAAGAAAAAATCGAGGTCTTCTGATAACAGCATTCGATACAAAACTTTCGTCTTTATTAGTATCGACGGAATTGTATGATGTATTTACCGAAATAAGAATTCCGTAATAATCTTTGTCTGTGTTGTTAGGGTCTGCTGACCAATTGAGAATTTTCAAATCTTTTAATTTGTTGAGATCTGATAATTGAAATTTTACTTCCGATTCCTTTTCAACGCATGTGGAAAAATCGGCTTTTTCAGGGTCTGAAGGTAGGCAACTTGAGATAATGAAACTTAATGTTTTAGAAGAATTATCTATTTTTAAATCCTTAAAACCAAAGTTTTTTGGGTCATATTTTAATCGAGGATCATCATTCCATTTGCAAAGTCCATCGGCTTCGTCGCAAATTATAGCTGAGGATGCAACAGCTTGGCCCACTCTTGAAAAAACCATGTCGTTAATAAATCGAGCATCGGCTTGGCTCATACGCACTGATTTTTCTTTGCTTGAATTCATAACATAAACTGCGGTGGCGGCCATTATTAGAAATCCAACTCCCGCAAGGGCTCCAGCGCCTAGCATGGCTTGGCCTCTTTTATTTAATAAAATGCTCATAAAACACCCCACCCTGACACCATTATTTTAGCATGTTTTTTTTGCGCCGTGCATTGGTCCAAAACGTTGAGGAATTTGGAGCTTTGTTAATTTTCCGTTAATCTTGGCTCTGGTGAGGGTTTAAAAATGAAAAAATCGACCATAGTTATTTCTGGTATTTTTGCTGCTTTTTTTTCTGCTGCTATTTTTATGAATAAACTTCAGGCTGGTAATGAAGTGAGGGTCTCTGGGTATTCTCAGGTTAGAGACGCTTCAACTTTGTTAATGACAGGCAACCCCGCCGTGCTTTGCGGTAGTGTGAGTTCTTCGGGACAATCTGGAATTAATGGTGCTCTTTTAGAGCTTCAAAAGGTCTTGGGTCATGATTTCGATATTAAACAAATCAGCCAGCAAGATGGCCAAGTTTGTTCTTTAATCACAAATAAAACCCAGCTTTAATTTATACTTATTAAGCTTTTGCTGATAAAAGCTTGAAAGTCTATGTGGCGTTCTAAGGCATTCGTTGTAATTTTTTGTATTTTTTTCTCGCCTTGGATTTATAGTATAGAGACTAAATATAAAGAGCAGGATTTTAGCAGTCCTCAGTTTTCAGACGATATTTGCAGGCAAATAAAGAATGATTTTTTAGCTGAAGAAGATCCTAAAAAAGCCGCTTTAATTATTCAAAACAATTTGGAATTTTTGAATGACTTTAGGGCCGAGATTCAAAGCCAAATCAATCGAGACATTACAATTACAACTGTAAGCATTCCATTATCTGTTGTGGCCGTTTGGAGTGTGAGGTTGGTGGCTGGACGTGCCATTATCAAAGAAGTTCTTCATGATAAAAAAACCTGGCGCGAAAAGTGGTCGGCCGTAAGTTGTTTTTCGACTTTAAAAAGATTGGGATACAAAGTGATTATACCCTCGATAGCATCAGGTTTAGCCTTCGATGCTCTTGCTATATACACAGGTAGAAATGCCTATGAACTCAATAAAAATCTCAAAATTTTAGATCAACGCATTTTAGAAATTAAAGATTGCTTGAAGGATTTGCATTAGTTTTTAGTGAAAAGTTTGGGTGCGCTCTCCATTAGCGCTTTGCGAAGAAATTTTTCATAACAACGAGGCCCGAAGGAACGAGGTAACCAGATAGGGTTCCGAGTGACTGAGAACGAAGTTGTTATGGAAAAGTTCAAGCAAATGGTGCACCCGGAGAGGATCGAACTCCCAACCCTCAGATTCGAAATCTGATGCTCTATCCAATTGAGCTACGAGTGCGTGGTTAGAAACATAAGGAATACCAAAGCTTGCGGGGGACTGCAATGCGTCTATACAGCTAATTTGCAGACTTTAAAATTCAACTAATTATGCCGATAAGGGTATTGGATTATGAGGAAGCTAGCGCAATCATTGTTGATCAATTTGTTTTTAGGGGTGTCCCTGCCTGCTTTTTCGAATCCAATAGATTTCTGTAATTTTCTTTTAGAGGGAATCGGAGAAGCTACAGAAGTAAAAAATTTAGAGAGAGTTCCGGCATGGACCGTGGCACCAAAAACTGAATTTGAAAATATTCGCGCTAAAGTGCTGGCAAAATTTCAAGAAGATCCCGATAGCATGGAATCTAAAATGTCGCGGGAACTTGGTTTAACTTCGCGCTTTAGTGTGCGTGGAAGTGTAAAAAAAATCTTATCTAAAATTTCCACTAGGTGGCAAAATCAATTTAGTCCCCCGAGTGTGATCACTCCTTCAGAGCGTAGATTGGTTGACGAAAAATTACTGGCTTTCCCTACAAACGATTTTTTAAAACATAATGCTAAAGATGCGACGAATTCTGATTCTGCTAAAAATGCCCTGAATCTTGTTGAGGTCACCCGTTCGGTAACATCTGGAAACCTTGTAAAAGAGTCCGATGTTACAGCGCTAGAATCTTTAGGGGAGCAAGCTGAAAATTTAGTAGTTCGAGCTCAAAATATAAGGAGAGATTCAAGTTCTCTGGCTCGTTTGGATGGGAGTATTGCCAAATATCTCGATAATCATATGCCTGAGTTTGAGGAGAAAATTTCGAAGTTAAAAGCTGGTGAGAGTTTTTATATAGTATTGCCAAGTTATTCCAGCTCAAGCGGTAAGCTCACAGTTGAAACTCATCGTATTTCAAATTCTGCATCTATAAAAAGGCTTTTGAAAAGATTCCAAGAAGCTAAAAGGGAAATTGATGATCTCGACGATCGAGTCACGCAATATACTTATGATTATATTGCACTTAGAGAAGCTGCCGATAGGCTTCACTCTGTTCCAACAAGAGAAATGCATTTTAATGCCATTGGCGAACTCAGTGCAGAACAATTAGGTCGTAAAGAAAGAATGGATAAATTGCGGGATAAGCTCGATGAAACTTTTCAGAATAATAGCCCTATACATCCAAACGCTGCCTCTATAGATCACGCTAAAGTTCTTGCGATAACTTCTATGCGAAGTAATAGTGTTCATAAGCTCATGCTTAAAACAATCGGATATGGAAGTTTGATTTTAGCGGTTGCTGCGCAGTCGGGATTTTTAAATAATCATGTTGTGCAGCCCACCTTAATTTGGATGGAAACTAAAGATGCGCTTAAAGATGATGATTGGATAAAAAAATGTTCTGAAGAGTCTTCACTCGAAAATGTTCAAGCTTGTTTAAAACGATATGCCGTAATTTTAAATAAATTTTTAAGAGAAAAACTTAAAAAAGAAGAGAAAATAAATGATGCTAATGCTGTGGCTGAATCCGATAAGGAATTTTATCGTCATTACAGTCGTGTTTCTCGTGAGAGTTATTTGCAGGCAAAAAGTATAGTTAGAAATGCGGTATCACAGCAATTGGTGGATACCTATGCGCTCCAAGAAGCCTATAATATTTTCAAAGTTCAAGAAAATCAGAGTCAGGAAGAGGCTAAATCCA
>CAZSSP010000083.1:0-3434 GCA_964609695.1 uncultured Bacteriovoracaceae bacterium
TCAAATAAGGAAAAATCTGAAGTCCAAAAGGATTCGCTAAGCAACTCAGCAACAAAAATAAAAAAAGCAAAAGACTCTTAGAAAAATTAATTAGCTTTTTGTCTTCAATAAATTTCCAAAACGTGCTCCACAGAAAAAACATAGGGAGCAAAATAAACGAAGCATGCAAATTCACCCATAAGAGTTGAAGCATCATCAAAGAAACATAATCTCTTTTTCTGTTTTGAAAATTTAGAATTAATTTTAATGAAACAAAAGTTAATAAATAACCAGCTAAAGCGGGGCGATGCCTGAATATTCCTACACTCATAAAAGTAGAAATATAAAAACTAAGCCTCAATAATAGCGTAGTCTTTTCGTGATTTCGCCCAAACAAATCATAAGAGTAAAATCCAAATAAGCATAAAAGAATGGCATAATGATAATAAAGAATTCCCTGTAGACCTGAAAACTTTTCAATCAGCGCATAAAAGATGGACTGCAACCATGCAGAACTCACATTATTATCTGTAGCTAAAACACTAAATGAATCATGATATATGTTTTGAAAGCTCTCCAATGACTTTCGCCCTTGCGCCACCCACATGCCCAAATCCATAAAATCCAAAGGTAAGAGCGCAATAATTAGTAAAGGAATTAAAATATAAATGAGATGTGTTTCTAAGCTGGAGCTTTTCGAAGCATTCACTCATTAACTTTAACGAGGAATCAATTCTGTTTCTAGCTTGAGGGCATAATTTCCAGCTTTAGAAATCACCAAATAGGCAGGATTTTTAACAGTCCCAAGTCTTTTTATGTTTTTACCTTTGATTTCCATGACAATGGTTTCAGTAAAGATTTGCCTGACTTCACCCTTCACCTTACCCCCCATCCACTTCCATGCCACTTGAGAACCCACTTCAAATATTGCCATGTCTTTTTCATATGCTTTTATTGTGCGCGAAGAAACGGGCCTGGAAATCTATCATTTGCTTTAAATTCAATGACTAGAGCGGCTTGGGGTGAGCGATGAGGCAAGGCCCTGAGCTTCAAGAGTCGCAAAACTGCTCTAGTCATTGAATTTAAAGCTACTTATAAATTTTGGAACTAATATCCCAGGCCCGTTTCTTCGCGCACAATAGATATCCAAAGGCGAAATTAGAATAGGTTTGACATGGTGCATTATTGAGAGCTATAGAGCTTAATCCATGGAACTAATTCATTCTTTAGTTAAAGCCATAGCTTTGATTAAAGCACGGCTCCCACAATTAGTTTCAATAATCTTTTTATTAAGCATAGGAAAAGCATTTGCCTTCACTGAAAGCCATAGCTTGGCACTCTATAGAGCTGCAAAAATAGAAGTCAAAGAAAACTGCCAACTAGCACTCAGGCCCAAAGCTAAAAATGGATTTTTCAAAGCTAAAGCTAATCTCGCTCAAATCTCTCAAAAAACTGAAATTTTAGAATTTTTAAAATCCTACAACGTCAATGATAAATATTTAGAAGATCTCAGTGCAAGAATTGAAAAACTACTTCAAAACAAAGCCCTATTTAGCAATAGAATTATATCCAATGCCATTATCAGTGCCTTAGAAAAACAATTTTCAATTGACGACAAAGACTCATTGGCCGCATATTTGCAAAACTTCTCCGCTCAAAATCTATCGACTCAAAACGAAATAATGAGCTCAACAATGGATTCTATCGCAGTTACTTTTCACACCCTATTAACTCATGAAGCCAAGAATCTGAGTTCCAGCCTTGAAATTCCAACTCCTGAACTCATCAACTTGCAAAGTTATCTCAAACTCTACTTAAAAGATGACCCTGCTCTTTTCTTTCTTGAATTAAGCATTCGATTTATCATCGAAAAACAAGCTGATTTTTTTAGTGATCAATGGAACTCTTTGTTTAAATGGTTGAGAACCCACAAAGGCAAAGCTCCTTACGAAGCCATTTTAAAAGTTCCATCAAATCCTTTTAAAAATTTATTCGAACGCGTAGAAGTCGAGGATGAAGAAGAATTCAACATATCCTACATAGCAACTTTTATATCTTTAGACGGAATCCTCAATTTAAACCTATCTCTTGATACGCAACAAAATCCTGCCTTAGGTCAATTTATTTATATTAGACATGGCGAACTTTTAAATCTTAAGCAACTGAAAAGTTTAGCCATAGATGCTGAAGGTCAATGGAACAAAGAATTACACTCACATTTATTAGATCTAATTCATAAACTTCAGCAATTTAAAAGCTTAGACAAAAAAATTAAAAATCCTGAGGAAGCCTTAGCTTCACAAAAAGATTTAAAAATGAAATTATTAGGAGAATTAGACACCAAGGAAAGAAATATTTTTTTAACAGTAAGAAAGCTCCGAGATTTTTTAAACAATCCCAAACAATCATATCAAAAAAAAGAAGGAGAAGATTATTTTAGCCATGAAAGCATTAAAGAAATAGATGCTATCGAAACTGAAATTGTCGAAATCAACGAAGCCATATC
Source organism: uncultured Bacteriovoracaceae bacterium (assembly GCA_964609695.1). Classification (GTDB taxonomy): domain Bacteria; phylum Bdellovibrionota; class UBA2428; order UBA2428; family UBA2428; genus JAGNHS01. The sequence goes on from CAZSSP010000083.1 coordinate 2,486, forward strand.
TCAACTTCAAAGCAAATTTCAAAGTTTAGAAGCAGGTTTTCCAAAAGATTATCAAAAAATTCCGAAAGATGTTTTAGACAAAGCTGATCATTTCTATAATCGAGTAGAAGAGCTTTTAATAGAGTTTGACCCTCAATCTTTTGGAGATAAATATAATGAGGGAAAAATCACGAGCAACACTAGCGGAGACTACTGCCCCGCCGATAGCGTTTTTGAACTATTAAAAAAATATGTTCAAGAAAATTATTCTGAAATAAGTTTCGACGATTTCTATGCAGGCATTTCAAAACTACTCTCGATCATGACTGGAGGCTTCGAAACACGAAGAATTACCAAGATAACAATTCTAATTAGAGCCATAATTCAAGAATATCCGATGACTCGGGTAGAACTGAGAAGAATCATCAATGAGGTTGCTGTAAATTTAAGAACTAGACTTCTTTACCGTTATGCTGAAAATTCACTTCTTGAAGAATATTATAACAACGAAAACACATGGTGGAATAAAAGCAAAAGAGAATCAGGCAGAAATAAATCTATAGAATCACTTAAAAATGCAAATTCCAAAAAAATCCCTCCCACAGTCGAAAAACGAAAAGCACTTGAAAATGAACTAAGAAAACTAAACTTGAAACTTTCAGAAGCTCAGACAAAAGCCATCTCTCACTACAAAAAAGCACTAGAGGAAGCTCTTGCCGAATTCGTAGAGCATTTAAATTCTATTCAAAAACAAAAAACGCAAGTTCAAAGAGATCTTCAATTAGTCACTAGCGAACTAACAATTATAGGTAAAAGAATAGAATCTCAAAGAGCCCAACTACTGGAAGAACACAGTATTCTTTTACTAAGCAATCAAATCATTCCTGCACAAAGGCAAAATTAATTTATTAACTCTTAAAGCAACTCATTAGATTTTACAGAATCCAACAAATCGCTTGTTAAAGAAATC
>CAZSSP010000084.1:0-3219 GCA_964609695.1 uncultured Bacteriovoracaceae bacterium
ATTAATTAAGCACAAACTGAATCACTAAATAGAGATTGAGTCCTGCAATAATAAATGCAGTGATGTAAGAAATTGCGACTAATGATTTCGAATTTACAAATTCTCCCATTTTATCCCGAGATGAAGTGAAATTAATTAAAGGGAATACTGCGAAACTTAATTGGAGCGAAAGTATCACTTGGCTTAAAACTAGCAGCTTACCCACTCCTGCTTCACCATATTTCAGGGCCACAATCATGGCGGGCACTATGGCTACAGCTCGTGTAATTAATCTTCTCAGCCAGGGCTTAAGTCTTAGGTCTAAAAAACCTTCCATAACAATTTGGCCGGCTAGAGTTCCGGTGAGTGTAGAGTTTTGTCCAGAGGCTAGTAATGCAATGGCAAAAAAAGTGCTGGCCCAAGGGTCTCCCACGGCCGGTGATAGTAGTTTATAGGCATCGGAAATATCGGAAACCCAGGCGTGTTCGGTGCCATGAAAAACTGCAGCCGCTAAAATAAGTATAGAAGCATTAATAAAAAAGGCTAAGAAAAGTGAAAAAGTAGAATCAATTGTTGCAAATTTTATAGCCTCTTTTTTTCCAGCGCTATTACGTAAATAATTGCGAGTTTGCACAATGCTTGAATGCAAATATAAATTATGAGGCATGACTGTAGCCCCCAAAATACCTATGGCTATATAGAGCATTTCTTTGTTGGAAAAAATTTCAGTTGCAGGCACAAAGCCCATGGCAATGGCAGAAAATTCGGGTCTGGTGATAATGATTTCGTATATGAAACTTATTCCAACTAGAGCAATGAGAGAGGCTACAATGATTTCAACTCTACGAAATCCTTTTTCTTGAAGATACAGAATCAAAAACACATCCAAAACTGTGATGATTATTCCAACGGGGAGAGGTATGTGAAAAAGAAGATTTAGAGCTATGGCTGAACCAATCACTTCGGCCAAATCACAGGCTCCGATGGCAATTTCGCAAAGTATCCAAAGAAAAAAGTTCACTGGACGAGAATAGTGGTCGCGGCAAGCTTGGGCTAAATCACGATGAGCCACAATGCCTAGTTTTAAAGATAAATGTTGTAAGAGCATGGCCATCAAATTGGAAATCAGTATGACAAAAAGGAGTTTATATCCGAATTGAGCACCTGCAGCTAAATCTGTGGCCCAATTACCCGGATCCATATATCCCACAGCCACTAAAAGACCAGGGCCAGAGAAAGCAAATAATTTTTTAAACCAACCTGTTAAGGGGATGGGAATACTCGAATGTACTTCGCTAAGAGAGGGTAGGTCGGATTCTCTTCTCCAGGCTTTTTTTTTGCTTGAATCAATTGGAGCCATGTTTTTCTTCCTTTAAAAAAATAGCTTGAATTTGAGCCGAATTGAGTTCAATCACTCTATCGTTAAATAAAAATTCATTTTCAGAGTTTGTTTTTTGAATTTTCCCACCAATGGAAAGTTTTTTATCCATCATAGTTTGAAGTAATTTGTGGTTGTTTTCGGAAATGGCGGCAATTTTTGAAGTCTGTCCGTCTTTGAGTTTACTTAAGGGTAGATAATTGTGCTGTTGTGGAAATTTCCCTTCTTTAGACGGTATAGGGTCTCCATGAGGATCGTATTTGGGGTTCCCGCATAGTTTTAAAAGCCCATCAACAAAATGATCGCTTGCCAGGTGTTCTAATTCTTCTGCTTCAATGTGAGCTTGGAGTGGATTGAAATCTAGAATTTGAACTAAGAAGCTTTCGATAATTCGGTGTTTTCGAATGAGATCGATAGCATATTTTTCGCCTTTAGGGGTGAGTTTAATGCTACTGCGGGGTTTCCAAATAACAAGTTTTCGGTGAGTGAGAGCTCGCAGTTGTTGGGTCACTGAAGGTTGAGAGACCTTGAGCGTTTGGGCGAGTTTTGAAACACTCACTTCAAGAGATTGTTGCTCGAGTTTGTAAATCTCCTTGAGGTAATTGAATTGCGAAATAATAGGCATACCTAATTAAGTATACCTAATTAAAGCTAGTCTTAAAGACAATCCATAAAAAATCAAAATTCTAAATTTCAATGGCTTAGAGTCGTGTAAGACTTCTTAAGTAGTCATTAATGCAATGCGGTATTAGGGCCTTCGTTATGTCTCGGATTAGCATTTATAACTCTTCAAAAGTTTTGAAATTCCTAATTTTATTCCCTATTCACCTATGGTCTGGTGGTGGAAGTTTTTTAGATGTTGTTCCGAGATCAAAATGGTGGGCTGATGAATGGAAAAGTGCTTCGACTTCAAAAAAAGTTAAAGTGAGTGGAAGAGGTCGACGAGCAAAATATAGGACTGTGATTAGAGAAGCACCCTCAAAGGATATTAAAGGTTTTTGTCAAAGAACTTGGGTGGAAGGATCCTGTAAAGTTAGTGGATATAAGCAAATTGTATGGCATCACACGGATTCTCGCGATCAATACCCTAATCTTGTGAGTATGGCTCTATTTCATCAGGGAAAACATTTTTGTGATTTAGCTTATCATTTTGTGATTAAGAAAAACTCAAGCGGGCGTTGGGCGGTTTATGAGGGCACTCCTCTCGGATATGTGGGAAGTCATGCGGGAGGTTGTAATTTTATTCACGGCACTAGATTGGGCACAATCGGAATCGCTGTCGCAGGTGATTATGGACAACAAAAGCCCGATGCTGAACTCAAAAAAGTTATGACAAAACTCCAGGATAGATTAGTGAGTCGGTATAAAATTCGAAACGTCGGAGCTCATCGTGACGGTCCTTACGCAGTTAATGAAGGACATGATTGTCCCGGAAAATACATGGTTCCCTTTATAACTGAACTTCATAATCGCGCCGCCCATTAGAATTCACTGTGCGACGTTAAGAGTGGGTTTTTGAGCACTAGGAGAAGAAGCAAGATCTGAAATCTATTCATACCTTTAAAATCAACAACTAGAGCGGCTTGGGCGGCCCCTGAAGCTCGGGGCTTTGCCCCATCGCTCACCCCAAGATGCTCTAGTTGTTGATTTTAAAGCTACTAACAAAATCCAAAACTAATCTATCAGACCAGGCACCTCCAAAGCCCGTATCCCCCTTAATCAGGAGTCTTTTGCCTTTTATGACACCCACTCTTAACGTCGCACAGTAGAAAACTAAAGCGAGGGGGGGGCTTTAGGGCCTTGAGGACCGCCTTGAGGGCGATCAAAGGCGTCTTTCATCATGTCTAATTGGACTTGCTGGA
>CAZSSP010000085.1:0-3052 GCA_964609695.1 uncultured Bacteriovoracaceae bacterium
CTTTCGTTGATTATAATTTTTTCAGTGAGTTTAATAACTTTAATATCGATGCTTAAAATTTGGGATCAGGTTTTTTGGAGAGAAGCAGAGACGCCTGTTTTAGTGAAACACAAGCTCCTCGAATGGCCACAATATTTGGCTATAATACTTATAAACATAAGCTTAGTGATTTTTAGTTTAGCTCTTCCTAAAATTCTTCCAATTATGGAATTGGCTTCTCATTCTCTTTGGGATTCATCTTCCTATATTGAAAAGGTGTTGAGCCGATGAAAAAGTTTTTAAGAGTTTTAGATTATATTTTATTTTTTTCGAAGGAATTATTGAAGGCTAATTATAAGGTTTCTCGAGCAGTTCTGCGAAGAAAACTTCCAGAAACAGCTAGTTTTGTAAAAGTTCCTACTGATTTGAAGAATGAGTGGTCTCTGTTTATTTATGCCAATTCTATAACTCTCACTCCGGGAACTATAAGTGTTGAAATTGCAGAGGATAAGAAAAGTATTTTGGTTCACACCCTTTTCTTGGATTCAACTAAGAAGGATTTTATTGCAGAATGCCGAGATGGATTTGAAAAACGGCTTAAAGGGATTTTTAAATGACTTTACTCGAAAGTCTACACGCTTCTTCATTTTTTCTATTAGCCGTATCTGGTGTGTTTATTTTTGTTTCGATTGTTAAAGCAAAAAAAATTGAAAATATGATTTTAGCTCTAGATTTATTTTCTACTTATTGGGTTGTTGTTATCGCATTTTTGGCGATGAATAACAGGCAGTCCTATTTTATTGATGGGGCTCTGATTTTGTCGGTGATTTCATTTTTAGGCACTTTAACTTTTGCAAGATATCTAACGCCTAGACTCAAGAGGAAATCCTAATGATGGATTCTTTAGCGGAGATTTTTGTAGCAGTAGTTTTCTTTATAGCCACAGTTTTTTTATTTTTAGCAGCTTTAGGTGTGTGGAGAATGCCGACAATGTTTATGCAGGCGCATTGCGCGTCACTCGCTTCTACCCTAGGAGTTTTGTTGGCCTTTGTTTCGATATTTTTTCTGCCTTGGGATATGGAAACAAGAATAAAAATTATTTTAGTCCCTGTTTTTATTTTTCTCACAAGTTCCGTTTCTACACATTTGTTAACGAGAGCGGTTAAGCATATCGAAGACCCTGATGATGAGACTTAAAATGTCGAGTTCTTGCTTCTAAGTGCATTTGCAATACAAAAGACATTTCATAATTGAATATCTTAAAGACACGGCAGGGCACCCCCTTCCTCAGGTCTTCGCCCAATGGCTCGACCATCGGGAACCCCGAGTGTCTTTAAGATATTCAAATATGAAATCTCTTTTGTGTTCTATAGCTTCGTGATTTTGCAATTAGGCAATTTACGTTTAGAAGACTTGATAATTAATTGGCATAGAAAGTGTAAGGGCTACCCTTGATCCTCACGGATGAGGGCGGCCTAATGGACGGGCTCCGAAAGGAGATGCCGTATGCATGATATCGCAAGTATCCTGCAATTGATCCGAGAGCTAGCACTTACGCTAGTTCTCCTATCGCACGTAATGGGTAGAATCTTAAGCCGAAAGAAGAAAAAGAGAAAAAGGCGATAAATTTCGTATAGATAATTCTTTAAAAAAGGACAGTTTAAACTGTAACAAATAGCAAATGGAAATGCTCCTTCATCCGTGGGGTGACTAAAACCCCAGATTTTTGAGTTTTTGATTTAAATCCCAATTAAAATGAACAAGGGAGGCGCTTAAGACTAGGGTCAAAAAATCGCCAGTAGGTTTTTTGCTTAATTTCACACACCAAACTACCGAAATGATTAGGCCATGTTGAGGCTTTTTATATCCGGATTATTAATCACCCATTCCGTATCTTATGCTCAACAAAAATCAGGTATAGATCTTAAAAGTATTTATAAAGAATTAGCAGAAAAAAGCTGGGGGGGAATTTCCGGTCAAAGTTTGTTCATGCATTGGCTCGACGATGCTTACACTGAAAAAATGCTCAAATATACCGATCTGGTATCAGCGCAACAAATCGCGACTGCCCATGGTTTTATGATCAATGCTTTACATGAGAAAATATGGGCTCTTCTTCGAGAGAGCGCCCCGGAACTATTTGAAACGGAAGATAAATTCATGACAGCATTGTTTGATGTCGAAGCAAATTTTGGCAAACGGGAGGCCTCCTTAATTGCACGATATGCAATTGGACGGTGGCAAGGACCTCGAGACTTTGTCGCTAAGAGACTGGAAGCTCACGAAGTGATGCCATATTTTACCGGCGTACTACGTCGAGTAAACAAATATTCTGATCCAGAATTAGAAGTACTTCGACCTGCATTGGTTTTTGATTGGAAAACAAATCGAGACGACAAAATTGCAGTGACAAGGCTAAGACACTTTGCTTCCTACAGTCGACAAGACATCGTGCCAGTTGAATTTGTTGAAGAGTGGGCTGAAGAAATCTACCGATCGATTACCGATTCATTTAAATTAAGTCCTGATCAATTCAATGCTAGACTTTTTTCTTGGGATCAAGAAAATCAAGCTTATGATCACAGAATTCCTAGAAGTGTTTATCTTTCTCTGTTGGAGAAACTGGATAAAACCTGGGCAAATTTGAATCCTGAACAAAAGGCAAGAAGTTTGGCACACTTTAGTTCCGAGATTAAGTTTGATGGCTTTTTAGCTCCAGAAATCGAACTGTATTTAAAAAAGTTTCTGGTTTCAATTTTGCAATCCAACAACGTTGATGCGCAAAACCTTGCTCTTGTCATTTTATCTCAAAATGGTAGAAATCGTTTGAGTTGGACTGACGAAGAGAAATCCAGATTAGACTTAATTCTCAATGGCATTAAGTGGAAACATCCTTCGCAGAACTTCGTAACGGCTTATCAGGAACGCGTTCTCGATCATTTTGATAGAAAAGGATATCTTACTGGTCCAGATCTTTTTGCTTTTATAAAGAGAAACGAGTCTTGGATAACGCAGGGAGAGTCAGGATGCTCTTTGATCTTTAGGATGTTTATTAAAAGAAAAAGACCCTAAA
>CAZSSP010000086.1:0-2624 GCA_964609695.1 uncultured Bacteriovoracaceae bacterium
GAAAAGGTGACCCAAAACTATGAGCAAAGCCACATTAAAGGCTGCGCCTACACCCACTTACGGAATAGTGGGGTCGGGACGACTAGCCAGACATTTAGAACACTACTTAAAATTGAGTGGCCTATTATGCATTCGATGGTCTCGCGAAAACTCCGCTCATTCCTGGAATAGCCTTCTTGAAGCCGATGTGATTCTTCTCGCCATCTCGGATGCTGCGATTGAAACTTTTTATAATGATCATCCCGAACTTAAAAACAAAGACTGTCTCCACTTTTCAGGATCACTCACATCAGCAGAAATCCCCTCTGCACACCCACTCTATACTTTTGCCCACGAGCTTTATGATTTAAAAAATTATGAATCCATTCCCTTTATTTGTGAAAAGGGCAGAAAAACTTTTAAAGATTTTTTTCCCACACTCTCAAACCCTGTTTATATAATCCCCAAAGAAGATAAAGCTCGATACCACGCTCTTTGTGTTATGTCGGGAAATTTCACTCAAATTCTTTGGCAAAAATTTTTTAACGAGCTCAATCGTTGGGGCCTGCCCGTTGAAGCGGCCCTTCCTTATTTAAAAAGAAATCTAGAAAACATCACTCAAGATCCACAACGATCTCTCACGGGACCTTTCGTAAGAAATGATCTGACAACTATTCAAAACAATATCGATTCGCTAGAAAACGATCCGTATCAAGCCGTTTATCGCGCATTTTGGGAGGCCTACAAACATGAGCATTCTTGATTTTCAAAAGTCTAAAGTTGAGGAACGCAGACTTTCTATGGTGACTTGCTATGACGCTGCTTTTGCCAGAATCATAGCCAAATCCAACATCGATTCTATTTTGGTTGGCGATAGCGTAGCCATGGTGATTCACGGATTTGAGTCCACCCTATCGGCCACACCCGAAATGATGGCCACACACGTGGCCGCCGTTAAAAGAGGACTCGGAAACTCTCCCAAACTTCTGATTGGAGACATGCCCTTTCTTTCAAACAGAAAAGGTATTGCAGTGGCCATGAATTGTGTTGAGGGTCTCATGAAGGCTGGCGCCAACGCCGTAAAAATTGAAGGCGTTTGGGGTCATGAAGACATTATTTCTCATATAGTAAAAAGCGGCGTGCCCGTACAAGGCCACATCGGATTGACACCTCAATCTATTCACCAACTCGGGGGATACAAAGTTCAAGGACGCGGAGAAGAGCAAAAACAAGACTTAATTAAGCAGGCTAAAAGGCTTCAAGAATTAGGTTGTTTTTCCATTGTTATGGAGTGCGTACCTACGGATGTAGCCAAAGAAATCACACTATCTTTAGAGATTCCTACTATTGGAATCGGCGCAGGTCCCTATTGCGATGGTCAAGTTTTAGTACTTCAAGATTTGTTAGGGCTTAATGGAAGCTTTAAACCAAAATTTCTAAAAACTTATTTAGAATCTGAACCCTTAGTGATTGAAGCCTTAAACAAATTTGATAACGAAATTAAAATTTCGCAATTTCCTACTCAAAAGGAGTCTTACGTATGAGCTTAGAATTTATTCAAAATGTTGATGAAATGAAGACTTTGTCTCGATCGTTAAAAGGTAGCCTTGGTTTTGTACCTACTATGGGAGCTCTTCACCAAGGTCACATTTCTTTAATCGAAAGAAGCCTCAAAGAAAACGCCCACACTATTGTCAGTATTTTTGTAAACCCCACCCAATTTAACGACCCCAAAGATTTAGAAAAATACCCTCGCAACGTTGAAGAAGATTTGGAACTCCTTAAAGGACACAACATAAGCGCCGTCTTCTATCCTCAAGCAGAGGATATTTACCGCGACAATTTTCAATATAAAATCGTAGAAGACAAAGACTCCAAAATTCTCTGTGGACAAGACCGTCCCGGACATTTCGACGGTGTTTTAACTGTAGTCATGAAACTTCTACAAATTGTAAAACCCACTAAAGCTTATTTTGGAGAAAAGGATTATCAACAACTTTCCCTAATTCAAGGAATGACTAAAGCCTTTTTTATGGATGTTGAAATCGTGGCTTGCCCGACCGTCAGAAACGAAGAGGGCCTTGCTTTAAGTTCACGGAATAAAAACTTGAATGATTTCTCACTTTCAATGGCCCCTCGTTTTTCTCAGAATCTCAAAGCTGGTCTTAGTCTCGAAGAAACAAAGATCCTCTTAGAAAAAGATGGTTTTGAAGTGCTTTATTTAGAAGAAAAATGGAATCGACGTTTTGGAGCGGTCAAACTCAATGGTGTGCGATTGATCGATAATGTGAGCCTATGATTCTTGCCTTAGACATTGGAAACAGCCAAATATACGCAGGTGTTTTCGACACTCACGGCGAACTCATTTTAACTTTTCGTAAATCCAGCAAATCTGCAACGAGCTCAGATGAGATTGGGGTTTTCTTAAAAAGCGTTTTAAGAGAAAACGATCTCGACCCGCAACTCATACGAAAAATTGCCGTGTGCTCTGTAGTGCCCGACCTCAATCACACAGTGGCCAGTTGTTGCGTGAAATATTTTGGCTTAAACCCTTTCATGCTCCAAGCAGGAACAAAAACAGGTCTTAGTATAAAATATCGAAACCCCGTTGAAGTGGGCTCCGACAGAATTGCAAACGCCATTGC
>CAZSSP010000087.1:0-2409 GCA_964609695.1 uncultured Bacteriovoracaceae bacterium
AGCTTAAACACATCACGGCCATTCCTCAATTTTGGCTCACTCAGACCGGCTGGCGAGAATCCGTCTAATATCTCTATTGTGCGCTAAGAAACGGGCCTGTAATTCTATTCATAGCTTTAAATTCAACAACAAGAACGGCTTGGGCGACCCCTGAGGCTTGGGCCTTTGCCCCAAGAGCCCACCCCAAGATGCTCTTGTAGTTGAATTTAAAGCTACTAATAAATTTTTGTTTTATTATTCCAGGCCCGTTTCTTAGCGCACAATAGAATATTAATGGCAGAACAAAGCACTAAAAGATTAATAAATTTAATGTCATAATTTGTAATGAAGTGAAAAAATCAGGGGCCATTCTAGTTCTAAGCATGACTGTGGCATTTCATGCCTTTTCTGAAGGTCAAAATCCTTGCCCTGAAGATTTAGCTAAAATCACCGAAGCCTCAAAACCTAAAGTCGAATGGATCGACGACAAAGTTTCTATAATTTACTTCCCTCACAATTGGCATACTGAACTTCGAGTAGACAAAAATGTGCTTTATACAGGTCATAGATATGATGCAGCTGTGAAAGCAGGCAAAGCTGCAAAAATAACATTTATAGAATTTGGCATCAGAGTGAGTCCTGAAGAATTAGAAAATCTAAAACTACAAAGTAAAAAGCTATTGTCTATAAGCTGCACTCATCTAGCCTGTAGGCAGCTTAATAAAGGCGCCCCAACATTCATCCCCATGCCTTTTAACATTTTTCCAATAGCCAATGTTTTATACCTTACCCTAAGTCGCTACTTACCGGGCACCAGAGTCATAGACATTAAAATCATAGGTGACCTCAATAAAAATAGTATTAAAAATTTAGCCTCGGCTGCCTTCCTCGAAACTAGTTGGTATTTTCTTATTAGCGTGCAAGGCTCGTTATTAACTAAAAATTTTATTGTTCCAATTTTTAGCGACAAAACAGCAGATGAGGATAAAAACCAGAATAATAAAAATTAATTCCTTAACTCATAGAAATTTCGCTACCAAATAAATATAAATTAGGATAGCTTCCTGGGCTTTTATGAGAGCAACTTCTCTTCTTCTAATATTAGCCTTTTTTTCAAGTCTTTTAAATTTTACAAATGCAAGCGAAGATTCAAAAGGAAAAGATCTTTCGTGTGGGACTCCTCTGGAATTAGACGCTGACTCTCTAAAAGCTTTAATGGCCTTTATCGAAGAAGTAGAAGCTCTCGATGCGGAATTAGCTCAACTTAAAGCAGATCAAAGATTAAAAGCTAAAGCGAAAGAAGACAATTTAAAGTTAGGCTCGCAATCACTTAAACTCTCCCATAAAAGAGCCAAAGAACTCTTCACTGAAACTCGAAATTTAATTCTAAAAGCACCTTCAAAGCATTTTCGTAATGCTGGCCAAGAGGACCTCTTTGCCGGTTTAAAAATGTCTGAAATTTCTCCCGAAAGATTTAACGATGTTTCTAACATTCTCAAACTAGAGGCTGTTATAACTTTGCTTTACTTGATGCCAGAGGACTACGCCTCTCAATTCTATAACTACGAAGTGAATTCTAACCCTCCATTTATAGAAAGAGTTACTGCAAAATTCGGAACATTCATGAGTCGTGAAAGTTCTGAAAAATCCATTTTTCACCACGAAGATTATTTTGATCGTAAAAGTTTTTTAGAATTAGTTGAGCATTTTAAGTTCATCGGCGAATACCATAAACGAGCACACACTTATGCCACCTATGTGTCTCCAATGAACTTCGACACAAACAAAATTCTTAGCGCTTTATTTGTCCAACTCTCGCTCAATCTCAACGACAACAACTACAGCTCCGTCCAAAAGCAAGACATTTTAGAGAGTCTTTATTTTATTAAGGAGTATGTTCAAAGCCACAAAGAGGAATTCAGTGACGATACACTCGAAGACAATCAGCAAATGCCCTATTTGCTTTCTAAATTGTTTCTTGACTCCTATGAAAAATGGAAGGCTCAAGTTAGCCCTGAATGGAAAAAGGACTTCGATCTCAAGGCCTTCCCCAAAACACTAAGTTCCTCAACTCCACTAACCTCAACTCCACTAAGACCAACAGTACTAAGTCAGAGCGCTTCAGATTTTACGAATGAAAAGCCAATAAACAACGGCAAAGAACCCCCTACTCGTTCTAAAAAAGCTGAAACACCATCTAAAAACAAAAAACCAAGTGGTTTTGCATTAATTTTACAAAATTTGGACAAAGAACATGAGGATCGAAAACCCACTCTAACGACCGATGATCCTGCTGACGATATTTCTGAAGTGCTCTTTAAAGATTCCAGAATAGAGAGGCAATTTCAAAAGTTAGAAACTCAAGGCAATCATATCCAAGGTTTAATTTTTAAAGCTATCGAAGAATGGAAGTCTCTCATTGAAAAGCAT
>CAZSSP010000088.1:0-1996 GCA_964609695.1 uncultured Bacteriovoracaceae bacterium
TTTCTCGTTCGACTTGCATGTGTTAGGCACGCCGCCAGCGTTCGTTCTGAGCCAGAATCAAACTCTTCAAACAAACTGGCATAAACAAGATACTCCGAAGAGCATCCTGTATTATTTACTATTTATGATAACTAACGTTCGGAAAAACGTTTTTAATTACTTTTTCTTAATCTCTTAAGAAAATTGACTAAGGACATTATGTTCTCGAAAGAGATTTTACTCTCTTCGCGAACCTTCCGTCATTGCTATTTAGTTTTCAAAGAACAACTCAGTGGGAGATGGTTTATAGAGGGACCATCAAAGTGTCAACGACCTTGTAAAATAAAATTAACTTTTTTTTTATTTCATCCCACTGCGAAAAAATGCTTTAATCTTTTGAACTATGAAGTCCAAAGAAAAGTCGCTGTTCAGCGGCACTATAACACAAGATGAGATCTGGGGGGCTGTTGAAAAAAGTCGCCACCCTCAAAGACCCTACTCATTGGATTATATTAAGAATATATTCAGTGAATTCGAAGAGTTACACGGCGACAGATGTTTTGGCGATGATCCATCTATGATTGCTGGAATTGGAAAGCTTAAGGCTTCTGGAAGCCATAAAAAGGAGCTCTCCGTCTTTTTCTTGGGCCATCAAAAAGGACGTAATACTAAAGAAAAGATTCTAAGAAACTTTGGAATGGCCAAACCTGAAGGTTACAGAAAGGCTTGTCGAATTTTTGAACTCGCGGAACGATTCAAAAAACCTTTACTAACTTTTATAGACACTCCCGGAGCTTATCCAGGTGTTGGAGCAGAACAACGAGGACAATCAGAAGCTATTGGTTTTTCCATAGGGAAAATGCTCGAATGTAATGTGCCAACAATTGCCTGTGTCATAGGAGAAGGTGGCTCTGGTGGAGCACTCGCCATAGGAGTTTCTGACATTTTATTAATGATGCAAAACTCCACTTACTCAGTGATTAGCCCCGAATCTTGCGCAGCCATTCTCTGGAGCACAGCTGCCGAAGCAAAAAAAGCAGCTCTATCTCTCAAGCCTCGCGCTGAAGATGTTTACAAAATTGGTCTTTGCGATGAAGTCATTCCCGAAAAGGGAGAAGGCGCTCACGAGAATATTGAATTAGCCTCTAAAATATTACTAGAAAAAATTCGCAATCACTTTGCGAAACTTATAAAAACCCCGCAGGCAACACGAATGAAAAATCGTTTTGATAGGTATCGTGACTTCGATAAAATTTTCCTCTCTTAAACAGACTGATTCTCAAGAGTCCATGACAGGTTATGCTGTTATTGAAAAAACTATTTCCAATCGTCTTTTCCGTTTCCATTTAAAATCTATCAATAATCGCTTTTTTGAACTCAAATGGCGCGCGCCCAAAGAGTGGTTTGCACTTGAACTCCCTATAAAATCTCTATTTCAAGGAATTTTCTCGAGAGGATCTTTTGATTTCACGGTGGAAGAAGTTCCTGATTCCTCCTCACATAAAAAAGATGAGAAGCATCATGTGCAAAATTTACTCTTACACCTTCAAGACACCTTAAAATCAGTCAAAGGAATATCCTCATGGACACTGCCCTCTTTTGTACAAGCCATGATTCTCTCGAGGCATCCTGAATATTGGATGCCCAAACATTTAGATCAAAAAATGACTTTAGAAGAAGTCCAGCCAGCTTTATTAGAACTTGCTGATTCCTTAAAAAAAATAAGAAGAGAAGAAGGCTATAGAGTAGCCCTACATTTAACCCAATGCTTGGACGCCATTAATAAAGAATGGGAAGCCGTCACTCTCGAACTTCCTAAGTTACAAGTAGAACTTGAAGAACAATTCAAAAAAAGAATGGAAGAATCATTTACTAAGTTCTCTGTAGAAAGTGTCGAGCAACAAAGATTAGCCTCTGAAATAGCGCTACTAATGGAAAAAAGAGATTGCAGCGAAGAAATGGAACGCATCCGCATGCACCTGGAAGCGCTACACGAGTGCCTAGAGTCACAACAATC
>CAZSSP010000089.1:0-1630 GCA_964609695.1 uncultured Bacteriovoracaceae bacterium
AAATAATCATCGAGATTGCCGGGATATTTTACAACATCTCCTGCTTCAACATCGAGGATGTGGTCGGTAGTTCGTCTTAAAAATTCTCGATCGTGAGAAATTAATAAAAAAGTTTTTTGATAACCCTGTAAAAAAGATTCGAGTACAATCACGGATTCTAAATCAAGATAGTTTGTGGGTTCGTCGAGCAGCAGCAAATCGGGTTCTTCTGCAAGAAGATGTAAAAGCTTACATCGCATTCGATATCCGCCACTGAGTGATTCTATCGGTTTTGAGTAAATGTCTTCACTAATTCCAAGACCCTTGCCTAACGCTTTGGCATCCCAAAGAGGCATGCTTGTTCCGCGCTTTAAGTAATCCTCCACGGTTTCGTTTGGAGTCCAGGTGTCGTGTTGTACGAGATAACCAATTCTCAATCCTTTGCGTTTGATGAGAGAACCTTTGTCGAGTTCCTCAAGGCCAACCAAAATTTTGAAGAGTGTAGTTTTGCCGGCACCGTTGGGGCCAATCACACCAATGTGTTCATTGTCGTCAATGGAGAATCTAACTTTTTCAAGTAGAAGACGAGGTCCGAAGGATTTATCTCCGTCTACAATTTGGATTAAGTTTGCCATTTAAATTAAATCAGTCTTCCTGTGAGAATTCCCAGCCAAGCACCTAAAATTCCAATCAGGGGGCTGCCAATAAAATATAATAAGGCTCTTTGAATATGACCTTCTTGAATTAAATATAGACTTTGAAGGGAATAGGCTGAAAAAGTGGTGAAGCCTCCTAGGAAACCTGTCATTAGCGCTAGGCCAAGATCCTTTTGTATTAGTGCTTTTTCGTTACATAAAACAAATAAAAATCCTATCAGCACGGAACCTACAATGTTTATACTAAAAGTGGAGATGGGAAATGCTGATGTTTGGCTTGGGGCAAGTTTTTGATCAATTAAATAACGAGTGAGAACTCCCAACGAGCCCAGTAGCATAATTAATAAAATACTTTTCATCAGGATGTCCTCTCAATTTATATCTTAACTTGTAGCTTTAAATTTGTCGGGTTAAAAGTCGCTTATCTATGAAAACTAAAAATCGCTGTCCATGGTCTGGTGCCGATCCCCTCATGATTCAATATCACGACTGCGAATGGGGTGTTCCATCTCATGATGATCAAGTTCATTTTGAGTTTCTTATTCTTGAGGCCGCGCAAGCGGGGCTGAGCTGGTCTACGGTTCTTAAAAAGCGCGAGGGATACCGAAAAGCTTTTGCTAATTTCGACGCCGTTAAGGTGTCTAAGTTTAATGCTAAGAAAATTGAATCTTTGATTAAAAACCCTGAGATCATTAGAAATCGTTTAAAAATTGAATCTGCTGTGAGTAATTCTAAGGCCTTCTTAAAAGTTCAAAAAGAATTTGGTTCTTTTGATAAATATATTTGGAGTTTTGTAAAAAATAAGCCCATTGTAAATAAATGGACTCAGCAAAAACAGTTGCCCGCAAGAAGTCCGGAGTCTGATGCCTTAAGTGCCGATCTCAAGAAGCGTGGTTTTAGGTTTGTAGGCTCGACAATAATTTATGCTCATATGCAGGCTGTTGGAATGTATAACGACCACTTAAAGTCTTGTTTTCGTTACAAAGAACTTTCAC
>CAZSSP010000090.1:0-1603 GCA_964609695.1 uncultured Bacteriovoracaceae bacterium
TTAAAGCAACTCATTAGATTTTACAGAATCCAACAAATCGCTTGTTAAAGAAATCGCCAACAATGGAAGATTCATAGCTGCAGCATTGTCTTCTTTGGAAAACAATCCGTTAAGGCCACATCCCAACTTAACCAACGATTCCACACTGGCCTCATCATAGCCCAAATCGAAATCTACACTATCAACTGTTGTTTCTGCAGGAGCCTCAACCCCATCCACATTGTAATAATACATAGCTGTTCTAGTCATAGTATTATCTGCAATAAATGCAGTTAGAATATCCATAACCATCTGGATTTGAATCATTGATTTTGCTTCTAATCCCACTAAAACTTCCTTAGTCATTTGCCTTTGTTTAGTAGAATACTTAAGAAAACGAGTCTTTGCATATTCAAGATCTTCCCGAACTTCTTCTCTTTTTTCAGTGGAAATTTCACGATCTAAAACACTGATTATTTTTTGATGAGAAGCCTCTAAATCTGCATAAAAATCTTCATCATTCATCTCTGAATGAAGTTCCACCTTTTTTTGAAGACTTTGTTGAATACTAGAGTAATAAGAGAGAGCCTGCCTGGCTTTAAACAGTGGATTTTCGCCAGCAAAATTTTTAGACACAAGAATTAAAGCTAAAACAACTACACTCAACTTCAACGATTTCATTTATAGGCTCCCGCTATGCTTTGGGCCCCTCAATTATTGAGGACTACCGCACAAGGGAATTCTTAGCTTTTCGTATTTTTGCCGTACACTTAATTAAACTTAAGTTCGAATTATTTATTTTTTACCGTTGGCTAATCCATCTCTTTTAGCGCCGGCCCAAGTGTAGGGATCAAAAAGCACTTTAAAGATAAAGAAAGGCACGGATTTCCAATCGGGGAGATTCGACCACACCTTATAGACATCACGGTTCACTGTATAAATTTCGGGAAGTATTCTTGCGCCATCATCCCCTGTAAGCCCATTACGCGCCAAATGCTTTAATAAGCGAGAAGGGAACCAGTAATGCTTAGAGGGAGGATTTTCGAATCCTCCAATATCATAAAGGATACGGCATGCAGCAGCCACACAGGTTGGAGTTCTCAATACTGTTGGAGCATTTAACCAAGCCTTAAGAGCATCCTTATTAGCCTTTGGTAAATTTTTGTATCTAATAATGAGCCCATTACTTATGGTCCATCCTTCTTTTATCTCTGTTTGCGGCGCAAAGAACATTCGCCCATCAATTCGAATTCCATCGATCACTAAATAAGTGTGCCCCTGAGTATTTCCCATCACATCAATTCCAACTATGAGATCAGCGGCTTCATTAAAAAGATCTTTTTCAGAAAATCTTTGCTCACCCAGAGTCTGAAATTCAACCACCTCAATATCGCGAGTAGCTCCAATTTTTCTTTCAACAGTTTCGAGTGGAACATTCACTTTTCTAAAACTGGCCACATTAGAAGTGAAACGCATTTTAAGCGCTTCATCACAATTGTCTTCACAGCGAGGTGAGCCCAATATAAAAGTATTTAGAAATAGAATAAAAAATCGAATGAATATTTTTTTAGAATTCATGGAGGGGTGAAAATATAGAAAGCATAGCCTTCTCACAAGCAGATTT